>PNNH01000076.1 GCA_013824165.1 Methylibium sp. | reverse complement strand
GAAGCAGCTGGCGCTGGCCGGCAGCTGGGCGTCGCGCCCGACGCTGGACGACGCGCTGCAGGCCTTCGGCACGTTTGTGGTGGACAACACGCTGGCCGAGCTGGTGGAGCAGCAGCTAGTGATGTTCAACCCCCGGGGGCGGGAATACCGCCTGGCTGGCGAGCGCCTGGCGCGGCAAGCCTTGCAGCGCCTGCATGCCGAGGGCCAGCAGCGCGTGATGCTGTCCAAGCAGGACAAGCAGCACTACCGCGTGGGCCTGGCGCGGCGCATCTCCGAGGACAGCGACGAGGCCGTGATGGCCGAGCTTGAACTGCCTTACCCCAAAGACGTGGCCGGCGTGATGGCGCTGGCCCAGCAACTGAACACCTGGGTAGCCCCATGAACAAGACCCCTCCCGCAGCCAGCCGCCGACCGGTGCAGACCTATGCCTGCGCCGCCAACGGCTGCCAGCACGTGATCGAGGCGCCGATGCTGATGTGCGTGGAGCACTGGCGCCTGGTGCCCGCGGCTTTGAAGCGCGAGGTGTGGGCCTGGTGGCGCCTGGTGGGGCGCCGGCCCGAGGCGCGAGAGCGGCACCGCGCTGCCGTGCAGGCCGCCATCGATGCGGTGCACCAGAAGCAGCTCGCCCGCAAGGCCCGCAGCGACGCAGCCACGCGGCCCCTTTTCTGAACTCATCCACCCATCACCGGAGCCCCTGACCGAACCGTGTCAGCCCAGGCATGAGCACCAGCACAAAGACAACGACAACAACGAACGACAGCCCGTCGGTGATCGAGCAGATCGAGACGCATGTGGACTGCGAAGACCTGGCCCTGCGCCTGGGGCTGGAGCGGCCTGGTGACCGCGGCCGCTTTCGGCACCCCAAGAGCACGGCCCGTTCGCCCAGCATCCAGTGCTTTGCCGCGGCGGATGGCCGGCCCAGCCACTGGGTGGACGTGGCCGAGCTGGACCCGCTGGATTCCAGCGTCAGCCTGCACGGCGGCCCGGTGGAGCTGGTGCTGCATGCACGCTCGATGCACCGGGATCACTGGGCTGAAGCCGTGGCCGAGATCATGGCGCTCTACGGCCTGCTGGGCGACACCGAGCAGGCGGCCGAGCAGCAGCGACCGGAACGCTGGGTGGCGCAGCGTGCGCTGGACGTGGCCGCCGATGGCACCCGGCGCCTGCTGCTGACGGCCTGGCTGCAGACGCGCGGCATCAGCGACCTGGTGGGCCTGCGCGCCGTCGAGCAGGGCGTGATCGGCCTGAACGACTACACCAGCCCGCGCATCGCCGCAGGACAGCCCCGCCACGGCGGCGATGCCTTCGCCGCGATTGCGCGCAGCGCGCACGACGGCGAGGTGCTGCGCGTGGATCTGGACTATCTGCAGCCCGAGCTGAACGGCGGCATCAAGACCGCCTTCTTCGGCGAGTCCCGCGCGGCATTCTGGTGCCTGGACTGGCGGCGCTTCCGGCAAGCCAAGCGGGTGATCCTGGTGGCTGGCGCGCTGGATGCGCTGAGCGTCGAGATGTGCCTGGCGCCTGGCACCGCCTGCGTCGCGGTGCAGGGCGGCCTGCATGGCCTGCATGCGCTGGACTGGCGCCTGTTCATCGGCAAGCAGGTGGTGATCGCCATCTGCCCCGGCAAGCCGCAGGAGATGGGGCCGGGCAAGGGCTACTGCCCCGGCTTGCAGATGGCGTGGGCCGCACATGAGGCGCTGGTGGGGCTGGATGTGCCCGCGCTGATGCTGGACCAGGATGAGTGGATCAAGGACGGCGGGCAGGGCGACAAGCTCGATGCCGTGCCACTGGACAGCGTGAACGAGGCGCTGCAGCTGTTCGGCGTTGACAAGCTGGCGGGCTGTCTGCGGCGGCTGGAGCCCTGGCTGATTGCCGGCATGCCGGGCGACCGCAAGACGACGCTGGGCCGCAGCCGCATCTTCTTGCCGGCGCACGACAACGAGGTGTACTGGCGCTTCCGCGTGCGTGACGACTTCACCAGCTACATCGCCAAGTGGGGCAAGAAGAAAGACGACGATGGCAACGAGACCGACGAGAAGGGCGACTTCCAGCTGGAGAACGTGTGCGGCTTCCGTGTTGCCGGCATCAGCCGCGTGACGATTGCCAGCCCGACGTCGACCATGACGGGCGACCAGGACACCAGCCCCACCACGATCTATGCGCTGAGCGTGCAGGTGCCGCGCTCGGGCAGCCGGCTGCTGCGCCGCGTGGTGAACGATGAGCAGCTGCACAACACCGAGATATGGAAGAAGCTGGGGCCGGTGTTCAGTGCGCCGGGCTTCTCGCGCCTGGTCAACATCATGGAGCGGGCGGCCGATATCGGCGCGCGCGACGCGGTGAACTTCGTGGGCCTGGCCTGGCGCAACGGTCAGCCGGTGGTGAACGAGGGCCCCGACTGCTACTTCAGCGACCCGGCACAGCAGTGCCCGTATTCGAACCTGGTGTTTCCGTCAGGGCCGCGCGACACCGCCAAGCGCGTGATCGCGGCCTACCAGGCCACCTTCCGCAAGAACGGCGTGCTGCAGATGCTGGTGTGGGCGCTGGGCGCGCACCTGAAGGCCTTTCTGGGCTTCTGGCCGCACTTCGTGATGCAGGCCGACAAGGGCACCGGCAAGGACACCATCCTGAAGCGCCTGGAGCGCTCGATCGGCATGACGGTGTTCAGCCGCCAGAGCATGCAGACCGAGTTCCGGATCTTGACCTCGGTGAGCTACACCAGCCATCCGGTGGGCTGGGGCGAGCTGAGCGCGAACAAGCAGGACCTGATCAACAAGGCGGTGGCCAACCTGCAGGAGAGCTACCAGTACAGCCACACCCGCCGCGGCGCTGACCTGAAGGACTTCCTGATCTGCGCGCCGGTGCTGCTGGCCGGCGAGGACGTGCCGGTGAAAACGCTGCAGGGCAAGATTGTGCGCAACCAGCTGGACAAGAGCATGCGCGGCTCGCTGATGCCGGAAGACCTGCCGGTGTTCCCCGTGCGGCAGTGGCTGGAGTACCTGGCCACCATCCCCAAGGCCCAGGTGCAGCAGCTGCACCAGACCTGCCTGCAGGAGCTGACGCAAAGCTGCGCCGCGCGGGGCGATGACGCCGGCGCCGAGCGGATGCTGAGCAACTACGGCGCGGTGCGCGCCGCGTGGAAGCTGCTGTGCGACTTTGCCGGCATCGACATCGCGACAGGGGGCTTCATGGCCGACCTGACCGCGCAGATGAATGGCCACATCAAGGACAGCGAAGGCGAGCGCCAGCCGTGGGTGTGGATCGTGGACACGCTGCTGAGCGAGATCTCGCGCGGCACCTTCCGCTACCCCTTCGTGTTCGACGAGACCGAGGACGAAGAACAGATGCTGTGCGTGCGCACCAGCCACGTGATGGATCACATCGCCCGTGAGCCGAGCCTGCGCGAGTTCTGGGACGCGCTGCCGGTGAAGAGCGATCGCGTTTTCAAGCGGGCCCTGAGCGCCGCCAACGTGGTGGCTGCCGAGAGCCTGGAGCGCACGCACAACGGCAAGCGCGTCTCGCACATGGTGGGGCTGAGCCTCGCCGCGCTGGAGCAATACGGACTTTACGCAACCCGGCCCGCCGAGAGGCATGAGCCGGCCCAACCCTGAGGAGCCGATGACGATGAACACAGAGACCACCAAGGCGGCGTATCGGCCGTCCATCCCCAACGTAGCGAACCCGCTAGAGCTGCTGGCGCGCAAGCTGCTGCAGGCGCATGACGCGATGCGCGACGCCGCTCTGCTGTGCCCTGGCAACGCGGCCCTGCAGGCCAGCCTGGTGCAGCAGGCCAAGTGGTGCCAGGCCGAGCTGCGCAGCACGCTGGACCGCATCAGCCATGGCGCCGGGCGGCGCGCGCAAGACCCGCAGCCCGGCCCGGCCGTGGCTGACGAGGGCGCGCTGGCCATCAGCCAGCTGAGCTGGCTGGATGCGCAGGGCGATGTGCAGATCCAGCACTTCGAGCAGGTCTTCGGTGGCGGTGCCATCGTGGAGATCCTGGACCGCGACGACGAAGTGATCGGCACCGGCCCCACGCTGGGCGCGGCACTGGCCGACGCGATGGGAAAGGGCTGAACCATGGCCACTGCACCCCAATCGAAGAAGGCGGCCAACACGCCGTGGATCGGCACCTACAAGACCAGCCGCCAGCGCAGCACCAAGCAGCAAGAGCTGTCTGAGCGCATGGAGCGCATGCACCACAAGCGCAGCCAGGAAGCCGATCTGCGCGCCAGCAACCGCCGGGGCGCGGCGCTGGAGCCGGTGGTGCCGCCCCATGTGAAGCGCACCGAGGCACCGAGGCCGCCAGACCACCGCTATGTGCCCACCGGCGAGGTGCCGTCGACCTTCGGCCCCATCGGCAGCTACAGCGATGACGGTTCGCGCTGGGCGCGGGCCGTGGCCGGGAGCCTGAAATGACGCCCGCCCGCAACCCGGGCCAGGTCTGCGCCTGCTTCCCTGGCAGTTGCCGCGGCGGCGAGGTGCTCAACGGCCGCACGGCGACGGGCCACTGCTGCCGCAACGAGGTGGGCAAGGCCATCTGCGAGCCGGCTGCCATCGAGGCGGCGTTTGCGGCGGACTGCGAGGCGGAGGCGCTTGCCCAGCTCCAGGGTGACGCCGCCAACCCTGCGACCAGTTTCAACCGCACCGATATCGGTGCATGACAACCGAGGAGAAAACCATGTCTGCAATGATCACTCTTGCCACCCTGCCCGCCCTGGGGCAGCCCCTCGACACCGGCCTATTTTGTGGCGTCATCACACGTAAAGACGGCACCCACTGCGCCGTCGTGCTGCTGGCGGACAAACCCGACACGCGCTTGACCTGGTCGAAGGCCAAGGCCTGGGCTGATGGAGTCGGCGGCCAACTGCCGTCGCGCCCCGTGGCCGCGCTGCTCTACGCCAATGCCAAGGACCAGCTGCAACCAGCCTGGCACTGGACCAGCGACACGCTCGATGCCGACACCGGCGATGAAGACGATGCCTCGTACGCCTGGGGTTGCTACTTCCGCCACGGCGACCAGAACGACACCCGCGAGAGCGCCGAAGGCGCTGCCGTGGCCGTCCGCCTGATTCCCTTGACCGCTTGATCCTTCAATCCTTTTCACCCACGAGGAGCATCATGGACGCACTTACCGTCGAAGCCGCCGAGAGCCAACTGAAGGCCTTGGCCGAATCGCTGATCCAGAAGCTGCGCATGCAGCACGCGCCGGTCCTTCACCGCATTCCAGAGGTCGACATCGAGCTGCAGCCGGGCGAGCACTACGCCGGCCCGGTGCTGGACGCCGAGGGCAAGGTTCTGCACCACCTTGTGCTGATGGCCGCGCGTCCGTCCGAGTCGATGGACTGGGACGACGCCATGGCCTGGGCCGACGAGGTCGGCGGCTCGCTGCCGAACCGCCAGGAGCAGGCCCTGCTGTTCTCGAACTGCAAGCCGCATCTGAAGCCGGCATGGCACTGGTCATGCCAGGAGCACGAGGAAAACACCTCGTGCGCCTGGCGTTGCACCTTCAGCTACGGCAGCCAGAGCGACAACCACAAGAGCGCCGAAGGCGCTGCCGTGGCCGTCCGCAGAGTCAATCCTTGAATCCTTCTTTCCTTTGAACTGAGCCCCGCCACATGGCCTTGCATCACGAACTGCCGATCTACCGCACCGGGACGAGCCTGCTCGCGCTCGCGCTGAAGGTGCAAGAGCAGATTCCCCGCAGCATGAAGCGCTCTCTGGGCGAGAAGATCACCCAGCACTGCGTCGATATGCTCGACCTGATGGCTCTGGCCAACGCCTCGAAGCACGAGGTTCGGGCCGGCCATATCGAGGAGCTGCTGACCAAGCACCGCGCCGTCACGGTGCTGCTGCGTGTCAGCTTCGACAGCCGCTACGTCTCGCCCAAGCTCTGGGCCGAGTCGATCCAGCTGCTGGGCTCTATCGGGAAGCAGGCCGGCGGCTGGCTCAAATCCGCGAACAGGGCGCCTGCAGCATGACGGTTAAGGCCATCATGCCCGTGCGCAAAGTGAATCTGGTCGCGCCGCTGGTTCACGAGACCACCGACATGCACAGCACGGATACCGCCGCCAGCGCGCGGGCCGCGTCCGGTGCAGCTCCCACCCTGATCGGCGTGAGCCTTCGGGATGGCGGCCTACATAGCGCGACAGGGCCTCGTACGCCTGGAATTGCAACTTCAACAACGGCAACCAGAACAACAACCACAAGAGCGCCGAAGGCGCTGCCGTGGCCGTCCGCAGATCCCTACCTGTTCCACGACCTTCTGCAGGCCTACCTCGATTGCCGGCGCACCAAGCGCAACAGCGCCAGCGCGCAGGCATTCGAGGCTCAGGCCGAGCAGAACCTCTACGACCTGCACGACGAGCTGGCCAGCGGCGCATACCGGCCCGGCCGCTCGATCTGCTTCGTCATCACCAGGCCGCGCCCGCGTGAGGTCTGGGCGGCCGAGTTCCGCGACCGCATCGTGCACCACCTGTTTTACAACCGCATCGCGCCGCGCTTCCACGCGAGCTTCGTGGCCGACAGCTGCGCCTGCATTCCGGGCCGCGGCACGCTGTACGCGGCGCGCCGGCTGGAAGGCCAGGTGCGCAGCGTCACCCAGAACTGGAGCAGGCCGGCCAGCTACCTGAAGTGCGACCTGGCCAACTTCTTCGTCAGCATCGACAAGACGGTGCTGATGGGCATGTTGGCGCGCAAGGTGAGAGAACCCTGGTGGCTGGCACTGGCCGAGACGATCCTGATGCACGACCCGCGGCAGGATGTGGCTGTGCAAGGGAGCCGCCAGGAGCTTGCCCTGGTGCCGGAGCACAAGAGCCTGTTCAACGCGCCGGACCGGCACGGTCTGCCCATCGGCAACCTGTCGTCGCAGTTCTTTGCCAACGTGCTGCTGGATGGATTGGATCAGCACGTCAAGCACCGCATCCGCGCGCCGCATTACGTGCGCTACGTCGATGACTTCGTTCTGCTGCACGATGACCCGCAGTGGCTCAACGCCGCCAAGGCCAGCATCGAGGCCAAGTTGGCCGAGCTGCACCTGGCGCTGAACCCGCGCAAGACCATCCTGCAGCCTATCTCGCGCGGCGTCGACTTTGTCGGGCATGTCATCAAGCCGTGGCGTCGCACCACGCGGCCGCGCACCGTCAAGGCTGCGCTGTTGCGTGTGGCGGAGGCATCCAAGGGAGAACTGCGCCAGTGCGTCAACAGCTACTTCGGCCTGCTCAGCCAGGCCAGCCACAGCCATACCGACAGGGCGCGGCTGGCCAATGCCGTGCGGCAGCGTGGCAAGGCCGTGAACGCGCGCCTGACCAAGACCTATGGAGATTGACTGACATGAATCCCACCCAACACTCCACCAACAACCTGGTGCTCGGCGCGCCGCCCGGCTGGGACCAGACGCAGACCTACTGCTCGGCCTTGCCGGTGACGCGGGCCGTCACCCCTGAGGGGCAGCCGCTGGTGCTGTCGTTCTGGAGGCCTTCGGCCGAGGAGCTGCAGCTGCTGAATTCCGGCGGCCTGGTTGCGCTCAGCGTCTACGGCAACACGATGCCGCCCGTGTGGTTAGAGGCCCGCCATGCGCACGAACCGCTGTGAGGAAGACATGCAACTCAGCCTGGACTTCACGCAGCGCCCGGCACGCGGACCCAACAAGCGGCGACTTGTCATGAAGGACCTGCGCGCGCAGTTGGAGCAGATGGGCATCCGTTGGCACTACCGAACCGCCACTGCTGGGAACACACTGTTCCGCCCGCTGTTTGGCCCGCATTTTGGCTACCAGCCGATGTGCGGGTTTCACAGCTGCCAGGCCATCGACTTCGAGCGCTTGACCTATTTCGAGCGCGATCCGTTCCGATCGACGCCCGAGCATCGGCAAGAGGTGCAAGCATTTCTCGGCTCGCGGATTCACGACATCGAGGCCCTGTGGGGCAAGCCCACTGGCCGCCTGAAAGGGGACTGACATGCGTGCACTCTCCATCCGCCAACCCTGGCCCTGGCTCATCCTGCACGGCTTCAAACCTGTGGAAAACCGGGAGTGGTCGACCAGCTATCGCGGGCCGCTGCTGATCCATGCCAGCCTGACGCTGACCCAGAAGTTTCACCGACAGATGCAGGCCCAGCTGCTGGACCAGTTCGGCATCGAGCTGCCGGCCTTCGATGCGCTGCCGCGCGGCGGCATCGTCGGCAGGGTGCAACTGGTGGATGTGATGACCGAGTTGGACTCGCCGTGGTTCACCGGGCCTTACGGCTTTGTGCTGGCGAAGCCGGAGCCGCTGCCGTTCTATCCATGCAAGGGGTCGCTGGGCTTTTTCCATGTGGCGGCGGCCGAGCTGGGGCTGGCGCCGGCGCTGTGAAGCCGCGTTTCGGGTGCAGAAAAGGGCCTGGTTTCGTCATCGACTTCGGGGTTCTGTGGCGGATGATTGATTCGTCAACCAAGCCCAGGACCGACCCCATGCAGAACGCCCAGCCAGCGCCTACCGACCCAGAGGCCAGCAGCCACGCCAGCAGTCACGAAGAGCTGATCACCATGCTCTGGACTTCCTCCAGGCAGGTGGGTGGCTTGGTCGCTCTGCTGAGGTCGGCAGAGCCTGGCACAGTGATCGAAGCCGAGGCGTTGGCCGTGCTTCTGCACCCGGCTGCCGACCAGCTTGAGCAGGCGCTGGGGCTGTTGGCTGCGGCATGAGCGGTTGCCCCCTCAACCTCTGGCGGCCAGCGCCCGCCGGCAGCCTTCCTCGATCAGCGCCAGCAGCCGGGCTTCATCCTCGGGCGCGAAGCTCTGCTGCAGCCTGGCCACCAGCTCGGCGTTGAGGCTTCTTCCGCTGGCTTCTGCGGCTTGCTTCAGCTGCTCTGCCAGTTCGGCCGGCAGCCGGTATTGGCTCCGGTGTTCATCGCTCATAGTGTCACTATGACACTACGTTGACGCGGCTGTATAGTGACACGGTGTCACTACGAAACGCAGGGCCTGACAATGAAAAAGGATGTCGTGCCGGTGATGACCCGACTGCCCGCGGACCTCCACGGCGCGCTGAAACTGCGTGCGCAGCAGGAGGAACGGAGCTTGAATGGGCTGATCGTGGTGCTGCTGCGCGCCGGGATGGCGCCGCAGTCGGGCACCGGGGCTGCGCGCGCTGAAGACGCCGCCGCCGCGGCTTCGAGGCCGACCTGAGGGCGTTGGTCGCACGCATGTGGACTTGGGCCTGAGCGGCCCCCGCACCCCGGAGTGGCAACGGTTGAGCGGCGGTGATTTATTCCAGGTCCGACTCACCACGAACGTGCCATGACACACCACATTGAAGAAGCAGGCGCAGGAAACGCACTGCTCGAGGAACACGCCGCGCTGCTGGGCCAGGCAAGCGCCGCACTGGAGGGCATTCATCAAATGCTGTCTGGCTGCAGCCACGACCATGCCTTGAAGGCCGGGCCGATGCTGGCCTTGCTGCAGCCGGTGTCAGACCAACTGAGCCAGGCGCTGGCCACCCTGGAGGTGCTGCTGGCCCCTGGGCCGCCCTGAGCCCCTGCCGATGTCGCGCACGGGGCCATAGCCTTCGGGCACGATGCGCAAAAACTGGTCTGAAGAGCTGACGGACGTGAACTTCCGCTGTCAGGTGTGCCGCTACACCTGGTCGGCGGCGCCTGACCTGGTGGAGCCGGACGAAACACCCGAGGCGGCATATCACCCGTGGCGCTACTTCGCCACCTGCCCGCTGTGCGAAGCATCCGGCCAGCCGCAGGCGCCCTGGGAGCGTGCGCTGCTGAAGGCGCACCAGATGAGCACCGGCCCCCGCACCCCAGAAGGCCAGGCCGCCGCGGCGGCCAATCTGGCCGGGCATCCCACGCCTGAAGAGGCGCTGCGCACGCGCTTCAACGCCATGAAGCACGGTCTGAATGCGCGGGTGGCCACGTACTTTCCGGCCAAGCCGGACAGCTATGCCTTTTGCAGCCGCTGCGATGTGAACCGGCGTTGGTGCGCCCAGCAGCCGGCGTGTGTGAAGCAGACCGAGCTCTTCATGCTGCACCACGCAGCGTTTGAGCAGCGCAACCCGCGCGCGCTAGCCAAGATCCACGGCGACATGCATGCGGCGCTGGTGGGCACGCTGCAGATGTGCCTGCAGTCGATCCTGGGCGACGGCGTGGTGCTGAAGGTGCCGAGGTTCGAGCAGCGCGTGAGCCCGCTGCCAGAGGACGAAGGCCGGATGGTGAACATGCCGATCAGCTTTGTGGATGACGACGGGCGCACGCACTACGTCTACGAGTACACCGCGCATCCGGCCTTCAAGCCGGTGGCGGATCTGGTGACGCGCCTGGGCCTGAGCCTGAGCGATCTGGGCATGACGATCAAAGCGCAGGACGATGAGCAGAGCGAGCTGCGCGGCCGGCTGGGCGAGCAGGGCCAGGAGCGTGCCGCCGAGGCGATGGAGGCCTTCAGCGACCGCATGGCCAGCGTGTTCGAGAAGCTGCCCGCGCTGATGCAGGCCGCCGGCGCTGCGGCGGCGCAGGACCCGGTGCTGCTGGCCCATGAGGCTGCCACGGGCATCAAGACCAAGGCCACCGGGGGCAGCGGCTCATGAGGGTGACGGCGGCCCAGCGCGTGCAGCACGCGAGCGTGGCTGAGCAGGAGATCATGCGCTTCGCCCAGCCGGACCCGCGCACCGGGCTGCGGCCGCACGCGCTGTGGCACAAGCACGTGCACAACGTGGTGCTGGATCCGATGCAGCTGCTGAAGATGCAGGAGATGGACCAGCACCCGAACACGGTGGACTTCAGCTGCCGGCGCACGGGCAAGACGGCGGTGAAGGAGATGTACAACCTGGAGCAGCTGGCCACGATGCCGCACCAGGACTGCGGCATCGTGGCGCCGCGCATGCAGCAGAGCCAGAACAACCTGGATTACATGCTGGAGGCGATCCGCCGCGCGCCGATGCTGAGCGCCTACATCGCCCACAAGCAGGGCCGGCCGCAGCTGCGGGACACGGGCTTCGAGTTCGTCAACCACAGCCGCGCCGCGGCTTACGGGATCATGAGCCAGGTCGACGGCGATTCGCTCACCATCGGCGACCTCGAGGAAGTGGACGACATGCCGCAGGAGCGGCTGATGAGCCGCTTTCTGCCCATGCTGGGCGCGGCGCGTCGGCTGGGTGTGAAGGAGGGCGCAGCGCGCTTCAAGCCGGCGATCCGCATCACGGGCGTTTTCAAGGGCGCGGGGGTGCTGCAGGCGCTGATCGACACCGGGGAGTACCGCGTGCTGCCCACGGTGGACATCCACCTGGGCCAGGCGCTGGGCGCAATCGACGCGGGCTGGGCGCTGAGCATGCGCCAGCAGCTGCCGGCCGATGAGTACATCCGCCAGATGCTGTGCCGGAACATCCAGGCGCGGAACTGGATCTGGGAGGAGCACATCCGCCGCGCGCTGGGCCTGGGGCTGGAGGCCGGCCTGGAGCGCGCCGGCCCGCTGCCTGGCGCGCGCTACAAGCGCCGCGGGCTGATCAGCTTCGGCTACGACCACACCGGCCACGGCGAGCGGCCCGAGGCCTCGCGCAGCACGCTGGTGGTGTGTGAGCAGATGGGCAACTGGGTGACGGTGCCCTATGTGCGCTCCTGGGCGCCAGGCGTGAGCGACCAGACGCTGCGCCGCGACCTGGTGGCTGCCTGGGAGTACTTCGGGCCGGACTACGCGATCGGCGATGCCTTCGGCGTTGGCATGCTGACCGCGGTGAACGATGACTTGTTCCGCCAGGGCCTCACGCACATCAACCGCGAGACGGTGGACGAGGGCAACAGCACGGCCAGCAGCTGGGCGCAGTGGGCGTTTGCGCCGATGCGCTTCGAGGGCATGACGAAGCACGTGATGGCCAGCGCGGTGCGCGAGATCTTCCACCACGGCCGCGCGGCGGTGCCTTACGTCGACACCGGCTGGACGGGCGAGGACCCGGACTGGCTGGCCTTTGTGCGCCAGGTGGGGAACATGAAGGCGATTGCCACCAAGGCGAGCTACAGCAGCTTTCAGATGGTGGACCAGAAGCTGGGCGACGACTACTTCGATGCGCTGTGTGCCGCCGTCTATGCCTTGCTGACGCGCGGCATGGAGGATGCGCCGGCTGTGGTGCAGCACCGCAAGATGGACCGGCAGGCGCTGCTGGGCCAGGGCGGCAGTGGGCTGGGTCTAGCCCGTTAACAGGAGGTGGCCATGAGCTACTTGAAATCTCTGGCCGCTGCTGGCGGCGAACTGATGCGCACGGCCCTGGCACCGCTGTATGCGCGGCCGTCTGGCGAGCGCGGCGCGCGGGTGGCGGCAGACACGGCGATGCGGCGCTTCTACCGCCAGTTCTCGGTGTCGACCGAGGTGCGCGAGCGCATCCTGCTGCTGCGGGACATGGAGCAGCGCGACGGCCGCGTGAAGCGCATCCACGGCCGGATCTGCCGCGACACGATCCGCGGCGGGCTGGTGATGCAGTTCAACGAGACGGCCAGCAGCGAGACGCTGCGCCGGGAGTGGCAGGCCTTCGAGCACCGGCTGCACCTGAACCGGGTGCAGAAGCTGCGCAGCGATGCGCGCGGCCTGGTGTGTGAGGGAAACTTGCCGCTGCAGCTGGTGCTGGATGACAGCCAGCGCGTGGTGGCGGCGGTACGCATGCCGGCGGAGACCATCGTGCCGATCACCGACGCGTCGGGGCGCTTCACCGACCCGGCCCGGGCCTACGAGCAGCGCGATGTGACCACCGGCCAGGTGCAGGCCAGTTTCGCGGCATGGCAGCTGCAGCTGGCCCGCTTCGACCCGCTGAGCTATGACGACATGGGCGAGATGGGCCGGCCCTTCCTGGATGCCACGGTGGACGTGTGGCGCAAGCTGACGATGACCGAAGAAGACCTGGTGCTGCGCCGGCGCATGCGCGCACCGCTGCGGCTGAGCCATGTGCTGGAGGGGGCGACGGAGGATGAGGTCAAGGCCTACCGCAAGGAAGTTGAGGGCGAGAAGGGTGAGATCAGCACCGACTTCTACAGCAACCGCAAGGGCTCGGTGACAGCGGTGCAGGGCGACGCGAAGCTGGCTGACATCGAGGACGTGGTGTACCTGCTGGACAGCTTCTTCGCCGGCGCCGGCATCCCGAAGGGGCTGATGGGCTACACCGAGGGGCTGAGCCGCGACATCCTGGAGGACCTGAAGCGCGACTACTACGACGAGATCGACCACGTGCAGGACACGCTGGCGTTTGAGTATGAGGCGGCGTTCCGCATCCACCTGCTGTTGAAGGGCATCGTGGCCGGGCCGGACGAGATCAGCGCCCGCATGAGCGAGCGCCGCACCGAGACGCCGAACCAGGTGGCGGATCTGGGCCTGAAGCTGGTGGCGCTGGGCCTGCCGCCGCCGCTGGTGTGGGCCGAGATGGGCTACGACCCCGCCCAGGTGCTGAAGGCCGTGGAGGCCTGGGGCAAGCGCACCGACCCCTACCCCCTGCCGGGTGGGATGCCCCCCACCCCCACCGCAGGGGGGGGTGCGCCAGGCGGGGCACCCGCAAAGGTGAGCATCACGCCAGGCAACGCCCGCAAGGGGGAGAGCGCCACCTCGGTGGGGGTGCCGGGCTCGAACGGGGGCAGGGGGCGCGGCTGATGGCCACCGAGGTGATGAACGGTGCGGTGGCCGCAGCCATCCGCCGCGCCAGCCAGGCGGCGCGCAATGGCATGCAGGCGCTGGATGAGCGCGCCGTGGCGGAGCTGACGCGGATTTACACCGAGGCCGCGGCCCAGGTGCAGGCCGCGATCGAGGCCGCCGCGGCCGCCGGCGGCTCGCGCGTGAAGCTGGAGCAGCTGCAGGGCCTGCTGGCCAACGTGACACAGGTGCTGGATGCGCTGGCCAGCGCGAGCGCCGAGCTGATCAACGCGGCGCTGGTGGAGGCGGCCGAGCTGGGCGTGCGGCCGCTGACCGAGGCCGGCCTGGCCGCCACGGGGCGGGCGGTGCCCTCGGTGCTGACGGTGAACCAGGCGCTGGAGCAGGTGGACACGGCGGTGGCCTTCGTCCAGAACTTCAGGGCGGCCGATGGCCTGGTGCTGAGCGACCGGCTGTGGCGGGTGGGCGCTGGCGCGCGCCAGGCGGTGCTGGGCACCATCGAGCAGGCGGTGGTGCAGGGCTGGAGCGCGGACAAGGCGGCGCAAGAGTTCATCCTGCGCGGCCAGGCCGTGCCAGCGGGCACGCAGCAGGCCCAGCAGGCCGCGCAGGCGGCCCGGCTGATGGTGGGGGCCGATTACCTGCGCGATGCCAGCAGCGGCGGCCTGGCGGCCGCGCTGCGGGTGATGCGCACCGAGGTGAACCGGGCGCACGGCGAGGCCTATATGGCCAGCGCGGAGAAGGCGCCGGGCTTTGTGGGTTTCAGGTTCTTGCTGAGCCCCCGCCACCCCCGACCTGATATCTGCGACCTCTACGCCCGCCAGAACGTGCACGGCCTGGGCGAGGGCGTCTACCCCGACCGCAAGAGCTGCCCCTGGCCCGCGCACCCCAACACGATCAGCTTCGTGGTGGCGGTGTTCGACGCCGAGGTGAGCGAGGCCGACCAGGCCGGGCGGGAGACCACGATGGAGGCGCTCGAGCGCCTGGGCCCCGAGATCCGCGCCGGTGCGCTGGGCCAGACCAAGGCGGAGTACTTCGACCAGGGGCTGCTGGCCACGGGGATGGTGCGCAGCCGGCTCAGGGATGTGAGGGAGAGGCTGGGGCGGCGGGGGTGATCAGTTCACCGCACTGAGCAGATCGCGCTCAAGCGCGCCCGTGGGCACGCAGGTCAGGCCGCCGCTGTCCGCGTCGGGAGGGAAGGACTCCACCTGGCCCGAGTTGAAGCTGATCGTGCCGTCCTTGCCGCCCATGAGTTGTCGGGCGCCGTTGTAGACCATGATCTTGCGCGTCAGCACGTAGCGCACGTTCGCTGTGACCTTGGTGCGGTTGGCATCGATGGCTTCGAAGACCAGGTTGGTGCGCCCTTCGAGCGACATGCGCCGGTTGATGATCTGAAGGCCGTAACGCAAGTCCATCAGCTCGTAGTTCTGCTGCGCCTTGGAGGCGGCAAAGTCATAGCCCCGGTCACCGCGCAGGTTCGTGACGGTGGAGGTGATGCGGCCGCAGTCCACGAAGCGCTCAGGATCGCCCGAGTAGCTCAGGTTGATCAGCCCGGACGCCTTGTCGAGGTTGTTGATCACGAAGTACTGCTTGCCCAGATTGGGGATGGCGGCATCCCAGACCTCGCTGCGAGGTCGGTCCACCACCTTTGACCAGGCTTGTTGCCGCTGCTGGGCATCCGGCAAGACGTAGTGCGATTGACCTGCACAGCCCGCGAGGGCTGCTGCGGCGACGATAACGGCGACTGTGCGCATGGAGTTCTCCCTGTGTGAGGCCGCTTTTTCTCACGCCGCGTGGCGGTTTGCATTGTAGGAAAGGCGCATTGCGCACTGCGCCTTTCATGAGGTACATTAAAGGCGCTGACACCAGTCAGCCGGGTTTGGAAGCCCGAATCGACCCAGCGGCACCAAGGCCGCAGACAATGCGGCTTTGCCGTTTCTGGACACCCTTGCGCGTTTGACGATCAAGGGCCGCCCGGACGGGGAGCCGCAAGGCTCGCCGGCTAACAGCCTCCGCTGGGTCACCGGTCTTCCAACCCGTCTTGGGCGGCCACCCTTTTGGAAGGGGGTGGCCCCCGATTGCAACTGACCCAATCGGAGGCACCCATGCCTGAAACCATCCCCCCTGATCTGCTGGGCACCCAGACGCTGGGCCTGCCGCGCCCGCCCGTCGACGACGATGATGAGCCGGTGGTGATGCACGAAGAGTTCCTCACCATCGTGCAAGACCTGCGCTGTGGCCGCGAGGGTGTGGCCATGCTGGCCCGCCTGCTGCAGCAGAGCGACGACGCCACGCTGCTGGCCCAGGGCTGCGCCCCCGGCCTGGCCACGCTGCTGGAGGGCGCCTGCGCCCGCCTGGATCTGGCCCACGACGGCTTGCTGGGCACCGCCGCGGCGCTGGGCATCGAGGTGGCGCTGTGAATGCGCTGCCGGGCGTGATGGACGCGCTGGGCCGGGCGCATGCGCGCTTGCTGCGGCAGCAGGAGGCGCTGTTCGACGCGCAGCGTTCCATCCTGCTGCGCAGCGAGGAGCTGAGCATGCACGACCAGGTGCTGGCGCTGTTTGCCGACTCGGGCGATGCCAAGGCCGTGGCGCGCACCTGCGCTGAGCGCGGCTGGCAGGTGAACGATGTGGACGGGCTGCGGCTCTTTACACCCGGCGACGTGCTGACCATCGTGGAATGGGACGGGCTGCCGGGCAATCCGGTGCTGCGCACGCTGGCCCAGCAGCGGCTGGCCAGGCCGGGCTGAGCACTGCCCCCGCCCGCGACTCCAGCCCGGCCCAGCCGGGCTTTTTTGCGCGCGCCTGGTGGCCCTCGCGCTTCCTTGCGGGGCTTTGGCTGAGCCTGGTGGATCTGGGGCGGCATGCGCATGCCCTTTGCCTGTCTCTCCCCGCACCCCACAAGGTGGTTCGTGCTGCGGCCAACAGCCAAGCCAGGGGGTTGATGGCCGCCCAGCGTGCAAATTCTCAGAAACAAGGCGGGCGCAGCGGCTAGAACCCGTGGACCCGTGGTTACAAATAGGTTTTCTCTATTCGGCCTCTATGAAGCCGCTGGGTATTGCCTGTTTTTGAGTCCACGGGTTCAGTTTGTTTTTCCACGGGTTGGCTTGTTTTTTCCACGGGCTGTGTTTTTTGATACTCGCCTCTTGTTCTTATCTATCTATCTGATTTGATTGATAAAAGAGAAGAGAAAGAGGGGATTTGAGGGAATGACCATATCCACAGGTCAAGAATGCGTGTCAGTTTTGTAACCACGGGTTGGAGGTGGCATCCACGGGTTATCCGTGGATTGGGAATCGCCCGCAAACCCGCGTCGTTATTGGGTTTTCATGGTTATAAAATGGGGCATCCACGCATCCACGGGTTAAATGCCTGTACCCCCCCTGAGGACCCCAAAAATGACGGATTCCGGCCTGGTCGAGGGTTATCTGGCGTTCCTGGCCAGCAATGGGCGGCGGCCGCGGACGCTGGAGGCCTACCGCATGGTGTTTGCCCGCCTGGCTGAGTTCTTGGTGGGCCGGCCGATGGCCCAGGCAGACGCCGGCGAGCTGGAGGCTTTCTGCGGCCTGTGGCTGCATAAGCGGGGGGTGGTGGCGCGCAGCCGCAAGCCCTACATCAGCGCGGTGCGCGGGCTGTATGCCTGGGCCGAGAAGCGTGGCCACGTCGGCAGCAGCCCGGCGGCCGATATTCGCCAGCCGCGCGCCGGCAAGCCGCTGCCAGAGGCGCTGAGCCTGGCCAATGCCGAGCGGCTGATGTGGGCGCCGGATCTCAACACTTTCATGGGCCTGCGCGATGCCGTCATCCTGGCCCTGCTGATTGGCTGCGGTCTGCGCGTCTCAGGCCTGTGCGCCCTCAACGAGGGGGACATCCGCAATGGACAGATCGGGGACAAGGTGCGCCTGGTGGTGCGCGTCACAGAAAAGGGTGGCAAGACGCGGATCGTGCCGGTGCCGCGTGAGGCGGAGGCCTTGTTGCGCCTGTATCTCGATCACGATGGGCTGCGCGAGGTCGACCGTGAGGTCGAGGTGGCAGGGCAGCCGGACAAGGTGCTCTTCGTCAACGCCCGCAACACGCACGTGCCTGAGCATGAGTACCGAGGCGAGGCCGTGCGGCTGACCAGGCAGAGCGTGTGGCGGCTGATCCAGCGCTATGGCGAGCAGGTTGGCGTGCCCCGTGCTGAGCGCCACCCTCACGCCTTCCGGCACCTCTACGGCACCGAGCTGGCCGAGGACGAGGTGAGCACCACGATGCGTGGCGAGCTGCTCGGCCACGTTGACCCCAAGACCACGGCGATCTATGACTCGATGAGCATGCGGCGCAAGACGCGCATCGTCGACGAGAGCGGCCCGCTGGCCAAGATCAAGACCCCCGTCAGCGAGCTGCTCAAGCGGCTCTGACCCAGCGCAGGAGCCCCATCGATGCGCATCCGTCCGCCCCGCATGGCTACACAACGCAGAGTGCGTCACTGTGGCGTAGTGCTCTATCCATGGGAGAGCGTTGTGATTTCGAGCGTGCTCCAAAACTGTAACAAGAGCGGGCTAACTCAGTCATGGTTACAGATGGGTTGTGCTGCGTGCTTTGATGAAGTGCGCAGTGCAGTGCTTGGTGCGGCTCTATGTGCAGGGGGTGGCTATGGGCAGTGATGTACGCAGTGGGAGCGGCGAGCCAGGTCAGCAGCTGCTGTTTGAGCTGCCGCCCGTCCAGCCTGCGCCCCCCCGGCCGGGGGTGGTGGGGGGTCGGCAAGGCCGCCCGGCCCCCGGCAGGGGGGGAGGTGGGTACCTGGATGGATGCATTGCTCCAGAACTTTCGCGCGACCCTCGCTTTCGCGAGCTGTCGGAAATCGGCCTCGCCCAAGTCTGGCTTCGGCTGGCGCATCGGATCGGCTATGACGCCTGGATGAACCTGTGGCGCACGCTGTCGGCCGACGACGATGTGCAGACCGATGACCGCCGCATCGTGTTGGTGATTCGCGGCTTCCACTGGTACGAGGACATGCAGCGCCGGGCCTACGTTCGCCGCCTGGTCAATCTTGGCTTCGGGTCGCGCGAGATTCACGGTCTGCTGCGCTCCCACCTCGGGCATGAGTGCAGCTACAAGTCGGTTAAGGAACTGGCGACAGCTTGTCGCAAAGCCGATGCTGGCCGAGCGCCGAACACTGCGCTGAGTGCCTACCTGATCGATCGCATCCGGACTGTGGTCGCGGATCCTGCGAAGCCAGATCTATTCCCGGGCGAACTGGAGCACGCTCTGAAGGCCGAGGCCGCGCGCACCGCCAAGGCTGCGGCCAGCCGCAAGGGCCTGCAGGGTGATCCTCGCATCGGTGAGCTCGCTGCGATCGGTCTGACGTCGACCTGGCTGGCCGTGGCCCGGCTGATCGGCTACGACGCCTTTGTGGCTTCGTGGGCAGAGTGGTCCGCAGATCCTGGCTTGCGCAACCGCGACAACCTGATCGAGCTGCACCTGCGTCAGTACAGCAGCTTTGAGCGCTACCAGCGGAATCGGTACATCGAAACCCTCGTAGCTGCTGGACTTCCCGCCCGCGAGGTCTATCGCATGGTGAGTGCTGAACTGGGTGAGCGGCTGAGCCTTCGTCAGCTGACGCGCCTGATGACAAAAACTAGAGTGAGGAACCCATGAAACGAGCTGTGATTTATGCGCGGGTGAGCACCGACCGCCAGGCTGAAGAGGGCCTGTCCATCGACAGCCAGATCGAGAGTTGCCGGAACAAGGCCGAGGCACTGAACGCCGCGGTGCTGCACGTTTTTCGCGACGAGGGCATATCCGGTACCACCGACGCCCGCCCGGGCTTCCGCACGGCAATCAACCGCTGTGCTGTGGGTGATGTCGACTACTTCATCTGCTGGTCCAGCTCGCGATTCGCGCGCGACCAGGCTGACGCGATCGCATACAAGCGCGAGCTGGCGGGTTACGGCACCAAGATCGCCTACGCGCAGTCCTCGATCGATCTGGACTCTCACGAAGGCTGGATGCTGGACAGCTTCCAGCAGGTGATCGATGAAAGCTACTCGCGACAGGTCTCGGCCGATACCAAGCGCTCGATGATGGCCGCCGCCCGCGAGGGCTTCTTCATGGGTGGCCGGGCGCCTTTCGGATATGAGGCGCAGGCCGTCGACGGCAGCAATCGGCGGTGTCTGGTACCGCTGGAGCGCGAAGCGGCCATCGTTCGAATGATCTTTGAGTGGGCCGGCAACGGAATCGGCGCCAAATTGATCGCCGAGCGCCTGAACGCGCAGGGCCTGATGACGCGCAACCGGCGCTGGCACAAGGGCACCGTGCTGCACATGCTGAACAGTGAGGTCTATATGGGAACCGTCGTCTACAACCGCTTCGACCGCAAGCGCCGCAAGCTCAGGCCAGAGTCTGACTGGGTGCGCGTGCAGGCGCATGAGCCATTGATCGCCGCCGAGGCCTTCCAGGCCGTGCAGGAAGCGATGAGCGGCCGCGCCCCGGCCATTGAACGCGGTGCGGCGAACAGCAACCACCTCTTCACAGGCTTGCTGCGCTGTGGCTTGTGCAACGCATCGCTGCAGATCGCCACCGGCACGGGCCGCGGCGGCAAGGTCTACAGCTACTACGCCTGCCGAGAGAATCTGCAAGGCTGCGCCTGTGGATTCCCCCGGATGCGTGCTGAGCCTTTCGAGCAGTGGCTGCTTCAGGAGCTGCTGGACAAGCTGTTGAACCGCCAAATGATCGAAGGCGTGCTGCGCCAGCTTGATGACGCCGCAGCGCGCTGGGTCAAGGAGCGCGCCACGCGCCGGACCAGCCTGGTGCTGGAACTTCGAGCCGCCGAAGCCAGGCGCAACAAGCTGTTCGACGTGATCGAGCTGCAGGGCACGGATGCCCCTGGCATCAACGAGCTCGGCCCGAGGCTGAAGAAGATCAACGAACAGATCAGCCAGGCCGAAAAGGCGCTGGTCTCGCTTGAGAACGAGCCAGAACCGACCCTGGGGCCGCTGGACGTCTCAGCCGATGAAGCCGCGGAGATCTTCCGGGCGACGGTGATGGGATGCGATGACGCGAAAACGCTACGTGGCTTGATCGCCTCGATCGCACAAATGATCGTCGTGAAAGACGACGAAGTGGTGGTGCACTACAAACCGGAGTGCCTTGTCCAGATGGACGGCACTCCGGTTCATAGCAAGCACAAGTGGCTCCTCGACCTGGGCTCGAACCAGGGACCTACGGATTAACAGTCCGGCGCTCTACCGACTGAGCTATCGAGGAATTGACCGGTAGTTTTTGTGTCTGCTTGCGGCAGCGGATCCGTACCGCTGCAGCTGAAATTCTGGCTCCTCGACCTGGGCTCGAACCAGGGACCTACGGATTAACAGTCCGGCGCTCTACCGACTGAGCTATCGAGGAACAGAGCCTTGCATTATAGCCAGAGTTTTTGGTGCTTTACAACTGCACTTCAACACTGGCGCGCCAGGTCCTGGGGGCCAGCGGGTAGAGATAGGCGTGGCCGTACTGGTAGGGCGACTCGCGCCAGGCACGCTTGTCGGTGAGGTTGTCGACGCCGGCGCGCCAGACCAGCAGTTGCTTGCCCCGTGTCTGCTCGTAGCGCAGGCCTGCATCCAAGCGGGTCCAGGCGGGGATGCTGAGGCTGGCGTCAGGCAACACGGTGCGGGCACCCTCGTAGACCAGGCCGGCGTTGAGCTGCAGTGCTGGCAAGGCGGCCAGGCGCTGCCGGGCGTTGAGCTTGATCGAGGTCTCGGCGACATTGGTCGGCTTCACGCCGTTCATCGCGGGATCGATGGCTGCTTCCCGGCGGGCCTTGAGCTTCATCGCGCTGGCCAGCAGGCCGCCGCCACTCCACTTGATATCAGCCTGGCCTTCCAGGCCACGGTGGCGCGCGTAGCCGTCGGCCTTGCGGGTGCAGCTGTCAGCGATGTCGTCGTCACAGGCGCCGATGTCGCTCCACAGCGGGCGGCGGATGTCGAAGGCGTTGACCGACCAGTCGACCGTGCTGCTGCCGGACTTCAGGCCGAGTTCGAACTGGCGGCTCTTCAAGGCGGGCAAGACCTGGCCCCGGTTGCTGTAGCGGCGGCGGTTCGGGGCCACTTCGGATTCCACCCCTTCACCCCAGCTGCCATAGGCCATCAGCGTTGGGTTGATGGCATAGCTCAGACCCAGCCAGGGCGTGCTGAAGTTCTGGGGGTAGTTGGTCGCGCGCGAGCCGTCGGTGCGCACGCTTTCGCGCTCGATGCGGCTGTGCCGCAAGCCCAGCCAAGCCTGCCATTGCTTGTCGATCTGCACGGCGTCGCGCAGGTAGAGCTCGCTGCTGCGCTCTTCGCGGTTGGTGTTGACGTCATTGGGCTCGGCCTTGGGCGGCGAGGGCTGGTCGATGAAGACATTGCCTGGGCTCACTTGCTGGTTGGTCTGCGGGCCGAGGTGGGCCTGGTAGCGGCTCAGCAGCAGGCCGGCGCTGATCTGGTGTTGCAGGCCAGCCATGGCCAGCTTGCCGCTCAAGGATAGGTCCAGCGCCTGGCTGCGGCGGCGCTCACCCTCGCTGCGGAAGTCGTAGCGGTCGAAATCGCCATTGCTGCAATAGCGGTCCCAGGCGTTCTCGGCCGAGCAGCCATAGGGAAAGGCCAGGCGGTCGTCGGTCTTGAGCTCTTGCACACCCAGATGCGCCTGGGCGCGCCAGTCAGCCGACAGGCGTTGCTGCAACCGCAGCGAGGCATGGCTGTTGTCGAACACCACTGGCTGGGACCAGGGCAGGTTGTTGAGGTTGCGGCGCGGGTCGAAGGCCTTGGCATCGGGCAGCTTGCTGCCGAGCAGGCTCATGCCGGGTTGGCTGGGTTGGGACTGGCGGTTCCACTCGAATTCGGTTTCCAGCAGCGTATCGGGGCTGATGCGCCAATCACCGGCCAGGGCCAGCAGCTGGCGCTCGCCCTGCGCGTCCCTGAGCTCGGGGCGCAGCGCAGCACCGGCCGCATTGATGCGCAGGCCGAAGGCTTTGGCCGTGCCGAAGCGCTGGCTCCAGTCCACCGCCGCTTCCAGCGTGCCGCGCTCGCTGACACCGGCGCTGAGGGCCAGCAGCTGGACGTCTGGCCGCTTCACCACCAGGTTGACCAGGCCGCCGGGGGCGCTGGTGCCCGCCTGGGTGCCGCTGGTGCCTTTGAGCACCTCGATGCTGCTCTTGTTGCCCAGCGCCAATGCCGTCTCGGCGCTGATCGGCAGGCCATCGCGGCGGTAGTTGAAGCGGTTGTCGAGATCGAAACCTCGCACCTTCAGGTAGGACACGTAGCCGGCCGAGTTGTAGGCATCACCGACGCTGGCGTCGAGTTGGCTCAGTCCGGCCAGGTTCGAGATGCCGGCATCCAGCAGGCGCTCGCTGTTCAGCACATTGGCCTGCAGCGGCAGCTTGGCGACGGGCGTGTCACCCCAGCCGCCGATGCGCACGGGGGCATCGGCATTGCGTCCGGACACCGTGACGGCGGGCAGGCTGGATTGCGCGAATGAAGGATGGATCGCCAGCAAGGCGGCGGCGAGAGCGGAGAGTTTCAGAGCGTGTGTTGCCATCTTGGACTTCAAGGTCGATGGCAGGTCGGCAATTCGCAGACACCCGGACAGCGCGAGAGAAAGGCCTGCTGTCACGTCGATGGCGTCTTGCGTGCTTCCCTGCGCGAGGATTAACTCGATCCCCTTGCGGGGACTCCGGCACGCGTAGAGCGCACCGGATCAGGTTCAAAGGGACTTTCTCAGCCGGCTCTCTTGCGAAAACCAGCACCCCTAGCGAAGAGCTGCATTCTATCGGCAGGATGAAAAAAGCCCGCCGGATGGCGGGCTTTGGCAGGCGATGCTGCGAGCTCAGTCGAACACCGGCGTTTCTACGCCCAGCACCTTGTGCAGCTTGGGGCTGGTGGTGGTGTACTGCAGATGCACACGCTTGTCCGGGTTGATGTAGGGCATGGCGCCAAAGGCGGCCAGTGCGGCTTCATGGAAGCCCGACAGGATCAGCTTCTTCTTGCCCGGGTAGGTGTTCACATCGCCCACGGCAAAGATGCCGGGCGTGCTGGTCTCGAACTTCTCGGTGTCGACGACGATCTGCTTGCGTTCCAGCGACAGGCCCCATTCGGCGATCGGGCCGAGCTTTGGGCTCAGGCCGAAGAACACCAGCACCTGGTCGCAAGGCACGACACGGGTGACGCCGTCACCGCCGGTGACCTTGACGCCCTTGAGCTGTTCGTCCGCTTCGTCGATATCGGTCACCTGGCCGACGATGAACTGCATCTCGTAGGCATCGCACAGCTCGCGCATCTTGGCCACGCTAGCCGGCGCGGCCCGGAAGCCGTCGCGGCGGTGCAGCAGGATCACGCTTTCGGCCTTGTGCGGGTTGCCGTCCTCATTGCCACCGCAGAAGTTCAGCGCCCAGTCCAGCGCCGAGTCACCGCCGCCGACGATCAGCAGGTTCTTGCCGGCGAACTGCTCGGGCTTGCGCACACGGTAGTGCACTTGCGAGCCTTCGTACTTGTCGATGCCGTCCACCTTCAGCGTGCGCGGCTGGAAGCTGCCCACACCACCGGCGATGAAGATGGTCTTGGTCAGGAACTGCGTGCCCTTGGAGGTGGCGACGAAGAAGCGGCCGTCGGCCTGCTTTTCCACCGTGGTGACTTCCTGGCCCAGATGGAAGGTCGCGCCGAAGGGCTCGATCTGCTTCATCAGGTTGTCGGTCAGTTCCTTGCCGGTGCACACGGGCACGGCCGGGATGTCGTAGATCGGCTTGTCCGGATACAGCTCGATGCACTGGCCGCCGGGGTAGGCCAGTGAGTCGATGATGTGGGCCTTGATCTCCAGCAGTCCGAGTTCGAACACCTGGAACAGGCCCACCGGGCCCGCGCCGACGATGACGGCATCGGTTTCAATCACGCCAGCGGCGGTGGAGGTGGCTTGAGTCACTTGGTTTTCCATTCGTTGAGCAGACCAGCCTCAGGGCTGGCCGGGCAGGGTTCAGCGGATCAGCTCGGAGAGCTTGCCCGTCTTGTCCTTCCAGTCGTCAGCATCGGGCAGCGGCGCCTTGCGCTTGGTGATGCTGGGCCACTTTTGGGCCAGCTGCGCATTCAGCTTGATCATGTGCTGTTGGTCGCCGGGCACATCTTCCTCAGGGACGATGGCATTGACCGGGCACTCCGGAATGCAGACGGCGCAATCGATGCACTCGTCCGGATCGATGGTGAGGAAGTTCGGGCCTTCCCGGAAGCAGTCGACAGGGCAGACATCAACGCAATCGGTGTATTTGCAGCGGATGCAGGCTTCGGTAACGACGTGGGTCATGGAGCAGCTCTGAAGTATTGGGGCCCTGGGACGCCAGCGCCCGCCGGGTCTCGGCGGTCTCTGCGGCGGCGCACAAAGGCGGGATTTTAATCGTTCACCTTGGCTGCGCTGGCTTGAGCGCGGTCAATCAGGGGGCTTTGTCGTGCCAGCGCTGGTTTGCGCAGCGGCTTGGCCCCGACGCCGACCGTCACGACCGTGGGGCGGCCGCGGTGCAGCATGGCCGCTGCGGCCAGGTCGGCAACCCGGTGGTCGCTGCTCAGCGCATCGCTGCAACCGGCCCGCGAAACCACGGCCACTGGCGTTCCCGCCGGCCAACCAGCTTCCTGCAGCTTGCGCGCCAGTGCGCCCAGCTGGCGGCCGGCCATATAGAACACCTCGGTATCGGCCGAACGCTGCGCCTGCAGATCACCGTCGCGGGTCATCGCCGTCGTCAGGCTCACGCTGCGGCCGGCGCCGCGGCGGGTCAAGGGGCGCTGCAGCTGTGCGGCAGCGGCAATCGCCGCCGTCACGCCGGGCACCACCTCAGATTCGATGCCGGCCACCGCCAGAGCGTCGAGCTCTTCCTCCAGCCGGCCGAAGATGCTGGCGTCACCGCCCTTGAGCCGGACCACGCATTGATGCACCAGCGCCTGTTTCACCAGGGCGGCGTTGATGGCCGCCTGCGCGGTGGAGTCGCAAAAACCGCGCTTGCCGACATCCATCCATTGCGCCTGCGGTGCCAGCTCGCGCAGCGCCGGATCGGTCAGTGCATCGAACAGCACCACCTCGGCCTGCGCCAGCGCACGAGCGCCACGCAGCGTGATCAGATCGGCCGCGCCGGGTCCAGCGCTGACGAAGATGACGCGTCCCATGGTGCTGCTCCTCAGCGCACCAGCAGCGCACCACTGGTGCGGTTGCTGGCGGGGTCGACGATGATCAGCGCGCCACCAACGCGGTTGGTCGCATAGGGCTGCACCGGCAGCGCCGCCTGCGTTTCGATGCGCACATGGCCGATCTCGTTGACGGCCAGCTCATGCGCCTCGGTCTCGGCCAGCGTGTGGATGTCGACCTTGTGTTCGATCGCGCTGATGCGGGCCTGGACCCAGCGGTTGCCGTGGCGCAGCCAGTACTTGCGGCCGGGAATGGCTGGCTCGGTGTCCAGCCAGGCCAACGTGGCATCGAAGCTTTGAGTCGGTTTCGCACTTCCGGGTGTGACGATCCAGTCGCCACGGCTCACGTCGAGCTGGCGGTCCAGCACCACGCCGGCGGATTCGCCGGCCACGCTGTGCGCCACCGCCTCGCCGGCACGTCTCACCTCGGCCACCAGCGCGGTCTCGCCGCTGGGCAGGATCTGCACCGTGTCGCCGGCCCTCACCTGGCCTTGCGCGATGCGGCCCCACAGCGTGCGCGGCTGGTTGCCTGTACCTTCGCCTTCACGGGCAACGTACTGCACCGGCAGTGCCAGCTCACCTTCAACCGCTTCCTGCACTGTCGGCAGGCCTTCCAGCACCTGCAGCAACGACGGGCCGTCGTACCAGTCGGCTGCCAGCGGCTGGGTGACGTTGTCGCCGCGCAGCGCTGACACCGGCACGATGGCGGCAACCTTGATGCCGGCCTGCGCCGCGAAGCGCTCCAGTGCCGTGCGGACCTTGGCATAGCCCTTGGCCGGCGCCTCTAGCGCGTCGATCTTGTTGATCGCGAACACGATGCTCGGCACGCGCAGTAGATGCGCCAGCAAGCTGTGGCGGCGTGTCTGCGGCAGCAGGGTCAGGTCTTGCTGGGGGGCGTCCAGTTTCAGGTCGAGCTTGGTGATATCCACCAGCACCACGGCGGCATCGCTGCCTGCTGCGGCCGTGACCATATTGCGCGTGTACTGCTCATGGCCCGGTGCGTCGGCGATGATGAATTTGCGCGTCTTGGTGGCGAAGTAGCGGTAGGCCACGTCGATGGTGATGCCTTGCTCGCGCTCGGCCTCCAGTCCGTCGGTCAGCAGGCTCAGGTCGATGGGTGCGCCGGCAGCGCGCTTCTCCAGCGTGTCGAGCTGGTCGGCCAGGATGGCGCGGCTGTCGAACAGCAGGCGGCCGATCAGCGTGCTCTTGCCGTCGTCCACGCTGCCGGCGGTCAGGAAGCGCAGCGCGCGGTGCTGGGTGTCGACATCGGCCTGATGCACCAGGCTGTCGTTCAGAACTGCAGACATCAGAAATAGCCCTCTTTCTTGCGGCGCTCCATCGAGGCCTCGGACGTGCGGTCGTCCATGCGGGTGGCGCCACGTTCGCTGACGGTGACAGTCAGGGTCTCGGCGACGATGTCAGTGGCGTTGGCGGCCTTGCTTTCCACCGGGCAGGTGCAGGTCATGTCGCCGACGGTACGGAAGCGCACGGTGGCTGTTTCCACCGTCTCGCCGGCTTCCGGCGGCGTCACGTCAGTCAGTGGCACCAGCAGGCCCTTGCGCGGGATGACCTGGCGCTGGTGCGCGTAGTAGAGGCTGGGCAGCGGGATGTTCTCGCGGGCGATGTAGAGCCACACGTCCAGCTCGGTCCAGTTGCTGATGGGGAAGGCACGGAAATGCTCGCCCGGGCGGATGCGGGTGTTGAACAGGTTCCACAGCTCGGGGCGCTGTTCCTTGGGCTGCCATTGGCCGAAAGCGTCGCGGTGGCTGAAGATGCGCTCTTTGGCGCGCGCCTTCTCCTCGTCGCGGCGGGCGCCGCCGATCATGCAGTCGAAGCGGTGCTCCTCAATGGTTTCCAACAGGGTCACGGTCTGGTGGCCGTTGCGCGACTCCAGCGGGTGGGCCAGGCGCACAGTGCCGCGCTTGATGCTGTCTTCCAGATGGCCGACCACCAGGCGCTCGCCCATTTCAGCGACGCGCTCGTCACGGAACTGGATCACTTCAGGGAAGTTGTGGCCGGTGTCCACATGCACCAGCGGGAAGGGCAGTTGGCCGGCGAAGCGCGGGCGCTCGCCCGGCGCGCTGATCCGGCGCTTGAAGGCCTTCTCGGCCAGGTGCAGCACCACGCAGCTGTCCTTGCCGCTGGAGAACAGCAGGCCGGGGCGCTCGAAGGCTGCGGCCACTTCGCGCAGGATGAAGATGGCCTCTTCTTCCAGATGGTCGAGATGGCGGTGGTCCACCGCAGGTAACAGCTTTTCCAGATTCACCGAGGCATTCATGCCTGAACTCCAGACTTCTTCAATTCTTCATTGCTCTTGGCCTGATGCAGGCCGCATTCCTTGGCATTTTCACCCTCCCACCACCAGCGCCCAGCGCGGAAGTCTTCGCCGACCGCGATCGCCCGCGTGCAGGGCGCGCAGCCGATGCTGGGCATGAACTGGTCGTGTAGCGCGTTGTAGGGCACCTGCTGGGTGTCGATGAAATGCCAGACGTCGCCCCAGCTCCACTCGGCCAGCGGGTTGATTTTGGTACGGCCCTGGCCGTCAGGCTCGCTGAAGGGCACGTCGGCGCGGTTGGCACTTTGCTCGCGGCGCAGGCCGGTGATCCAGGCGCTGCGGCCAGCCAGCATCCGCGAGAGCGGCTCCAGCTTGCGGATCGCGCAGCATTCCTTGCGCAGTGCCAGGCTCTCGTACATCGCGTTCTCGCCGCGCTCACGCACGAAACGCACGACCTGTTCTTCCACAGGCTTGAAGACCTCGACCTTGACGCCGAAGCGCGCCTCGATCTGCGCCAGCAGCGCCAGGGTTTCGGGATTCAGGCGGCCGGTGTCCAGCGTGGCCACCGTGACGGGCAGGCCAAGCTCGGCGATCAGCGCGGTGATCACCATGTCCTCGGCACCCAGGCTGCTGGACTGCAGCAGGTTCTTGCCATGGGCCTCGAAGGCCTCGGCCAGCACGGCGCGGCTGCGCGCCAGGCGCGCCTGGAAACCATCCGTCGTGCGGGCGTACAGGGCGATGGCGGAACTCGGCGCAGCGCTGCCGGGCAGGGCGGAATGGTTGCTGCTGTTCATGCGCCGGCTTTCGCGAAGGCCGGTCGCAGCTCGTGCACATCGCCCTGGTAATGCGCCGGGAAGAAGGCCAGCGCCCGCTGGGCGGCTTCGAGGCTCTGGTCGGCGCGCAACTGCACGGCGTCGAAGCCGGTGCGAGCGAGCAGCGGCAGCATGTCGACCAGCACCTCGCCGAACGCGCGGATCTCTCCGCCGAAGCGGTAGCGCGAGCGCAGCAGGCGGGCCTGGCTGTAGGCACGGCCGTCGACCCACTTCGGGAAATTCAGCGCGACCAGGGTCAGGCGCGGCAGATCGGCGGCGAGGTCCTCGACGTCGAAGTCATTGGCGAGTTGCACGCCCACCGGCATGCCGGCCGGCCAGGTGTCGCGTACCGCATGCCATTGCTCCAGGCTCAGCAGCAGCTGCGGCTGAGCAAGGGGATGCGGGACGGGGCCGTCTTCGCCGGCGACGCGATGCCAGGGGTCTTGATGGGGAGTGATGAACTTCATGGTCGCTCAGGCGGTGGCAGTGGACGAACGCACGGCGTTGGCGGCCTGCTTGAAGGGGTCGATGCCGACGCGGCGTACGGTGTCGATGAAGCGCTCGGCCGCCGAGCTGCGTTGGCTGCGGTAGGTCTGCACCACCGATTCGATCACATCGCCCACCTCGTCGGCGGCGAAGGACGGGCCGATGACGCGGCCAGCGCCGGCCGCGCCGGACAAGGTCGAGCCGTCCGAACCCCCCAGCGTCACCTGGTACCACTCGCTGCCGTCCTTGTCGACGCCGAGGATGCCGATATGGCCGCTGTGGTGGTGGCCGCAGCTGTTGATGCAGCCGCTGATGTGCAGGTCGATGTCGCCTATGTCGTAGAGCTCGTCCAGGTCCTGGAAGCGCTCGGTGATGTCGGCTGCGACGGGAATGGATCGCGCATTGGCCAGTGCGCAGAAATCGCCGCCGGGGCAGGCAATCATGTCGGTCAGCAGGCCGATGTTGGGCGTCGTGAAGCCGATGGCCTTGGCGGCTTCGAAGACGACCGGCAGATCGCTCTCGCGCACCCAGGGCAGCAGCAGGTTCTGGTCGTGCGTGACACGCAACTCGCCGTGGCTGAACTGTTCGGCCAGTGCTGCGGCCGCTTCCATCTGCGCATCGGTGGCGTCACCCGGGGCGATGCCCACGCGCTTCAGCGACAGCGTCACCGCACGGTAGCCGCTGAGGCGGTGGCTGTGCACATTGCGCTCTAGCCAGCGCTTGTAAGGGCCGGGCTGCACGCCGGTGAAGATGTCGATGGCTGTTGTGGCGGTCACGCCAGCCGGCACGACGAAGCTCGCCGCCACGCGGTCCAGCTCAGCTTGAGGAATGATGTGCTCGTGGCCGCCTTCGTCCTGCTCCAGGATCTGGCGGAACTCTTCATTGACGGCGTCAAAGAACTGCTGGCCTTCGGCTTTGACCAGGATCTTGATGCGCGCCTTGTACATATTGTCGCGGCGGCCGTAGCGGTTGTAGACGCGCACGATGGCCTCGATGTAGACGAGGATCTGCTGCCAGGGCAGGAAATCCTTGATCACCTGGGCGATCACCGGCGTGCGGCCCATGCCGCCACCGACCAGCACCTGGAAGCCGATCTCGCCGGCAGCGTTCTTCTTCAGCTGCAGACCGATGTCATGCCAGGCGATGGCGGCTCGATCCTCGGCGGCGCCGGATATCGCAATCTTGAATTTGCGCGGCAGGAAGGCGAACTCAGGATGCAGCGTGCTCCACTGGCGCAGCACTTCCGCATAGGGACGCGGGTCGACGATTTCGTCTGGCGCTATGCCGGCCAGGCCATCACTGGTGATGTTGCGGATGCAGTTGCCGCTGGTCTGGATGCCGTGCATATCGACATCGGCCAGCAGGTCCATCACGTCGGCGGCCTGGGGCAGCGGAATCCAGTTGTATTGCAGGTTCTGTCGCGTCGTGAAGTGGCCATAGCCGCGGTCGTACTCACGGGCAATGCGGGCCAGCTGGCGCAGCTGCTGGCTTGAGAGCACGCCGTAGGGCACGGCCACGCGCAGCATCGGCGCATGACGTTGCACATACCAGCCGTTCTGCAGGCGCAGCGGACGGAATTCGTCGTCGGGCAGCGTGCCGGCGAGATGGCGTTCCAGCTGGTCGCGAAACTGCGCGGCGCGGGCGCGCACGAACTGGCGGTCGAAGTCGGTATAGGCGTACATGGTCTGCGAGTCGGATTTAGTGGATGACCTTCCAGCCGGCCATCAAAAGAGAAATGCACAGCAGGCCGCGCACCAGGCTGTCGGGTAGCCGACGGGTGGCGTGGGCGCCGAGCCAGATGCCGGGTATCGAGCCGATCAGCAGTGGCACGAGCAGAGCCCAGTCCACATGGCCCAGCGTCGCGTGGCCGACGCCGGCCACCAGGGTCAGCGGCACGGCATGGGCGATGTCGGTGCCGACGATGTAGCGCGCCTCCAGGCGTGGATAGATCAGCAGGATCAAGGTGGCGCCGATCGCCCCGGCACCGATCGACGACAAGGAGACGAGAAAGCCCAGCAGGACGCCGGCCAGCACTGTCAGCGCGGGTTTGCGGGACTCGGGCAGATAGCGCTCCAGACGCATGCCGAGCGCCTGCCAGAAGGGCCGGAAAGCGACGACCACGGCGGTCAGCAGCAGTGCGATGCCGAGCGAGAAGGTCAGCGCACTGGCCCAGCCCTTGGTCACACCTGTCAGATGCATCAGTGCCACCGTGGCCAAGGCGGCCGGGATGCTGCCGGCCAGCAACTGGCTGGTGATGCGCCAGTTCACATGGCCATGGCGGGCATGAGCCACCGACCCCGAGACCTTGGTCAGGCCGGCAAACCACAGATCGGTGCCAATGGCCACGGCTGGATTGAGCTTGAACACCGAGAGCAGCAGCGGCGTCATCAGCGAGCCGCCACCGACGCCGGTGATGCCGACGATCAGGCCGACGCCGAAGCCACTCGCGATTGCAATCCAGTCCAAAGCCTCTCCTTGTGCGCCCGCCACGACGGCGGAGCCAGGAGGCGAACTCTATTCAGTCTTTATATGCGCTCAAACTATAGATTCGTAGATTGCTTATCTGGAATTTGAATTAGGCTACGCTTGAAGTCGGTCTTGTCCCTTGTTTTGCGTTGCAAATTCGGCAATAACTGCAAAAGTTGCAGAGCAATGGCGCTCACTTGCGCAGGCAGTGCTAACGAGTCAACGTACACTGCGGGCACAGGGAGTCATCCAGTTGAAACAGGATTACTCATGAAGGTCAGAGAAGCCGTGATTTACAACGGGGAAAAATTCTCCGTTCCACAGTGCATTCAACGCATAGACCACAAGTCGACCCATGGTTGGCAACTGCGTTACGGGGGCACCAAGCTCTATTCGGACGGCACCTATGGTGACGCTGCACGCGCCTTGGCGGTTGCCACCAAGGAGTTGTCCAAACGCATGACCAAGCTGCCAGCGCCGTCGCGTCTCAAACCGACGCCCAGCGCCAGCAAGAGCAATGCGTTGCCGGTAGGTATTTCGGGTCCGATCGTGCGCGAGCGCAGCCCGAATCGGCGTGACTGCAGCTTCTCGGTGCTGCTGCCGCGCTTTGGTGCACCGGCTCAGCGTCGCAGTGTCTACATCGCCGCCGAGAGCACCTACACGATCGAGCGTTACCAAGAAGCGCTTGAGAAGGCCGTCGCTCTGCGCCAGGAGGCCGAAGAAGCCTACCGCCGCGATGCGACCAAGGCCAAGCGCAAGGAAGGCCGTGCGCTGATGGCCGGTTGATGTCGGCGGCTTGCGCTGCCGGGTTGCCGCGCTTGAGCGGCTTCTAGAATCGCGGCCATGTCTTCGATTCTGCCGCCGGCGCGTGCCCGGCCTGATGCCGGGCGCCGCCGGCTCGCGCTCGGCCTCCCGCTGCTGGCGCTGACGGGGTGTGCTGGCTTGTCCAGTCCGCCGCAGCGGCCAGCATCCGCTCCTGAGCCTGTGCCGACGTTGCCCAAGCCAGCGCCGCGCCCGCCTTTGATCGGGCTGGCGCTCGGCGGTGGGGCGGCGCGTGGCTTTGCGCATATCGGCGTGATCCAGGTGCTGGAAGAGCAGGGCATCAAGGTCGACTTCCTGACTGGCACTTCGGCCGGCAGTTTGGTTGCGGCGCTCTATGCATCGGGCATGAATGGGCGCGAACTCGCCAGCCTCGCAGAGAACATGGACGAGGGCGCTATCACCGATTGGTCTTTCCCTGGGCGAGGCCTGATCCGGGGTGAGGCCCTGGCGCGTTATGTGCGCGAGAAAACCGGTGGCCGGCTGATCGAGCAGATGCCGCTGCCGCTGGGCATCGTGGCGACCGATCTGAGCGATGGCTCGGGCGTGCTGTTCCGCAGTGGCGATACCGGTGCAGCCGTGCGGGCTTCGAGCGCCGTGCCGGCGGTTTTCCAGCCAGTGAAGATTGGTGCGCGCGAGTTCGTCGACGGTGGCCTGGTGGCGCCCGTGCCGGTGCGCTATGCGCGGCAGATGGGGGCCGATCTGGTGATCGCGGTCGACATCTCGTCGCCACCCGCCGACAAGTCGCCCGGCGACGCCATGCGCATGCTGCTGCAGACCTTTGCCATCATGGGGCGCAGCATCAACCATTTCGAGCTGCGCGAGGCCGACGTGGTGATGCGACCGCAGCTCAACGGTGTAGGCAGCGCCGACTTCACGGCGCGCCGGCGCGCCATTCAGGCCGGCCGCGAGGCGGCGATCGCCTTGTTGCCCGCCTTGCGCGAACGCATCCTCGCCAAGACGCGCTGAGCCAGTCATGCAGCAGCAGCCACAGCAAGTCACTGAGCTGCCGCTGTTCCCCTTGCAGGCGCCGCTGTTTCCGGACGGGCTGCTGACCCTGCGCGTTTTCGAGCCGCGTTACCTCGACATGGTGCGGCGCTGCCACAGCAGCGGCCAACTCTTCGGCGTGGTGCGCCTGATTGAAGGTGGCGAAGTCCGCCGGCGCGGCGATGAAGAGGGATTCGTTCGAGAACGTTTCGAGACCGTCGGCACCCTGGCCCACATCACGGCACTGGAGAGTCCGCAGCCCGGCCTGCTGCTGCTGCGTTGCCGTGGCGGGCAGCGCTTCGAGTTGCAGCGCAGCACATGCCTGCCGCATGGGCTGTGGATGGGCCAGATCCAGTTGCTGGCCGACGATGTGGCGCTGGCGTTGCCGCCAGATCTGGCGCCGCTGGCGCCCTTGCTGCAAAGCCTGCTGCACAGCCTGGCGCAGGGTGCGGCCGACGCTGACCTGCCGATCCAGCCGCCTTACCGTTGGCAGGACTGCGGCTGGCTGGCGAATCGCTGGTCGGAACTGCTGCCCCTGACCGACGCGGAACGCCAGCACCTGATGATGAGCGACAGCCCGCTACTGCGGCTTGAACTGGTGGCTGATCGCCTGGAGCAGCTGGGCATCCTGCCGGACGCTGGGCCAGGCTGAATCCAGAGACGAAAAAAAGCCCGGTGCATGCACCGGGCTTGAATCGGTACCGGCAAGCCAGGCTTGCGCGGGTACCGAGGAGACAAACGGTCTGGAAGACGCTCAGGCAGCGCGCTTGCCGCGCGAAGCTGTCTGCGAGGCCTTCACGGCGGTATTGGTCACAGCCTGGAAGTTGGCTTCGGCCACTTCCGTGGCTTGCTTGGCAGCCTTCTGCACGCTCTCGAATGCGTTGCTGGCGGCAGCAACGGCAGACTTGACCAGGGCCACGGCGTTCTCGGTGCCGGCCGGTGCGTTCTTGGCGGCGTTGTCGATCACGGCAGCGAACTTCTTCTGGGCATCCGACAGCTGGGCTTCAGCAACCTTGGCCACTTCGGCGTTGGTGGAAGCGGCGATGTCGTAGAGGTGGCGGCTGTAGGAAGCGGCCTTCTCGGCGCTGGGTTGCAGCAGCGTGGCTTGCAGGGCCAGCAGTTCCTGGGCGTCCTTGACGGACAGCGCAGCTTGCGTGTTGTCGGCGGCTTCGCTCAGCGCGGCCTTGGCCACTTGCAGGTTCAGTTCCACCAGCTTCTCAACGCCTTCGAAGGCCTTGTTGGTGAGACCGAACAGGGTCTCGACATTGGCTTTGTGGGCAGCGAAAACTTGTTCAGCGGTCAGCATTTGAAGGCTCCTTGAGGGTTGATACAGATCGGATCTGGGTTGCAGAAATGGTGCACTGCAACATGAATCGAAGTATGGGACCGGCTTGACCGATTTGCAAGCGCTTTTTGTGCGGTGCAGCATTTTTAGAGGTACAAGCCCAAATCATGGCGATGCGAGGTGACCGGACGGTGACAGACCCGCAGCGACCGGCTGGGCTATCGTGCAGGCCACACCGCCTATGCAAGCCTTCCATTCCGACGCCCATCTGCTGGATCTGCCCGAAGGGCACCGCTTCCCCCAGGCCAAGTACCGCCTGCTGCGCGAGCGGCTGCAGGCCGCACCAGGGCTGATTCGACTGCAGCCCGCAGTGGCCGCCGCGCCGGGAGAACTGGCGCTGGTGCACACACCCGACTATGTGGAGTCGGTGCGGAATGGCCGCCTCACGGCGGCGCAGCAGCGCGAGATTGGCTTCCCCTGGTCGCTATCCATGGCTGAGCGATCGCTGCACTCGGTAGGCGCCACCATCATGTCGGCGCGCGCTGCGCTGGCGGAAGGGGTGGCCGCCAATCTGGCCGGCGGCACTCACCATGCCTATGCGGACAAGGGCTCGGGCTTTTGCGTCTTCAACGATGTGGCTGTGGCCGCGCGCCTGATGCAGGCCGAATCGGCGGCCGGTCAGCGCAGCCGGCTGTCGGTGCTGGTGCTCGACCTCGATGTGCACCAGGGCAATGGCACGGCAGCGATCTTCCGCGACGACGACAGTGTGTTCACTTTTTCCATGCACGGCGAGAAGAACTTTCCCTTCCGCAAGGAGCCCAGCGATCTGGATGTCGACCTGCCGGATGGCTGTACCGACGCGCCGTACTTGGCCGCGCTGGACCGCGCACTGGAGCAGGTCTGGGCTCGGCTGGCTGCCGAGCCCCCGGAACTGGCCTTCTACCTGGCGGGCGCCGATCCGCATGAAGGTGATCGGCTCGGCCGGCTCAAACTCAGCACCGACGGTCTGCGCGAACGTGACCGGCGCGTGCTGCGGGCGCTGCGCGATCGGCGCATCCCGGTCTCCCTTGCCATGGCCGGCGGCTATGGCCACGACCTGAACACGACCTTGCAGGTCCAGGTGAATACCCTGAGCGAGGCTGCGCACAGCTGGCAGCTTTGGCAGCAGGGCAGATGAAAGAATCGAGCCCATGAGTCAACGCCCCGCACCCGATGATCGCCAGGCCTATGCGCGCTTTGTCGCCGTGGGCACGCGCTGGATGGACAACGACATCTATGGCCACCTCAACAACGTCGTCTACTACAGCCTGTTCGACACTGCGGTGAACCAGTACCTGATCGAGCAGGGCGCCCTGGACATCCATGGCGGCGCCGTGATCGGCCTGGTGGTCGAGACGCACTGCAACTATTTCGACTCGCTGGCCTTCCCGCAGCGCATCGAGGCCGGACTGCGAGTCGCGCAGCGCGGTCGCTCCAGCGTGCGCTACGAGATCGGCCTGTTCGCCGAGGGCGCCGAGACCTGTGCCGCGCGCGGCCATTTTGTTCATGTCTATGTGGAACGCGACAGCCGCCGGCCGGTCGCGGAACTGCCTGCCCCCTATCACAAAGCCCTTGAAGGACTTCAGCTGTGAGCCTTTTCGACCTGCCGACCCCCGAACAGCGCGCTGCCGTCGACGCGGCCATCACCAGCCGCCATTCGATGCGCGCTTTCCTGCCCACGCCGGTGCCGCGCGAGACCATCGAGCACATCCTGGAGGTCGCCTCGCGTGCCCCCTCGGGCACCAACACCCAGCCCTGGCAGGTGCATGTGCTCACCGGCTCTGCGCGTGATCGCCTGTGCCAGCGCATCCTGGCGGCGCACAACGAGCCGGCCGTCGCTGCTCAGCACCAGGAGGAATACGCCTACTACCCGAGCGAGTGGGTGTCGCCCTATATCGACCGCCGCCGCAAGGTCGGCTGGGACCTGTACGGCCTGCTGGGCATTGGCAAGGCGGACAAGGCCCGCATGCACCAGCAGCATGGCCGCAACTACCTGTTCTTCGATGCGCCGGTCGGCCTGATCTTCACCATCGACCGCGTCATGAAGCAGGGCAGCTGGCTGGACTACGGCATGTTCCTGCAGAACCTCATGATCGCAGCGCGCGGCCAGGGACTGCACACCTGCCCGCAGGCGGCCTTCACGCAGTATCACCGCCTGATCGCTGATGAGTTGCAGCTGGCGCCTGAGCAGATGCTGGTCTGCGGCATGGCGCTGGGCTATGCCGATCCCGCAGCGATCGAGAACAGCCTTGTCAGCGAGCGCGAGCCGGTCGCGGGCTTCACGCGCTTCTTGGATCAATGAACAAACAGCCTGGGTTCAGCCCGGTTTCAGCCTGACGCAGGAAGATCGCAGCGCATGAAGAACAACACCACATACCGCCTCTGGCTTGCCCTGTGCCTGGCCCTGTTCGCCCCGCTGGCTCAGGCCGCGGATCTCGATGGCAGCGCCTTCAATGCCTTGTGGGCCGTGCCCTTCGCCGGCATGCTGCTGTCGATTGCGCTGCTGCCGCTGGCCGCGCCCAGAGTCTGGCACCACCACTTCGGCAAGATCGCTGCCGGCTGGGCGCTGGCCTTCCTGCTGCCTTTCGCCGCCACCCAGGGCCTGGGTGCGACCGGTGGCGTGCTTGCCCATGCGCTGCTCGCCGAATACCTGCCCTTTATCATTCTGTTGACCGCGCTGTTCACCAGTGCCGGCGGCATCTATGTGCGCGGCAATCTGCACGGCAGCCCGCTGCTCAATACCGGCCTGATGGCCATCGGTGCCGTGCTCGCCAGCTTCATGGGCACCACCGGCGCGTCGATGCTGATGGTGCGGCCGCTGATCCGCGCCAATGACAACCGCAAGCATGTGGCCCATGTGCTGGTGTTCTTCATCTTCATCGTCAGCAATGCCGGCGGCTCGCTGACGCCGCTGGGCGACCCGCCGCTGTTCCTCGGCTTCCTCAAGGGTGTCGACTTCTTCTGGACCGTCAAGCACATCTTCCCCGAGACCCTGTTCCTGCTGGGCAGCCTGCTGGCGATCTTCTTCGTGATCGACAGCTACTGGTACCGCAAGGAAGGCGTGCTGCCGCAAGATCCGACTCCGGACACCCACAAGCTGGGCCTGGAAGGCGCGATCAATCTGCTGCCGCTGGCGGCCGTGGTCGGCCTGGTGCTGATGAGCGGCATCTGGAAGCCGGGCATCAGCTTCAACATTGCCGGCACCGAGGTCGAGCTGCAGGCGCTGGTGCGTGACAGCCTGCTGATCGTCGTAACCTTTGTGTCACTGGCCATCACGCCACGCGCCGTGCGAGAAAAGAACCAGTTCAGCTGGGCGCCGATGCAGGAAGTGGCCAAGCTCTTCATCGGCATCTTTCTGACGATGATTCCGGTGCTGGCGATGCTTAAGGCGGGCGAGCAGGGCGCCTTCGCGGCGGTGACGCGCGCCGTCACCGGCGCAGATGGTCAGCCGCTGCCCTGGGCCTATTTCTGGTTCAGCGGGACGCTCTCATCCTTCCTGGACAACGCACCGACCTACCTGGTGTTCTTCAACCTGGCCGGTGGAGACCCGCAAGTGCTGATGACGACGCTGGCGCCCACGCTGGCGGCCATCTCGGCGGGCTCGGTTTTCATGGGCGCCAACACCTATATTGGCAACGCGCCCAACTTCATGGTGAAGGCGATCGCTGAGGACCGCGGCATCCGTATGCCCAGCTTCTTCGGCTATATGGCCTGGTCGGGCGCAGTGCTGATTCCGCTGTTCGTCGTGATGACCTTTATCTGGTTCCGCTGAAAGGCCTGCAAATGAGTGACTCCAATCGTCCGCGCGTGCTGGTGGCCCGGCGTGTGTTCGACTCCGTCGTCCAGCGCCTGGCCGCGCACTTCGAGGTCGAGGCAAATGACGAGGACACCGTCTGGTCCAAGGCCGAGCTGATCGCCCGCCTGCAGGGCAAGTCCGGCGCCTTCATCACCGGCAGCGAGCGCATCGACGCCGAAGTGCTGGATGCCTGCCCGCAGCTGAAGGCGGTCTGCAATATGGCGGTCGGCTACAACAACATCGACCTGGCCGCCTGCACCGCGCGTGGCGTGCTGGCCAGCAACACGCCCGATGTGCTGACCGAGACCACCGCCGACTTCGGCTTCGCGCTGATGATGGCCACCGCGCGTCGCTTGGCCGAGAGCGAGCATTTCCTGCGCCGCGGCGAGTGGAGCAAATGGGCCTACGACATGTTCATCGGCCCGGATGTGCACGGCGCGACGCTGGGCATCCTGGGCATGGGGCGCATCGGCCGTGCGATCGCGCGGCGCGGGCACCTGGGCTTCGGCATGCCGGTGATCTATCACAACCGCAGCCGCCTGGCGCCCGAGCTTGAGGCCGAGGTTGGCGCCAGCTATGTCTCCAAGGACGAGCTGCTGGCCCAGTCCGACCATCTGGTGATCGTGCTGCCGTATTCGCCCGAGTCGCACCACGCCATCGGTGCGGCCGAGCTGGGACGCATGAAGTCCAGCGCCACGCTGACCAATATCGCGCGCGGCGGCATCGTCGACGACGCGGCGCTGGCCCAGGCGCTGGCTGAGCGCCGCATTGCCGCTGCCGGCCTGGACGTGTTTGAGGGCGAGCCCAAGGTGCATCCGGCGCTGCTGAGCGTACCTAACGTGGTGCTGACGCCGCATATCGCCAGCGCCAGCGTCAGGACACGGCTGGCGATGGCCGATCTGGCGGCGGACAACCTGATTGCCGTCCTCACCGGCGGCAGCCCGCCGACGCCGCTCAATCCTCAGGTGCTGTCGGGCTGACAGTCCGCGCGTGCTTCCTAACTTTTGATTTGCGTGACTTAGTTCCGCTAATTTCAGCGGGCGACTGCCGCCCGCGTCGCTAAAGTTTGGGACAAGACGTCCGGCCAGGTGCACACCCATTTTTCGTCTGACCGGACAAGTTTCCAACAAGGGGTGAAACCCTGCGGGTGCGCTGCGCCTGCCAGCGGCATGCCCTCGTGTCCTGTTCCGACTGAATGCTGCCCATGCTGCTTGTTTCTTGTGCCCGGAGGATGAGGGCCTGGCTGCTTAACAGCGACAACCTCAAGGCGGGCGTCGGTGCCGAGCAGGGAGCCACGGACGCCGTCCAGCTGAGCGTGTTGCGCGTGGTGGTGCTGGTCTCGATGCTGCTTGCCGGCCTGCTGAGCCTGCATATCGCCATCTCGGGCGTCCTCCAGCAGCGTTGGATGGCGGTCATCACCACCTCGGCCGTGATGCTGCTGGTGCTGAAGGCCGCACGCCATACCGCCTCCGATTCAAGGCGCGGCGCCGCGTACCTGGTGGGCGCCATCTACACCGCCAGCTTCTCGATCCTGATCAGTACCGGCTGGTCGCCGGTGCTGTCCAGCCTGGGCTATGTGTTTGCCTACGCGGCACCGATGGTGGCCGGCCTGCTGCTGAACTGGCGCCTGGCGCTGGCGCTGATGCTGCTCAACACTGGAGGCTTCGCCTTGGCCAGCAGCGGGCTGGTCTGGCCGCAGCTGCCTCAGGAGTGGGTGCGCCTGCCGGCTGCCAGCTTCTACATCCATGCCGGGGTCTATGCCTTCTTCAATGTAGCGCTGCCCTTGGCCGTGTACCGACTCAGCGCGGGCATGCGTGCCGCGCAGGCCGAGTTGCAGCGCAGCCTGCGGCTCAGCGAAGACGTGTTCCAGGCCGTCAGCGCCCCCACGCTGGTGTGCTCGGCAGACGACATCATCCTGCGCGTCAATGCGCGCTTCATGCAGCTGCTGGCTTGCTCGGACGAGGCAAGCCTGGTCGGCCGGCCGCTGGCGCACATCCTCCACCAGGGCGAGCGACAGCCGCGTGAGCTGATGCCTGCGGGCTGGCGCACGGGCACGGGGCGGCGCTGGTGGCTGGGTGAATCGGCGGAGCCGCGCTCCGTGGTGCTGCGCTCCTGCCGCCAGACCAGCGCCGGCCAATGGGTCTGCAGCTTCGAGGACGTGACGCGCCTGCTGCGCGTGCAGTCCGATCTGGCCGAATCGATGCGTCGCGAGCGCCAGGCCAGCCGCGCCGATCCGGTGACGGGCCTGATCAACCGGCTGCGCTGCAGCCGCTTGCTGACGCATCTGTACCGGCGCGATGCCGGGCAGCGCTGCCGCGGTCTGCTGACGATACGCATCAACAATCTGCGTCAGCTCAACGCGCGCTTCGGTGTCGATGGCGGCGACCAGGCCTTGCGCAGCTTCGTGCAGAGCCTGCTGGATCTGCTGCCCGGTGGCTGCGTGGCGGCGCGGGTGCGTGCGTCCGTGATCGCCGTCGTGATGCATCCGGTCGATCAGGAGGCCCAGGCCGTGGCGCTGGTGCAATTGCTGCGTGAGAGCTTGCCGGTTCAAGCCTGGATCGATGGCCAGCTGGCCGTGCTGGACCTGAGCTTCGGTCTGGTCTGTGTCGGGCATGGCGGCGGCGGCGTGCCGGCGACGGTGGACGGTGCCGAGTGGCTGCGCCGCAGCGAACTGGCGCTGGACCTGGTCACAGATCCGCGCTGGCGCGCGCAATTCGACGGCGTTGGCATGTTCAACGCGCAGACCGCCGCTCAGGTCAACCGGGCGATGGCCATCGAAGCGGCGCTGCCTCATGCGCTGAGCCACGATGAGCTGCATCTGGTCTACCAGCCCAAGTTCGGGCGCGAAGGCGAGTTGCTGGGCTTCGAGGCGCTGGCGCGCTGGCGCTGCGACCATCTGGGCGAGATTTCGCCGATCGACTTCATTCCGGCGGCCGAATCAAGCGGCCTGATCGCGCAGCTCAGCGACTGGGCACTGGATGCCGCCTGCGCGCAACTGGCGCGTTGGCATACCCAAGGCGGGGCGGCGCTCACGATGGCCGTCAACCTGTCGGCCCATGACCTGGAACGCGCCGACCTGTGCGAGCGCGTACAGGCCACGGTACAGCGCCACGGCTTGGCGCCTGCGGCGCTGCAGCTGGAAGTGACCGAGTCGGCGCTGGCCCAGCGCGAGGACGCGGCGCTGGAGCAGCTGCGGCACCTGCGTGCTGCCGGTTTCGCGTTGGCGGTGGACGACTTCGGCACCGGCTACTCCTCGCTGGCCAAGATCGTCGACCTGCCGCTGGACGTGATCAAGATCGACCGCAGCTTCCTGCGCGACTGCCCGGGCGATGCGCGCCGCGAACGCGTGGTGCGCAGCATCGTGATGCTGGCCCACGGCCTGAAGCTGGAGGTGATCGCGGAAGGGGTTGAGACACCGTTGCAGCAGGGCTTTTTGCATGCCTTGGGTGTGCAGGGCATGCAGGGCTATCTGCTTGGGCGGCCTGAGCCGGCGGCGCACTGGGACGGCCTGATCGCGTCTGACACGGTGCCTGCCTGAGCAGCGCGGGCGCAGCCGACGAACGGCTGCCGTCCGGCCGCGCTCAGGCGCTGCCGGGCGCTCGTGACTGCTGCAGCAGCAGCGCGGTGGCGGTCTCGACCGGGCCGGGGCGCGCAAACCAGTAGCCCTGCATCGCGTCGCAGCCCAACTCGGTGAGGCAGGCCTGTTGCTCGGCCGTCTCCACCCCTTCGGCCACCACATGCAGACCCAGGCTGTGGCTGAGATGGATCAGCGCCTCGACGATAGCCCCGTCCTCGTGGCTGCGGCCCAGCGGACGGATGAAGCTCTGGTCGATCTTCAGCCGGTTCAGCGGGAAACGGCGCAGGTAGGACAGGCTGGCATAGCCGGTACCGAAGTCGTCGATGGCCAGCTGCAAGCCCATCTCGCGCAGCGCGTGCAAGGTGCGGATGGTCGACTCGGCATCGCCCATCACGGCGCCCTCGGTGATCTCCAACTCGATCTGCGCCGGGTCGGCACCGCTGCTGTGCAGCGCTTCCCGCACGCTATCCAGGAAGCCGGGGTGCTGGAACTGCCGCGGCGATACGTTGACCGCAACCACCGGCAGGCCCAGTCCGGCATCGGCCCAGGCACGCGCCTGCCGGCAGGCCTGCTGCAGCACCCAGCGGCCGATCTCGATGATGCGCCCCGAGTCCTCGGCCAGTGGAATGAAGACGGCGGGCGAGACCGGCCCTTCGGCCGTGGTCCAGCGCAGCAGGGCTTCGAAGCCGAGCAGGGCGGCGCTGCGCAGGTCGCGCTGCGGCTGGTAGTGCAGCTGCAGTTCGTTGCGCTCCAAGGCCTGCGCCAGCTTGGCTTCCAGTCGCAGCTGTTCGCGTTGGTGCTGGGCCAGCACCTCGTCGAACAGGCGATAGCTGTTGCCCGGGTGCGCGCGCGCATCGCGTACCGCCAGCTGGATGTGGCGTGCCACGCCGGCCGCCGTGTCCGCGTGGCGCGGAAACGCCGCCGCTCCCAGATTGATCGTCACCACCAGCTCCTGCTGGTCCAGCACAAACGGGCAGTCCATCGCCTCCGCCAGCGCGGCCAGCAGCATGCGCGCGTCGGCATCGCCACTGTCGTGCTCGATCAGGCATGCAAACGACAGGCCATCGAGCCTATACACCCGCCCGGCACGTGGCTCCAGCACCTTCTGCAGGCGTGCGGCAATCTGCACCAGCAGGCGGTCGCCGAGTTCATGGCCCAGGCTGCCGACGATCAGGCCGAAGCGCTTGATCGAGACACCGATGCCCAGAAAGCTGGCGCCTGGCGTGGTTTGCAGCGCCAGCGTGTCCGCTTCCAGCTGGCTGCGATTGGGCAGCGCGGTGATGCGGTCGTGACTGGTGGCGTACTCCAGCTCGGCCTGGTGCTGGCGCAGTTGGCGGTTGGCGCGCAGCACGCGTGCATACAGCCACAGGCTGAGCAGCGTGCCGATACCCAGCGCGCCCAGCACTGCCAGCGCCAGCAGCACCTCGCTGTGTCGGCGCTTGAGTGCTGCGGCCTGCAAGGCGTTTTCATGCTTGAGCGCATCGAGCTGGCGCCCGGCCTCCTCGGCGCTGGACTTGCGCTGCAGCTCCAGCACGGTCTCCAGGCGATCGCTGCGCAGCTTCTCCGCTTCGAGCAGCAGTGCCTCACGCGTGCGCTGCAGGGCGCCTGCCGCATCGCCTTCGTTCTGCAGCTGCTGGGCATAGCGGTGCAGCCAGATCAGCAGCTCGCCGCTCGATTCAGGGCTCTGGCGCAACTGGGCCAGACCGATGTCGGCCAACTCGCGGCCAGCCTCGCGCTGGCCCAGGCCCAGCATCGCCAGGCCCCGCTGGAGGGTGGCCGTTGCCGTTTCCTTGCTGTCGCGCTGCTGCCGGGCCAGTTGCTCGGCTTGCTCGGCCATGCGCAGCGCTTGGCGGTACTTGCCGGCCCCCAGCAGCATGGCTGCCACGTCCAGGCGTGCTTTCAGCTCGGTGCTGTACCAGTGCGGGCCACCGGTCTGGGGATTCACCCCGTGATCGACGCTCGCGCCTGGCGTGCCGATGCTCGCCGCCAAGGCGCGTGCGGCGGCTCGGGCGCTAAGGCGGCGCTCGGGCAATCCGGCCTGCTCGGCCGCCAGCGCCTCCAGCACGCGCACGGCCAGCTGCAGATTGAGCTCGTGGGCCTGAACGGCCAGCGCCAGCGCCCGCTCCGATTCGGCCAAGGCCGCATCGTTCCGACCTGCGGCAATCTGCAGCGGCAGCATCGCGATCCGGGCCTGGGCTTCGCGGCGCGGGTTCTGGTGCGCCTGGGCGGCGAGCGCTGCAAGCTGGAACTGCGCCAGCGCCTGATCCAGCTGCCCCAGCATCAGGGACAGATCGCCCGCCGACATCAGCACCCAGTACTGCAACGGCGCGTTGCCGGCCTGGCGGGCCAAGGGTACGGCGCGGTCGATCCAGACCGCAGCGGCCGGCAGCTGGCCGGTGAACTGCAGCATGGTGGCCTTCAGGGCATAGGCCATCGCCAGGGCCATCGGGTCGCTGCTGCGCTCGCCGATCTCGCGCAGCTCGGCGATCGCCGCGTCGGCCACCGATGCCCGATTGGTCGCCCCATGCGCGTAGCCCCAAGCGCCCAGGAAGGTCACCAGATCACGGCCGCCTGCCACGCGTGCTGCGGACTCCAGCGGGGCCAGGCGCTCAATCACCTGCTGTGGCGCGTTGCCATGCTTCGCCTCGATCGCTTCGACCTGTTCGGCCACGCCAGCTGCGCTGGCCTGAGTGCAGGCCAGCGCAGTGATGAGCAGCAGAAGTCTCAGCAGTCTGGCAGGGATTCGGCGCACGAGCATGGTCTGGGGACAGGTCTTGCCGCGGGGCCTTGTACGCGGTCCCTCCGGCATCTTCCCGAGCTTATCGGCCTGGCCGGGCAGAAGTTGAGGCTGCGCCGACGGCGACAATGCAGGCATGAACCTGATCGACCTTGTCATACTGATTCTGTTGGGGCTACTGCTGGTGCTGGGCCTGCTGAGCTGGCGCCGCCTGGCCAGCCAAAACACTGCGCAGACCCAGGAAGCGTTGGCGCGCCCCTTGCTGGCGCAGCTGGAACGCCTGGAGCGTGAATTGCGCGACGAGCTGGGCCGCAGCGCCGCTGGCACCCGCCAGGAGTTGCTGGCAACCCTGACGCAGTTCCAGCAGACCCTGCTGGCGCAGAGCGGCGACGTGGCGCGCACGCAGAACGAGCAGATCGACAGCTTCCGCGTGCAGCTCGGTGGCCTGCAGTCGGCGCTGTCCGCCCAGGCTTTGGCGGCGCGTGAAGCGCAGGACGCCGCGGCATCGCGTGGCGCGCAGGCGCAGGCCGAGGCGCTGCAGCGCCTGTCCGAAGCCATGCGCGAGCAGCTCAAGGCCATGAGCCAGAGCAATGAACAGCGCCTGAGCCAGGTGCAGACCGCGGTGGACCAGCGCCTGGCCGCGATCCAGCAGGACAACGAAAAGAAGCTGGAGCAGATGCGCGCCACAGTCGACGAGAAGCTGCACGCCACGCTGGAACAGCGCCTGGGCGAGAGTTTCAAGCAAGTGGCTGAGCGCCTGGAGCAGGTGCACAAGGGCCTGGGCGAGATGCAGAACCTGGCGCGCGATGTCGGCTCGCTGAACCGCGTGCTGACCAATGTGAAGACGCGCGGCATCTTCGGGGAGGTGCAGCTGGCCGGCCTGCTGGAGCAGGTTTTCACGCCCGAGCAGTACGCCGCCAATGTGGCGACGGTGCCGGGCAGCGCTGAGCGGGTCGAGTTCGCGATCGCGCTGCCGGGCCAGCGCGAAGACGGCAAGCCGCTGTGGCTGCCGATCGACGCCAAGTTCCCGCGCGAGGACTACGAGCGTCTGCTGGAGGCGCAAGAGCGCGCCGACGTGGCTGGCGTCGAGACGGCGGGCAAGGCCATCGAGACGCGGCTGCGCCTGGAGGCCAAGACCATCCGCGACAAGTACCTGGCGCCGCCGCACACCACCGACTTCGGCATGCTGTTCGTGCCCACCGAAGGCCTGTATGCCGAGGCGCTGCGCCGTCCTGGCCTGGTCGAGAGCCTGCAGCGCGAGCACAAGGTGATGCTGGTCGGCCCCACCACCTTGCTGGCCACGCTGACCAGCCTGCAGATGGGTTTTCGCACGCTGGCGCTGGAGAAGCGCTCGGCCGAGGTCTGGGAGGTGCTGGGCGCCGTCAAGACCGAGTTCGGCAAGTTCGGCGATGTGCTGGCCAAGACCAAGAAGAAGCTCGACGAGGCCAGCAACACCATCGAGGCCGCCGAGACGCGCACGCGTCAGATGGCACGCAAGCTCAAGAGCGTCGAAGCCCTGCCGGATGAAGCGACGCAGAAGCTGCTCAAGCTGGGCCTGCCCGGCGATGAGGACAGCGCAGCGGACGAGGCCGAGGTTTGAGCGAACCGGCGGCCAGCCTGCGGCACGCCTTTCACTGGCTGATCGCCACGCTGGTGGCGGTGCATGCCTGCATGGCGCTGACCCGCGTCACCGCCAGCCTGTGGGTGCTGAACCAGGGCTATGGCGAGTGGACGGTGGGCGTGCTGCTGAGCCTGTTCGCGGTGGCGCCGTTGTTCCTGTCGCTGTGGGCCGGCCGGCTGGCAGATCGTCGCGGCTTTCATGCACCGGTGGGCGTGGGTGTGGCGATGGCCTTCGGCGGCGCCGTGCTGGCGCTGGCCTGGCCGACGCTGACCACCATCGCGCTGAGCTGCCTGGCCAGCGGCGGCGCGGTCAGCATCGCGGCGGTGGCCATCCAGCGCGAGGCCGGGCTGATGGCCGATGGCAGCGGCGACCTGAAGCGCATCTTCAGCTGGGTGGCGCTGGGGCCGGCTCTGTCGAATGCGTTGTCGCCCGTGGTGGCCGGCCTGCTGATCGACGGCATCGGTTACCGCGCCGGCTTCGCGCTGGCCCTGCTGCTGCCGCTGCTGGCCTGGGGTCTGGCCAGCCGCGTGCCGCGCCATATGCCGCCGCCGGCCGCCAAGCAAGAGCATCAGCCGGCCGCCTGGGATCTGCTGCGCGATCCGGCGCTGCGCCGCCTGCTGCTGCTCAATGTGGTGCTGTCCACCAGCTGGGACGCGCACAGCTTCGTGGTGCCGGTGCTGGGCCACGCGCGCGGCCTGAGCGCCTCCAGCATCGGCCTGGTGCTGGGCGCCTTCGCGGTGGCAGCCACCTTGGTGCGGCTGGCCATCGTGCGCTATGCGGCGCAGCTGGATGAGCTGAAGGCGCTGCGCGCCGCGATGGCGCTGGCGGCACTAACACTGGCGGTGTATGCGTGGCTGCCCGGCACGCCCGGCCTGATGCTGGGTTCGGCGGTGCTGGGGCTGGCGCTGGGCTCGGTGCAGCCGATGATCCTGGCCACCTTGCATCAGGTGACGCCGGCGCAGCGCCACGGCCAGGCGCTGGGCCTGCGCATGATGGTCACTAACGCCGCCACCATCGCGATGCCGCTGGGCTTCGGCGCCCTGGCCACCGCCAGCGTGGCGGTGGCACCGCTGTGGCTGATGGCGGCGCTGCTGCTGGCGGCGCAATGGCCAGCGCGGGCGCTGGGCGCAGGGCGGCACTGAGGGCGGGCGCCCGCCGCCAACGCCAGCTCAAAGCGGCCGCTGTCCGCACTGGCGAGGCACTTCTTTACATCGTGCAACGCTGGCACAAACGCCGGCAACAGGCGCTGCTGACACTGGGTCGACCGCCCACTCCGTGCCGCTGCTGCCGTGAAACCTGCCTCGCGTGCCCCGCGCCGACTGCCCCAGGCCTTGGCCGCCGCCGCCTTGCTGACGCTGTTGCTGCTGCTGATTGGCAGCAGCTTTCTGCGCACCTACTTCGGACCGGTGTCCGTCGATCAGCTGCTGTTCCATCTGCAGCATGGCGGGCTGGAGCAGGCCGATGCTCGCATGCTGGCGCGGCTGTGGCGCTGGGGTGCCGGCACGCTGCTGCTGGCCGGCCTCGCCTGGCTGCTGCTGCCACGTCTGCCAGGCTGGTTGCGGCGCAGCAGCTGGCTGCTGCTGAGCGCGGGCGCTGCTGTCTCGGTGGGTGCCTCGGTGCAGGACAGCTGCGAGGCGGACGACGCTGAGCCGGACTTTCTGGCCCAGCACTATGCCGATCCGGCACAGCAGCGCTTGGTGCAGGCCGAGGGCACCGCCCCCGATGTGCTGCTGGTGTTCGTCGAATCGCTGGACGAAGCCTATGCCTGGCCGATTGATGTCGAGCGGCCGCTGATCCCGAAGCTGGCTGACTGGGCCCGCAGTCGCCATGGTGGCGAGTTGCAGAACCTGAACAGTGTCAGCTTCACGCTGGCCGGCATGTTCGGCGTGTTGTGCGGCCTGCCGCTGCAGCCGGTGGGTCTGATGAGCCGCAATGCCTTCGAGCATTCGCAGCGCTTCTTCGCCGGTGGCCGCTGCCTGACGGACCTGATGGCCGAACAGGGCTGGCAGGTCAGCTTCTTCGGCGGCGCCTCGCTGCGCTTTGCCGGCAAGGGTAAGTTCCTGGCGGCCCACGGCGTGACACGCCGCTTCGGCCGCGACGAATGGCGCGCGCGTGGCCTGGCCGTTCCGCCTGAGGGCTGGGGCCTGCTGGACAGCGCGCTGACCGAACAGGTCTGGCTCGACATGCAGCAGCCGCGCCCCGATGCGCGCCCGCGCATGGACATCGTGCTGACCATCAATACCCATGGTCCTGCCGGCATGGAAGACCCCGGCTGCGCGCCGCCGCAGGCCAGCGCGCCCGAGCCCGAGGCGCTGATGCGCCTGTCGCTGCGCTGCACCGACCGCGCAGTGGCGCAGCTGGTGCAGCGTTTCTTGGCGCGCGCTGATGGCCGGCCCAAGCTGGTCTGGGTGATGGGCGACCATGTGGCGCCGGTGCAGCTGCTGGGGTCCGAGCTGGCCGCCTGGCCCGATGAGGTGCCGCTGCTCTTCCATGCGATGGCGCGACAGGACGCGCAGGGCAGGGAACAGGCTTCGTCGCTGCAGCCTTCGCGCGTGTTCAGCCATTTCGATGTGATGCCGACGCTAGCCGAGGCTGCCGGCCTGCGCTGGACGCCGCAAACGCATCGGATGGGCTTGGGCGTGTCCCTGCTGGCGCCGCAAGCGCCGCCCACGCTGCTGGAGCGCAGCGGACGTGAGCTGCTGGATGCGCGGCTGAGCTGCCCGTCGCCGCTGTTCCAGCGCCTGTGGCGCTTGACGGGCGCGAACGCATAGCTCGCGGCCAGGGCCTTGCAGCACTGGATCAGCCACGGCATGGCCTTGTGCGAGAGGCTGCATCGTTCATCGGGCAGCCTGCAGCACAGCGATGCCTAACGCGCAGCCTGCGCTTGCCGTTTCAATCGCCGCGTCGATCCGCGAGAGTTGCCGGCCTGACTGACCTTCGATATCGCCTGTTGCCCGGCGACCATCAGGAAGCCGAGTGCACGCCTTGAGTCTCACTGTGTATACTGTGCATATCGCATATTAACAGTGACCTCGATTCGTGAACGCCGAGCTGTTCCTCTCTGCTGCCGACGCGCTGCCGATGTACCGCCAGATCGTGGACCAAGTCGCTGCCAAGGTGATCGCGGGCGACTGGCTGCCCGGCGCGGCGCTGCCCTCGATCCGCGAGCTGGCGGCGGCCAACGGCGTCAGCGTCATCACCGTCAAGCGCGCCTATCTGGAGTTGGAGCACGCCGGCGTCATCGTCACCCGGCATGGCAAAGGCTCGTTCGTCGCCGAGAGCATCGACCCGACGCGAGCACGGCTGCACGGTGAACTGACGCGACAGATTGATGCGCTGCTCGTCACCGCACAGCAGCTCGGCGTCACCGAGGTCGAGTTGCAAGAACTGATCGCCGCCCGGCGCTCTGAAGGGAACCCGTCATGACCCTCGCTTTTTCTCTCCAGGGCGTCAGCAAGCGCTACGACCCCTTTGTCCTCCAAGCCCTCGACCTCGACCTGGCCGAGGGGCAGATCATGGGCTTGGTGGGTGTGAACGGCGCTGGCAAGACCACGCTGCTGCGCCTGCTCGCAGGGCTCACGCTGCCCGACACCGGCCGCATCGAGGTGCTGGGCCTGCCCATGCCGGACGAGCAGGTGCGCGTCAAGGAACAGCTCGGCCTGGCCAGCGAGGACATGCGCCTGTACGGCTCCCAGAGCCTGGCCTGGCACATGGCCTTCATGGCCAAGCTCTACCCCGGCTGGGACGCCCGCTACGCTGAGCAGTTGCTGCGCCGCTTCGACCTGCGTGCCGAGCAGAAGCTGGCTGGCTGCTCGCACGGCCAGCGCGTCAAGGCCTTGCTGCTGCTCACGCTGGCGCGCCGGCCGCGTTTGCTGCTGCTGGACGAACCCACCACGGGCCTCGACCCGGTGGCCCGCGCCGAGGTACTCGACGCCCTCGCCGAAGTGCTGCTGGACGAGCGCCGCAGCGTGCTCTTCAGCTCGCACCAGACCGCGGAAGTCGAGCGCCTGGCCGACCGCATCGGATTTCTGCACGGCGGGCGCATGCTGAGCTGCGAGGACAAGGAGAGCTACCTGAGCCGCTGGCGCCGCATCGTGGGTCACGGTGCGCTGGCCGATGAAGTTGCTGCCTGGCCCGAGGTGGCGCAGCTGCGCCGCAACGGCGCGCTGCTGGAGCTGCGCGTGCAGCAGCACAGCGACGCGCTCATTGAGCGACTCAGCCACGCCGGCCTGGCAGTGCGCCAGAGCGAGCCAATGAGCCTGGAAGAGATCTTCGTCACCACCGTGCGCCGCGAAGGAGTGCCCGCATGAACACGCGACTGAACAAGCCCGCTGTCCGCGCCCTCGTCCTGAAGGACTGGCAGCTCTTCGAAAAGCAGCTCGCCGCCCACGTGGCCGCCGGCATCCTGGCGCTGGCACTCATCGGCCACGCCAAGCCATGGAGCTTCTACCTGGGCTCCTTGCTGCTCATCATCGTCATGGTGGCGGCATCCTGCTTCGCCATCGGCACTTCGCTGCTCGCCGAACGCAGGGAAAAGACCCTGGCCTTCGTCATGAGCATGCCGGTGTCGCCGCTGGATTTCTATCTCGCCAAGCTCATCAGCAACCTCGTCACCTTCGGCGTGCCCTTCCTGGTGATGGCCGGTGGCGCGGTGGCTGTCGTGCTGTGGACGCCGCTGCCAGACGGCCTGCTCACCCTGGTGCTGCTGCTTGCCGGGCACATGCTGCTGGCTTTCTTCTTCGCGCTGGCCGTGGCCATGCAGGTGGAGACCGAGGGTTGGAACCTGTTCGCCATGATCGGCAGCTCGGTGCTCATCAACCCCCTCATGGCCGGCCTGAGCCAGATCCCGGAGATTCAGCGCCACTGGAACAGCCCCGACATCGTCTGGAGCTGGCAGGCGCTGGCCATCCTGGGCGCGCAGTTGCTGCTCAGCGTTGCGCTGCTGGCCTACACAAGTTGGCACCATCTGCGCAAGCAGGCGTTCTTCTGAAATGAAGCTGCTGATCGCGCTTGCGCTCGCCACCCGTCAAGGGCGCGCCCAGTGGCGTCGGAACGGCCGGGCGCCATCGGGATGAGCCAGCGCAACCTGGCGCTGGACAACCTGCGAGCGCTGGCCATGCTGGCGGGTGTGGTCTTCCACGCCGCGCTGGCGCACAGCCCGCTGGTCCAACCCTTCTTTCCCACGGCCGACGCCTCGCAGGCCGCCTGGCTGGACTACGTGCTCTGGCCGCTGCACCTGGTGCGCATGCCGGTGTTTTTCGTCCTTGCCGGCTTCTTTGCCGCGCACAGCCTGGCGCGGCACGGCATGGCCGGCTTGATGCGCGACCGTGCACGGCGCCTGCTGGTGCCCTTGGTGGTCGGTGTGCCGCTGCTGCATTGGTCGATGCAGGATCTGCTGTTGCATGCCGCCGTCAGTGTGCAGCAACCTTCGCCCGTGCTGCGCTGGGTGCGCGAGGCGGCGGCGGCCGGCGCGCCGGCCATGCCACCCGGTACAGGGCATCTGTGGTTCCTCTACTACCTGCTGGTGTTCACCGTGCTGCTCTGGGTGGCGCGCCTGCTGCTGCCGCCAAGCCTGAAGGCCAGGCTGCGTGCCGTGCCGCTGCGTGGCTGGCTGCTCGGTCTGCCCTTGCTGCTTACGCCGCCGCTGGCCTGGGTCAGCGCCCCGCATCCAGCGCCCGAGAGCCTGCTGCCGCAGTTCTGGGCCATGGCCGCTTACGGCGGCTACTTCGCCTTCGGCTACCTGGCCGGGCACCGGCTTCCCGCGCTGGCGCAGGGCCGCACGCTGGCCGCGCTGCTGGGAGCGAGCGGATTGGCCTGTGCGCTCTTTCTGGCCCAGCTGTGGCCCCTCAAGGCGCAAGCGGGCTGGCTGCTCGGCCTGGCTTCGGCATGCACCAGCGTCTGGCTCACGCTGGCCCTGCTGGGCTGGGCGCAACGCGCCCTGAACCTCAGCACGCCTGCGCTGCGCTACCTGGCCGACGCCGCGTACTGGGTCTATCTGCTGCATCTGCCGGTGCTCTTCGCACTGCAGTTCGCGTGGATGGACCTGCGCTGGCCCTGGTTCGTCAAGCTGCCGCTGGCGGTGGTGGCCGCGCTGGGCATCTGCCTGCTCAGCTTCCAACTGCTGATTCGGCGCGGCGCCCTGGGTCGGTACTTGCTCGGCCGGGCGGCCCCGAATCCCGAGCTCCGTTGAAACGCCACCCACGCTGCTGGAGCGCAGCAGGCATGAGGTGCAGGATGTGTGGCTGTCGCCACTGTTTCAGCGCTTGTGGCGCACGGTCGCTGCGATGCGGTAGCGGCGTCGAACCTCCTGGGCAAGCCCTCCGAAGGGTGAGTCCTGCAGTGCTGGAGCTGGCCGTAGCCCCTGCACAATGGCGGCACCATGAGGTGCCGATCAAGTGCACCCGAAGCGGGAGGAACCCCCATGTTGAAGCAATGGCGCAGCCGTGTGCTGCCGCTGACCTTGTTGCTGGCCCTGGCCGGCAGCCTCAATCCCAGCCTGGCGCAGGCGCCGGATGCCAAGACCAAGGCCAAGCGTGTGCCGCAGCCCGCTGTGGCCGTGGCGCCCAAGCCCTGGCCGGCGCCGGAGTTCGTGCGCGAGCTGGGCGGCATCGAGGAGTACCGCCTGCCCAACGGCCTGCAGATCCTGCTGCTGCCCGATGCGGCTCAGAGTACGACCACGGTCAACATCACCTACCGCGTCGGCAGCCGACATGAGGTGCCAGGCGAGTACGGCATGGCGCATCTGCTGGAGCACCTGGTCTTCAAGGGCACGCCCGGCCAGCGCGACATTCCCGGCGAATTCGCCAAGCGCGGCATGCGCTGGAATGGCACCACCAGCAGCGACCGTACCAACTACTTCGCCAGCTTCAACGCCAATGCCGAGACGCTGGACTTCGCGCTGGCGCTGGAGGCTGACCGCATGGTCAACAGCTTCATCGCCAAGGCCGATCTCGACAAGGAGATGACGGTGGTGCGCAATGAGTTCGAGCGCGGCGAGAACAATGGCTTCCAGGTGCTGAACCAACGCGTCAATGCGGCCGCCTATGCCTGGCACCCCTACGGCAAGTCGACCATCGGGCCTAAGAGTGATATCGAGAACGTGCCGATCGAGAAGCTGCAGGCCTTCTACAAGCGCTGGTATCGGCCGGACAACGCCACGCTGCTGGTGGCCGGCAACTTCGACAAGGCCGCCACGCTGGCGCGCATCGCCCTGCACTTCGCCCCGCTCAAGCGGCCGGCCGAAGCCATGCCGCAGCCCTACACGGTGGAGCCGCCGCAGGATGGTGAGCGCACGGTGGTGGTGCGGCGTGTCGGTGGCCAGCCCCTGCTGCTGGCGCGCTATCACGTGCCGGCTGCCGCCCACCCCGATTCGGCTGCGCTGATGGTCTACGGCCTGCTGATGACGCTGCAGCCCAGTGGGCAGCTCTACAAGAACCTGGTCGAGCCCAAGCTGGCCGTGGCGGCCTTTCTGGGCGGCCTGGGTGGCGCGGACCCGGGCGGCATCCAGGCCTTCGCGGCGCTGCCGCCGGATGCGGATGTGGCCAAGGTCGAGCAATTGCTGCTGGACCTGGTCGAGGGCCGCAGCCTCAAGCCGTTCGAGGAGAGCGAGCTGGCGCGTGTGCGCGAACTGGCAGTGAACTCCTACCGCGAGCAGATGAAGAAGCCCGAGGCGCTGATCCAACAGATCTCCAGCCTGATCGGCGCTGGCGACTGGCGCCTGCTGTTCCAGCTGATGGAGGACATCCCCAAGGTGACGCTGGCGGACGTAGAACGGGTGCGTCAGCAGTATCTGCGCAGCGCCAACCGCACGCTGGGCCGTTACCTGCCGGCCACCCAGGTGGAGAAGGTCGAGATTCCGGTGGCACCGCCGCTGGATCAGCGCCTGGCCGCGCTGAAGGGGCCGCCCAAGGTGGAGGAGGGCGAGGTGTTCGACCCGACGCCGGCCTTGCTGGCCGCGCGCACTGCGGTGCAGAAGCTGCCCAGCGGCATCGAGCTGCAGACCTTGAGCAAGCGTACCCGCGGCAAGGCGGTGCAGTTGCAGATGCAGCTGCGCTGGGGCAATCGCGACGAGACCTTTGCGCGCCGCGGCAGCGATGTGCTGGGGCGGCTGATGATGGAGGGCAGCGCCGGCTACAGCAAGCAGCGGCTGCAGGACGAGTTGCTGAAGCTGCGTGCGCAGATGAGCATCTCCAGCGCCGACCAGGGCGCCACGCTGCGCATCGTTGCCGAGCAGGACACGCTGCTGCCGGCGCTGAAGATCGCCGCTGACGTGCTGCAGCGTCCGCTGCTGCCGCAGGAAGCCTTCGAGCGCCTGCAGAAGTCCGCCGTCGCAGGCCTGCAGTCATCGCGTCAGGAGCCCGAGACGCAAAGGCGCGAGGCAGCGCGCGGCCATTACAACGCGGCGCGCCAGGTCGAGTTCGGGCACCCGGACTTCATCAAGAGCCTGGACGACCGCATCCATGCGGTGCAGAGCACCACGCTCGATGATCTGCGCGCCACCCACACCGACTTCTGGTCCGCCAACGAGGCGCGGGTGGCCGTGGTGGGCGCACTGCCCGAGGGGCTGGGCGCCGCCATCGACAGCGTGTTTGGCTCCTGGAAGAAGCCGGCAGCGCCGCGCTTCGTGCGCCATGTGCCGGCGTACAAGGTGATCCCGGCTGCACGTTTCGATGCGCTGGTGCGCGACAAGGCCAATGCCATCCTGCGACTGCACCAGACCTTCAGGCTGAACCAGCGCGACGCGGACGCCACGGCGCTCAGCGTGGCCGCCCATGTGCTGGGCGGTGGCGCGCTGGAGAGCCGCCTGTCGACCCGGGTGCGGCAACAGGAGGGCCTGAGCTACGGCATCGAAGCCTCGCTGGATGTGCCGAGCTTCGGCGACGATGCCGAACTGCAGATCCGCGCCACCTTTGCGCCCGACAAGCGCGAACGCATCATCGAGGTGGTGCAGGAGGAATTGGCCCGCCTGGCTCGGGACGGCGTGAACGAGGCCGAGCTGGCGCGCGCCAAGAAGAACATTGCGGAAGGACGCAAGCAGTCGCGTGCCAGCGAGGCACAGCTGGCCTCTGCGCTGCTGTGGCTGGGCGACCGTGGCGAGGGGTGGGCCGATGCGCAGCGCCGCGACGATGAGCTGCAGGCGCTGACGCTGGAGCAGGTGAACGCGGCCTGGCGGCGCCTGATCCGCCTGGATGCTTTCGTCATCAGCACGGCGGGCGACTTCAAGCAGCCTTGAGGGGTGCAGACCCCTCAGAACCAGGGTGAAATCTGCTCCACATAGCCCGGGGGCAGCAGATGGCCGCTGTCAAAGCGCAGGTGGCGCTTGCGCTCGGTCGGCAGTGCCTCGAACAGGGCCTGGTTCTGTGCCACGCTGGCGTAGTCGTCAGCGTTGGCGCTGAGCAGCCAGACCGCCTTGTCGCGCAGGCCGGCTATTCCGTTGATCGGTGCCGCCGCCGCCACCTTGTTGTCCAGATGCGGCGGCACGATGGCCAGCACCGCCTGCACCCGGCTGTCCAAGCCGCCCAGCAGCAGGGCCATCTGGCCGCCCATGCTGTAACCCGCGACCTGGATGCGACCGGCGTCCAGCTGCGGCTGGGACTGCACCCAGTCCAGCAGCAGGCGGTAGTCGCGCACGGTGTCGACAATCATGCGCTCGTAGGGCTCGCGCTTGCCCCACCAGTGCAGATCGTCCATCAATTCGAGCACGCTGTGCTGAGGGTCCTTGCGGTGGCCATGGCGGCGCGCGTCCAGCGCCAGCACCGCATAGCCCTGCTGCAGCGCCAGCGCGGTGATGCGGTGAGTCTGCTCCACCGTGGGCTGGCCCCTGTTCGAGTCCTTCCACCATCGGACATGGCCGCGGCCCAATGCGTGCAGACCGATCAGCAGCGGGAAGGGCTTGGCAGTCAGCGCGGGGTCGCTTGGGTAGAGGATGCGCCCTTGTACCTCGCTGCCGTCGAAGCTGTTGAAGCGCAGGGATTGCGCGTGCCCGGGCTCGGCCTGCAGCTGCACCTGCAGGCCAGTGCTCGGCGGGCTGTAAGCATAACGCCCACGAAACGCGTCGTCCGTAATGTCGTAGGGCTTCAGGCCGAACATGCCCCACCAGAGTGCGCCGGCCAGGGCGGCGATGCCGAGCAGACTTGCCATGAGGCGGAGCGCTTTCCTTCGTGTCATCTTTGTGTGACCGAGGTCCGAAAGGGACATCGGTGCGCGCAGCCTAGGGCGGGGCGCGTCAAGACGACGTGAGGGTGTCCGACTCGCTGCGGGCCTGCAGGCCGACCCAGGTCCAGCCCTCACGGTGGCTGAGCTGCAGCTGCAAGCCATGGCGTTCGGCCAGGCGGCGCACGATGGACAGGCCCAGGCCCAGACCGGCGCTGGCCTCGCCCTTGAGCCCGGCCTGGCGGCCCGCCGCATCCTCCTGCAGCAGGGCCTCGGGCGGTGCTACGCTGGCATTGCCCAGGCGCAGCTGCCGGGCATCGGCTTCGATGCGGACGACACCCCCGTTGCCATGGCTGATGGCATTGGCCAGCAGATTGCTGAGCAGCAGCCGCGTGAGGGCTGGCGGCCAGGGGCGGGTGAGTGTGGCGGGCGCAGTGATTTCCAGCGTTAGGGCGTGGCAATCCAGCAGCGGCGCCATGGCCAGCACCAGCTGCTCGATCTGCGGCAGCAGGGGCAGTTCAGGCGCGGCCAGGATGGGCGCGTCCGCCTCGCGGGCCAGGGCCATCAGCAGATCCACGGTCTGCTGCAGCTGCCAGATCGCGGTGGACAGGCTGGCCAGCGCGGCCTGCTGCCCGGGCGTGGCCTGGCGCTGCAGGTCTTCGCAGGCCAGTCCCAGCACGGCCAGCGGCGTGCGCAGCTCGTGGCTGGCGTCGCGGGTGAAGGCTTGCTCGCGGGCGATGAAGTCTTGCGTGCGATGGTTCAGCTGGGCCAGGTGGGCGGCCAGCAGACCCACCTCGTCGTCGCCGTAGTGCTGTGCTAGGTCGGTGGGCAGCTGGGCGGGCTGGCTTTGCGCGACCGTATGGGCCAGGCGCCGCAGTGGCGCGCTGGTGCGGCGCGCCAGCCACCAGCCCAAGCCCAGGGCCAGCAAGGCCAGGCCGCCTCCCCACAGCCCTAGCCAGGTCAGCAGCTCCTGGCGCATCGGTCGCACCACCAACTGGCCGCTGACTTCGGCCACCAGCCAGGCGCCCTCGGGCTTTAGCTTTCTCAGGTGGTAGTGACGGCCCTCACGGCCGGCCAGCTCATGCGCCTGGGGCTCAAGCCGTCGTGCCTCCGCCAGATCCTCGGGCCAGGGCTGGCCGGGGCGATAGAGGTGGACGAAGGGCTGCACCGGCGCCAGCCAGTCGCCACCTGCGGCGCGGCTGGTCGCCTGGCGTTGGGCCTCCTGGTTCAGCGTGGTCTCGAAGAACTGGTCTTCCACGGCGTACACAAAAGCCATTGCGAAGAGGGCAAACACTGCGCTGACCAGTAGCGTGTAGCCGGTGAAGGCCAGCATCAGGCGCCGCTGCAGGCGGGCGCGGTAGCGCGTCCTCATTGAGGCAGTTCCAGGCGTAGGCCTACGCCATGCACCGTTTTGATCAGCTGCTGCGCCAGGCCCAGGCCTTGGCGCAAGGTGTAGAGGTGGCTGCGCAAGGCATCGGACTCGGGCGGTTCATCGGCCCAGAGCGACTGCTGCAGCTCGCTACGGCTGACGGTGCGTGGCCAGGCTTCGGCCAGGGCCAGCAGCAGTCGGTAGGCCTGGGGCGGCAGGGCGGGCAAGACCTGACCCTCGATGCGCAGCTCGCCGTTGCGCCGGTCGATTCGCAGCGGCCCGCGCTCCAGCACCGGGCTGCGGCCGAGCTCGCCGCGTCTGGACAGGGCCTGGCAGCGCCACAGCAGCTCTTCGCCGGCAAAGGGCTTGAGCAGGTAGTCGTCCGCCCCAGCGCCAAAGCCCTGGCGCTTGTCGTCCAGCGCGTCGCGGGCGGTCAGCACCAGCACGGGGATGTGGCGGTCCGCTTGTTCGCGCAGGCGCCGGCAGAGCTCCACCCCATCCAGCCCCGGCAGGCCCAGGTCGAGGAGCAGCACATCGGGCGGCTGATCCAGCGCCAGCTGCAGGCCCAGGCGGCCGTCGCTGGCTTCCTCGACCCGCCAGCCCGCGCTCTGCAGCAGGGCCACGATCTGCGCGCGCAGCGGCGCATGGTCCTCGATGACGAGGATGCGTAGAGGCCGGGCGGGCGCAGGCATGTAGTGTCGGGGTGCTCAGGGCTTGTGGTGGACGATGGTAGCCAGTGATCGCTTGGCCTCGGCCATGGTCGTGCCCAGCATCTCGTGCTTGAAGTGGGGCTCGGCCAGGCGCATCAGGGACAGGGCCTGGCGCCGCGTGGCGTCATCCGTGGCGTGCTTGAACTGGTAGACGCCCAGTGCCGCGAGCAGCTCGATGTGATAGGCCTCGGGCGTGGCGGCCAGCTGCGCCTTAGCGGTCTCGCTGCCGTCCAGCCATTGCTGGGCCAGGGCCATCGTGGCTTCATCCTTGTAGGGTTGGCGGGCGACCGGCTCCCGGCCCAGGGCGCGCAGGACGGCCTCGGTCATGGCGGTGGTTGAGTAGGGGTTCTGACCAGTGATCAGCGGGCCGTCCACCACCACCTTGGGCATCATCAGCGAGGCCTCTTCCCAGCGTGCGCCCTGGGCCTTGAGCTTGTCCTCCAGCAGCCAGGGGAACTGCGCCGCCCACTTCTTGCCGAAGGCCTGTTCTTCCTCGTTGCTGAAACCGGTCAGGCGCCGACCTTCGACCAGGGGCTTGCCGTCGGCGCGGCGCACTTCGGCCAGCGCGGCGGGGCCGTGGCAGACGGCAGCAATCACCGCGCCCTGGCTGTCCATGTCTCGTAAGAGCTGCTGCAGGCCGGGGTCCCTCGGCAGGTCGAACATGGCGCCTTTGCCGCCCATGATCAGCACGGCACGGTATTCGCTCGCCCTGAGCCCCGCCGTCGGGCGGGTGTGGCGCAGGGCAGCCAGGGCCTCGGCGTCGGCGGCCAGGCGGGCGTTGTAGTCATGCTTGGGGTTGTATCGGTCTGCCTCGACCGGGCCGCCGGCTGGGCTGGCCACCTCGACCGCCATGCCGTTGGCGCGCAGCATCAGCCAGGACTGGGCGAATTCGTCCATCTCGAAGCCGGGCCGCGTCTTGCCCTGGTCGCGGCCCTCGCTGCTGACGACGATCAGCACCTTGCCCGTTGCACCTGGCGTGAGACTGGCGGCCCAGGCGCTGCCGAGGCTGCTGAGCGCCAGCAGGCCGGCGGCGAGGCTGTGTTTGATCATTCGCTTCATTTGGATCTCCAGCATCTGAGGGTGGAACCCAGTCTAGAAATCAACTTGTGAAGCAGACGTCAAGACAAGTCCGATGCCATAAAAGCTGGTGCCCCTGCTGGCTGGAGCGGCGGGTCAAGCCCGCCAGCCTCAGCGCCGCACCAGCGGCATGCGCAGCGTGAAGCTGGCGCCCTCGCCGAGGCGGGACTCCAGCGTCAGCTGGCCGTGCATCAGTTCGGCCAGGGCCTTGGACAGCGCCAGGCCCAGGCCGGTGCCGCCATGCTGGGTGCTGACCTGCGCGTCGCCCTGGCGGAATTTCTCGAAGATCAGGGCCTGCTTCTCGGGCGCGATGCCCGGGCCGGTGTCGCTGACACGCACCAGCAGCGCTTCGCCCTCGCGCCAGATGGTGACCTTGACCTCGCCGCTCTCGGTGAACTTGATCGCGTTCGACAGCAGGTTGTTGAGAATCTGCTTGAGCCGCAGGCCGTCGCAGACCACATGGCTGGGCACGTCAGGCGCCAGTTCGCCGCTGAGCTTCAGCCCCTTGGCCTGCGCGCTGAGGATGAAGAAGTCCAGCGTCCCCGACAGCAAGGGTGACAGCTCCACCGCCTCGGCGTTCAGCGCCATCGCACCGGCCTCGACCTTGGCCAGATCCAGGATTTCGGTGAGCAGGTGGTTGAGGTGCTCGGCGCCTTTGCGTATCAGGCCGGCTGACTCGCGGTAGCGCTCGTCGGGCAGGCGGCGTTCCATCAACTCGGCGAAGCCGCGGATGCTGGTCAGCGGTGTGCGCAGTTCGTGCGAGACAGCGGCCAGGAATTCGCTCTTGGCCTGGCTGGCGGCCTGGGCCCGAGCTTCGCTTTGGCGCAGCGCCTCGTTGCTGCGCTCAAGCCGGCGCAGGGTGTAGACAAAGAAGGCGGCCGCACCGATCACCACCGCGCTCAGCAGCACGGCCGCCGCGAGCAGGCTGTTGCGGGTGCTGCGCCAGTCCTGCAGCGCGTCATTCTCGGCCGTGCTGACGAGCACGAACAGCGGGTAGTCGGCCACACGCCGGAAGGCATGCAGACGCGCCACCGTGCCGTCAGCGCCGGCGGGGCTGGCGTAGTCGCCCTCGCTGCGTTCGGCATGCGGCCTGAACAGGGTATCGGGCGGCAGTGGCGCGTCTGCGGTCCCGCTCTTGCCGCCGACCACCTGCGCACGGATGTCCAGGTCGCGGCCCAGCAGCGCCACGCTGCCCTCGTCGCCCAGGTCCACACGCTTGTAGACCTCCTCGAAATAGCCGGGGTCCAGCGAGGCCACCACCACGCCTTGCGACACGCCCTCGGCATTGCGGATCGCGCGCGAGAGCTGGATGGTCCAGCGTCCCGACACCTTGCCCAGCACCGGCTTGCCAATGAAGAGCTGTTCGCCACCCAGGCCCGAGTCGGCGCGCAGATGGATCTGCACATGCTCGCGGTCCGACAGGTCGACCGGACCGGTCTGGCTGCCGTCGGGGTCGAGATTGCTGGCCTGGAAGCGCCCGCTGGCGTCAATCAAGGCGAGCTGGGCCAGGATCTGCGGCGTCAGACCGGTTTCGTTGGCGGCGCGCAGCAGGTCCTGCGGGCTCACGCGGCCGGCCAGCCGTGCATCGATCAGGCGCTGCATGGCCTGGTCGGTGCTGGCGATCACGCGCAAGGTTTGCTCGGACAGCACGCGCGCCAGGTTGCGGCTCTGGCGCAGCTCGGAGTCGAGCTCGGCGCGCCGTTCGTTCACCAGGATGTAGGCGGCCGCGCTCCAGCCCATCAAGAGCAGCAGCGCCGCGATCAGCCAGGCCAATCCGCTGCCGCGCCGGCGTGGCGACAGCGGCGGCCTGGCCGGCGCTGTGTCGGGACCTGCTGGCTGCGACATGGTGTGGCGGGTTGGTCGGCCTGCTGGGCGGCTTGCTGGACAGGGGCTCAGTTCATGCCCTGATGGCGCAGCAAGGCATCGATCTTGGGCTCGCGGCCGCGGAAGGCCTTGAAGTTCTCCATCGCCTCGCGCGCGCCGCCCATCTCCAGGATGCTCTGCAGGTAGCGGGTGCCGGTGTCGGCGTTGAAGACGCCTTCTTCCTCGAAGGCGCTCCAGGCATCGGCGGACAGCACTTCAGCCCACTTGTAGCTGTAATAGCCTGCAGAGTAGCCGCCCGCGAAGATGTGCGAGAAGCTGTGTTGGAAGCGGTTGAAATCCGGCGGCGGCACCACCGAGATTTCGGCGCGCACCGCGTCCATCACGGCCTGCACGCTGTTCTCAGCGCCGGGCTCGCCATGCAGGCGCATGTCGAACAGCGCGAACTCCAGCTGGCGCAGTGTCTGCAGGCCGGCCTGGAAGTTCTTGGCCGCGGTCATCTTGTCGAACAGCGCGCGCGGCAGCGGCGCGCCGCTGTCGACGTGGCCGCTGAGCTTTTGCAGAACTTCCCACTCCCAGCAGAAGTTCTCCATGAACTGGCTGGGCAGCTCCACCGCATCCCACTCGACGCCGGAGATGCCGGAGACGCCCAGCTCGTCCACTTGGGTCAGCAGGTGGTGCAGGCCGTGGCCGAACTCATGGAACAGCGTGGTGACATCGTCGTGCGTCAGCAAGGCCGGCTTGTCCGCGCTGGGCGACGAGAAGTTGCAGACCAGCTGCGCCACCGGCGTCTGTTGCTGGCCGCCCGGACGCAGCCAGCGGCTGCGCACCTCGTCCATCCAGGCGCCGGGGCGCTTGCCCGGACGCGCGTACAGATCGAGGTAGAACTGGCCGACCAGACGGCCGTCGCGCTGCAGCTCGTAGAAGCGCACGCTGTCGTGCCAGACCTCGGCCTGGGCTTCGGTGATGGTGACCTTGAACAGGCGCTGGATGATGTCGAACAGCCCGGCCAGCACGCGCGGCACGGTCAGGTATTGGCGCACTTCCTGATCGCTGAAGGCATAGCGCGCTTCCTTGAGCTTTTCGGACACATAGGCGATGTCCCAGGCCTGCAGATCGCGCAGGCCCAGGCTGCTGGCGGCGAATTCGCGCAGCTCGCTCAGGTCGCGCTCGGCAAAGGGGCGCGCCTTGGCGGCCAAATCGCGCAGGAAGCCCAGCACCTGGGCGGGCGAATCGGCCATCTTGGCGGCCAGCGAGACTTCGGCAAAGCTGGGATAACCCAGCAGCTGCGCTTCTTCCTGGCGCAGCATCAGCAGCTGCTGCATCAGCGCGCTGTTGTCCAACTCGGTCGGGCCGAACTCGCTGGCGCGGGTGACATAGGCGCGGTACAGGGTCTGGCGCAGCGCACGGTCGTCGGCGTACTGCATCACCGGGCCGTAGCAGGGGTAGTGCAGCGTCAGCTTGTGGCCTTCCTTGCCCTCGGCCTCGGCCGTGGCGCGGGCCTGGGCCACCACATCGGCAGGCACGCCGGCCAGCTGCTCGGCGCTGACATAGAGCGCGAAGCCATCGGTGGCGTCCATCACGTGTTCGCTGAACTTCTGGCCCAGCTCGGCGCTCTGCTCCTGGATGGCCGCGAAGCGCTCACGTGCCGCGCCCTGCAGCTCTGCGCCGGAGAGCACGAAGTCGCGGATCCACAGCCGCAGCGCGCGCTGGCGCGCTGGGCTCAGCGCGGCGGCGCCGGCATTGATGGCCTTGTACTTGGCGTAGAGCTTCTCGTCGGCGCCCAGTGCGGTGTAGAACTCGGTGACGGCCGGCAGCATGGCGTTGTAAGCCTCGCGCAGCTCGGGCGTGTTGGCCACGGCATTCAGATGGCCGATCGCGCCCCAGGCGGCACCCAGGCGCTCGGTGGCGACGCTCAGCACCCGGGCCAGCGTGTCGTAGTCGGCTGGTGTGGCTTCATCGGTGGCCTGGGCCAGCGCGGCGCGGGCCTCTTGCAGCAGTTCGCTGATGGCGGGGCTGATGTGCTCGGGCTTGATCTGGGCAAAGTCCGGCAGCGCGGCGGTGCTGAGCAGGGGGTTGGTCATGCTGTCTCCTCGGCTTTCGTTCTCAGACGTTTGCGGCGGCCACGCGTTCGGCCGACTCCAGCGTGTTGACCAGCAGCATGGTGATGGTCATCGGGCCGACACCGCCGGGCACCGGCGTGATCCAGCCGACTACCGGCTGGACGCCGGCAAAGTCCACGTCGCCGCACAGCTTGCCTTCATCGTTGCGGTTCATGCCGACGTCGATGACGATCGCGCCGGGTTTGACCATTTCGGCCGTCAGCACATTGCGCCGGCCCACTGCGGCAACCACGATATCGGCCTGGCGCGTGTAGACCCCCAGATCAGGCGTGGCGCTGTGGCAGATCGTGACGGTGGCATTGGCCTGCAGCAGCAGCAGGGCCATCGGCTTGCCGACGGTGTTGCTGCGGCCGATCACGACCGCATGCTTGCCTTTCAGCGACACGCCGGTACTTTCAATCAGCTTCATGCAGCCGTAAGGCGTGCAGGGACGGAAGCCCGGCAGTCCGGTGAGGGTTTCACCGGCGGACAGCACCGAGTAGCCGTCGACATCCTTGGCCGGCGAGATCGCCTCGATGACCTTGTGCGCATCGATGTGCGCCGGCAGCGGCATCTGCACCAGGATGCCGTGGATGCTGGGGTCCGCGTTGAGTGCGGCGATGCGGGCCAGCAGCGCCGACTCGTCCAGGCTGGCCTCGTACTTCTCGAACACCGAGCGCAGGCCGTAGTCCTCGCAGGCCTTGATCTTGTTGCGCACATAGACGGCGCTGGCCGGGTTGTCGCCCACCAGCACCACCGCCAGTCCGGGCTTGATGCCCTTGGCCGTTAGGGCCGCGGCGCGTTGCGCCACCTCGGCGCGGATTTGCTTGGAAAGGGCGTTGCCGTCGATCAGTTGTGCAGTCATGCGGTACTCCTGAAAACAAGCCTCGGGCCGCGTCGACGAGGCTCATGTCGCTTGGCTAGGTGAGGCCAAGACCAAAGACAAGAGGCCGCTGGGTAGCGGCCTCGTCGGGTGATGCAGGGTGCTCAGACCTTGGCCGGGGCGCCGAGTGCAATCTTCAGCAGATCTGCCACGGTGTTGGCGTTGAGCTTTTCCATGATGTTGGCGCGGTGCGCCTCCACCGTCTTGATGCTGATGCCCAGGTCATCGGCGATCTGCTTGTTCAGGCGACCGGCGACGATGCGCTCCAGCACCTGGGCTTCGCGCGTAGTCAGGCGCGACAGAAGGGCGTCGCGGCTGGCGGCTTCCTGGTGGGTGGAGAAGGCGTTGCGCGCCTGATCCAGCATGCGCTCGACCAGGGCCAGCAGTTCGTCTTCCTTGAAGGGCTTCTCGATGAAGTCCATCGCGCCCTTCTTCATGGTCTGCACCGCCATCGGCACATCGCCATGGCCGGTGATGAAGACCACCGGCAGCGGGCTGCGGCGCTCGATCAGGCGGTCTTGCAACTCCAGGCCGCTCATGCCTTCCATGCGGATGTCGGCGATCAGGCAGGCGACTTCGCGGGGGTCGTAGCGGGAGAGGAAGCTCTCGGCCGAGTCAAAGCACTTGACGCGGTAGTCCTTGCCTTCGAGCAGCCACTGCAGCGAATCACGCACGGCCTCATCATCGTCGACGACGTAAACATTGCCCTTCTTCGGAATCAGACTCATGGTGTCGCAGCTGTGTTCATCGAGTTACCCGAGGACGACTCGGGGCGGGGAATGTCCACCGGGATTGTGAAGGCGAATCGACAGCCCACGATGGCTGTGCCATTGTATAGATTCTCGGCCCGGATCCGGCCCTGGTGCGACTCGACGATGGACCGGCATAACCCTAGGCCGATTCCCATGCCATCGGCCTTGGTGGAGAAGAAGGCCTCGTAGATGCGCGCGATCACGTCTTCCGGCAGGCCGGGGCCCATATCGGTCACCGAGAACTCGACATGCCCGCCCAGCTCGGGCGTGTGCTTTGGCACGACGCGCAACTCGATATGGCGGCGCGACACCGGCAGGCCGGCGTTGTCGATCGCCTCGGCCGCGTTCTTCAACAGGTTCAGCACCACCTGCTCGATCAGGATGGGGTCGACCACCAGCATTGGCAGGCGTTGCGCCACATAGGTGTGGATCGCGATGCTGCGGCGCCGCAGCTCGATGCCGGCCAGCTCGACTGCGTCCTCGACGATCTCATGCGCGCTGGAGGGCTGGCGCTGCGGCTCGCTGCGCTTCACGAAGTTGCGGATGCGGTGGATGATCTGGCCGGCGCGCTGCGCCTGCTTGGCGGTCTTTTCCAGCGCGGCCAGCAGATCATCTTTCTGGATCGCGTCATTGCGCACGCGCGAGACCATGCCGTTGCAGTAGTTGGTGATGGCGGTCAGCGGCTGGTTCAGCTCATGCGCCACGCTGGAGGCCATCTCGCCCATGGTCATCAGGCGGCTGGTGACCTGGGCCTTTTCGGCCTGCTGGGCTGCCTGGGCCTCGGCATGGCGGCGCGAAGTGATGTCGGTGGCGATCAGCATCTGGGCCAGGCGGCCGTCGGTCCACTGCAGATAGCGGGCCCGCACGTCGAACCACATCTCCAGCGTGTCGATATAGACCTCCTTAGGGTCCGAGCCCAGCTCGGTGAGCTGCTGGGCGGCCAGGCCGGAGTAGTCATCCACATCTTCGTCCAGCTCGGTTTCGCGCTTGGCCAGGCCCAGCTGGCTGCCGGCCAGCAGCGCGTGGCCCTTGGGGTCGGCGCCGAACCACAAGCGGTAGCTGCGGTTGGCGAACAGCAACTCGCCCTGCTGCACCGACAGCACCGACACGGCCGCGTCCAGGCCTTCCAGCACGGTGGTGAAGCGTTCGTGCGAGGCGCTCAGCTGGTCGCGCACGCGCTTGGCCTCAGTGATGTTGGTCATCGAGGTCATCCAGCCGTTCTGCTTGCCCTTGGGGTCGATCAGTGGCGAGACGTACATGCGGGCGTCGAACAGGGTGCCGTCCTTGCGCATCACCTTGACCTCGGCGCCGCCGGCCGGGCTGCGGCCCTGCACCTCCTGCTGCAGCAGGCGCGAGTTCTCCTCGTAGCGGTCGGGCGGCCAGTAGGGGAAGGGCGGCTTGCGGCCGATCAGCTCGGCCTCCGAGAAGCCGGTCATCGCGCAGAAGGCCGGGTTGACGTAGGAGATGCGCGAGTCCATGTCCATCGCGCGCATACCTGTCAGCATGGAGTTCTCCATGGCACGCCGGAAGTTGGTTTCGTTGGAAAGCGCGGTCTGGATCTGCAGGCGCCGGCGCATGTGCTTCCAGGTGCCCAGCAGCATCCATACCGTCAGCACCGACAAGGCCACCACCATCCAGAACAGGGTGTTGCTGATCAGGCCGATCGAGGTGCGGTAGCCCTGGCCGCGCAGCACCAGGCCGTTGAGGGCCGGCGCCAGCGGCACCTCATGCAGGATGGACGCGCGCTGCATGCGTTGGCCGGGCATCGGCGTGACGGTGCTGGCCACCCACTGCTCGCCCGAGTCCAGCACCGCGATCGGGTGGCGCACCGCCACCTCGCTGGGGACGTAGTAGCGCAGCAGCGCCTCGACCGAATACTCGGCAATCAGCACGCCGGAAAAGGCGCCGCGGTCCAGCAGCGGCACCTGGACCTGGAACACCGTCAGGTTGTTGGCATCGCCGAACGCTGTCGAGTAGACCGGCTGGCGGCGCTCGCGGGCCGTCTGGAAAGCCAGTTCTGCCGGGCTGGACTGGTCGGCCACCGGCATTGACGGGTCGCGCCCGTCAAAACTCATCAAGGTGTCGGCCTGGTAGCCAGCGGCGCTGACGCTGGCGCGGCGCTCGCGCCGGCTGGACAGCCAGGTCACATGAGTGATCTCGGGGCGTTCGCGCGCAAAGCCCGAGGCTTGGGCGGCGAACTGCTGGGCGTCGAGCGTGCGGGTGGCGATCTCGCGTGCGATGCGTACCAATTGCTCCTGGTTCTCGATCAGCCGCAGCCGGATCTGCTGCTGGGCAATCTCGGTGTCGCGCTTTACGGCCTCGCTCTCGCGCTCGATTTCCTCGTTGCGCAGGTACCAGAAGGCCGAAATGATGGCGGCCAGGAACAGCATCACCGAGATCAGCGGCCCCAGCGTCGCGAAGCGGTCCTGGCGCGCCGGTGATTGGCGGCGCCACCATCCCGCGACCACGCGCTGGGCTGGCAGCAGCAGGCGGCGTGCGGCGCTATTGAGTGCAGTTGGGGAAGGCATGGGCTGATTATCTGGTGAGAGATGCCGGGCCTGGCGAAGGCCGTTCGTTGGAAAATATCATGATGCGGAATGCGGTCGCGCTATTTGGAATTGCAGAATTCTTGTGCGACACTTCGCAAAAAATGACCCTGGCAACGGCCTTTTTAGGAGACAAGACATGTCCGCCCAGCCCCAGTCCATTCTTGGCGCAGCCGCCAATGACACTGACGCTCTCGAAACCAAGGAATGGCTGGACGCGCTGTCCGCCGTGATCGGCGAGGAGGGGGGCGAGCGCGCCCACTTCCTGCTTGAAAGCTTGATCGACCATGCCCGCCAGGCCGGCATCGATGTGCCGTTTTCGGCCAACACGGCTTACGTCAACACTATCCCGGCCGATCAGGAAGCCCATTGCCCGGGCAATATCGCCATCGAGAAGCGCCTGCGCGCCTATATGCGCTGGAACGCGATGGCGATGGTGGTGCGTGCCAACCGGTTGAACCCGGCCGATGGCGGCGATCTGGGCGGCCACATCGGCTCGTTTGCCTCGCTGGCCTCGATGCTGGGTGCCGGCTTCAATCACTTCTGGCATGCCGAGAGTGAGAGCCATGGCGGCGACCTGCTCTACATCCAGGGCCACAGCTCGCCCGGCATCTATGCCCGCGCCTTCCTCGAAGGCCGCCTGAGCGAGGCGCAGCTGGACAGCTTCCGCCAGGAAGTGGACGGCAAGGGCCTGTCCAGCTATCCGCACCCCAAGCTGATGCCTGAGTTCTGGCAGTTCCCGACCGTCTCGATGGGCCTTGGCCCCTTAATGGCGATCTACCAGGCGCGCTTCCTCAAGTACCTGCATGCGCGCGGCATCGCCAACACCGAGAACCGCAAGGTCTGGGCCTTCATGGGCGACGGCGAGATGGACGAGCCGGAAAGCCTGGGCGCGATCGGCCTGGCCGCGCGCGAGGGCCTGGACAATCTGGTCTTCGTCATCAACTGCAATCTGCAGCGCCTGGACGGCCCGGTACGTGGCAACGGCAAGATCATCCAGGAGCTGGAAGGCGAATTCCGCGGCAGCGGCTGGAACGTCATCAAGCTGATCTGGGGCAAGGGCTGGGACGAGCTGCTGGCGCGCGACAAGAGTGGCAAGCTCAAGCAGCTGATGATGGAAACCGTGGACGGCGACTACCAGGCCATGAAGGCCAATGACGGCGCCTATGTCCGCAAGCATTTCTTCGGCAAGTACCCCGAAACCGCCAAGCTGGTCGAGCACATGAGCGACGAAGAGATCTTCGAGCTGCGCCGCGGTGGCCACCAGCCGGAGAAGGTCTTCGCTGCCTTCCATGCAGCCCACCACAACGCCACCGGGCAACCGACCCTGCTGCTGGTGAAGACCGTCAAGGGCTATGGCATGGGCAAGGCCGGCGAGGGCAAAAACACGGTCCACCAGACTAAGAAGCTGACGGACGAGGACATCAAGTACATCCGCGACCGTTTCGGCATCCCCATCCCCGACAGCGAGCTGCCCAAGTTGCCGTACTACAAGCCGGCCGACGACACACCCGAGATGCGCTATCTGCACGAGCGCCGCCAGGCCCTGGGCGGCTATCTGCCCAAGCGCCGCGTCAAGGCCGACGAGAGCTTTGCTGTGCCGCCGCTGGAGACCTTCAAGGCCGTGCTGGAGCCCACCGCGGAAGGCCGTGAGATCTCGACCACGCAGGCCTATGTGCGCTTCCTGACCCAGCTGCTGCGCGACAAGGACCTGGGCCCGCGCGTGGTGCCCATCCTGGTCGACGAGGCGCGCACCTTCGGCATGGAAGGCCTGTTCCGCCAGATCGGCATCTACAACCCCAAGGGTCAGCTCTACACTCCGGTCGACAAGGACCAGGTGATGTACTACCGCGAGGCCAAGGACGGCCAGATCCTGCAGGAAGGCATCAACGAGGCCGGCGGCATGGCCTCGTGGATCGCTGCGGCAACGTCGTATTCGACGAACAACCGCGTGATGATCCCGTTCTACGTCTACTACTCGATGTTCGGCTTCCAGCGCATCGGCGACCTGGCCTGGGCGGCGGGCGATATGCAGGCGCGCGGCTTCCTGCTCGGCGGCACCTCGGGCCGCACCACGCTGAACGGCGAAGGTCTGCAGCATGAGGACGGCCACAGCCACATCCTGGCCGGCACCATTCCGAACTGCATCTCCTACGACCCCAGCTTCGCGCACGAAGTCGCGGTGATCATGCAGCACGGCTTGAAGCGCATGGTGGAAGACCAGGAGAACGTGTTCTTCTACATCACGCTGCTCAACGAGAACTACGCGATGCCGGGCCTGAAGCCGGGTACCGAGGCGCAGATCATCAAGGGCATGTACCTGCTGGAAGAGGCCTCGCCCGGCCCCATGAGCGTCAACCTGCTGGGCTCGGGCACCATCCTGCGCGAGAGTCAGGCGGCCAAGCAGCTGCTTGAGAGCGAATGGGGCGTGGGCGCCAACGTCTGGTCTTGCCCCAGCTTCAACGAGCTGGCGCGCGACGGCCAGAATGCCGAGCGCTGGAACCTGCTGCACCCCACCGAGCTGGCCTGCGTGCCCTTCGTGACGCAGCAGCTGTCCAAGAGCAGCGGCCCGGTGATCGCGTCGACCGACTACATGAAGAACTACGCCGAGCAGATCCGCGCCTTCATCCCGGCCGGCCGCTCCTACAAGGTGCTGGGCACCGACGGCTTCGGACGCTCGGACTTCCGCTCCAAGCTGCGCGAGCACTTCGAGATCAACCGCCACTACATCGTCGTCGCCGCGCTGAAGTCGCTGGCCGACGAAGGCAAGCTGCCGGCCACGGCCGTGGCCGAGGCGATTGCCAAGTACGGCATCAACGCCAACAAGATCAACCCGCTGTACGCCTGATCGGCGCCAATCGGAGACAAGACATGGCATTGGTAGAAGTCAAGGTTCCGGATATCGGCGACGTCACGGATGTGGCGGTCATCGAGTTGATGGTGAAGGTCGGTGACACGGTCAAGCTCGAACAGAGCCTGGTGACGGTGGAGAGCGACAAGGCCTCGATGGAGATTCCCAGCAGCGCCGCCGGCGTGGTGAAGGAAATCAAGGTCGCGTTGGGCGACAAGGTTAGCCAGGGCAGCCTGCTGCTGCTGCTTGAAGCTGAGGGCGCTCCTGCCGCTGCCGCTCCTGCTGCTGCGCCGGCCTCGGCGCCGGCGGCTCCCGCGCCTGCCGCTCCTGCGGCAGCCCCTGCGCCTGCGGCGAATGCAAACGTCGGTATGAGCTCTGTCGATATCACCGTTCCCGATATCGGCGACTTCGACGAAGTGGCTGTGATCGAGCTGCTGGTCAAGGTGGGCGACGCCATCAAGCTGGAGCAGAGCCTGATCACCGTCGAGAGCGATAAGGCCTCGATGGAAATCCCGTCCTCGCATGCCGGCGTGCTGAAAGAGCTGAAGGTCAAGCTGGGCGACAAGGTGGCCAAGGGCAGCGTGATCGCCGTGATCCAAGCCGCAGGTGTGGCAATTGCAGCGGCGCCAGCCGCAGCCGCTGCTGCTGCGGCACCGGTACCGGCGACGAGCGCTGCGGTGGTGCCTGCCGTCCCCGCTGCTGCTACCGCTAGCACTGCCGCTGCGCTGCCAGCGCATGAGCCGACAGCGCCCAAGGGCCGACTGCCGCACGCCAGCCCCAGCATCCGCAAGTTCGCCCGTGTGTTGGGCGTGCCGCTGGATGAGGTCAGGGGCTCCGGCCCTAAGGGCCGCATCACTGAAGCCGACGTGCAGGCCTTCGTCAAGGCCGTGATGGCCGGCGGCCAGCAGACGGCCGCGCAGAAGGCCGCCGCGCCGGCGGCCACTGCTGCAGCGCCTACCTCGGGCGGCGCCTTCCCCGGCTTGCTGCCCTGGCCCAAGGTGGACTTCGAGAAGTTCGGCCCGGTCGAGCGCAAGGAGCTCTCGCGCATCAAGAAGATCAGCGGCGCCAACCTGCACCGTAACTGGGTGGTCATCCCTCACGTCACCAACCACGACGATGCGGACATCACCGAGTTGGAAGCCTTCCGTGTTCAGCTGAACAAGGAAAACGAGAAGAGCGGCGTCAAGGTCACCATGCTGGCCTTCATGATCAAGGCGGCGGTGGCTGCCTTGAAGAAGTTCCCCGAGTTCAATGCCAGCCTGGATGGCGACACCCTGGTGCTGAAGAACTACTTCCACATCGGCTTTGCGGCAGACACGCCGAGCGGCCTGGTGGTGCCGGTGATCAAGGATGCCGACAAGAAGGGCATCCTGCAGATCAGCCAGGAGATGAGCGAGCTGGCCAAGAAGGCCCGCGACGGAAAGCTGAGCCCGGCCGACATGAGCGGCGGCTGCTTCTCGATCTCATCGCTTGGCGGCATCGGCGGCAAGTACTTCACCCCCATCATCAATGCGCCCGAGGTGGCCATCATGGGTGTCTGCAAGAGCAGCACCGAGCCGGTGTGGGATGGCAAGGCCTTCCAGCCTCGACTGATGCTGCCGCTCAGCTTGAGCTGGGATCACCGCGTGATCGACGGCGCCTCAGCAGCCCGCTTCAACGTCTATTTCGCGTCGTTGCTGGCGGACTTCCGCCGGATTGCCCTGTAAGGAGTGCCCAGACATGGCAATGATTGAAGTGAAAGTGCCTGACATCGGCGATGTCAAGGACGTAGCGGTCATCGAGCTGCTGGTGAAGGCGGGCGACACGGTCAAGGCCGAGCAGAGCCTGGTGACAGTCGAGAGCGACAAGGCCTCGATGGAGATCCCCAGCAGCCATGCCGGCGTGGTCAAGGAGCTGCGTGTCGCCCTGGGTGACAAGGTCAATCAGGGCTCGGTGCTGCTGATGCTGGAAAGCGCGGAGGCGAGCGCACCTGCTTCCGCAGTGGCTGCGCCAGTTGCAGCGCCGGCCACGCCAGCGGCTGCGCCCGCCGTGGCCGCAGCGGCGCCCCAGGCTGCCAGCTATGCCGGCAGCGCCGATCTTGAAGCTGATGTGCTGGTGCTGGGCGGTGGCCCGGGCGGCTACTCGGCCGCCTTCCGCGCGGCCGACCTGGGTCTGAAGGTTGTGCTGGTGGAGCGTTACGCATCGCTGGGCGGTGTGTGCCTGAACGTGGGCTGCATCCCGTCCAAGGCCCTGCTGCATGTGGCGGCGGTCATGGACGAGGTCTCGCACATGGCCGATCTGGGCGTGGACTTCGGCGCGCCCAGCGTCAACATCGACAAGCTGCGCGGCCACAAGGAAAAGGTCATCGGCAAGCTCACCGGCGGCCTGGCCGGCATGGCCAAGATGCGCAAGGTGACGGTGCTGCGCGGCTATGGTTCCTTCCTCGATGCGAACCACCTGAGCATCGAAGAGACCACGGGCAGCTCGCAGGACAAGACCGGCAAGACGCAGACCCTGCGCTTCAAAAAGGCCATCATCGCCGCTGGTTCGGCCGCGGTGCGGTTGCCCTTCCTGCCCGACGATGAGCGCATCGTCGACAGCACCGGCGCGCTCGAACTCAAGGGCACGCCCAAGAAGATGCTGATCATCGGCGGCGGCATCATCGGCCTGGAGATGGGCACGGTCTACTCGACACTGGGCGCGCGCCTGGACGTGGTCGAGATGATGGACGGCCTGATGCAGGGCGCCGACCGCGACCTGGTTAAGGTCTGGGAGAAGATGAACAAGCACCGCTTCGACAACATCCTGTTGAAGACCAAGACTGTGGGGGCCACGGCCACGCCGGAAGGCATCAAGGTGCAGTTCGAGGGCCTGGATGGCACGAAGAGCGAGGGCCTCTACGACCTGGTCCTGCAAGCCGTGGGCCGCACGCCCAATGGCAAGAAGATCGCCGCCGACAAGGCCGGCGTGGCGGTGACGGATCGCGGCTTCATCAATGTGGACGTGCAGATGCGGACCAGTCAGCCGCACATCTTCGCCATCGGCGACATCGTCGGCCAGCCCATGCTGGCGCACAAGGCGGTGCACGAGGCGCATGTGGCGGCCGAGGTCATCGCCGGCGAACTGCTGAGTGATGCTGAACTGGCCAAGAGCCAGTTCGATGCGCGCGTGATCCCCAGCGTGGCCTACACCGACCCCGAAGTGGCCTGGGTCGGCCTGACCGAAGAGCAGGCCAAGGCTCAAGGCATCAAGGTCAAGAAAGGCCTGTTCCCCTGGGCCGCTTCAGGCCGGGCAATTGCCAACGGCCGCGACGAGGGCTTCACCAAGCTCTTGTTCGATGACTCGCCCGAGGCCCATGGCCACGGCAAGATCCTGGGCGGCGGCATCGTCGGCACGCATGCGGGCGACATGATCGGCGAGATCGCACTGGCCATCGAGATGGGCGCCGACGCGGTGGACATCGGCAAGACCATCCATCCGCACCCCACGCTGGGCGAGAGCATCGGCATGGCGGCGGAAGTGGCGCATGGCTCTTGCACGGATGTGCCGCCGGCGCGGAAGTAAGCCAGCCGGCAGGCTACGAGCTCAGCTGACAAAGCCCGAACTGGAAACGCTTCGGGCTTTGTGCTTTCCAGAGAAGCAGCACGAGGCGTTGCCGCCGATGAACTGCACTTCACGCCGCTGGAGTTGATGGCCCCATTTGGTGCCCTGGTGCAAACATCAGAACTGGAACCTCCCGTCTGGGAGGGGTCGTCCCGAAGCAGGAGCTGCATTGAGAACTCTGCCCGGGCTGTTCCAGCATCGGGACCTTCGCCGGACCGAAATCAGCCGGCACGCGTTTTCATGAGCGGTGTCTGGCCAAGCATCGCCCTGAGACCTTGCATATGCAGATCAGCCCACATTTTTTGTCGCCCGTCGCATCGTGGCCTGTCTGCCAATCCAGCAGTTAGGCTTCGGCTCAGATGAGTGGATCTTGGGCTGCACCAGCGGCGATTTCTGCAGTTCCCAAATTCGCAGGCGCCGAGACAGCCCAACACAATGTCCACCAAGAACAAAGTCCAGCAACTTCACGAAGCTATCAGCATGACGACAAGACAGAAGGCTTCAGCCATTGCCCTGTTTGCCATTTTCAGTGGCTTCTGCGCGCAGGCCCAGCCACCGGCCTCGCCACCCCATGCGGTCGAGAACAGGAGCGTTGCGCTTCAGGACTTGATTCAAAAGGAGATGGCTGCAGGCGGCATTCCCGGGCTTCAGCTGGCCGTCGTGCAAAAGGGCGCACTCGTGTTCTCCGGAGAGTATGGCGAATCCAATACTGCGGCTGCAAAAGCAGTGACCAAGGAAACGCTTTTCACCACGAACTCGATCAGCAAGGCGTTCGCCGGCGTGGCCGCAATGCAGCTGGTCGAGGCGGGAAAGCTCGATCTCGATGCGCCTATCACCCAGTATCTTGAAGGCCTGCCGGCGGACTGGGCGCCGGTGACAACCCGGCAGTTGTTGACGCACACGTCCGGCCTGCCAGACATCATTGATGACAACACTCGATTGCTTGATGGGGCCTCGCCAGAGCAGGCTTGGGAAAAGGTGCAAAAGCTGCCTATGAAGTTCCCCCCCGGTGCGCAGTATTCCTACAGTCAGACCGGCTATGTCGTGCTCGGAAAGATCATCGGAAGAGTCGCGGGTCAGCCCTTTGCCGATTTCGTCCGGGAGCGGCAGTTCAATGTTGCCAAGATGAAATCCACGCGCCTTGGGAAGGGGACCGATGGTGGCCCCAATCTGGCCGCCCTCTATACCCATCTGACCTTGCGCGTCGAGGACATGAAAACCGTTGGCGCTGTCCGAGAGAAGCTTCCCTATGAACGCCATGAGGCTTGGCCTGACTATGTGTACCCGGCTGGCGGCGTGCAAGCCACTGCCACCGATTTGGCGGCCTGGGTCATGGCGCTGCAGGCTCACAGGCTTGTTGGCAAGGAAAGTCTGGACCAGCTGTGGAAGCCGCAGGCGCTGAAAGACGGCTCCTACCGTGGTTTCAGCAAAACCATCAACGGGTATGGCCTGGGGTGGCCGGTGGTTCGCCGCAGCGTGCACCCCGCCGTTGCGCCGGTGGGCGGGGCACGCGCCGCCCTGTTCATCTACCCCAACGATGACCTGACGGTCATTGTTCTGACCAACTTGATGGGGGCCTCGCCCGAGAAGTTTGTTGACAAGATTGCCTCCATCTACGTGCCGGGGCTTGCTGACGCCGTCAAATGATGCCCCATCCTGCTCACGGCAAGATCCGCTTGGTTTTGAACAGCATGCGCTGGCTGGCGCCCGTGCCGCAACTGTCGCACGCCGCATTGCTGCTGCCGGTCAGCTTTGCAGGTGTTGTGGAGATAAGTCCCTGATGATGCAACTCGACCTCGGGCACACCAAATCGGCTGTGCACGTCAACAAACGGGCATCGCTGGCAGAGCACCTGGGCGCTGCCGCCAAGCTGGCCGGTGATCAGCAACCCCACCCTCGCAGGGCGACTCAGCATCTTTGAAATCACCGACCGTGGTGATGACGAATGCACCAAGCTTGACCGCACGATGCCAGTCCGCCGTGACGGGTTCGATGTTCAAGATTGCAAGGGCGTCAGCGCGCATCTTTGGTCTTGTAGCTAGCTGCCTATCTTCACCATCGTCGACCAGCGCCATGCTGGCGCACAAGGCGGTGCGCGTGGCGCCTGTGGCCGCCGGGCACACCACGGGCGCGCACGTACTCCCTTACAGCGCAGCAAGACCAAAGCCCTGGACGGAAGACTGTCCGGGGAAATTGCGTATGGGACGAGGAGCTGGGGTTTGCCGTCCGTGGGCGGCAGGTGTCAGCCTTGCACGCCATTTCCCTGAGCCAGCTGTCTCAAGGCCTTTGCGGTGTCGTCGTCGCCGGGGAAGAAGGTTTCGAGTGCCAGCTCCTGCAGGGTGATGTCCACCGGTGAGCCGAACACGGTGGTGGTGCTGATCAGGTGCAGCAGGCCAGCTGGCGACTGGTAGAGGAAGGGCATCAGCACGCCGGGGTGTTCGCCGTCCAGGCGCTGCGCGCTGTCGGCGGCCTGGGCCGGGTAGGCCATCAGCTCGGTAAGCAGTTCAGCCAATCCCTCGTCACCGGTCTGGTGGATTTGTTGTCGCAGGCGCTCAAACAGGTGTTCGCGCCATTGGTTGAGGTTGGCGATGCGCGGTGCCAGGCCGCCGGGGTGCAGGCTGATGCGCAGCAGGTTGACGCGGCCCTGCAGCAGCTCGGGCGCTACGCCGGCCAGCAGCGGCGCGACCATGCGGTTGGACATGACGAGGTTCCACTGCCGGTCGAAGGCGACGGCGGGCCAGGGTTCGTGGCTGTCGAGGATGTGCTGCACAGCGCGGCGCGCGGCCTGCATGCTGGGAGCGTCCATGGCGTGCTCCCGGTACATGGGCGCGAAGCCGGCCGCCACCAGCCAGGCATTGCGCTCGCGCAGCGGCACGGCCAGCCGCTCGCACAGCCTGAGCACCAACTCACGGCTGGGGCTGGCCTTGCCGTTTTCCACGCAGCTCAGGTGCCGGGTCGACATGTCAGCCTCAGCGGCGAGGTCGAGTTGGCTCAGCCGGCGCAACTGGCGCCAGTGGCGCAGGAGCTCGCCGACGCTGGCGCGGCGCGGCGGGCATGGGGCGAGGGCGGTGGCAGCGTGCATGGGCAGATGTTAGAGCGGGCGCGCCGACGCGCCATGACCTTCGGGGTCATGGACCCGGTGCGAGTGCGGGCCGAGCATGACCATCCACGAATCCCACCCCCCTCCCTCTCTCAATCTTTTCAAGGAGCTCACCATGTTGAATCTGTCCGTTTCTGCCTTGCGTCGGGTGCTGTGGCTGGACGCCGCCAGCGGCCTGGGCATGGCCATCGCCCACTTCGCCTTTTCAAAGCAGCTGTCCGAGGTGCTGGGCCTGCCCCTGGTCTGGCTGCAGGTGTCGGGCGTGATCGTCTGCGGCGCCGCGGCGCTGTCGGCTGTCTTGGCGGCGCACGCCCAGCCCCCGGTGGGGGGCGTGCGACTGCTCGTGGCGGGGAACTTCCTCTGGGTGGCCACCAGCGTGTGGACGGTCTGGGGCGCCGGTCTCCCGCTCACCGCGCTGGGCATGGTCTGGGTGTTGCTGCAGGCCGCGTTCGTGTTCGGTCTGGCTGAGCTGGAGTGGAGCGGTAGCCGTCACGTGCAACGACTGTCGATGGCTTGATGCCTGGATCTCAGATCCAGCTCGCGATCTGTGCGCCGGCCACAGCGCCGTCAACGCTCTGCGGCGATGCGGCTGCAGTCCGCCACGCCGAATCTGTCGACCTTGAGTCTGAGCCGCTGCCCCGTGCTGAAGGTCTGCCAGCGCGGCAGCGGTAGCTTGCAGCGCCATTGCCTTCCATCGTCGTTTTGCAGCAGCAGTTCGTAGCGCTCATGCCGCTTGCCGAGACGCTCCATTCCGACGCCAGCGTCGCTTGACAGGCCAGTGGCGGGCACCGCTGGCCAGAACGGGGGCGTGGGCGCCTGGCCTTCGCTGTGCAGGCTGCGCACGGCTCTCCAGGCGCTCACGCTGTAGCGGCAGTGCGCTGTGGTGGTGCCGGGCAGGCTGTCTGGCCGGTCGACGTTGCGCCGGCTGATGGCCTGTGCGTTGGGCGGCATCTCGTCGCACCAGCCTGAGTCCAACTGCTGGACTTGACGTTCAACCTCGATGTCACGGCTCCAGTTCATCGCCGCCACTCGGACTGCAGTGCCCTCCGGTGCTAGCACCCAGTACAGCAGCCCCAGCAACACGGGTGCCAGCCACAGCCAGGCCCAGCGCCAGGGGCGCAGTCCCAGTTGCAGAGGTTCGCCGTAGGCAGTCATGGTTGCATTGTCGATGGCGCCCGAGCCTTAACCCTGGACTCTGTTCGGTGCGAGACTTGGCGCCTCGCTGCCTTGCAGGGTCAGGGCCGCCCGCCTTTGATTGAAGAGGGATGACGATGAAGCTCGGTTCGGTGCGTTTGTTCGTGCGTGATCTGGCAGCTGCGCTGCCGTTCTACCAGCAGCAGCTCCGCCTGACGCTGAAAGCGGGTGGCCCTGCCGCGGGCTTCTGCCTGTTCGATGCCGGCGCGCTGGACCTGCTGCTGGAGGCGGTGCCGCCCGACGCGCCGGAAGACGAGCAGCAGCTCGTCGGCCGCTTTACCGGCCTGTCCTTCAGCGTCGAGGACATTCAGGCGCAGCATGCCGCGCTGCTGGCGGCGGGCGTTGCCTTCATTGAAGCGCCCGAGCGCCAGGCCTGGGGCGGCTGGCTCGCCACCTTCAAGGACCCGGCGGGCAATGCCTTGCAGCTGGTTCAGTACCCGGTCTAGGCTCACACCATGCTGATGGCCAGTCTGAGCGCCCACCCCTGGGCCTATCCCGCGCTTGAGGTCGTGCATCTGCTGGGCCTGGCGATGCTGTTCGGCGGGTTGCTGGTGTTCGAGCTGCGCCTGCTGGGGCTGGCGGCCGCCTTGCCGCTGGAGGCGCTGGCCCGGCTGACGCTGCTGCTTGCGCTGCTGGGCTTTTTCCTCTGCGCTCTCAGCGGCTCGCTGATGTTTGCGACCCAGGCGCAGGAGCTGCTGGTCAACCGCGTTTTCCTGCTAAAGCTGGGGCTGATCACGGCTGCAGGCTGCAATGCCGCTATGTTCCATTCGCGCCGCGGCGCGCTGCAGACGGCAGATCGCACGGCACGGCTGCAAGGCCTGCTGTCACTGGGGATTTGGACCGCTGTCATCATCTGTGGCCGCTGGATTGCCTATTGGTGAAGGAGTCGTCCATGAAGAATGAATCCCCCCCGGTCTTGCGCCGCCATCTGCTGGCCGGTGCTGCCTTACTGTCCCTGCCGGGCTGGGCCCGCGCCCACCATGGCTGGAGCAGCTTCGACCAGGAGCGGCCGATCTACCTGGCCGGCAAGGCGCTGAAAGTGGCCTGGCGCAATCCCCATGCCGAGCTGGAACTGGAGCTGGCCGAGAGCCTGGCGCTGCCAGCCGATCTGAAGCAGCGCACGCTGCCTCGGCAGTCGGCGGCGGTAGACGGTCCGGCCCTGCTGGCCAAGGCGCAGCTGCCGACGCGCCGTGATCGGCGCTGGCAGATCGAGCTGGCGCCGCTGACGCGCATGCAGGCCTGGGGCGTGGCCGAGATCAAAGCCGGCGATGCGCTGGAGTTGTTGGGCTTCACCTTCGCCGGGGAACGTGGCGATCCGGTCTTGCGGGTCGAGTACCTGTTCGCCCAGGGCCGCATCTACGCACTGCGTTCCGCGCCCGCCTGAGCTTTCGCTTCGCCCGTCACTGCGGCTTGGCGGGCTCTTGCTGCTGCAGGCGCCAGGTTTGCACCGCCCGCTCCACGAAGGTGCTCATCAGCTTCGTCTGGCGCAGCTTGAACATCGCGCGGGCGATGGCGCCGCGCAGCTCCGGGGTGTTGCAGGCCGATCGATGCGAGATGGCGATATGCAGCTGCTCTTGCGCCACCGGCGGCGTCAGCAGGCGCAGGCCCTTGACGCCCATGCGGGCGATGAAGGCTTCAGCCGGGCTGTCCTCGTAGACCAGATAGTCGCCGCGGCCGAGCTCCAGCATCTGCAGCGCTTTCTCGAGGTTGCTGACCTTGGTCATGCTGAGCGAGTCCGCCGCAAACTTGTCGAAGGCCTGGCCCAGGCTGTTGTTCACCACCGTGAGGCCCTTGAGCGGCACCAGATCCTCCCAGCGCTTGAAGCTGATCCGCCGCGTTTCGCGCACGATCACCACCGAACGCGTCTCGCGAAAGGGCGGGTGGGCGTAATCCAGGTACTCGGTGCGCGGCAGCGTGAAGAAGGCGCCGGCGAGCAGGTCGACGCGACCGGCGCGCGCTTCTTCCTGCACCCGTGCCCAGTTGCCGATATGCCGGGTCTCGATGGGCACGCCGATCTCGTCGGCCAGCCATTCCATCAGCTCGGCATTGGCGCCGATCAGGCGCGCCTCGTCGCGGGGCGACTGCCAGAGATAGGGCGGATATTGCGGGTTGCCCGAGGCGATCAGGCTGCGGCAGGTCTGGGTCTGGGCCTGGGCCTGGGCTTGGGCCGCCAGAACGAGGGACAGGCCCAGAATGCCGATCAGATGAGGCATGGCCAGCTTCATGGTCAATCTCCGCTATGCATGCTCCCTGTGTGCACACCTTAACGGCGCGCCTGCAGCTTGGCAAGGCGGGTTGATGGCCCGCGTGCAAGCGCGTGCGGATGGCGCGCAAGGGCGTTGGCTTCAGGCCTCGTCGAGCAAGGGGCGCAGCTGTTCGTCCCACTGCTCCAGGTCGTCCGCCGAGATCTGCAGCCAGTCCATGGCGGCCTGGCAGTTGCTCTTCCAGTCGGCATCTTCGGGCAGAGCTTCGTGCTGGCGCATCAGATGTTCGGCCACCAGGCCGGCGGCGACCAGGGTGTGGATTTCCGCATCGATGTCGGCATTGCCCAGCGAGTTGAAATCGTGGTGCAGCCGGATCGCGGCCATGATCGGCGGCGCCATGTTCCAGGCCCGGATCACCAGGGCGCCGACCACCGCATGGTCGGTCTTGTGGTTGGTGTTCTCGGTGGCGATATAGGGCCGGTCGATGCGGGCCGAGGCCTCGACCATCGTGGAACCATAGCCGCGCACGCTTTGCAGCAAGACCGGCATGCCGACGTGGCAGAACAGTCCATAGGTGTGCGCCAGATCGGGCGAGACACCGGGCAGTTGGCGCGCGATGAAGGCGCAGGCGATGGCGCGCTTGGTCGAGCGCTCCCAGAAGCGCGCGAGGTGCGGGCTGTTGACGGGGATGGCGTGCTTGACCAGAAAGGCGGTCATCAGTGCCGCAGTCTCGTCCAGGCCGATGCGGGTCAGCGCCTGTCCGACCGTGGTGCAGGGCTGGCTGCCTGGCGGCATATGAAGGCTGCTGTTGGCGGTGCGCAGCAAGGTGGCCGACATGGCCACATCGCTGGCCGCGATGCGGGCTACTTCGGTGAGGTCGGGTTCCGCCTGGGCGATGGCGGCCTGCAGTCGGGCGAGCAGTTCGGGGCAGGGCGGGATCACGATCTGGCGCAGGGCGCCGCGCTCGCGCGCCTGATCGAGTTCTTGGCGTATCGCCTGGGTTTTCATAGGGGAGCAGACAGGCCGGTGCAGCCTGATGGGTAGGTTGCTGCAGATTATCTCAAGCCCCGCGGGCGCTGGATCGGCAGTAATGCACAGGGCGGGCTGCGGTCGGCTGGGCCCTGCACGGTAAAGTGCCTTGGCTATGGCGCCGGCTCAGCCTCCCTTTGCTCTGTTTGCAGGCCTGTCCGCCCGGCGTCGCCCGGGCTGGCTGCCGAGGGCTGTCGGCGGGCTGGCCGTCGCTGCCTTGCTGCTGCAGTTCAGTGTGCTCGCGTCCGCCTGGGACAGCGACCGGGTGACGGAGGCAGCGGCCCGCATGGGACCGCGCGCGCAGGCTGGCGCGCGCCTGCTGCTGCCAATGGTCGAGCGCGCCGCGCAGCTCAGCGACGCCCAGCGCCTGAACCTGATCAACGACTTCTTCAACCAGCGCATCGCCTTTCGCGAGGACACCGAGACCTGGGGGCGGATCGACTACTGGGCCAGTCCGCTGGAGACGCTGGAAAAAGGCCAGGGCGACTGCGAGGACTACGCGATCGCCAAGTACTTCAGCCTGCTGGCGGCCGGCGTGCCCGAGGCGCGGCTGCGCCTGGTCTATGTGCGTGCGATGCTGGATGGGCGCCGGCAGGCCCATATGGTGCTGGCCTATTACAGCCAGCCGGATGCCGAGCCGCTGATTCTGGACAATCTGCAGACGGCGGTGCTGACGGCCGGGCGGCGGCCCGATCTGCAGCCGGTCTTCAGCTTCAATGGTGAAGGCCTTTGGGAGGGCGTGGGCAGCGCGAGCGCGGGCAGTCCGGTGGCGCGCCTGTCTTTGTGGAGAGATGCGCTGGCCAAGGTCAGGGCAGAGGGCTTCTGATGATGATTCTGAACAAACCGTTGGGGATGGCGCCATGTCGCTGATACGTCAAGTCTGGTTCCTGGTGCTGGGCGCGGTGCTGGCTTCGCTGATCGGCAGCGTGGCGGTTTCGACCGGCGCGATGCGCTCGCTGCTGCAGACGCAGCTGCAGGTCAAGAACAGCGACAACGCGGCCGCGCTGGCGCTGGCCATGTCGCAGCAGGGCGGCGATGCCGAGCTGATGTCGCTGGTGCTGTCGGCACAGTTCGATACCGGCCACTATGCGAGCCTGCGCTGGCTGCGCCCGGATGGTTCCATTGGCTTCGAGCGCGCCACGCCGGGGCGCGCCAGCCGCGCACCCGCCTGGTTCGTGGCGCTGACGCCGCTGGAGTTGCAGGCCGGTGTGGCCAAGGTGTCCGACGGCTGGAAGAACGCCGGCTCGGTCGAGGTGCAAAGCCACTCGGCGTATGGTCACGATGAGCTGTGGCGCTCGACTTGGCGCACTGCCTTGGTGCTTTTCAGCATCGGGGTGCTCGCGGGCGGTGCGGCCTTTGTCGTGTTGTCGCGCATCCGGCGCCCGCTGGACCGCACGGTGGCCCAGGCCCAGGGGCTGGTGGACGGGCACTTCACGACGGTGGAGGAGTCCAAGGTGCCCGAGCTGCGCCGGCTCACCCAGGCGATGAATGCGATGGTGCTGCGTCTCAAGCAGATGTTCGAGGCCCAGTCCGAGCAACTGGATGTGCTGCGTACCCAGGCCCATTGCGATGTGCTGACCGGCATGAGCCATCGCAAGCACTTCCTGGCTGAGTTCGACTCGGCCCTGACGCGTGATGAAGGCCCGACCCATGGCGGCCTGATCCTGCTGCGCCTGCGCGATCTGGCTGGCCTGAATCAACGTCTGGGCCGCACGCTGGTGGACCAGACCCTGGTGGCCGTCGCGCATGCGGTGCAGGTCTATCCGGAACGCGTCAAGGGCTGCCTGGCCGGGCGCTTGAATGGTGCCGACTTCGCCTTGTGGCTGCCGGCGCCGGATGTGGCGGCTGAAACTGCCGAGGCCCTGGCCGAAGCCTTGCGCGCCAGCCTGCCGGCCTTTGGCAACGGCGTGCAGGTGGCCTTGGGCGCTGTCGAGCTGGCACGGGAGCGGCCGATCAGCGACTGGTTCGCAGCGGCCGACACCGCGCTGGCGCAGGCCGAGGCACGCGGCGGCTTCTCGGTCGAAGCGCTGCGCCACCCTTCGGCCGAACGGGTGCAGGGCGAGCGCGCCTGGCATGCGCAGATTGCCGAGGCGCTCCAGCAGCGCCGCAGCCGGCTGCTGGAGTACCCGGTGCTGGACCGGCAGGGTGCGCTGCTGCATCTTGAATGCCCGCTGCAGCTGCAGCTCAGCGCCGAGGGTGATTTCGAGAACGCAGCGCGCTGGTTGCCTTTGGCCGTGCGCAGCCGCTTGACCGCCGAGGTGGATCTGCAGGCGGTGACTCTGGCGCTGGAGGCGATCGCGCTGGACGGCCGCATGCGCTGCATCAACGTGGCGCCGGCCTCCTTGCTGGACGGCGCCTTCGTGGCGCGGTTGCGCGAGCTGGTGTTCCAGTCGCCGCAGGCGGCGCGCAAGCTGGGCCTCGAACTGGCCGAAGGAGCAGCGACGCAGCATTTCGATCTGCTGCATGAGATGGGGCGTCAATTGCGTCCGCTGGGCGTGAAGCTGGGCATCGAGCATGCCGGCGCCGGCTTGGCCCAGGTCGAGCGCCTGTATCAGGCCGGGTTGGACTATGTGAAGCTGGACAAGTCAGTGGTGGTGGGCGTGTCCGGCGATGCGGCCCGTGCGGCTTTCGTGCGCGGCATGGTCATCATGCTGCGCAGCCTGGCCCTGCAGGTGCATGCCGAGGGCCTGGTCGATCCGATGGACGTGCAGGCGCTGTGGGACTGTGAGATCGACGGCGTGACCGGCCCTTGGGCCACGGCGCAGGCCCCGCGCTGAGGGTGGCGGTTCAGCCGATATCGGCGCAGTGCAGTGCGAAATCGCGGCCGGCGCGGCGGTCGTCGAAATAGCGTTGCAGCGTCTCACGCACGGTGCGGAAGGCCAGCTCGTCCCAGGGCACTTCGTGCTCATGGAACAGCCGGGCCTCGATGGTTTCGGGGCCGGGATTGAAGCGGTCCGAAAGCAGGCGGGCGCGGTAGTAGAGATGGATCTGGCCGACCCGCACCACATTGAGCAGGCAGTACAGGTTCTGCAGCTCGATCTCGGCACCGGCCTCCTCGTCGGTCTCGCGCAGTGCGCCCTCGGCGCTGGTTTCGCCCAGTTCCAGAAAACCCGCCGGCAGCGTCCAGAAGCCGTAACGCGGCTCGATATTGCGCCGGCACAGCAGCACCTGCTCACCCCAGATCGGTAGCGTGCCGACCACGTTGATGGGGTTTTCGTAGTGCACGCTGGCGCACGCCGGGCAGATGGCGCGCTCACGGTTGTCGTCGGCCGGCACCTGGTAGCTGACGGCAGCGCCGCAGCTGGGGCAATGCTTGAAACGGCGGGTGATCAACATGGCTTCAGTGTAGCGGCGAGGCGCTTTTGGCGTCGCCGCCTGCGTGGCATCATCAAGCCATGGAACTCTTCAACTACTTCCGCTCCTCGGCCTCCTACCGCGTGCGCATCGCGCTGGCGCTGAAGGGCCTGGACTACGACTACCGCGCCGTTCACCTGGCGAAGAACGAGCAATTCAACGAGGCCTATGCCGACGTCTCGGCCGCGCGCCTGGTGCCGCTGCTGCGCGACGGCGATGCGGTCGTCACCCAGTCGATGGCCATCGTCGAATACCTGGACGAGACCCACCCCGAGCCGCCGCTGCTGCCGGCCGATGCGCTGGGGCGGGCCCGCGTGCGCGCGCTGGCCCAGGACATCGCCTGCGAGATCCATCCGCTAAACAATCTGCGCGTGCTGCGCTATCTGGTCAAGGAAATGGGCGTCAGCGAGGACAACAAGAACCGCTGGTACCGGCACTGGGTGGAGACCGGGCTGGAGACAGTCGAGCGCCGCCTGAAGGACGGCCAGGCCGGCCGCTTCTGCCATGGCGACACGCCCGGCCTGGCGGACTGCTTGCTGGTGCCGCAGATCTTCAATGCGCAGCGCTTCGATTGCCGGCTCGACCATGTGCCGACCGTGATGACGGTGTTCGAGCACTGCATGGCGCTGGACGCCTTTGCCAAGACCCAGCCGAGCGCCTGCCCGGATGCCGAGTGAGTTGCTGAGCCCGGCGCCGCAGGCCCTGCACCCGGATTGGTTGCAGCCCGACTGGGACCTGCCGCAGGTGCAGGCCTTCATGACCACGCGTGCCGGTGGCATCAGCGCCGGTGGCTTGTCCAGCATGAATGTGGGCCGTGCGGTGCAGGACGATCCGCAGGCCGTGGCGCACAACCGCGCACGGGTTTGCGAGGCGCTGGGGGCGCCGGCCGTGTTCCTGCACCAGGTGCATGGTGTTGAGGTGCTGCGGCTCACTCCCGAGATGGGATTGCCCGGCGCCATAACGCCACCGGCCGATGCGGCTGTCAGTCGCCACCGCGATGTGGCGGTGGCCATCATGGCGGCCGACTGCCTGCCGGTGCTGTTTGCCGCGCCGCGCGCTGTCGGCGGCGCGCATGCCGGCTGGCGCGGCTTGGCCGCTGGTGTGCTGGAGCGCACGGTCGAAGCGCTGTGCGAGGAGGGCGCCTGCGCGCCGGCCGAGATCCAGGCCTGGCTGGGCGCCTGCATCGGCCCCGGGGCTTTCGAGGTGGGTGAGGAGGTGCTGCTGGCCTTTGGCGCTGATCCGGCAAGACCTGATCCGCAGCTGTTTGTCTACCGCGCCAATGCGCAGGGGGAGCCACGCTGGCTCGCCAACCTGGCCGAGCTGGCCCGGCGGCGCCTGCGCGCGCTGGGCCTGTCGGCCATCAGCGGCGGCCAGTGGTGCACCGTCAGTGACGCTTCACGGTTCTTTTCGTTCCGCCGCGAACCCCCCAGCGGCCGCATGGTCGCTGCCATCCGGCTGCGCTGAAGTCGCTGGCGCGGCGGCTGCATCGGCGGGCGCTGCTTGCGCCTGCGCGGCCTCGGCGCGCCGGCGTGCCTCGCGCCGAGCCGGCGTGGCCATCACATACATGACGATGGAAATCGGCAGCGCGCCATACAGCAAGAAGGTGAATATCGCGCCGAGCACCGTGCCTTGGGTGCTGGTGGCTTCAGCCAGCGCCATCATCAGTGCCACGTAAAGCCAGGCGATCGCGACCAGGTACATGCGTTGCTTGTCATCAGAAGGTAAGTTGCCGAGCGTACAACATCAAGCACAGGGCTCATGGCAAGCTTTTTGCCTGCATGATTAGAGGACCGGCTCATCGTCACAGAGCCGGCCCATGCCCGACAGGAGACCCATGAAAAAGCAGCGCAAATCCTCTGCAAACGCCCCCGGTGCTGGCCCGGAGGGCATGGCCGGCGTGGCCGAGATGGCCGCCCAGATGGGCGAGATGTGGAAATCGGTCGCGGGTCTGCAGATCCCGGTCGAGTCCCTCGCTTCCCTGCAGACCGAGTACCTGAAAAAGGCTTCAGAGCTTTGGAATGCGTCGGTGCAGACGGCCCCGGCAGCGCCGAAGGTGGCCGACAAGCGCTTTGCGTCTCCGGCCTGGGGCGAGAACCCGGCCAGCAGCTTTCTGACCCAGCTCTACCTGCTCAATGCGCGCACGCTGCAGCAGATGGCCGAGCAGGTCGAGGGCGACGAGAAGACGCGCTCGCGCATCCGCTTCGCGGTGCAGCAATGGGTCGATGCCGCCTCGCCGAGCAATTACCTGGCACTGAATCCAGAGGCGCTGAAGCTGGCGCTGGACACCCAGGGTGAGAGCCTGGCCAAGGGCGTGCAGCAGCTGTGGGCCGACATCCAGCGCGGCCATGTCTCGCAGACCGATGAAAGTGCCTTCGAGGTCGGCCGCAATGTGGCCACCACCGAAGGCAGCATCGTCTTCGAGAACGAGTTCTTCCAGCTGATCGAATACAAGCCGCTGACGGCCAAGGTGTTCGAGCGGCCCTTGCTGATGGTGCCGCCCTGCATCAACAAGTACTACATCCTGGATCTGCAGCCCGACAACTCGCTGATCCGCTATGCGGTGAGCCAGGGCCACCGAGTGTTCGTGGTCAGCTGGCGCAATCCGGATGAGAGCTGCGCGGCCTGGACCTGGGATGACTACATCGAGCAGGCCGCCATCAAGGCGATCTCGGTGGTGCAGGAGATTGGCGGCACCGAGACCATCGACACCTTGGGCTTCTGCGTTGGCGGCACCATCCTGGCGACGGCGCTGGGCGTGCTGGCCGCGCGGGGTGAGCAGCCGGCGGCCAGCGTCACCTTGCTGACGACCTTGATCGACTTCAGCAGCAACGGCGTGCTGGACCTGTTCGTCGACGAGGGCTCGGTCCGGCTGCGCGAGCTCACCATTGGCGAGCAAAGCCCCAAGGGGCCGGGCCTGCTGAAGGGCAAGGAGCTGGCCACTACTTTCAGCTTCCTGCGCCCGAACGATCTGGTGTGGAACTATGTGGTGGGCAACTACCTGAAGGGCGAGGCCCCGCCGGCTTTCGACCTGCTGTACTGGAACGGCGACGCGACCAATATGGCCGGGCCGATGTACTGCTGGTATCTGCGCCACACCTATCTGCAAAACGAGCTGAAGCTGCCCGGCAAGCTGACGGTCTGCGGCGAGGCGCTGGACCTCGGCAAGATCGAGGCGCCGGTCTACATCTACGGCTCGCGTGAAGACCACATCGTGCCCTGGGACAGCGCCTACCGCTCAACCCAGGTGTTCAAGGGCAAGAAGCGTTTCGTGCTGGGCGCTTCGGGCCATATCGCCGGCGTGATCAACCCGCCGGCCAAGGGCAAGCGCAGCCACTGGATCGGCAAGGGCACGGCCCTGCCGGCCGAGCATCAGGCGTGGTTTGACGCGGCGACCGAGCATCCGGGCAGTTGGTGGACCGATTGGTCCGCCTGGCTGGCCAGCCATGCCGGCAGCCAGAAGCCCGCGCCCAAGACGCCTGGCAGCCGCAAGTACAAGGCCATCGAGCCCGCACCGGGCCGCTATGTGAAGCAGAAGGCCTGAGGCCGGAGCTACCGCCCAGTCCGACGAAACCAAGGAGACCTAGATGAGCGATATCGTGATCGTTGCTGCCGCCCGCACTGCCATCGGCAAGTTCGGCGGCGCGCTGGCCAAGACCCCGGCCACCGAGCTGGGCGCCACCGTCGTCAAGGATCTGCTGCGCCGCAGCGGGCTGGACGGCGCGCAGGTGGGCGAGGTAATTCTCGGCCAGGTGCTGCAGGCGGGCTGCGGCCAGAACCCGGCACGCCAGACGGTGATCAAGTCCGGCTTGCCGGACCATGTGCCGGCCATGACCATCAACAAGGTCTGCGGCTCCGGCCTGAAGGCGGTGATGCTGGCCGCGCAAGCCATCCGCGATGGCGACAGCGAGATCATCATCGCCGGCGGTCAGGAGAGCATGAGCCTGTCGCCCCATGTGCTGCCGGGCTCGCGCGATGGTCAGCGCATGGGCGACTGGAAGCTGGTCGACACCATGATCGTCGACGGCCTGTGGGACGTCTACAACCAGTACCACATGGGCATCACGGCCGAGAACGTGGCCAAGAAGCACGGCATCAGCCGCGAGGCGCAGGACGCGCTGGCGCTGGCCTCGCAGCTCAAGGCGGCAGCGGCGCAGGATGCCGGCCGCTTCAAGGACGAGATCGTGCCGGTGCTGATTCCGCAGAAGAAGGGCGATGCACTGGTGGTCGATGCCGACGAGTACATCAACCGCAAGACCAACGCCGAAGCGCTGGCTGGCCTGCGTCCGGCTTTCGACAAGGCCGGTAGCGTCACCGCCGGCAATGCCTCTGGCCTGAATGACGGTGCCGCGGCGCTGCTGGTGATGAGCGCCAAGAAGGCCGCCGCCCTGGGCCTGACACCGCTGGCGCGCATCGCCTCCTATGCGAGTGCGGGCCTGGACCCGGCCTATATGGGCATGGGCCCGGTGCCGGCCGCCAAGAAGGCGCTGGAGCGTGCCGGCTGGAAGCCGCAGGACCTGGACTTGCTGGAGATCAATGAGGCGTTTGCGGCGCAGGCCTGCGCGGTGCATGCCGAGATGGGCTGGGACACCAGCAAGGTCAATGTCAATGGCGGCGCCATCGCGCTGGGTCACCCGATCGGCGCCTCGGGCGCCCGCATTCTCGTCACCTTGTTGCACGAGATGCAGCGCCGTGATGCCAAGCGCGGCATCGCCTCGCTGTGCATCGGCGGCGGCATGGGCGTGGCACTGACGCTGGAGCGCTAAAGAAAACCCTGTCAGGTGCAACCCGCTTGACCGTGTGTCGGGCATGCGGGAGGCTGAGTGCGCGTCTTCGTTGAGACAAAGATCCTCCAATCACGGCGCATGACGCGGCGCCGGCGAGGACCAAGCAGTGAGCCCTGGAGGCGCAGGAGAGACAAGCTATGAGCAAGAAAATCGCATATGTGACCGGCGGCATGGGTGGCATCGGCACCTCGATCTGCCAACGGCTGCACAAAGAGGGCTTCAAGGTCATCGCGGGTTGCGGCCCGAGCCGCGACTTCGACAAGTGGTTGAGTGAGCAGGCCGCACTGGGCTACACCTTCTACGCCTCGGTTGGCAACGTGGCGGATTGGGAGTCCACCGTGGCGGCATTCCAGAAGGCCGTCGCCGAGCACGGGCCCATCGACGTGCTGGTCAACAACGCCGGCATCACACGCGACCGCATGTTCCTGAAGATGACGCCGGACGATTGGCGCGCGGTGATCGATACCAACCTCAACAGCATGTTCAACGTCACCAAGCAGGTGGCGCCTGGCATGGTGGAAAAGGGCTGGGGCCGCATCATCCAGATCTCGTCGGTCAACGGCGAGAAGGGCCAGGCGGGCCAGACCAATTACTCGGCAGCCAAGGCCGGCATGCACGGCTTCACGATGGCGCTGGCGCAGGAACTGGCGGCCAAGGGCGTGACGGTCAACACCGTGAGCCCGGGCTATATCGCCACCGATATGGTCAAGGCGGTGCGCGAGGATGTGCTGGAGAAGATCATCGCCACCATCCCGGTCAAGCGCCTGGGCAAGCCCGAGGAAATCGCGGCCATCGTGGCCTGGCTGGCGGGCGAGGATTCCGGCTTCACCACCGGCGCCGACTTCAGTTGCAACGGCGGGCTTCATATGGGGTGAGATCGGACAGAGGACGGTCCTGAGGACCGTCCGACGCCGATCGAACGACGCCCCACGTCCCGCGTGGGGCGGCTGGGGAGAGCGTGGCTCACGCCAGTCGGCCTGGAAGCCGACTGGCCGTGGCGGCGTGGCAGGCAAAGGACGACGACTCAGTCTGCCCACTGGGCGAAGGGGAGCCTCGCTGCACTCAGCTCTTCAGCTGTAGCAGCCTCGAGATCTGCGCCGCCGCTTCCAGCAGGCGCGGCAGACAATGCGCCACCATCGCGTCCGGCGGCGTGCGGTTGAACTGGCCGCTGACGTTGAGCGCGGCCAGCACCTGGCCGTTGCGGTCGCGGATTGGCGCGGCCAGCGAGACCAGGCCTTCTTCCAGCTCCTGATTGATCAGGCACCAGCCCTGCGTGCGGGCGGTCTCGATGCGCACGCGCAACTCTTCCTTGCTGGAGACGGTACGCGCCGTCAGCGGGCGCAGTTCGACCGCATCCAGGTAAGCCTGCAACTCGGCATCCGACAGCCCGGCCAGCAACACGCGGCCCATCGAAGTGCACCAAGCCGGCAGGCGGCTGCCCAGGCCCAGATTGATGCTCATGATCTTGCGCGCCGGCACGCGCAGCACGTAGACGATGTCGCTGCCTTCGAGCACCGCCGCCGAGCAGGATTCCTTCAGGTCGGCGACCAGGTTCTGCATCACCGGCTCAGCAAACTGCCACAGCGGCTGCGACGAGAGATAGGCGAAGCCGAGGTCCAGGATCTTGGGCGTTAGCGAGAACAGGCGGCCTTCGCTCTTCACATAGCCCAGCGTTTCCAGCGTCAACAGAATGCGGCGCGCGCCAGCCCGCGTCAGGCCGCAGCGCTTGGCCACTTCGGTCAGGGTCTGGCGCGGCGCCTCGGCACTGAAGGCCCGGATCACCGACAGGCCGCGCGCGAAGGATTGGACATAGCCATCGCCCGGCTTGAGTGCCGTCTGGGCGGGCCCGGTCTCGGAGGTACTGTCGGCGCTCATGCGCAGCAGTATAGGCAGGGCCCGTCAAACGACGGCGTCTCCAAACTTGGGTACGATCGCGCCCGTTTGAATTCCCGCTTGCAAGGAGACCGATATGGCAATGGATGTGGTGGATTACGAGATCAAGGGCGCCGAGATGCAGTTCGTCGAGGTTGAGCTCGACCCGGGCGAGGCTGCCATCGGCGAGGCCGGCAGCATGATGTTCATGGATGCCGGCATCCAGATGGACACGGTGTTCGGTGATGGCGCCAAGCAGCAGGGAGGCTTCTTCGGCAAGCTGCTAGGTGCGGGCAAGCGCCTGGTCACCGGCGAGTCGCTGTTCACGACCATCTACACCAACAATGCCAGCGCCAAGCAGCGTGTGGCCTTCGCCGCGCCCTATCCGGGCAAGATCCTGCCGATGGACCTGAAGCAGCTCGGCGGCATGCTGATCTGCCAGAAGGATGCCTTCCTGTGCGCGGCGCGCGGCGTGTCGCTGGGTATCGCCCTGCAGCAAAAGCTCTCGACCGGCTTCTTCGGCGGCGAGGGCTTCATCATGCAGAAGCTCGAAGGCGACGGCCTGGCCTTTGTCCATGCAGGCGGCACCGTGGTGCGCCGCTCGCTGCAGCCGGGCCAGACCCTCCTGGTGGACACCGGCTGCGTGGTGGCCTACACGCCCGGCGTGAACTTCGAAATCCAGTACGTCGGCAAGATCAAGACCGCGCTGTTTGGCGGCGAGGGCTTGTTCTTGGCCAAGCTCAGCGGCCCGGGCGAGGTGTGGCTGCAGAGCCTGCCGTTCTCGCGCCTGGCCTCGCGCGTATTTGCCGCCGCACCGCAGACCGGCGGTGGCGGACGCGAGCAGGGCTCGCTTTTGGCCGGCGTGGCCGGTGCCGGCATCCTGGGCGGCATCCTGAGCGGCGACGACGACTGATCGCCAAGGCCGCTGCCCGCCGCATGGCGCGGCTGCGGCTCATGCTGCCGCTATGCTTGCAGCTTCAGCGCCTGAGCTGAGGCGACAAAGGAAACCATGGTCGACACGATGGGACGGCTGGGCGATGCCTTCTGGCGCGCCGCGGCCTATTGCCTGCATCCGCGAGTCATCGCGCTGTCGCTGCTGCCGCTGCTGATTGCGGCCGGCTTGAGCGTGGGTCTGGCCTACTTTTTCTGGGAATCGGCGGTCGCCGCCGTGCGCGCCACGCTGGAGTCCTGGCTGCTGGTCGGCAGCCTGCTGCGCTGGCTCGACAGCATGGGCGCCGAGGGCTTTCGCTCGGTGATGGCGCCGCTGGTGGTGATCGCGCTGGCGGTGCCGGTGGTGCTGATGCTGAGCCTGCTGCTGGTGGCCACGATGATGACGCCGGCCATTGTTGCGCTGGTGGGCGAGCGCCGCTTCATGCAACTTGAGCGCAAGCGCGGCGCCGGTTGGTGGCAAAGCTTCGCCTGGTCGCTGATGCTGTCGATCATCGCGCTGGCTCTGGTGGTTCTGAGCATGCCGCTGTGGCTGGTGCCGCCGCTGGTGCTGGTGCTGCCGCCACTGATCTGGGGCTGGCTCACCTACAAGGTCTTCTCCTTTGATGCATTGGCTGAGCACGCCAGTGTCGAGGAGCGCGACAGCGTGATGCGCAAGCATCGGCTGCCACTGCTGACCATGGGCGTCATCACCGGCTACCTGGGCGCGGCCCCCTCGCTGATCTGGGCCTTCAGCATGATGGCCGTGGTGCTGGCTCCGTTGCTGGTGCTGCTGACGATCTGGCTGTACACGCTGGTGTTCGCCTTCTCCAGCCTCTGGTTCACGCATTACTGTCTGGCGGCATTGGCCGATCTGCGGGCCCAGCAGCAGCCGCTGCCGGCGCAGCCGGCTGCGCCGGATGAGGTGCTGCCCGTTCCCAATCTTCAGCCCCCCTTGTTGCCATGAATATCGGCCTGATCGTCGTCGGCGACGAAATCCTTTCCGGCAAGCGCCAGGACAAGCACCTGAGCCGCTTCATCGAGATCCTGTCGGCCCGCGGCATGAGTCTGTCCTGGGCGGAGTATGTGGGCGACGACCGCGAGCGCCTCACCGCGGCATTGCGGCGCGCCTTTGCAAGCGGCGATCTGGTGATCAGCTGCGGCGGCATCGGCGCCACACCGGACGATCACACCCGACAAGCTGCCGCTGCGGCGCTGGGGCGGGACCTCGTGCTGCACCCCGAGGCGCGCGAACTGATTTGGCAGCGTGTGCAGCAGATGGCCGCGGAGCGCGGCGAAGTGGCGGATGCCGATCACCCGGACACGCTGCGGCGCTTCGAGATGGGCGTCTTCCCCGCGGGCGCGGCGCTGATCCCCAATCCCTACAACAAGATCCCCGGCTTTTTCGTCGGCACGGTCTACTTCGTGCCCGGCTTCCCGGTGATGGCGCACCCGATGATGGAATGGGTGCTGGACGAGCGCCACCGCGAACTGCACCGCGCCAGCCCGGGGCGCGAGTTGTCGATGATCGTCGCCGGCGCCATGGAGGCCACGCTGACGCCCCTGATGGAACGGATCGAGGCCGAGCATCCCGGCGTCAAGGTTTTCAGCCTGCCCAGCGTGGACCACCCGCAGTGGGGGCGCCATATCGAGCTTGGCGTCAAGGCCGGGCCGGACCTGGCGGCCGACAGGTTGGATGCCGCCTATGCGCAGCTCAAATCCGGGCTTGCCCAATTTGGTGCCTCGGCGAGCGCCGAATTGGTGCGCTGATTCGCACCAATATGGAGCGCGGCGTGAGCAAAGCTTGGTGAATGTCATGGGTAAGGCCAGGCTCGCGCCGCATAATCAAGCGCTTGGATCGTTATGCACCGAGCTGGCGCCAGCCAATGATGGCTGGCACGTTACCTGCTTAAACTCTGGCGCCTGCGTACCTCGCTCGCCCAAGAATTCGTCGATTCTTTTTTCTTCCGCAAACCGTACGCGCCAAGCGTACACAGCTATCCGCTAGGAGTGACTGATGGCCAAGACCGTCGCCGACGTGATGAACATGGTGAAGGAAAACGAAGTCAAGTTCGTTGACTTCCGCTTCACCGACACCCGTGGCAAGGAACAGCACGTTTCCGTGCCTGTCTCGCATTTCGACGAAGACAAGTTTGTCTCCGGCCACGCCTTTGACGGCTCGTCGATCGCCGGCTGGAAGGGCATCGAAGCCTCCGACATGCTGCTGATGCCGGACCCCAACACGGCCAACATCGACCCCTTCTTCGAAGAGCCGACCCTGATCCTGACCTGCGACGTCATCGATCCGGCCGACGGCAAGGCCTATGAGCGCGACCCGCGTTCGCTGGCCAAGCGTGCTGAAGCCTATCTGAAGGCTTCGGGCCTGGGCGACACCGCCTTCTTCGGTCCCGAGCCCGAGTTCTTCATCTTTGACTCGGTGCGCTGGGCCAATGACATGTCGGGCTCCTTCTTCAAGATCGAAGCCGAAGAAGCCGCCTGGAACACCGGCAAGGAATACGAGCACGGCAATAGCGGCTACCGCCCCACCGTCAAGGGCGGCTACTTCCCGGTGCCCCCGGTCGACAGCGGCCAGGACATGCGCTCGGAGATGTGCCTGATCCTGGAACAACTGGGCATCCCGGTCGAAGTGCATCACCATGAAGTGGCGAACGCCGGCCAGATGGAAATCGGCACCCGCTTCAGCTCGCTGGTGCAGCGCGCTGACTGGACCCAGCTGCAGAAGTACGTGGTGCAGAACGTCGCTCACGCCTACGGCAAGACCGCGACCTTCATGCCCAAGCCCATCGTTGGTGACAACGGTTCCGGCATGCACGTGCACCAGTCCGTGTGGAAGGATGGCAAGAACCTGTTCGCTGGCGACGGCTATGCCGGCCTGAGCGAGTTCGCGCTGTACTACATCGGCGGCATCATCAAGCACGCTCGCGCGCTGAACGCCATCACCAACCCGGGTACGAACTCGTACAAGCGCCTGGTGCCTGGTTTCGAAGCCCCGGTGAAGCTGGCCTACTCGGCCAAGAACCGCTCGGCCTCGATCCGCATCCCCTATGTGGCGAACCCGAAGGGCCGCCGCGTCGAGGCACGCTTCCCCGATCCTTCCGCCAACCCCTATCTGTGCTTCGCAGCGCTGCTGATGGCCGGTCTGGACGGCGTGGAAAACAAGATCCATCCGGGCGAGGCTGCCACCAAGGACCTGTACCACCTGCCCCCGGAAGAGGACAAGCTGGTGCCGACCGTCTGCCACAGCCTGGATCAGGCCCTGGACTACCTGGACAAGGACCGCGCCTTCCTGACCAAGGGCGGCGTGTTCACCGATGCCTACATCGATGCCTACATCGACCTGAAGATGCAGGAAGTGACGCGTTTCCGCATGGCGACGCATCCGGTCGAGTTCGACATGTACTACGCACTGTGATGTTGGCGGGCAGCATGCGTGCAGCAGAGCGCGCATCGCGGCCCTCCCGCAGCGAGGGACGGCAGCCGCCGTCCCTTATTTTTTGTGCGCACCCGCATGGGCCACAATCACGCGATGCACATCCGACCTGCCGTCCTGATTCTTGGCTTGGCTCTGCTCGCTGCGGGCACTGCTTCGGCGCAGTCCGTGGTGTACCGCTGCCCCGGGCCGCCGGTGCTCTACACCGACGCCTTGACCGCCAAGGAAGCCCAGGAAAAGGGCTGCCGCTCGATCGAGGGAACGCCCATCACCGTGTTGCAGCCGCCGCGCCCGCGCCCGTCGCCCGCCGCGGCAGGCAGTGGCGGTGCAGCGCAGCCTTCGGCCTCGGCGCCGCGTGTCACCGAGGGGCGCGGTGAAGCCCGCGTTGATCCGGCCCAGCAACGCAGCCGCGATGGCGAGCGGCGCCGCGTGCTGGAAACCGAGTTGCGTGAAGCCGAGGAACGCCTGGCTGCGCTGCAGCGCGACTTCTCTGCCGGTGCGCCCGAGCGGCGTGGCGACGAGCGCAACTACCAGCGTTACCTCGACCGCGTGGCCGAGGTCAAGGCGGCCATCAGCCGCCAGGAAAACGATATTCAGGCGCTCAAGCGCGAAATCAGCAAGCTGCCCTGACGCACCCGCCGGTTGGGTGCGCCATCAGCATCCGACCCCATGAACGAAAACGATCCCAACCCGCTGGGCGCGAACTTCGCCGCCTTCGACCTGCTGGCCACCATGGTGGCCGTGGTGCGCCCTGGTGGCGACTGCGTGTTTGCCAACACCGCCTTCGAAGATGTGATGCGCCTGTCGCGCCGCACGGTGCAAGGCGCCAATCTGTCCGACTGGTTCGGTGATGCGGCACGTCTTGCAGATGCCGTCTCGGCCGTGGCCCGCAATGCGATCGCCAGCAGCCGCTTCGATGGCCTGCTGCGGCGCGGCTTGCGGCCGCATGAGGATCTGTTGCCGGTGCAGGTCATCGTCAGCCAGACCGACAACCCGGAGTTGGTGCTGGTCGAGCTGATCGAGAACGCGCAGCAGGCGCGCCAGGACCGCGAAGAGCGCACGCTGGACCAGGTGCAGGCCACCAAGGAACTGGTGCGCAATCTGGCGCACGAGATCAAGAACCCGCTGGGCGGCATCCGCGGTGCGGCGCAGTTGCTAGCTCTGGAGCTGCAGGGCACCGAGCTCGGCCTGGAGCTCAATGAATACACCCAGGTCATCGTCCACGAGGCCGACCGCCTGCAGGTGCTGGTGGACCGCCTGCTGGCGCCGCACCGACGCGCCCAAGTCGTGGTCGACGTCAACATTCACGAAGTCTGCGAGCGCGTGCGCTCGGTGATCCTGGCCGAGTACCCGCGCGGCCTGCGGATCGAGCGCGACTACGACACCTCGCTGCCGGACTTCCGCGGTGATCGCGAGCAGCTGATCCAGGCTGTGCTCAACATCGCGCAGAACGCCGCCCAGGCCCTGCACGCGCAGATCGCCGAAGGCACGGCCATGATTACGCTGCAAACGCGCGTGGCGCGACAAGTGACCATTGGTAAGCAGCGCTGGCGCTTGGCACTGGAATTGCATGTGCAGGACAACGGCCCCGGTGTGCCGGCCGAGATTCGAGACCGCATCTTCTATCCCCTGGTTTCAGGGCGTGACGGCGGATCGGGACTTGGCCTGACGCTGGCTCAAACGATTGCGCAACAACACCAAGGCATGATCGATTGCGACAGCGAACCGGGCCGGACCGACTTTCGTATCACCTTGCCCTTGCCCTGAGATCCAGGCACCGGCATGACAGAAGACTCGCAGGGAAACCAAGCCCATGAAATCCATCTGGATTGTTGACGACGACCACTCGATCCGCTTCGTGCTTGAAAAGGCGCTGGCGCGTGAAGGCTTGCCGGTGCGCAGCTTCAGCAATGCGCGCGACCTGCTCGCCGCGCTCGAAGAGGACAGCCCCCAGGTGCTGGTGTCCGACATCCGCATGCCGGGCGGCTCGGGCCTCGATCTGCTGGCCAAGGTCAAGGAGAAGCTGCCGGGCCTGCCTGTCATCATCATGACCGCCTACTCCGACCTGGACAGCGCCGTCTCGGCCTTCCAGGGCGGTGCCTTTGAATACCTGCCCAAGCCCTTCGACCTGTCGCGCGCCGTCGAGCTGATCCGCCGCGCGCAGGAAGAAAGCCAGCGCGAGGCCGTGGCCGAGGAGGCTGCCGCGCAGGTGCCCGAGATGCTGGGCCAGGCGCCGGCCATGCAGGACGTGTTCCGCGCCATCGGCCGGCTGAGCCAGAGCCATGTCACGGTGCTGATCACCGGCGAGTCCGGCTCGGGCAAGGAACTGGTCGCACGTGCGCTGCACAAGCACAGCCCGCGCGCCGAAGGGCCGTTTGTTGCCATCAACACCGCGGCCATCCCGAAGGACCTGCTTGAAAGCGAGCTGTTCGGCCACGAGCGCGGCGCCTTCACCGGCGCACAGGCCACACGCCGCGGCCGCTTCGAGCAAGCCGATGGCGGCACGCTGTTCCTTGATGAAATCGGCGACATGCCGCTCGATCTGCAAACGCGGCTGCTGCGCGTCCTGTCGGACGGCCAGTTCTACCGCGTCGGTGGTCACAGCCCGCTGCGCGCCAATGTGCGCGTGATTGCCGCCACCCACCAGAACCTGGAAGAGCGCGTGCGGCAGGGCGTGTTCCGCGAGGACTTGTTCCACCGCCTCAACGTGATCCGCCTGCGCCTGCCGGCGCTGCGCGAGCGCGGCGAAGACATCCCGGTGCTGGCGCGCTACTTCCTGCAGCGCAGTGCCACCGAGCTGGGCATCGAAGCCAAGCGCCTGTCCGATGCGGCACTGGCGCGGCTGATGAGTTTTGACTTTCCGGGCAATGTGCGCCAGCTCGAAAACGTCTGCCACTGGCTCAGCGTGATGGCGCCCACCCAGGTGGTGGAACCCAAGGATTTGCCGCAGGAATTGCTGCAGCAGCCGCTGACCGCAGCAGCGCCTCAGGCGGTGGCTGGCAGCCTGCCGGCAGCACTGGGCGAAGTGACTTCGGCTGCGGCGCCCGCGCCGGCATTCGGGGCCGGCCCGGATGCCTGGGTGGCCGAGATGGCGCGCGAGGCGCGCCGCCTGCTGGCTGCCGGCGAGCCCGAGGTCTGGGAAGCGCTGACCCGCCGCTTCGAGGCCAGCCTGATCCTCACCGCACTGGACGTCACCCGCGGCCGGCGCATCGAGGCGGCGCAGAAGTTGGGCATCGGCCGGAACACCATCACCCGCAAGATCCAGGAGCTGGGGCTGGACGCCTGAGCGCGCAGTTCCTGCCACAACGCTGGCGGCAGTGCGATGCGACACTGCCGAGATGCAAGAGAACAAGCCGATGAACCCCTGGCGCGCCGCGGCCGCGCGTTTCGAGCGCTGGGTCGATCCCTATCCCTCCGCCGCGCTGGCCGCGCCGCCGGCGCGCTTCTTCGCCTTCCTGTGGCGCTGTAGCGAAGGGCTGAGGCCGCAGCTGTTGCTGGTGACACTGCTGACTGCCGGCATTGCCGCCGCCGAGGCGCTGCTGTTCAGCCTGATGGCGCGGCTGGTCGATTGGCTGGCCGGCATCCAGCCCGCTCAGCTCTGGCAGGAACCGCAGCCCGTCCTGTGGCTGCTGGGCGGCGTGTTGGTGGCCAGCGTGGGGCTGGCGGCCGCGCAGGCGCTGACCAAGTACCAGGCCGTGTTCGGCAACTTCCCGATGCGGCTGCGCTGGCTGTTCCACCGCCGCATGCTGGCGCAGAGCCTGGCCTTTTTCGGCGACGAGTTCGCCGGCCGCATCGCCACCAAGGTGATGCAGACTGCGCTGGCGGTGCGCGACACCTGGCTGATCGTGGTCGACATCCTGGTCTATGTGATCGTCTACTTCGGCACCCTGGTGGCCATCGTCGGCAGCTTTGACGCCTGGCTGATGCTGCCCTTTGCGGTGTGGCTGCTGCTCTATGTGGCGGCGCTGCGCTTCTTCGTGCCGCGCCTGGGCAAGGTAGCCGAGAAGCAGGCCGATGCGCGCAGCCTGATGACCGGCCGCATCACCGACGCCTACACGAATATCGCCACCGTCAAGCTGTTCGCCCACAGTCAGCGCGAGGCTGCCCACGCGCGCGGCGCGATGGACGAGTTCATGACGACCGCCTATGCGCAGATGCGCCTGGTGACCGGCTTCGAGATAGTCAACACCCTGCTGTCGGCCCTGCTGGTGGGCTGCACCGCTCTGCTGGCCATCGCGCTGTGGGGCCAGGGTGCCATCGGGGCCGGCGCAGTGGCGGCAGCCACCGCCATGGCCATGCGCCTGAACGGCATCTCGCACTGGGTGATGTGGGAGATGGCCTCGCTGTTCGAGCACATCGGCACCGTGCAGGACGGGCTGCAGACCTTGGCCAAGCCGCAGACCGTGGTGGACGCGCAGGACGCCACGGTGCTGCAGGTGCCGCGCGGCGAGATCCGCTTCGAGCAGCTGCGTTTTGGCTATGGCGAGGGCAGGGCAGTGATCGACGGGCTGGAACTGACCATCCGCCCCGGCGAGAAGATCGGCCTGGTGGGCCGCAGCGGCGCGGGCAAGAGCACGCTGGTGAACCTGCTGCTGCGCCTGCACGACCTGCCGGCCGATGGCGGCCGCATCCTGATCGACGGCCAGGACATCGCGCGGGTCACGCAGGACTCGCTGCGCAGCCACATCGGCATGGTCACGCAGGACACCTCGCTGCTGCACCGCTCGGTGGCCGACAACGTGCTTTATGGCCGGCCCGAAGCCACGCCTGCCGAGCTGCAGACCGCGGTAGAGCGCGCCCATGCGGCCGAATTCATTGCCACCCTTTCAGATCCCAAGGGTCGCACCGGATTGGAGGCGCATGTGGGCGAGCGCGGCGTCAAGCTCAGCGGCGGCCAGCGCCAGCGCATCGCGATTGCCCGCGTGATGTTGAAGGACGCACCCATCCTGCTGCTGGACGAAGCCACCAGTGCGCTGGACAGCGAAGTGGAAGCGGCGATCCAGCAAAGCCTCTACACGCTGATGGAAGGCAAGACAGTGGTGGCCATCGCGCACCGCCTCTCGACCATCGCCGCGCTGGACCGCCTGGTGGTGATGGACGCCGGCCGCATCGTCGAGCAGGGCTCCCATACTGAACTGCTGGCCGCAGGCGGCATCTATGCGCGGCTGTGGGCGCATCAGAGCGGAGGCTTCCTGGGCTTGGACGCGGAGGACTGACGGGTTGGACTCAGCGCTGCTGAAGTTCCGCGCGCCAGAAGCGCAGCAAGGCTTCCTCCATCCGCGCCGGGCTGTAGCGTGCCACCGTCTCCGCCATGGCCTGGCGGACCGGTGCGCTCGCTGCTGCGTCTGCCTTGCAGAGATCCAGAGCCGTCGCTAGGCCGTGCACGCAGGCCCGCCAGTCTCCGGTCTCGGCCCACCAGCCATTCGCGCTGTTCATGTACTCGCGCCCGCCGTCACCGTGGAATCCAGCGACCAGACAGCCGGCGGCCATGGCCTCGAGTGGCGGCAGGCCGAAAGACTCCTTGTGGGACAGGGAGAGGAACACCGCACTCTCGCCCAGAGCTGCCGCGGCCTGCTCCTGAGTACCGCCCTGGATGGCGAGCCAGGGGACATCGGCGTGGCGTGGATGCATGCGCCAGAACGTGGCCTGAATGAACGCTGCGTCGTCAGCCAGCTTGCGGGGCATGCAGGCCACCTGCAGCTTCTTCTGCGGCGCCGGTGCGAAGCGCTCCGGATCGACCGCACAAGGGATCAGAGGAACATCGGTCATTCCATACACATCGGCGAAGAAGTGTTGAACCGCCGCGCTGGAGGCGATGAAGCCGTCCACCCCCAACTCGGCCGCACCGGCTCCGGATTGGGCGGGGAAGGGAACGTAGTACTGGTTCTGACAGAACATCAGCTTGCGCACCGGAGCGGGCCGGAGCGCTTCGACATAGCTGGAGAAGCCTTCGGGAATCACCCAGATGTCGCCCGGCTCCGTCCGCAGCTCGCCGCCATGCAATGTGAGCGGCGCATCGGCGCCGTAGAAGTCCACCTCGGGACGGTTGCTCAGGGCCACCGAGGCACGGAATCCGTGACGGGCCAGCGTCGCGGCATGCTGGTAGATCACCGCAATACCGCCGGAGGGGAAAGCGAAAGGTTCGGCGACGAAGAGGATGCGGCGCTGTGACATGCAATGGGCTTGGGAGGTCAGTAAAGCCCAGAGCGTAACGAAATCGCGCGGCCCGGGCGACACGAGCAGCAGGGAAATGGGTTTCGCAAGGCAGCCCGGTGGGGCGCTTGTTGTCCATAGGTGGCCAGCATCAGCGCACTGTGATCACCTGCGTGATGCGTCAAGGACGCGCCCATCCTGCTGCTGGCCGAAGCCACCGGCGCGCTGGACAGCGAGGTGGAAGCGGCGATCCAGCATGCGCGGCTGTGGGCGCATCAGAGCGGAGGCTTCCTGGGTTTGGACGCGGAGGGGTGAGTGTGGTGGTTGACGGTCGGCGCCAGCCGCAAGTTTTTGCTGCTGTTGGTGACTTGAAGCTAGCATATTAAGTCAGTGTCTGTGCTCATCGAGGTCAGCGCCATGCCTGGGTGCCCGCAGGCCTTGGGCGATACTCTTTCTGCGCGGCTGTGCGCGCAACACCAGCGCTGTGAGCCGGATACGGCGCCGAACCCAGTGCAAGACGACATCGAGGGTATGAGCGACATGAAAACACGCCTCTCGCGCGAGCAGGTTTCCGTTGAATTCACCTGGAACCTGGACGACCTGTTCGTCAGCGAAGCAGCCTGGGATCTGGAGTACCAGGCCGTCGATGAAGCACGGTACACACTCAACGCGTTTCAGGGGCAACTGAGTGGCGCTGCGCAGATGCTGCTGGCCTGCCTGAGCGCGGTGGAGACCCTCCGGACCCGTTTGATGCGCGTGGCCTCCTTCGCGCACCTGCGCAACGCGCAGGACGGCAGCAACCCGCAATACCAGGCAGCGATGGCCCGTGTGTCGGCGCTGCAGGCGCGCGTGGACGCGAGCACGGCCTTCGTCGACGCTGAAATCCTGGCGTTTCCCGATGGCCTGCTGGAGCAGTTCATGGCCGCCGAGGCAGGGCTGGCCGATTTTCAGCGCATGCTGAACGACTTGCTAGACCTGCGCCCGCATCGCCTTGACGCCGATACCGAGCGGGTGCTGGCCTCGCTGGGCGAGGTGTTGAACGCGCCCTACATGATCTACAGCCGGTCCAAGTCCGGCGACATGCAGTTCGCACCCTTTACCGACGCGGCCGGAACGGTCTACGAGAACTCGTTCAACGGCTTTGAGTCCAACTTCGAAACCCACAGCGATACCCATGTGCGCCGCGGCGCTTGGGCCTCGTTCAGCGCCGGGCTGAAGGCCTATAAGCAAACCTATTCCGCCACATTCGCCACCGAGGTCAACAAGAACATCGCGATGGCGCGGCTGCGCAAGTACCGCAGCACCGAAGAGTATCTGTTGCAGCCGCACAAGATCCCGCACACGGTCTACAACAACATCCTGGACATCATCCAGGCCGAACTCGCACCGCATATGCAGCGCTACGCGCGGCTGCGCCGCAGGGTGCTGGGCCTGGACAAGCTGCTCTACTGCGACATTAAGGCGCCGCTGGACCCGGACTTCAATCCCCACATGTCTTATGAGGACGGCTGCAAGCTGATCCTGGATTCCTTGGCGGTGATGGGGCCGCAGTACTGTAACTTCGCGCGCCACACCATGGAGCAGCGCTGGGTCGATCGGGCCGACAACATCGGCAAGTCTTCGGGCGCGTTCTGTGCGTCGCCTTACGGCGTACATCCCTACATCCTGATCACCTGGTCGAACACCATGCGCAATGTGTTCACGCTGGCCCATGAACTGGGCCATGGCGGGCATTTTGGCCTGGCGATGCAGCACCAGCGCTTCGTGAACACGCGCCCGGCCATGCCTTTTGTCGAAGCGCCGTCGATCATGAACGAGATGCTGTTGGCGCAGCACATCCTGGGCCAGAGTCAGGAAACACGGATGCGACGCTCGGTCATCATGCAGGTGCTGGGAACCTACCATCACAACTTCGTGACCCACCTGCTGGAAGCAGAACTGCAGCGCCAGGTGTATGCGCTGGCCGAGGCTGGTGGCTCCATCACCGCGGCGGTGCTGAACGAACGCAAGGGGCAGATCCTGGCGAAGTTCTGGGGCGACACGGTGGAGATCGACGACGGTGCGCGCATGACCTGGATGCGCCAGCCGCACTACTACATGGGCCTGTATCCCTACACCTACTCGGTGGGCCTGGTGGCCTCGACCGCCATGTCGCTGCTTGTGCAGAAGGAAGGGCAGGCGGCTGTGCAGCGCTGGCTGGAAGTGCTCAAGGCCGGTGGGACCCACACGCCGCTGGATCTGATGCGCATGGCAGGCATTGACATGGATTCGCCCCAACCGATCCACGATGCCGTGGCCTATGTGGGGCGCCTGATCGATGAGCTTGAAACCTCGTTTGCCTGATGTTGCAGCAGGCAGACCGATCCGCTGCTTCTGTGAGCGAAGTGCACTCCTAGGCTTGTGGCCAGAACGTCCCCTTGCCGCGCTGGGCCGGCAAGGAGGCGCTCACAGAATTGTCTTGTAGCATTCATATCGTCATGAGATATTTGCTGCATGAAGAACTGGATCATCCTGACGGCCACCCTGCCGACGCAGCCCAGCGGCCTGCGCGTGAAGGTGTGGCGCGCGCTGAAAGCCACCGGCGCGGCAAGCCTGCGCGAGGGGGTCTATGTGCTGCCCGAGCAGGCGCCGAGCGCCCAGGCCCTTTGGGCGCTGGAACGCACCATCGCCGAGGCCGGCGCCGACGCGCACCTGCTGGTCGTGTCAGCGCGAGATGCCGCGCAGGAGCAAGCCTTTCGTGCCCTGTTCGATCGCAGTGAGTACTACGCCGAGCTGCTGCAGTCCATAAAGCAGACCCGGGCGACGATGGGCCTGGCCAGCGAGGCCGAGTGGCGCAAGCAGCTGCGCGCGCTTGTGCAGCAGCTGCAGGACATCCAGGCCAGAGACTTCTTTCCCGGCAAGGCGGCCGCGCGTGCCGTCGACGCACTGGCGGCGCTGCGGCGCGAGGTGGAGCTGAAGCTCTCGCCCGATGAGCCTGCTGCCAGTGGCGGCAGCATCACTCCGAGATCGGCGGCCGACTACCAGGGCCGCAGCTGGGCCACACGCAAGCGCCCCTGGGTTGATCGCCTGGCCAGCGCCTGGCTGGTGCAGCGCTTCATCGACCAGCAGCCGCGCTTCCTCTGGCTTGCCGATACGGGCAAGTGCCCCAAGTCGGCGCTGGGCTATGACTTCGATGGCGCCACCTTCACGCATGTCGGTGACAAGGTGACCTTCGAAGTGCTGGCTGAGAGCTTCGGCTTGCTGGGCGACCCGGCGCTGCGGCGCCTGGGCCAGCTGGTGCGCAGCATCGACATCGGCGGCAGTGTGGTCGAGGAAGCGCCGGGGCTTGAGCTGGTGGTCCGCGGCCTGCAGTCCCGGCATGCCAAGGACGATGCGCTGCTGGCGGCTGCCAGCGAGGTGTTCGATGCGGTCTATGCCGCGATGCAGGTGCCCGATGAACAACAGCGCTGAGACCTTGGCCGGCGGCCCCGAGCCCGTGACCCGCGCGCAAGCCTTCGCCTTCTGGCTGAAGCTCGGTTTCATCAGCTTCGGCGGGCCGGCCGGGCAGATTGCGATCATGCATGAGGAGCTGGTGGAGCGGCGCCGCTGGATCTCGGAGAAGCGCTTCTTGCACGCTCTCAACTACTGCATGCTGCTGCCCGGGCCCGAGGCCCAGCAGCTCGCCACCTATATTGGCTGGCTGATGCACCGCAGCTGGGGCGGCATCGTCGCGGGCGGGCTGTTCGTGCTGCCCTCGCTGTTCATCCTCATCGCGCTGTCCTGGGTCTATATGGCATTCGGCCATGTGCCGGTGATCGCCGGCATCTTCTACGGCATCAAGCCGGCGGTCACGGCGTTGGTGCTGCACGCCGCGTTGCGCATCGGCTCGCGGGTGCTGAAGAACCGCTGGCTGTGGGGCATCGCCGCGGCCTCCTTCATTGCCATCTTCGCGCTCGATGTACCGTTCCCGCTCATCGTGCTGGCTGCAGCCCTCGTGGGCTACTTCGGCGGGCAGTTCGCGCCGGCGCAGTTCGCCCCCGGCGGCGGCAGCCATGGACCTGCTGCCAAGGCCTCGGGCCCCGCCTGCATTGACGACGACACGCCCGCACCAGCCCACGCGCGCTTCAGCTGGGCGCGCTTTCGCACGCTGCTGCTGCTGTGCCTGGGCCTGTGGGCGCTGGCGATCGGCGGCTTGAGCGCGCTCTTTGGCTGGGATGCGATGCTCACGCAGATGGCCTGGTTCTTCACCAAGGCGGCCTTGCTGACCTTCGGCGGTGCCTATGCGGTGCTGCCCTATGTGGTGCAGGGCGCGGTGGAGCAGCACCAGTGGCTGAGCGCGCCTCAAATGATCGACGGCCTCGCGCTGGGCGAAACCACGCCAGGCCCGCTGATCATGGTGGTGGCCTTTGTTGGCTTTGTCGGCGGCTGGGGCGCGGCCCTCTTTGGCAGCGATGCGCTGTGGCTGTCCGGCGCGGTGGCGGCCACGGTGGTCACCTTCTTCACCTTCCTGCCCTCGTTCTGCTTTATCCTTCTGGGCGGCCCCTTCATCGAATCCACGCACGGCAAGCTGGGCTTCACTGCGCCGCTGACGGCCATCACTGCCGCGGTGGTCGGCGTCATCCTGAACCTGGCCCTGTTCTTTGCCTACCACGTGCTGTGGCCCGAGGGCCTGGCCGGCCGCTTCGAGTGGGCCTCGGCCGGCATCGGCCTGGCCGCCGCCGTGGCCCTGTTCCGTTTCAAGCTGGGTGTGATTCCGCTGGTGCTGGGCGCTGGCCTGGCTGGCATCGCCTGGCAGTTCCTGCCTGCGGCGCTGCTGCATGCGAAGTTCTGAGGAGAAAGCCATCATGGACGCACGAGCCCTGGAACTGCCCTTCGACGCCGGTGGCCTCAAGGGCCTGTCTGAGCGCCTGCTGCGCAGCCACCACCAGAACAACTACGGCGGTGCGGTCAAGCGCCTGAACACCATCCGTGCGCAGTGGCTCGAGCTGCCTGTTGCAGCGGCTCCAGGCTTTCAGCTCAACGGACTGAAGCGCGAGGAACTGATCGCCAGCAACTCGATGCTGCTGCATGAGCTGTACTTCGACAGCCTGGGCGGCGACGGCGCCGACATGGTCCCGGCCATGGCGCTGGCGCTGCAGGCCAACTTCGGCAGTGTGCAGCGCTAGCGCGAGGAGTTCATGGCAATGGGCAAAGCCCTGGGCGGCGGCTCGGGCTGGGTGCTGCTGGTGTTTCAGCCGCGCGAAGGCACGCTGGTGAATCAATGGGCCGCCGACCACAGCCACGCGCTCGCCGGCGGCATCCCCATCCTGGCGCTCGATATGTACGAGCATGCCTACCATCTGGACTTCGGCGCCGCGGCCGGCAGCTACGTCGATGCCTTCATGGACAACATTCACTGGGCGCAGGTGTACTTGCGCTATCAGCAGGCCGTGGAGGCCAGCAGCGATGCCCTTGGCGCCTCGCAAGACGAGCTGCTGCAAGCCGCGCATGTGCTGGACGTGCGGCGTGCCGCCATCTTCGAGCAGGCCGATTCGCTGATCCCCGGCGCCGTGTGGCGCGACCCGCAGGCCGTGGGTGAGTGGGGCGCTGGCTTGCCCCAAGGTGAGCCTGCCCTTGTCTACTGCATCTACGGCCACGAAGTCGGCCGCGCGACGGCAATGCGGCTACACGCCGCCGGTGTGCAGGCACGCTTTCTGCGCGGCGGTCTGGATGGTTGGATTGCAGCGGGGAGGGCGGTTCAAGCCAAGGGGTGAGGAGATAAGCCGGCGGGGTTGAGTGTGGCGGTAGGGCCGAGAGGGCGATCCAGCAAGACCGCTACAAGCTGACTGAAGGCAATACCTTGATGGCCACGCCCACCGCCCACCGCCCATCGCGACGCTGGACCGTCTGGTGGTGAGGTACGCCGGCTGCATCGTAGAGCAGGGCTCGCATGCCGAGCTGCTGGCCGCGGGAGGCATCTATGCGCGGCTGTGGGCTCGTCAGAGCGGTCGGGTTTTGGGCTTGGAGGCAGAATAGCTGCATGCAGATGAGCCCGGCCGAGTTGGAGAACCTGCCAGCGCTGTTCGAAGCGAGCGAGCAGCTGGTGGCCATGTTCGATGAGCGCGACCAGATGCGCTTCGCCAACAGCGCCTTTCGCCGGGCACTCGGGCTGTCGACCGAAGAGTTGCCGTCCTGGGCTGAGCTGATGCGTCAGGGCTACCACAGCGAGCGCGGCACCCAGGTCTCGGCTGCTGACTTCGAAGCCTGGCTGGCAGCCGCCCAATCCCGGCGCGGCAAGCTACCGTTTCGCAGCTTCGAGACCAGCTTGGCTGATGGCCGCTGGATGCTGATGTGCGAGACCACCGTGACGAACGGCTGGATGCTGTGCATCGCCAGCGATGTGAGCGGCCTGCACACCGAAGGCCGCGATCTGCGGCAGGAGCGTGATCTGGCGCAGCGTGCCGCGTGGACCGATGAGCTCACCCAGCTCAGCAACCGGCGCTACTGCCTGGAGCGGCTTGATGCCCTGCTGGCCCGTGAGCAGGCTGCGCCGCTCAGCCTGGCGGTGCTGGATCTTGATCACTTCAAACGCGTCAACGACAGCCTGGGCCACGATGCCGGTGACCTGGTGCTGCAGGACTTTGCGCAGCTGATGAGGCAGTGCGTGCGGCGCGCCGATATTGCTGCGCGCCTGGGCGGCGAGGAGTTTGTGCTGGTGCTGCCGGACACGCCCTTGCCGGAGGCCGAGCGGGTGCTGCTGCGCCTGCTGGCGGCGGTGCGGGCCTCGCAGCCGTTGGCAGCACAGCCCGCATTCCGCTACAGCTGTTCGGCGGGCCTGGTCGCGGCCGATGTGCGCGGTGGCGAAGGCCGCAACGCCGTGCTGAGCCGTGCGGATCAGGCGCTCTACCGAGCCAAGCGCGAAGGCCGGGACCGTCTGGTTGTAGGCTGAAGCGCGCCCGCGCTGGGCGGATTCAAGCTGGCAGCGGCCCCGCGACCGGCGCGACCAGCGGCAGCAGCAGCGTGAAGCTGGTGCCCTGGCCCACGACACTACTGACCGTGATGTTGCCGCCCAGCACATTGCTCACGATGTTGTAGCTCACATGCAGGCCCAAGCCGCTCCCTCCCTGGCCCAGCCGGGTGGTGAAGAACGGCTCGAAGATCCGGTCCAGGTGTTCGGCCGCGATGCCGTGCCCGTCATCCTCGAACTTCAGCAGCACATGGTGTGACCCTTGCGCATGGGCGCTCAGTGTCATCACGCCGCCGTGCCGGCCGTCGAAGCCGTGGCGAATGGCATTGAGAACCAGATTGCTGAGCACCTGACCCAAAGGGCCCGGGTAGCTGTCCAGCGTCAGACGCTCATCCACGTCCAGGCGCAAGCTGTGGCCGTCGCGCTCCAGCAGGTGCTTCAGCGTCAGCGCCAGTTCCTGGCAGGTCTGTTGCAGTGAGAAGGCGCGGCGGCGCTCCGAGGTCTGATCTGCGGCGAGTTGCTTGAAGCTGCTGACCAGCTCGGCGGCGCGCGCGAGATTGCGCACCAGCATGCTGCAGGCATTCTCGGCTGCGCCACTGAACTGATCCAGCTGCGATCGTCGCAAGTTGCCCTGTTGCAGCGCCAGCGCGAGTGAGGCGCTCTCCGATTGCAAGGTGCTGGCCACCAGCAGGCTGTTGCCGATCGGCGTGTTGAGCTCATGGGCCACGCCCGCCACCAGCGAACCCAGTGCCGCGAGCTTCTCGCGCTCGATCAGGTCGCGCTGCACGCGCCGCAACTCCAGCAAGGCGGCATGCGTCTGCTGTTGGGCGGCTTCGGTTCGGGTGTAGGCCGCCGCGTTGTCCAGTGCGATCGCACCGTATGCGCACAGCGCCTTGAAGATGAAACGCTCCCGATCGCCGTAGGCATGCTGATGCGGCGACTGGATCGAGAGCACCCCCAGCAATCGGTCGCCGGCCAGCAGCGGGCCGAACAAGAGACTCATGGTGTTCAGCGTGCCCGGGATCTGGCGCGGCGCACCGTCGCTCTCGGGTGCCAGATTGATCAGCAGCTCTTCACGCTCACGGGCGCAGCGGGCTAACACCGAGTCGCCGTCCAAGGCGAGTGTCTCGGGCGCCAAGGCCCGGCCGTTCTCGATGCCGTAGGACAGCAGCAACTGGCCCTCAGCCACTTCTCCCGCAGGCGGCTCAGCCACCATGAAGACCAGGAAGCAGCTGGCGTCCAGCAACTGGTCCACATGCTTGTGCAGGGTCTCGAAAACGCTCTCGGCCCGCAGGCAGGCGGTGATTTCCCGCCCCATAGCGCCCAGACTCTCCAGCGTCGCGTTGGTCTCACGCAAGGCCTCGGCAGCCTGGCGGTGCAAGGCCGTCTGCGCCTGCGCCTGCTCCAGCTCATACTTGACCCGCAGCGCCACTGAGCGCCGTTGCACCGCCGCGGTCTGGCTGTTGCAGTAGGCCTGATGAGCGGCCAGTCCATGTTCATAGGCCGCCTGGTGCTGACCCGCAGCGGCCTCGGCAGCGGCCAGTTGCTGCAGCAGCTCTGGCGTCGCGGCATAACCTTTGATGGTGCTCGCCAGCGCGAGTGCCTGCTGCAAGCACTGCAGATGCGCCGCGTCCGGCATCTGGGCGGCGATCTGCAGCGCCTTCACCTGTCCCAGCACGTCGCCCAAGTTCTTGGCCAAGTTCAGGGCGGTGGCGGCTGCAGCGCTGGCGGCCTGCTGCTGCCCCAGCTGCAGCAGTGCAGCCGCCTGGCCAAGGTGTGCGATCAGCAGCAAGTCTGCAGACAGCTTGACATCGCGCTGCGCCAGCAAGGCCTCAAAGGCCTCTGCGGCGCTGGCGCAGTGCCCGTCCGCAAGCTCCAACTCGGCCAGCTCCACCAGCACCTGGGCCTGCGAGCGTGAGCCTGGCACCTTGGCCAATTGCTGGGCGCTTTCCTGCAGAAAACCACGCGCCTCGGCGAGGCGGCCCAAGGCCCGCATGGCGCTGCCGAGCTTGAACAGGCACAGCCCCAGGCTGGCCGGCCATCCCACCTGGCGCCCCAGCAGCAACTGCTCTTCGTGCATGGTCAAGGCGGTGTCCAGATCGCCCAGGCGCAGAAACGATTCCGCGGCGTTGCTGCCCGCCACCAGCGCGAACCTCAGCTGACCCATGTCCAGCCCGACCTCATAGGCGCGCAAGAAGTGCTTGATCGAGGCCGCGGGGTCACCGGTCATGGCGCAGACCAGGCCGTGTGCACTGCTGACCCAGAACGCCACGGGCAAGGGCCAGTGCCGCTCCGGCGCAAAGGACTGCTGCAAGGCCTTTGCCGCAGCGGCCGGATCCTCAAACACCGAGCGCGTCAAGCGGCGTGCCTGCAAGGCGTGCAGCCTGTCGGCATCACCCGCCGCCTGATAGGTCGTTTGCGCGGCGTCCATCGCGGCAGCGGCCGCGCCAGCCTGGCCGCTGTCTTCCAGGATCTGAGCGCACAGCCACTGCGCATCGCCCAGGCCTGCCAGGTCCTGGCAGGTCTCAAACCGGGCTTCTGCCTGGAGCGCCGTCTGCAAGGCCGGCTTGAGCTCGGCTGCCAGAAACTGAAGTTCGGCGCGCACCAGCAGCAGACGCGCTTGCAGGCTCGGGATGGCGGCAGTCAGCTTTGCATCTGGCGTTTGATCGCGCCGCTCAGCCAGACCGCGTTCGCCGGCCTCAACCCAGGCGAGCGCCTGCCGGCTGTCGGTCTGGCGCCAGTACCAGGCCAGTTCGACCAGCGCCTGGGCATGATCAAGCCCCGTCTTCAGCGGCAGGCTTTGCCCCAGCGTTGCCAGCTCGCTCTTGGACAGAAACAGATATTCCATCGTGAACCCCAACGCTTTTCTTGCAATGTAGGGCGCGCGCTGGACATCGGTCAAACCCGGTCTCGAGCGGGGCCATTCAACGCGAATGAAGGGAAAGTCTTGGCGGCGGCCCCTGCCAGGGCGAGGGTGTATAAGGCCAGTCGTTCCAAGCCGAGCAACGGCACGATAAACACGAGAGAAAGCGAAGCAAGCGTATGGGCGCACAGTGGAAAGCCAAGCACAAGGACATCGCGGCGAATGCCAAGGGCCGGATGTTCACCAAGCTGTCCAAGGAAATCATGCAGGCGGCGCGCAACGGCGCCGACCCGGACATGAATGCGCGGCTGCGCATGGTGGTGGAGCAGGCCAAGAAGGCCTCGATGCCACGTGACACGCTGGAGCGCGCCATCAAGAAGGGCGCCGGCCTGCTGGGCGAGGCGGTGAGCTTCGAGCGCGTCACCTATGAGGGCTTTGCGCCGCACCGCGTGGCGGTGATCGTCGAATGCCTGACCGACAACGTGAACCGCACCGCTTCGGACATGCGCGTGCTGTTCCGCAAGGGCCAGCAGGGCGTCAGCGGCTCGGTCAGCTGGGATTTCGACCATGTGGGCATCATCGAAGCCAGCCCGCTGCAGCCGGGCGCCGATGCCGAGTTGGCCGCCATCGAGGCCGGCGCGCAGGACTTCGAGATCCTGGCGCCTGACGAAGACAGCGGCGAGGGCGGCGGCGCGCAGTTCTACACCGATGCGGCCGACCTCGACCTCGTCTGCCGCGCGCTGCCGGCGCAGGGCTTCAATGTGAACTCGGCCAAGCTGGGCTACCGGCCCAGGAACCCAGCCACGCTGGGCGCGGCCGAGCTGGAAGAAGTGGAAGCCTTTCTCGCCGCCATCGACGCGAACGACGATGTGCAGGAAGTCTACGTGGCGCTGGCGGGCTGAGCGGGCTTGGGCCACGGCAGCTGGCGGGCCTCGCGGGCTCGGGCTGTCCTTGTGGCGCTCACCGGAGCGGGCAACGCCCGAGCCGTGCCAAAAGTCGGCAGCTTCCTACATCTGCCGCGCTCCCGGCGTCAGATCATGCGGCAGCGTTCTGCCCTGGGCGGGTGTCGCTGGCGCTGCCTGCGGCGCAGTCGCGCATCAGCAGTTGCAGCAGCAGGTCGGCTTGCACCGCCTCGGTCCAGGCTGTGCTGATCAGCAGGGGGGCGAGTCGCTCTGCATCGGCGTCCGCGCTGGCCATCAGGTGCAGGTCGAAGGTTTCGTTCTGCTTGTCGAAGACCATCTCGATGTCCATGGAGCGCTCCAGCCTCAGTTCCCGGGCTTGAGCACGGGAGCCCTGGCGCCTGTGGCTGACCGTCAGCTGGCATGCCTCTGCCAGCTCGAAGTGCCAATGCTGCTCGCGGTGGGCGCGTGCGCCGATCTGGTTCAGCGCTTCGATCCTTTGCTCGTTGCGCATGTCGAACGGGCTGATGAGCACCGCATCTTCATCGGGGTATCCATCAGAGCAAGCCTGCAGGGTGAAGCTCAGCGGCACCAGCAGCAAGGCAGCGAGCACCAGCTCAGACCGACGCGCCATGGCGCTGCTCCTCTCGCTGCGCCGGCCGCATCGCCAGCACCTTGTCGATGGTTTTGCCGTCCATGTCGACGATTTCGAAGCGCCAGCCTTCCCACTCCACGGAGTCGGCTACCTTGGGCAAGCGGCCGGTCAGCAGCATCATCATGCCGCTGAGCGTGTGGTAGCGGCCGCGCTCTTCCTCGGGCACGGCGTCCAGCTCCAGTCGGTCCTTCAGCTCGGGCACCGGGATGTGTCCGTCGAGCAGCCAGGAGCCGTCCTCGCGCTTCACGGCCCAGGCGTCGGCCGGGTCGCCGGGCTGGAACTCGCCCGTGATGGCCTCGACCAGATCCTGCAGGGTCAGCAGGCCCTGGACCTCACCGTATTCGTCGATCACGAACGCCATGTGCACATCCGAGCTGCGGAAGTTGTCCAGCAGCTCCATGCCGGTCAGCGTCTCGGGCACATAGAGCGGCTGCTGCAGATGCTCGTCGAGCTTGGGCGCACCGCCGCGCACCAGTTGCGACAGCAGCTGACGGGCATTGACCACGCCGACGATGTCATTGAGACCGTCGCGCACCACCGGGAAACGGGCATGGTCGGAAGCCTCGATGCGGCTCAGGTTCTCCTGCAGAGGCAGGTTCAGGTCCAGACAGACGACGTCGCCGCGGGGCACCATCAGCGACCCGATCTGGCGGTCGTCGAGGCGAAACACATTGCGCACCATGGTGTGCTCGTGCGACTCGATCACGCCGGCGCTGGTGCCTTCGGCCAGCACCGCGTGGATCTCTTCCTCAGTGACGTTGAAGCTGTTGCTGGCCTTGACGCCCAGCAGGCGCAGCAAGGCATTGGTCGAGCCTGACAGCAAGCGAACAAAGGGCTTGGTTGCAATCGCCAGCGCCGAGATGGGCGTGGCCACCAGCCGTGCCACGGCTTCAGGGTTGGACTGACCCAACCGCTTGGGCACGAGCTCGCCCAGCACGATCGAGAAGTACGTGATCACCACCACTACCAGAATCGTGCTGATCGGCCCGGCATACTCGATCGCCAGGCCCAGGCCCTGCAGCCAATGTGCCAGCGGACCGGCCAGCGCGGCCTCACCGACGATACCGTTGAGCACACCGATGGACGTGATGCCGATCTGGATGGTGGAGAGAAAGCGGGTCGGATCCTCGCCGAGCTTGACGGCCGCAGCGGCGGCCTTGTCGCCTTCATCGATCAGCTTCTGCATGCGGGCTTTGCGCGCCGTCACCAGAGCGATTTCGGACATGGCAAACAGGCCGTTGATCAGGATCAGGGCAAAGAGTAGGGCGATTTCCATAGGGGCTTGGTCGAGCGCGGTCAGCGGCAGGGCGTGACGGCAGGGAATGCAAAGGCTGTGCGGAATCCGCTCCGCAGCATCGATCAATGCGAACAGCCCGCGAGGCAGGGCGGCCTTGCGTTGTCGGTCAGGCGCGCGGAACCGCCGCGATGGGCGGCCGCAGCAGCTTGTCCGGTGTTCTTGCCCTGGCTTGCTCGGCAGCCCCTGCCGGGATGGCCTGAAGCAAGGACGAGCTGGGCCAGCAAGCGCAGCCCTGCGTCAGGACTTCGGCCACATCGTCGGAGGTGTCGCCCAACTCCAGAAACAGGTCGTCAACATTGGCGGCTCGGTCGTCGTCAAGATGCTCAGGGTTCGTGTGCCCTTCGATCAGGACCGAGTCCGCACCCGCACTGTAGGGCAGGCTCTTGCCGACGCCGACCGCTGCCAGGCAGTAAGCCGGAAGCAGCAGGGCAATGACAAGGACGCGCAGGCAGCGGAGCATGCAGCGATTGTATCGAGCGCCCCGGCCTGCTACGTTTTGTCCAGCCACACGGCCAGGCCCTGTGCGTTCAGCTCCACATCCGAAGCCAGCAGCTCGGCCACGGCTTCGGGCGTCAGCGCCGGCTGGTGCGCGCAGGCCTCTTGCTGATACAGCGCCAGCAGGCGCGCTTTCAGCGCGCTATGGCGCTCCGGCCCGGCCAGGTCTTTCACGGCCTGCGCGGCGGCCACCATGGCGTCGACCAGTTGCAGCAGGTAGGCGGCCAGCGCGCGCACTTCGTCGGCGCTGCGACCCACGCGGCTGTAATGCGTCAGATACATCGCGCGCGGTGATTTCTCTAAAAGCCGCGCCACCGAGGCGCGCAGTGCCTCGGGCTCGAACTGCACCGGCGTGCTGGTGGGAAACAGCCAGGGCGCGCCGTCCGGCGCGCGTGTGAACTCCGGATACGCGATGCCGAAGGTGTCGCCGGTGAACCAGCCACCGCTGCGTTCGTCCCAGATGCAGTGGTGGTGGCGCGCGTGGCCGGGGGTGTCGATCAGGCGCAGTGGCCGGCCGGACAGGGTGATCACCTGGCCGTCGTGGCTGGCCTCGGCGCGTTCTTCGGGCACGCCGACCAGGCGACCATAGCTGCGCTGCATTTCCTCTTCGCCATAGACGGCCAGCGCGCCGGCCCACAGCGCTGCCGGGCTCACCAGATGGCGCAGTCCGCGCGGATGCACCAGCAGGCGAGCCGTGGGCAGCGACTGCATCAACAGGCCCACACCGCCGGCGTGGTCCAGGTGCACATGGGTGGGGATGACCCAGTCCACCGCCTCGCGCGCGATGCCCAGCGCATCCAGGCTGGCCAGCAGGCGCGGCACGCTGTGGTTGGTGCCAGTGTCGATGAAGGCAGCGCGGCCGGCTTCGGTGATCAGGTAGGCAGCGTCGAAACGATCGCGCTGGAAGCCGGTGTCAATGGCATAGATGCCATCGCCCAGGGCTTGCAGAAAGTCGGGCATCGGGAACAGTCTCCGTACATAGAATGCCCGCCACCATAGCGCAAGGAAGCATCTGAAATGGCCGTGCACGAAATTCTGAAGATGGGCGACGCCCGTTTGCTGCGCGTGGCGCAGCCGGTGACCGCGTTCGGCACGCCCGAGCTGCACCAACTGGTGGCCGATATGTTCGAGACCATGAAGGCCGCGCAGGGCGCCGGCTTGGCGGCGCCGCAGATCGGCGTGGACCTGCGGCTGGTGATCTTTGGCTACGAGCGCATCACCCGCTACCCGGATGCCCCGCCGGTGCCGCCCACGGTGCTGCTGAACCCGGTGATCGAGCCACTGGGGCCCGAGCAGGAAGAGGGCTGGGAAGGCTGCCTGTCGGTGCCGGGCCTGCGCGGCGTGGTGCCTCGCAGCGCGCGCATCCGCTACCGCGGCTTCGACGTCGACGGCAATCCCATCGAACGCGAGGCTGACGGCTTCCATGCCCGCGTGGTGCAGCATGAGTGCGACCACCTGGATGGCGTGCTGTACCCGATGCGGGTGAAGGATTTCAGCCGTTTCGGGTTCACCTCGGTGCTGTTTCCCGAGCTGGACCCGGCGGCGGACGATTGAAGGCGACGCCCGGAATCGGTTTATTTTTGTAAATGTGGTCGGCGCAGCGCGGCTCGCGCACGTTGAGTGCCTGTGCCGAGGAGAGTCGCATGAAGCGTCGTCATATTGCCATTCCCGATCCGAACCGGGTCATCTGGTTGGGCCTGATCGGCCTGCTGGGCTTGCTGAGTCTGCTGCTGGCCTTGCCGGCACGGGCCGAGGATCCGCCGGCGCGCGCCGGCCGCGTGTCCGATATCAGCGGCGAGGCCTGGATCTTTGATAGCCAGAGCCGCGACTGGGAACGCCTGGCGCGCAACCAGACCGTGGCCGAGGGCGACCGCCTGCGCAGCGACGGCAGCAGCCGCATCACCTTGCGTATCGGCTCGACCACGCTGTGGCTGGATGAGCGCAGCGAGCTGGAAGTCGAGCGCATGGACGATGAGCGCGTGCTGTTGCGCGTGGAGCGCGGCGGCCTGGCGCTGAAGCTGCGCAGCCGCGAGCAGGCACAGGACTACCGGCTGCTGACGCGCGAGGGCCGGCTGTTCCTGGACGGCGAGGGTATGTTCCGCGTCGACCAGCTGGAGCGGGGCAGCCGGGCGATGGCCTGGCAGGGCCGCGCGCGCTTCGAGTTCCGTGCGGCTGAGGCCGAGCCGGTGTGGCTGGCGCCTGGCGAGCAGGCCGAGCTGTGGTGGAGCCAGGGACCGCGCACCGAGCGCCAATCGGTGGAGCGCGACAGCTTTGCCCGCTGGCTGCAGAACCAGCGTGAGACCGAGGGCGAAATGACGGCGCATCGCTATGTCTCGCCCGAGATGACGGGGGCCGAGGATCTGGACCGCTTTGGGCGCTGGGACCGGCATGAGGAGTACGGCGCCCTCTGGTATCCGACCCAAGTGGCGGTGGACTGGGCGCCTTACCAGCATGGCCGCTGGGTCTGGACTGCGCGCTGGGGCTGGACCTGGGTGGATGCGCAGCCCTGGGGCTTTGCGCCTTTTCACTATGGCCGGTGGGTGCGCGTTGGCGGGCGCTGGGGCTGGGCCCCGGGGCGCTATGTGGCGCGCCCGGTCTATTCGCCTGCCCTGGTGGCCTGGAGCAGTGGCCCGCATTTGAGCGTCGGTGTGACGATTGGCGGTTCGCGCCCGCCGCCGCCGCGCCCGGGCATGTGGGCGCCGCTGGCGCCCTATCAGGTCTATCAGCCGCATTACCGCCATACCCCCAACTACCGTGAGCGCATCAACCGCGACCATGATCCGGTCTATGTGCCGCGCCCAGGCGATGGCGTGCAGCGGCCGCCGCGGCCGCGCGACGAGCCTGGCCTGGGCTTGCCGGTGCACCCGGGCCGCGGCCAGGGTGGCACAGGGGTGCCGCGTCCCCAGCCACCCCAAGTGACGCCGCCGCTGGGGCAGCCGCCGCAGGTCCAAGTGCCGAACGTGCAGGCGCCACAGGTGCCCGGCGCGCCGGTGCCGGTGCCCGTGCGGCCTATGCCGCCACGGCCGGCTGATCCGATCGATGCACCGCGCCCGCAGCGCGGCGAGCCGGGTGTGCCGATGTCCGCACCGGAGCGGGCCTGGCAGCAGACCGAGCAGCGCAACGAGCGGGCCGAACGCATCGAGCGGATTGAACGCATCGAGCGTGGTGCCGATTCTGGCGTGCCGATGTCGGCGATCGAGCGCGCCCAGCAGCGCAATGAGCGGGCCGAGCCGGCTGAGCGCCGCATCGAGCGCGGCAGTGCACCGGGCTTTCAGCAGCCGCAGATTGCGATGCCGCCGCAACGGCCGGTAGAGCGGGCCATTGAGCGTCCGATGGAGCGTCCGATGGAGCAGCGCCCCGTCGAACGCGCGATGCCCATGCCGGTTCCGGCACGCGTGCCTCAGCCGGCGCCCGAGCGGGCGCGTCCCAGTGAAGAGCGCGGCGAGAAGCGCGGCCGCGGCGAAGCTGCCGACGGGGTCGTCAGCAAGCGCGAGCGCGAGCAACAGAAGTGAGCGGCAGGGCCGGCGTTTAGAGCAGGGGCTCGAGCCCGGCCCAGACCTGATCCAGCATCAGCGGGTGCGCCTTGGCCAGCGGGTGGATGCGGTCGGGCTGGAACCACGCCTCGGCATCAGCGCGGTCGGCCACGCCAGCCAGCAGGAAGGGAGTTAGGGCCGTCTTCTCCTCGCGGGCCACCTGGCCGAACAGTGCGAAGAAGTCGCGCCCGTAGCTCGGTCCGTAGTTGGGCGGCACCTGCATGCCCACCAGCAGCACCTTGGCGCCGGCGGCCTTGCCGGCGCGGACCATGGCGCGCAGGTTGTCGCGCGTCATGTCCAGCGCCAGACCGCGCAGCGCGTCATTGCCGCCCAGCTCGATGATCAGATGCGTGGGCTTGTGCCGCGTCAGCACGGCGGGCAGGCGCGAGCGCCCGCCCGAGGTGGTGTCGCCGCTGATGCTGGCATTGATGACCTCGGCGGCCAGCTTGCGCGTCTTCAGCCGCTGCTCCAGCAGCGCCACCCAGCCGCTGCCGCGTGCAATGCCGTATTCGGCCGAGAGGCTGTCGCCGAGCACCACGATACGGCGCGGCTTGCCCGTTTGTGCCGGGGCAAGACCCGGCACCACCAGGGATAGAGCCAGCAGGCTACAGTCCCGCATCCAATCACGTCGCTTGATTTGTCCAAGCCGTCTCTTCATGTCCGCATCCATTGACCAGAAGCCCATTATCGAAGTCGAGCGCGTGACCAAGCAGGTGCAGGACGCGTCGGGGCTGTTGACGATACTGCATGAAGTCTCCTTCACGCTGGCGCCGCGCGAATCGGTGGCAGTTGTGGGGGCTTCGGGTTCGGGCAAGAGCACGCTGCTGGCCATTCTTGCGGGCCTGGACACGCCTAGCAGCGGCAGCGTCAAGCTGGCTGGCCAGGCCTTGTTCGATCTCAATGAGGACCAGCGCGCTGCCTTGCGCGCCCAGCATGTGGGCTTTGTGTTCCAGAGCTTCCAGCTGCTGGCCAATCTGACCGCGCTGGAGAACGTCATGCTGCCGCTGGAGTTGCGCGGCGAGCGTGATGCGCGCGCACTGGCGCAGGCCATGCTGGAGCGGGTGGGCTTGGGCGAGCGCCTGCGTCACTACCCGCGAGTGCTGTCGGGCGGCGAGCAGCAGCGCGTGGCCTTGGCGCGCGCCTTTGTGCAGCGCCCGGCTTTGCTGCTGGCCGATGAGCCGACCGGTAGCCTGGATTTTGCCACCGGCGCCGCGGTGATGGACTTGATGTTCGAGCTCAACCGCGAGGCTGGCACGACCTTGGTGCTGGTGACGCACGACCCGGCCATCGCGCAGCGCTGCCAGCGTCAGCTGCGCATCGAGGCCGGCCGGCTAAGCGAGATCACCGCGCCGGCTGCGCTGGCGCAACCGGCGTAGGCGTTCGCCGCGGATCACCGCCCACCAGCCGATATAGACCACTGCATAGGCGGCAGCGCCCAGCACCAGCCCGGCCAGCGGCAGGCCTACCAGCAGCGGATGGCCCAGCGCCTGCACCCACGCCCATAGCGAAGGCCCCCAGGTGGCCGGCTGAGCCCAGGCGATGTCCAGCATCTCGGGCGTGGCAATCGGCCCCTGGTGGCCTGATGCCATGCGGCCCAGATAGATGGCAAGGCTCCAGATCGGCACCAGCGTGAAGGGGTTGGTCAGCCAGGTGGCCGCTACCGCCGCCGCCACATTGGCGCGGAACACGATGGCAAAGACGGCGGCCACCAGCATCTGGGTGGGCAGCGGAATCACGCCGATCGCTAGGCCGACGGCTACTCCCATCGCGACACGGCGGCGGTGCGCCACCCACAGCCAGGGGCGCGGCGCCAGATAGCGGCCCAGCCAGCGCAGGCCGGGTGTCTGGGCGAGCGTGTCGGGGTGGGGCAGCAGTCTTCTGGCAAGGCGGGTGGCGGGCACAGGGGAGGACGCAGAGTCGTTCAGGTGGAAAAAAGCCCGCGCACGCGGAAGGGCGTGGCGCGGGCTGCTTGCCGGCTCAGGCGCGTGCGGATCAGCGCGCGAACTTGTAGTCGGTCTTGGCCTTGGTCTTCAGCTCTTGCTGGAAGTCAGCCGTCTTTTGCTGGTTCAGGCGCTGCACGATCTGGGCCTTCACATCGGCGAAAGCGGGAAACTGCGCTTCGCGCGTGTCTTCCAGCTTGATGATGTGGAAACCGAATTGCGACTTGACCGGGTCTTGGGTCATCTCGCCCTTCTTCAGCGCGACCATGGCCTTGCTGAACTCGGGCACGTAGCTGTTGGCATTGGCGAAGTCCAGATCGCCGCCGTTGGCTGCAGAGCCGGGGTCCTTGGAGTTCTTGGAGGCCAGTTCCTCGAACTTGGCGCCGCCGTTGAGCTGCTTGATCAGCGCCTTGGCGTCTTCTTCCTTCTCGACCAGGATGTGGCGGGCACGGTATTCGGTGCCGCTGTTCTGGGCCTTGAACTTGTCGTACTCGGCCTGGGCTTCAGCGTCAGTGACCGGATTCTTCTTGGCGAAGTCGGCGAACAGCTCGCGGATCATGATGGACTGGCGGGCCAGTTCCATCTGGGCCTTGAAGTCGGCGCTGGCCGGAATGCCGCGCTTCTCGGCTTCCTGCATGAAGATCTCGCGCAGCACGACCTCGTCGCGAACCTGCGCTTCGAGTTCAGGCGTCTTCTGCTGCTGGCCGCTCTTGACGACCTGGTTGATCAGCAGATCGGCGCGCGCCTTGGGCACGGCCTTGCCATTGACGATGGCGATGTTCTGTGCGCTGGCCGTCACGGGCACAAGCGTTGCGGTCAGGGCCGCGATGGCCGCGGCGAGCACGAGCTTCTTCATGGATATGTACGCAATGAATGAAAAAAAGCGCCGGTAGGCGCGGTTTGCGGAGTGCTTCAGCTTTCGTCCGGCGCGCGTGCATCAATGGCCAGCGCGTGGATGCCATGCTGCATCAACTCTGCGAGGGAATCATATACGAGGCGGTGTCTTGCCACCCGGCCAAGGCCAGCGAAGCGCGGGCTGACGATGCGCAGCTGGTAGTGCCCGCCTTCGCGAGCGCCGGCGTGGCCGGCATGGCTGGCGCTGTCGTCGTGCAGTTCGAGCACGCTGGGCTCCAGTGCGGCGCGCAGGCGCTGCTCCATCTCTTGCATTGAGGCGCGCGGCGTCATGGTTGTTTGTCCTTGTCGTCAGCTTCCTCGTCGCTGAGGAAGCGGCTCATGTAGAGGCCCTGGCCGAGCGTGAACAGCAGCATCAGGCCAGTGGCGCCGAAGACCTTGAAGTTGGCCCAGGTGGAGGTGGAGAAGTTGTAGGCCACGTAGAGATTGAGCACGCCCATCGCGGCAAAGAACAGCACCCAGGCCAGGTTCAGGCGGCGCCAGACAAAATCCGGCAACTCCAGGTCCTTGCCCAGCATGGACTTCAGCAGGTTCTTGCCGAAAAGCAGCGGGCTGAGGAAGAACACCAGCGCCATCGCCCAGTACAGGCCGCTGGGCTTCCACTTGATGAAGGTCTCGTTCTGGAACCACACGGTGGCGGCACCCAGCACGACGACCAGCGCCAGGCTGATCCACAGCATCAGGTCAATCTTCTGGCCGCGCAGCTTCAGCACAAGGGCCTGGATCAAGGTAGCAGCCATCACCACCAGCGTGGCCAGCAGCACCGGCGCGACAGTGGCGTTGACATGCCCGCTGGCGACCAGGAAACCGAAATGCTGGGTGGCGAACTGGGCGGCAGCTTCCTGGCGCGATTCGGCGAACTTGAAGGTGCCGAAGAACAGGATCAGCGGCAGGAAGTCCAGGAGAATTTTCATGGGATGGCTGGGGTGTGGCGCTGCGCCGCGCCACGCAAACCCGAGCAGGTTCAGGCGGGAAAAGGGGGCTCAGTCAGGCGCGAAGTCTATCGCGGCAGAGTTGATGCAAAAGCGCTCGCCGGTCGGCTCCGGTCCATCGGGGAAGACATGGCCCAGGTGCGAGCCGCAGTTGTTGCAGCGCACTTCGACGCGCACCATGCCGTGGCTTTCGTCCACCACGCGTTCGACGACTTCGCCGTTCACAGGCGCCCAGTAGCTGGGCCAGCCGCAGCCGGCGTCGAACTTGGTCTGTGCTTCAAACAGCGGTGTGCCGCAGCCCACGCAGTTGTAGTGGCCTTGGTCCCAGTGGTCCCAGTACTTGCCGGTGAAGGCGCGTTCGGTGGCGGCGTGGCGCGCCACCTGATACTGCATCGGGTCGAGCTGGGCGCGCCACTCGGCATCGCTCTTCTGGACGGGATAGTCGCGGTCGTCAGGGGTGGAGTCGCTCATGATGAACAGGACACTTCCAGATGTTGGGCCCAGTCGGGCGGAAAGCCGGCGTCCGAGGCCAGCGCCGGTTCGTCGAAGGGGCGTTGCAGCACGGCCAGCAGGCGCTGCACCTCGCTGAAGTCACCGGCCTGGGCTCGCCGTATCGCGCCCTCGGCCAGATGGTTGCGCAGCACCACGGCCGGGTTGCTGGCCAGCATCGCAGCCTCGCGTTCTTGCGCCGGCCGCGGCTCGGCCGCGAGCCGGGCCTGGTAGCGCTCGAACCAGGCGTCGAACCCCGGGCGGTCGAGGAACAGGTCGCGCAGCGCGCCGCCGTCCGAGGCATGGCGGGCGAGGCGCCGGTTGGCGATGGTGTAGTCCACCCGATGCGCGGCCAGCAGGCGCAGCCAGTCGTCGACCAACGCGCGGTCCTCGTCCTGGGGCAGGCTGAGCCCGAGCTTGGCGCGCATGCGGGCCAGCAGCGCGTCAGGGAAGGCCTGGCGATAGACCTCTAGCGCGCCGAGCAGTTGCTCGCCGGCCGCTTCGCGCTCGCCGGGCATCAGCGGCAGCAGGGCCTGGGCCAGCGCATGCAGGTTCCAGAACGCCACATTGGGCTGGCGCGCATAGGCGTAGCGGCCCTGGCGGTCGGTGTGGTTGCAGATGTGGCCGGGGTCGAAGCCGTCCAGGAAGCCGAAAGGCCCGTAGTCCAGCGTCAGGCCCAGCATGGACATGTTGTCGGTGTTCATCACGCCGTGGCAGAAACCCACCGCCTGCCACTGCGCCAGCAGCTCGGCGGTCTGGCGGGCCACGCGTTCTAGCAGCGCGACTACCGGCTGCGGCGCATCCAGGCATTCAGGCGCCTGGGTGGCGATGAAAAAGTCCGCCAACTCGCGCAGGGCCTCGTGCTGGTCGCTGTGCGCGAAATGCTCGAAGTGCCCGAAGCGCATGAAGCTGGGCGCCGTGCGTGCGACGACGGCGGCGCTTTCTATCGTCTCGCGGCGCACTGGCAGCGCCGAGCCGGCGATGGCGAGCGCGCGCGTGGTCGGGATGCACAGCGCGGCCATCGCCTCGGAGCACAGGAACTCGCGGGTCGATGAGCGCAGCACCGCGCGGCCATCCCCCATGCGGGAGTAGGGCGTCAGTCCAGCGCCCTTGAGTTGGATCTCGAAGCTGCGCCCGTCCGCGGTCTGAAGCTCGCCGAGCAGATGGGCGCGGCCGTCGCCCAGTTGGCCGGCCCAGGCACCAAACTGGTGGCCGCTGTAGACGGTGGCAACGGGGCGCATGCCCGGCCACAGCGCGTTGCCGGCCAGGACGGCCAGCGTGCCGTCCTGCTGCCACCAGTCATCCGCCCAGCCCAATTGTTCGGCGCAGGCGGCGCTGCGCGCCACCCAATGCGGATCAGGCAGGCCGCTGGGCGGCAGTTCGGTGTGGAAGGCCGGGCCCAGCGCGGCAAAGCGGTTGAGCCACGCGTCGTCAGGGCAGGGGCCTGCCGTCGTCAGGGGCTGGGGCGCATTCATCCAGGGCAGTGTAGTCAGGCCTTGCGGCCTGCGCTGCCCTGGGGTTTCTCAGCGCAGCTGGAACACGGAGACCACTTCGCTCATGCGCCCGGCCTGATGCTTGAGGCTCTCGGCCGCGGCCGCGCTTTCCTCCACCAGCGCGGCGTTCTGCTGGGTCACCTGGTCCAGCTGGGCCACGGCGGTGCCGACCTGGTCGATGCCCTGGCTCTGCTCGGCACTGGCGGCGCTGATCTCGTTGATCAGGGTTGAGACGCGCTGCACCTGGTCGACGATGTCGGTCATGGTGCGGCCGGCCTGCGAGGCCAGCGCACTGCCGGCCTCGACCTTGGAGACACTGTCACCGATCAGGCTCTTGATCTCGCGTGCCGCCTGCGCGCTGCGCTGCGCCAGCGTGCGCACCTCGCCGGCCACCACCGCGAAGCCGCGGCCCTGTTCGCCGGCGCGTGCGGCTTCGACCGCAGCGTTCAGCGCCAGGATATTGGTCTGGAAGGCGATGCCGTCGATCACGCCGATGATGTCGGAGATCTTGCGCGAGGAGGCGCTGATCTGCTCCATCGTGCCGACCACCTGATTCACCACCTGGCCGCCCTGCGCGGCAACGCCCGAGGCGCTGCGCGCCAGCTCGGTGGCATTGCGTGCGGTCTCGGCGTTCTGCTTGACGGTGGCCGTCAGCTCTTCCATCGAGGCGGCCGTCTGTTCGAGATTGGCGGCCTGCTCTTCGGTGCGCTGGCTCAGGTTGGCGTTGCCGGCCGCGATTTCGGCGGTGCCGGTGGCGATCGAATCGCTGCTGGCGCGCACCTGGCCGACGATGCTGACCAGACTGTCATTCATGCGCTTGAGCGCAGCCATCAGCTGGCCGGTCTCATCGCCGCTGCGCACATGGATGTCCGAGCTGAGATCGCCCGACGCCACCGCTTCGGCCACGCGTACGGCCACGTTCAGCGGCGTGACGATGGAGCGCACCAGCAGCCAGGTGATCAGCAGACCCACGCCCACCACCAGCAGCGCGCCGATGCCGCCCACCCACATCAGGCCGGTGCGGGCCGATGCGGCTTCGGCCGTCGCCTGCGCGGCCTTGCGTTCCTGCAGTTCGACGAAGCTGTCGATACCTTCCAAGTAGCGCTTCACTGCGGGCACGTACTCGTTGACGACGATGGCATGTGCGCCTTCGAGATTGCCGGCCTCGCCGGTCTCGCGCGCCTTCTTGCTGGCTTCGAGCAGCAGGCGTCCGCGGTCCGTGATGTCCTTCAGCAGCGCCTGGTCCTCTGGGGTCTGGGCGCGCTTGGTGATCTCGGCGCGCAAGGCCTGCACGCGCGGCGTGTCGGTGGCAATCGCTTCCTTGAAGAACTCCCCCACCTTGGGGTCCTTGCTGACGGTGGCCGCCATGCTGCGCGTAACGGCGGTGTCGGTCATGCCGCGCCACTTCACCGACTGGCGGATCAGGTCCTGCGACAGCGCCACAGTCTCATTGGCACGGGTGCTGATGACTTGCCCGCGATACAGCGTGAAGCTGCCGACCAGCAGCATGGCCAAGAGCAGCAGCGCGATGGCGCCTGACAGCTTGCGAGCCAAACCGAGATTGCTGAAATTCATGTCCATCTCTCCTTGAGTACAAACTGTCCGCGGCGCACGCATCCAAGCCACTCGCCCGCCTACAGCTTGATACTAAGCCTGCAGGACTTACGGGTGATAACCCCTAGTGCAGCTGGCGCCACTGTGTAACGCCGGTGACTCCAGCGGCCCATGATCGGCGAGTAAACTCATTTGAGAAGCTCCGAAAAGGGGCATAGAACACCAGGAGACAGCTGATGGCGTTGATGGGTCAGATGATGGCCATGCCCTTGTTGATTTCGTCGCTGATTCAGCATGCGGCCAGACACTCGGGCGATACCGAGATCGTCAGCAAGCGGGTCGAGGGCGATCTGCATCGTTACACCTGGCGCGATGCCGAACTGCGTTCACGCAAGGTGGCCCAGGCGCTGGCGCGCTTCGGACTGGAAGCCGGAGACCGCGTCGCGACGCTGGCCTGGAACGGCTACCGCCACCTGGAAATCTATTACGGCGCCTCCGGCTCGCAGCTGGTTTGCCACACCATCAACCCGCGCCTGTTCCCAGAGCAGGTCGCCTGGATCGCCAATGACGCGCAGGACAAGGTGCTGTGCTTCGATGCCAGCTTCCTGCCGCTGGTCGAGAAGCTGGTCAGCCATATGCCCGGCATCAAGCACTATGTGTTGATGACCGACCGCGCGCACATGCCGGCGCAGACCAGCATCCCCGGCCTGCTGTGCTATGAGGAGCTGGTCGAGGCCGAGGATGGCCAGTACGTCTGGCCGAGCTTCGATGAGAACACCGCATCGAGCATCTGCTACACCTCGGGCACGACAGGGCACCCCAAGGGCGCCGTCTACAGCCACCGCTCCAGCGTGCTGCATGCGTATGGCTCGGCGCTGCCCGATGCGATGGACTGCTCCAGCAAGGATGTGGTGCTGCCGGTGGTGCCGATGTTCCACGTCAATGCCTGGGGCCTGCCTTACAGCGCGGCCATCGTCGGCTGCAAGCTGGTGTTTCCCGGCCCGCATCTGGATGGCAAGTCGCTGTATGAGTTGTTCGAGAACGAAGGCGTCACCTTCAGCGCCGGTGTGCCGACGGTGTGGTTGGGCCTGCTGAACTATGTGGGCCAGAACAAGCTGAAGTTCTCGACCTTCAAGCGCACCGTGATCGGTGGCTCGGCCTGCCCGCCGGCGATGCTGCGTACGCTGATGGACGACTACGGTGTCGAAGTCATTCACGCCTGGGGCATGACCGAACTTTCGCCACTGGGCACGCTGTCCAAGCTGACGGCCAAGCAGCTGGAACTGCCCGTCGAGGAGCAGCGTCGCATCCTGGAGAAGCAGGGCAAGGTGATCTACGGCATCGACATGGCCGTGATCGACGACGAGGGCAAGCCGCTGCCCTGGGACGGCGCCAGCGCCGGCAATCTGGTGGTGCGCGGCTCCTGGGTGATCGACAGCTATTTCCAGCAGCCGGCTTCGCCGCTGGTGGAAGTGGCCGGTATGGGTACCTGGTTCCCGACCGGGGACGTGGCCACCATCGACGCCGACGGCTTCATGCAGATCACCGACCGCAGCAAGGACGTCATCAAGTCCGGCGGCGAATGGATCAGCTCCATCGACCTTGAGAACATCGCGATGGCCCACCCCGGCGTGCACGAAGCGGCGGCCATCTCCTGCGCCCACCCCAAGTGGGACGAGCGGCCGCTGCTGGTGGTTGTGCGCAAGCCCGGTGTCGAGCTGACACGCGAAGAGATGCTGGCCTTCTATGAAGGGCGCATCGCCAAGTGGCAGATTCCGGACGACGTGGTCTTCGTCGATGAAATCCCGCACACTGCGACCGGAAAAATACAAAAGCTCAAGCTGCGCGAGCAGTTCAAGAGCCACCGACTGCCCGGTTGAGACCGGAGCTGCCGGCGCCCACCCAGCGCCGGCCGACTCCAGTCCGCCGGTTTCTTTGACCCGCTTACTACACGCCTTACACAACCCAAGGAGACAACGATGTACAGCAAGCGCCACACCCTGATCGCCCTCGCCGCAGCCCTGTGCCTGAGCGCCGGTGCCGCCTATGCCCAGAAGGGCGAGACGGTCAAGATCGCCTGGATCGACCCGCTGTCCGGCCTGATGGCCCCAGTGGGTCAGAACCAGGTCAAGAGCTTCCAGTTCTTCGCCGAAAAGTTCAACGCAACGAATCCCGCGGGCGTGAAGTTCGAGATCATCGCGATCGACAACAAGCTCAGCCCGGCCGAATCGCTCAACGCGCTGAAATCAGCGATTGATCAGGGCGTGCGCTACGTCACTCAGGGCAATGGCTCGGGCGCGGCCATGGCCATCATCGACGCGGTCAACAAGCACAACGAGCGCAATCCCGGCAAGGAAGTGGTCTACCTGAACCACTCGGCTGTGGACCCCGACCTGACCAACAGCAAGTGCAGCTACTGGCACTTCCGCTTTGATGCCGACACCTCGATGAAGATGGAGGCGATGACCACCTTCATGAAGGACCAGCCGGGCATCAAGAAGGTGTTCCTGTTGAACCAGAACTACGCGCACGGCCACCAGGTCGCCAAGTACGCAAAGGAAAACCTGGCCCGCAAGCGCCCGGACATCCAGATCGTCGGCGAGGACCTGCACCCGCTGGCTCAGGTGCGTGACTTCGCGCCCTATGTCGCCAAGATCAAGGCCAGCGGCGCTGATACGGTGATCACCGGCAACTGGGGCTCTGACCTGGCGCTGCTGATCAAGTCGGCCAACGAGGCCGGCCTGAACGCCAAGTTCTTCACCTACTACGCCGGCGTCACTGGCACGCCCACCGCCTTGGGCACCGGCTCGGCCGGCCGCGTCTACCAGATCTCCTACAACCACTACAACATGGGTGGGCAGATGCAGAAGTGGCAGGACGAGTTCCAGAAGAAGTTCGATGCCGACTTCTACACCGGCAGCGTGATCCACATCTACACCACGCTGGCCGAGGCGATGGCCAAGGCCAAGAGCACCGATCCGGTGAAGGTCGCTGCGGCGCTGGAAGGCCTGAAGACCAAGAGCTTCAACGGTGAAGTCGAGATGCGCAAGACCGACCACCAGCTGCAGCAGACGCTGTACCTGTCGGTGTGGCAGAAGACCGATGCGAAGAACAGCTACAGCGCTGAGAAGACCGGCATGACCTTCGTGCCTGTGCGGACCTTCGAGCCGTATGTGTCGAGCACGCCGACCTCCTGCCAAATGAAGCGCCCCTAATTTTTCGGGTGTCTGCCTGCTGCGCGGGCCGATCTTGAGCTTGCGGTGCTCGCCGTACCTTTGTACGGCTGCGCGCCGCAAGCCCAACCTCAGCCTGCTCGCGACGGCAGCCCTCCCGAAAAATCCGCGCAGTTCTTCCTCCGCGCCGCGTCCTGCTGCGCCTGAACCCCAATCGCCGTGGACCAACTCCTGATCAACCTTCTGAACGGCTTGTCCTCCGGACTGCTGCTGTTCATGCTCAGCTCGGGCCTGACGCTGATTTTCAGCATGATGGGCGTGCTGAACTTCGCCCACGCCAGCTTCTACATGCTGGGTGCCTACTTCGCCTTCACGCTGGTGAAGTTCATCGGCTTCTGGCCCGCGCTGATCGTGGCGCCGGTGCTGGTGGGGCTGTTGGGTGCGCTGTTCGAGCGCGGCGCCTTGCGCAAGGTGCACAAGTTCGGCCATGTGCCTGAGCTGCTGATCACCTTCGGCCTGTCCTATGTGATCCTGGAGTTGGTGCAGCTGATCTGGGGCCGCACGGCGGTTGCCTTCACGCCGCCGCCCAGTCTGCAGGGGCCGGCATTCACCATCGTCCAGCATCCGCTGCAAGGGCTGTCGCTGCTGCTGGGCGAAGCGCCTGCCGGGCTGTGTGTGGCCGATGTGCTGTGCTCCAAGTTTCCGATGACGCGCGCCTTCATGATGGGCGTGGCGCTGCTGATGCTGCTGGCGCTGTGGCTGCTGCTGACACGCACCCGCATCGGCCTGGTGATCCAGGCGGCGTTGACGCATCCGGAGATGGTCGAATCGCTGGGCCACAACGTGCCGCGCGTGTTCATGCTGGTGTTCGGCAGCGGTTGCGCACTCGCGGCGCTGGCCGGCGTGATCGGCGGCATCACCTTTGTCACCGAGCCCTCGATGGCGGTGATCGTCGGCTCCATCATCTTCGTGGTGGTGGTGGTCGGCGGTGTGGGGTCGCTGGCGGGGGCCTTCGTCGGCTCCATCCTGATCGGCCTGCTGCAGACCCTGCCTTTGACCGTGGACGGCTCTCTGGCCACGCTGTTCAACAGCTGGGGCGCGCAGATCGGGCCGCAGACCATCGGCTACCCCTTCCTGAAACTCACGCTGGCCCAGGTGGCGCCAATCCTGCCTTATCTGCTGATGGTCCTGATCCTGATCTTCCGGCCCAAGGGCCTGCTCGGCACGCGCGAGGAATAAGCCATGTCTCACACTCGCGCGACACACGCTCACTATCACTTCAAACCCTACAACGTCGGCCGCTGGCTGATCTGGGGCCTGTACGCGGCGGCTCTGATCGTGGCGCCGCTGCTGTGGACCAGCAGCCTCTCGCACACGATGCTCAGCCAGATCGGCATCGGCATCATTGCCTGCCTGGCCTACAACGTGCTGCTGGGGCAGGGCGGCATGCTGAGCTTCGGGCATGCGGTCTACAGCGGCCTGGGTTCATTCCTGGCCATCCACACGCTGAACCAGGTGTCCAACGGTTCGCTTGCCTTGCCGGTGAGCTTGATCCCCTTGGTCGGCGGCCTGGCAGGACTGGCCTTTGCCCTGCTGTTCGGCTGGGTCTCGACCAAAAAATCTGGCACGCCTTTCGCGATGATCACGCTAGGCCTGGGCGAGCTGATCTGGTCAATGTCGCTGATGCTGCCCGAGTTCTTCGGCGGCGAGGGCGGCATCTCGGGCAACCGTGTGGTCGGCAAACCGGTGCTGGGCATCAGCTTCGGTCCGCAGATCCAGGTCTACTACCTGATCGCGCTCTACTGCTTCGTCAGCACCGCTCTGCTGTTTGCGCTGACGCGCACGCCCTTGGGCCGCATGCTCAACGCGGTGCGCGACAACCCTGAGCGCGTAGAGTTCGTCGGCTACAACACGCAGTGGGTGCGCTTTCTGGCTTTCATGATCTCGGGCTTCTTCGCCGGTGTCGCGGGCGGCCTGGGTGCGCTGAACTTCGAGATCGTCACCGCCGAGGTGGTGGGCGCGCTGCGCTCGGGTGGCTATCTGCTGTTCACCTTCCTGGGCGGCGCCACCTTCTTCTTCGGCCCCATCATCGGCGCCGTGCTGATGGTGCTGGCCGGCGTGCTCCTGTCCGAGCTGACGCAAGCGTGGCTGCTCTATCTGGGCCTGATCTTCCTCTTCATGGTGATGTATGCGCCGGGAGGTATCGCCAGCCTGATCATGATGAATCTGCGCGTGGCGGCCTTCGGCAAGCTGGGCCGGCTGTGGACCTCCTATCTTGCGCTGGCCGGCACGGCGCTGGCGATGCTGATGGGCGCTGCCGCCATGATCGAGATGCTCTACCACCACCAGCTCAATGAGGCCCTGGGGCCGCAGCTGCGCTTTGCAGGGGTGATGCTGAACAGCGCGGGCGTCGATGCTTGGCTGGGCTCGACGATGCTGTTGGTGCTGGGTCTGGCCTTGTTCGAGCTGGCGCGGCGCCAGTTCAAGCGCGAGTGGGACCAGATTCAGGAAGAGATCGAAAAAGAAATCAAACGCAGGGAGGCGCTGTGATGAGCGGCAGTTCCGAATTCGCGCTCGAGCTGCTGGGTGTGCACAAGCGCTTCGGCAAGAGCGAGATCATCCGCGGCGCTCAGCTGCAGGTGCGGCCCGGTGAGCGCGTGGCCATCATCGGCCCGAACGGTGCGGGCAAGAGCACGCTGTTCAATCTGATCAGCGGCCGTTTCGCACCCAGCAGCGGTGAGATCAAGCTGAATGGTGCGCGCATTGACGGGCTCAAGCCCTATGAGATCAACCGCCGCGGGCTGTCGCGCAGCTTCCAGGTCTCCAATCTGTTCACGCGCTTGTCGGTGTTCGAGAACATCCGTTGCGCGGTGCTGTGGAGCATGGGCTATCGCTACGCCTTCTGGAAGTTCCTGGCCGAGCTGGATGACGCCAATGACCGCGCCGAAGAGGTGCTGGAGATGATCAAGCTCGACAAGCGGCGCGATGTGCTGGCCACCAATCTGACCTACGCCGAGGCGAGGGCGCTGGAGATCGGCATCACCATCGCCGGCGGCTCCAACGTGATCCTGCTGGACGAACCGACCGCCGGCATGAGCAAGAGTGAAACCAAGCGCTTCATCCAGCTGATCCGCGAGGTCACCCAGGGCAAGACGCTGTTGACGGTGGAGCATGACATGGGCGTGGTGTTCGGCCTGGCCGACAAGATTGCAGTGCTGGTCTATGGCGAAGTGATCGCCTTCGACACGCCGGACGCGGTGCGTGCCAATTCGCGCGTGCAGGAGGCCTATCTCGGCTCGGTGCTGGCCGAAGCGCAGGCGGCCGGCGCGGCCGGAGGGGTGGCGGCATGAGCGCGGGCAAGGGACGACTTCTGAAGCTGGACAACGTCCACGCCTTCTACGGCAAGAGCCATGTGCTGCACGGTGTCAGCATGGAAGTGCGGCCGGGCGAAATCGTCAGCCTCTTGGGCCGCAACGGCTCGGGCCGCTCGACGACGGTCAAGACCATCATGGGCAACGTCGACGGCAGCGGCTCGATCAAGTTCGGCGAGCGCGAGATGCTGGGCCGCAAGGCCTACGAGATTGCCCACGAAGGCATCGGCTATGTGCCGGAGAACCGCGACATCTTCCCCAAGCTGACTGTGCACCAGAACCTGCTGCTGGGCCAGAAGAGCGGCGCCAAGAACGCGCGCTGGGGCTTCGACGACATGTACCAGCTGTTCCCGCGTCTGAAGGAGCGCCAGCACACCGAGGCTGGCGTGTTGTCGGGCGGCGAGCAGCAGATGCTGACGCTGTGCCGCACGCTGATGGGCGACCCCGATCTGATCATGATCGACGAGCCCACCGAAGGCCTGGCGCCCAAGATCGTCGAGCAGGTGGCCGAATACCTGAAAGAACTGAAGCGCCGCGGCATCGCGGTGCTGCTGGTCGAACAGAAGCTGGCGATCGCGATGGAGATCTCCGAGCGCTGCTACGTGATGGGCCACGGCCGCATCGTCTTCGAAGGCTCGCCCGACGACCTGCGGGCCAACAGCTATATCCGCAAGGAGTGGCTGGAGGTGTGAGCGGGGCCAGCCAAGGGTGGGTCGCCTGCTCGGTGCCCGTTCTCGGCGGGCAGAAATGGCGGAAGCGGTGAGATTCGAACTCACGGAGGGCGCAAACCCTCGCCGGTTTTCAAGGGCAGTGCTTCAAAAAATCACATTGTGATTCAATGGTTTGCATGCGCTGGTCGCAACTTTGCAAATTCTTTGCAAAACTGTAGCAACTGCGCCGCGCACTGCAATCACCATGAATCAGCTCATCGACAAACAGACTGTAGACGATAGCCTGTACATCTATCTGCAGGCAAACAGTGCAGTTTGGCTGGCGCGATTCAAGGTCGGCGGCAAGTGGATCTCTCGTACCACCAAGCAGCGTGATCGCGCGAAGGCTGTGACAGCTGCGATCAAGGTGCGGGCGGAATGCGAGATCAAGCACGAGCACGGTATCGCGATCCAGACAAAGGCGTTTCGGGACGTTGCCAAGCTGGCCATCGAACGGATGAAGCTACTTCCGGCCAATGTCAAAGGCGCGAGCACGGTGAAGGATCACGAGTGGGCTCTGACGAACTACCACATACCGTTCTTCGACCGGACCTACATCACCCC
>PNNH01000079.1 GCA_013824165.1 Methylibium sp. | reverse complement strand
ATTGGCGTCCGGCTTGTAGTGCATCACCAGGAAGATGCCGGTGACGATCTGGATCACCAGCACCAGCAGCGCCAGCGAGCCGAAGAAGTACCAGAAGTTGAAGTTCTTCGGAGCGTAGTACTCCGACATGTGCACCTTGTAGGCATCGAACGCGGTCGGGAACCGGTTCTCAAGCCAGTTGGTGACCTTGGCGCCGACAGGGGCGCTGGCGGGGAGTTCCTTGAAAGTTGCCATGCTTGCCTCTTCCGTGCCGTCAGGCCTTCTTGTCCTCACCAATCAGCAGCTTGGTGTCGGACAGATACATATGGGGAGGCACCTCGAGGTTATCGGGGGCCGGCTTGTTCTTGAAGACGCGACCCGCCATATCGAAGGTCGAGCCATGGCAAGGGCACAGGAAGCCGCCATGCCAGTCATCCGGCAGCGAAGGCTGCGCGCCGGTCTGGAACTTATCACTGGGCGAGCAGCCCAGGTGCGAGCAGATGCCAACGCCAACAAAGAGCTCAGGCTTGATCGAGCGATGCTGGTTCTTCGCGTACGCCGGAGTCGGGTAGGCCTTGCGATCCGAAAGCGGATCGGCCAACTGCGTTTCCGTCGCCTTCAGCGATTCAAGCTGCTCGGGCGTGCGGCGGATGATCCACACGGGCTTGCCTCGCCATTCGACAGTCAGCTTCTCGCCTGGCTTGAGGGCGCTGATATCGACTTCAACAGCAGCACCGGCGGCCTTGGCACGCTCGGACGGCGAAAAAGTACTGACAAAGGGCACGGCGGTGGCTACGCCGCCAACGGCGCCAGCGCAACCAGTGGCGATGAGCCAGGTGCGCTTGCCGTGATCCACTTGCTGGTCACTCATGAGTATCCTCAAACGAGACTTCTGATCGGGGGCAACCCCGGATTCTAGCGGACCCGACCGCTGCTGAACCCCGAACTCACCGTCAACGCCTCATTTGCGCGACGTCGGGGCACCAAAACACACTCGTTTTACCCGATTCGCAGCAAGTGCGCTCAGGCAGAATGCGGCCACGTTTAGCAGGAGGAATGCATGAGCTTCATGTCCGAGTTCAAAGAGTTTGCCGTCAAAGGCAATGTGGTCGACCTCGCCGTCGGTGTCATCATCGGTGGTGCCTTCGGCAAGATCGTGGACTCGATCGTCAAGGACCTGATCATGCCCCTGGTGGGCAAGCTGGTGGGCGGCCTGGACTTCAGCAACTATTTCATTCTGCTGTCCAACCCGCCGGCCGACTTCAAGGGCCCGATGACCTACGAGGCGCTGGCCAAGGCCGGCGTGCCGATGTTTGCCTACGGCAGCTTTTTGACCGTGCTGGTCAACTTCATGATCCTGGCCTTCATCATTTTCCTGATGATCAAGCAGATCAACCGCCTCAAGCGTGACAACGCGCCAGCCCCGGCAGCCCCGGCCGAGCCGGCCCCGACGCCCGAGGACATCCAACTGCTGCGCGAGATCCGCGACGCACTGCAGGCCAAGAAGTCCTGAGCATGGCGGCGGCCGGGTAACCGGCAGTAACAGCAGGCGCAGGTGTCAGCTAATGCGCGTGTGCGCAGGGGCTGAGCACCGCCACCTGCCTATGGCAGGCTGACTTTGAAGCGATACTTGCAAGCAAGATCGTGGCGTGCACTCCACGGCTAAGCTTGCGAGCCATGAATTTGATCGAACCTCGCCTCAACCCCCATCTGGAAGCCGCGCTGCAACGCATCCGCACGGCTGCCGAGCAGGCGGCTGAGCGCGGCGCCGAGGGCATGGGGATGGCAGCGCTGTCAGCCGGGCAGATCAAGCGCCGCGACGCCCTGCTGTCGGCGCAGTTCCTGTTCCGCAAGCAACAAGCCCTGTTCGGCCAGCGCTTCTACCAAAGCCTGCGCGGCCTGATGGCCGGTGAGCAGCAGAACAAGGCCGTGGCGCCAGCCACCAAAGCCAAGGACTGGACCGAGCTTTCGCTGATGGACGACGAGCAGGTCGATGCCATGGTCGCCGCCGACCGCATCGGCCTGGCGATCGGACACCAGAGCGAATGGGAGCTGCGCGAGGTGCAGTCCTACCTGCCCGATCTCAGCCAGAGCGGCGAGCGCAATCCGCTTCGCCCGGAATTGATCGCGCAGGCCTTGCTTGATGCGATCCATGCCATCACCGACGACGAGCAGACGCGGCAGATCCTCATCGATGAGCTGACCCGAGCGCTGTCCCCGGAACTGAAGTCCTGCTACGCCGACATCGTGGAGCTGTTCCGCAGTCGCGGACTCAAACCGCAAGATCTGCGCGTGCGGGGCGCCGACTCCGGTGGACATTCCGTCCATGGCGCACATACCCAGGCCGGCAGCCTGTCAAGCCAGCAATCCCTGTCTGGCCACGACGGCGTGAGCCGCGGCGGCGGACTGAGCACCGGAGGCGGCTTTCACGGCACCCCGTCAGGCCACGGCTTCACAGGCGCGCCGACAGGCGGCGGCAGCTACCCGGCGGGATCTCGTCAGGCCCAGGGCGGCATGGGATCGGTCGATGTGCAGATGATGGACCTGCTGCGCCGCCTGGCCCACATGCCGGCGGCGCCTGGAGGCTTGCCGGCCGATACCGGCTTCGGTGCTGAAACCGGCGGTTTCGGCCAAGGCTGGGATGAAGCAGCCGCCGCCACCGGCTGGACCGGCCAGGCTGGCGCCTACCTGCCCCCCAATCTGATCCACCAGCATCGCGACGCGCTGCGCCAGGCGGCCACCGGGCAGTTGGACCACATGGTGATCGACGTGGTCGGCAGCCTGTTCGACCAGATCCTGTCTGACCCCAAGGTGCCGCCGCAGATGGCGCGCCTGCTGGCCCGGCTGCAGCTGCCGGTGCTGCGCGCAGCGCTGGGGGATCGCAGCTTCTTCTCGACACGACGCCATCCGGTGCGCCGTTTCGTCAACCGCATTGCCTCGCTGGCCTGCGCCTTCGATGACTTCGCCGAAGACCCTGGGCGCGAGTTCCTCGCCCAGGTCCGCGAGCTGGTGCAGGAAGTGGCACTGGGCGACTTCGACCGCATGGACGTCTACGCCAACAAGCTGGACGCGCTTGAGGCCTTCATCAGCGAGCAGACGGCCAAGGCCCTGCAGGCGCAGGGCAATGCGGCCGCGGTCGTCGAACGCAAGGAAACCGATCTCAGGCTGCAGCAGCGCTATATGCAGCAGTTGCAGTCCTCGTTGGCCGGCGTGCCGATGCCGGAGTTCCTGCGCAGCTTCCTGGCCCAGGTCTGGAGCCAGGCCATCGTGCTGGCTTCGCGTGATGCATCGGGTGATGCGCAGCGCGAAACACGTCTTCGCCAGGCCGCACGCGACCTGGTGATCAGCGTGCAGCCCAAGGGCGGCACCGCGCAGCGCCAGGCCTTCCTGAGCCAGCTGCCGTCGCTGATGCGCACGCTCAACGAGGGGATGGACCTGATCCGCTGGCCCGAAGACGCGCGCAAGAGCTTCTTCGGCGAACTGCTGCCCGCCCATGCCGACTCGCTGAAGGGCCAGGGGCTGAGCCCGCTCGACTACAACCTGCTGGCCAAGCAGCTTGAAGGCGTTTTCGGCTGCGCCCCACCCAGCGAGCAGGATCTGCCGGCCGGCGGCCAGGTGAGCGTCCCGGCCGAACTCGACATCGGCGAGCGGCTCTCGCCCGACGAAGCCAAGCGCCTGGGCCTGGTGGATGAGAGTCGCGTCGACTGGAGCGGCCAGGTCGACATCGACCTCGGTGCCGAAGCGCCGCTGCAGGCGGTCGACGTCAGCATCGACGGTCTGCCCAGCGCGGAAGCGCCTGAGCCCAGTGAAGGCGAATTGCTGATCCAGCATCTGCAGCTCGGCTTTGCCTATCAGATGAATACCGGCGAGGCCTGGCGCAAGGTGCGACTGGCGCATATCAGCGCCGGACGCAGCTTCTTCATCTTCACCCAAGGCAGCAAGCATCAGGAAACCGTCACGATGACGGCCCGCATGCTGCGCAAGATGTGCGAGTCAGGCCGCCTGAAGGCCTTCGAGAACGCCTATCTGCTGGAGCGCGCGACGGCCAGGACGCGCAAGCAGCTGGCCGAACTCAGCAAAGGCCTGGAATCCCAGCACTGAGCCAGCAATGAGCGCCGCTCAGCGCCACTCAGCGCGGCAGCAGCCGGCGTGCCATCGCGATGGCGACGCGCATGCTGGCCGGATCGGCGCGGCCGCTGCCGGCAATGTCGAAGGCCGTGCCATGGTCGGGGCTGGTGCGCACGAAGGGCAGGCCCAAGGTCACATTGACGCCCTCCTCCACCCCCAGATACTTCACTGGGATCAGGCCGTGGTCATGCGTCATCGCCACCACCACGTCGAACTCGCCAGGATGCCCGGCCGCATCGCGGGCACGCATGAACACCGTGTCAGGCGCATAGGGGCCGCTGGCCGCGATACCCTCGGCCTGTGCCTGGCGGATGGCCGGGGCAATGATCTGCAGCTCTTCGTCGCCGAACAAGCCACCCTCTCCCGCATGCGGATTCAGGCCAGCAACCGCGATGCGCGGCCTAGCGATGCCGACGCGGCGCAAGGCGGCGTCGCTGATGCGCAAGGTCTCAAGGATGAGCTCGGTGTTGAGCATCTCGATCGCCCGCCGCAGCGAGACATGGATGGTCACCAGCACGGTGCGCAACTCGTTGTTGGCCAGCATCATGCGCACCGGCGGCGGCGCTGCACCCGGCTCAGCGGCCAGCGCCTGCAGCATCTCAGTATGTCCAGGGTGGCTGACACCCGCCGCGTGCAGGGCCTCCTTGTGCAGCGGCGCTGTGACCAGGCCGCCCGCACGCCCGGCCTGGATTTCGCGCACCGCCGCCTCGATGCACAAGGCCGCCGCGGCGCCGGCTCGGGCATCGATGCGGCCCTGCTGGCAATGCAGCAGGTCTGCCGGCAGCCCGCTCGGCTGCCACACAGGCAGGCAATGCGGCGGCACCTGCGCCAGTTCGTCCACCGATTCCAGCTGCGCAAGTGGCAGCGTCAGCCCGGCCTGAACCAGCGCACGGCGCAAGACGCTCACATCGCCCACCAGGCAAAGATCAGCCTGCTGTTCGGCGGCCCAGGCCGCCACGGCGATCTCGGGGCCGATGCCGCAGACATCGCCCATCGTGATCAGAAGCTTGTGGTTCGCTGCGCTCATGCCGGGTTGCCGATCTCGATGAACTGCTGGCTCAGGCCGAACTCGGCCGCCAGATGGGCACCCAGAGCCTGCACACCGTATCGCTCGGTGGCGTGATGGCCGGCCGCAATGAAGGCCACGCCAGTCTCGGCCGCCAGATGCGCCTGCGGCTCGGATATCTCGCCCGTCACGAAGACATCGGCCCCGGCCGCAATGGCCGCTTCGAAATAGCCCTGGGCGCCGCCCGTGCACCAGGCCACGCGCCGCAGCACGCGCCCGTCACCGGGTGCCAGCAGCGGCTCGCGCGCCAGGCTACTGCGCAGTTGCCCGGCCAGGGCGTCCAGGTTCAGCCCCTGCGGCAGCGGCGCGGCGAAGCCAAGCTCCTGTTCGCCAAAGCGCTGGTCCGCCTCCCAGCCCAGCCGGCGTCCGAGCTGCGCGTTATTGCCCAGTTCGGCGTGCGCGTCCAGCGGCAGGTGGTAGGCAAACAGGTTGATGTCATGCGCCAGCAAGCGCTGCAGCCGCTGCTTCATCCAGCCCGTCACGCGCCCGTCCTGGCCGCGCCAGAACAGACCGTGGTGGACCAGGATGGCATCCGCACCCGCCTCGATGGCCGCTTCGATCAAGGCCAGGCTTGCAGTGACACCGCAGACCAGATGGCGGATCTCTTCACGCCCCTCGACCTGCAGACCGTTCGGCCCATAATCTTTGAAGCGGTTCACCTCCAGCAACTGACTGAGATGGTGATCGACGGTGTTGCGATGGAGCATGGCAAGGAGCGACGGTGCGCAGAATTTGGCTGATTTTCTCCCAGGCGGTGACAGTGTTCCTGGCGCTGGGTTTCGTGGTCGCCACGCTCAAGCCGCAGTGGCTGGCGCGCTTGCAGGCGCCGGCCCAGATCAGCGTGGGCAGCCACGCGCCCGCCATCCCGCCTGCTTCCGCTGCTTCGGCTGCCGCCGAACCCGCGCGCAGCATGCGGGGCGCGGCACAGCGCGCATCGCCGGCTGTCGTCAGCATCTCGGCCAGCAAGGCGCCCCGGCGCACACAGCAGGCCGATGGCTGGCAGCGCTTTCATCGTTTCGGTAACGGCGGCGAAGCACGGCCGCAGGTCGGCCTGGGCTCGGGCGTGATCGTGTCCCAGCAAGGCTATCTGCTGACAAACGCCCATGTGGTGGCGGGCGCCTCCGAGATCGAGGTGCGGCTCAGCGATGGCCGGCAGGCACGGGCAGAACTGGTCGGCGCTGATCCCGAAACCGATCTGGCTGTGCTGAAGATCAGCCTGGACAAGCTGCCTGTCATCGCGCTCGGCGCGACCACAAGCCTACAGGTGGGCGACTCGGTGCTGGCCATCGGCAACCCCTTCGATGTGGGCCAGACCGTCACCTCGGGCATCGTCAGCGCGCTGGGGCGCAACCAGCTGGGCATCAGCACCTTCGAGAACTTCATCCAGACCGATGCGGCCATCAACCCGGGCAATTCCGGTGGCGCGCTGGTCGACGCAGAAGGTCGCCTGATCGGCATCAACACCGCAATCTATTCGAACAGCGGTGGCAGCCTGGGCATCGGCTTCGCGATCCCCATCGATGCAGCGCTGCAAGTCATGCAGGCCCTGCTGAAGGACGGCCTGGTGGCCCGTGGCTGGATCGGCGTGCAGACGCGCGAGCTGACACCCGAGTTCGTCGAGGCCTTCAAGCTCAGCGTCAAGGAGGGCGTGCTGATCAGCGCCGTGGTGGTGGATGCGCCGGCGGCCAAGGCCGGCATCAAGCCAGGCGATGTGGTGACGCAGGTCGCCAACAAGACTGTGCGCAGCCCGGCCGAGTTGCTGGCTGCCGTGGCGGCCCTCACCCCCAAGACCCAGGCCGCCGTGGCCGTGCAACGCGGCAGTCAGGCGCTGGTGTTTCAGCTGGCCATCGGCCAGCGCCCGCTACCGCAGGCCGACGAGGATTGATGATGGATTGAGCGCCGCAGCGCTCAGGCCTGCGGCTCGCTGTCCGGTGCCTTCGAGTAGCGCAGGAAAAAGCGGGCTGCCCAGATGCCCAGCTCATAGAGCAGGCACATCGGGATCGCCAGCGCCAGCTGGGACACCACGTCCGGCGGCGTGATGATCGCGGCGATCACGAAGGCCAGCACGATGAAGTAGCCACGGAACTCCTTGAGCTTCTCGACCGTGACCAAGCCCATGCGCGCCAGCACCACCACCACCACCGGCACTTCGAAAGCCGCGCCGAAGGCAATGAACATCGACATCACGAAGCTCAGATAAGCCTCGATGTCAGGCGCTGCCGTGATGCTCTTGGGTGCGAAGCTCTGGATGAACTTGAACACCTGGCCGAACACGAAGAAGTAGCAAAAGGCCACGCCGAGCAGGAACAGCAGCGTGCTGGAGATCACCAAGGGCGCGACCAAGCGCTTCTCGTGCGTGTACAGCCCCGGCGCCACAAAGGCCCAGACCTGATACAGCACCAGCGGCAGCGCCAACATGAAGGCGGCCAGCAGCGTGATCTTCAACGGCACCAGGAACGGCGAGATGACGTTGGTGGCAATCATCGTCGAGCCCTTTGGCAGCTGCGCCACCAGCGGTGAGGCCAGAAGGTCGTAGAGCGCCGAAGGTCCGGGGTAAAGGGCCAGCACACAAAAGGCTATGCCCACGGCGATGAAGGCCTTCACCAGCCGGTCGCGCAGCTCGATCAGGTGCGAGACAAAAGGCTGTTCTGTGCCAGCGAGTTCGTCCTCGTCAGGCTTGCGGGAATCGGTCATTTGATTGGGCGGGGCGGGCGGAAACGGGCCACGCGCGCCGCACCCGACTGGGCATGGCGCCGCACACCCTGGCGCTGCTTGTACCACTGCGGCACGGCACTGCGCTTGAGGCGCCAGTTCTTCTTCGGCCTGGCGCTGCCGGGCGGCACGCTCAGGGGCTGCGAATAGCTACTGTCGCCGTCGTAGGAGGAGCTCAGGCCGCCTGTGGCGTCCTGCCAGTTCTGCTCAAAGCTGTCCGTGGTCTGCTTGATCTCATTGTTGACGCTCTGCTCGACATCGCGCGCCGCGTCCTCCATATGAGTCTTCATCTTCTTGAGCTCATCGAGCTCGATGGAGCGGTTGACCTCGGCCTTGACATCGGACACATAGCGTTGCGCCTTGCCCAGCAGATGGCCTACCGTCCGCGCCACACGCGGCAGGCGTTCGGGGCCGATCACGATCAACGCCACAGCCCCAATCAGGGCCAGCTTGTCGAAACCGAAGTCGATCATGCTGCAGCCTCGGCAACGTCAAGAAAGAAGAGGCCGGACCGGGACATCAAGACTTGGTCTTGGCTTCGACGTCGACGGTGTTGCTGTCGGCGGCCTTGTTGCTGGTGACCTGCTGGGCCGGCGCATCTGCGCCACCGTCCTTCATGCCGTCCTTGAAACCCTTGACGGCGCCCCCCAGGTCGGAACCCATGTTCTTGAGCTTCTTGGTGCCGAAGATCAGCACCACGACCAACAGCACGATGAGCCAATGCCAAATGCTGAACGAACCCATAGTTATCTCCTGCAAACGGAAGTGGGCATTCTAAGTTGCCCGTGTGACAGACGTTCCACAGCGCCAGATTGGCCCGGCGGACGGAAAAACAAGTGCCAGATTGCGCCTGGCGGATCGGCCCCGGCTGGGCTTCGAAAGCGCAGGCCGGTGCCGGACAGGACAGGCCTTATCCCTTCAACCACGGCCGCGGACCGCCCATCACATGCATGTGCAGGTGATAGACCTCCTGCGCCCCGTCGGGCCCGGTATTGATGACGGTCCGGAAGCCGTTGCTGACGCCCAACTCGCGCATCAGGCGTGGTGCCAGCACGGCCATCTGCCCCATCACGCCGGCATGCTCGGGCGCGAGCTCGGCCATGCTGGGAATGTGCAGCTTGGGAATCATCAGGATATGCACCGGCGCCCAGGGGTGGATGTCGTGGAAGGCCAGGACGTGCTCATCCTCATAAACCTTCTTGGCCGGAATCTGCCCGGCGACGATCTTGCAGAAGATGCAGTTGGGGTCTTGACTCATGATGCTCACATTCAGACCGGCATGGCCTTGCCGTCGTTCCAATTCAGCACGCCCTTGACGATGCGGTAGATCACCCAGATCGAATCGGCGATCAGCACCAGCACACCGATGCCGACGATGAGAAGCAGAAAGCCCAGGCAGGCCCACAGCAGGCTCCACCAGAAGGTGCGGATCTGCCAGGTGAAGTGGCTCGCGTAGATCGTGCCGGCCGTGTCTTCGCGCTTGATGTAGTTGATGATGACCGCCACGATGGCCGTGAAGCCGGTGAAGGCACTCAGGGCATAGAGGATGTAGGTGATCAGCGTCAGCTGCTTGAGACTGGCCAGTCGCTCGGCCGAGATCGGTTGCGTCATCGCCAGCCCCTCATTGAAATCAGTCATCTCAGCCCTCCTTGGCTTGTGTTCCTGCGTCGCCGCCGCGCTGTGCAAACTCCACCAGGCCGGACAATCCTTCGCGCCGCGCCAATTCCGCCAGCACGTCCTCGGGCTTCAGGCCGAACTGGGCCAACGCGATCATCGAGTGAAACCACAGATCGGCCGTCTCATAGACGATCTTCTGCGCGTCAGCGTCCTTGGCAGCCATCACCAGCTCGGTGGCCTCTTCGCCCACCTTCTTCAGGATCGCGTCGGTGCCCTTGCCGAACAGCTTGGCCACATAGCTGCCCGTCGGGTCCCCACCATTGACCGGCTTGCGCGACTCGATCACGGCGGCCACGCGGGCCAGCACATCCTTGCTGTCGATCTGGCTGCTGCTCATTTGTAGATGCTCTCGGGGTCTTTCAGTACCGGCTCCACCGTCTGCCAGCTGCCGCTCTCAAAGCGTTGGTAGAAGCAACTATGGCGGCCCGTGTGGCAGGCAATGCCCGGCTCATGCCCCTGCTGGGTGATCTTCAGCAGCAACACGTCGTTATCGCAGTCCAGACGCATTTCGTGCACGATCTGCAGGTGGCCGGATTCCTCGCCCTTGTGCCACAGCTTGTTGCGCGAGCGGCTCCAGTACACCGCCTGGCCCAGCTCGGCCGTGCGCGCCAGCGCCTCGCGGTTCATCCACGCGAACATCAGCACATCGCCGCTGTCGCGCTCCTGCGCGATCACCGGCACCAGGCCGTCGCGGTCCCACTTAATCTGGTCAAGCCATTGCATGCCGGCAGTGTACGGGTCAGCCGACATGGGTGCTCCCGACAAAGCCTCGCTCGGCAGCAAACCACTGCAACACCGGAATCGTGCCCGGCAGCACCGGCTGCTGCTGCACCGGCAGGTTCTCCCAAGCCATCTGCTGGCGCTCGCGCATTTCGAACTCGCCAGACCATTCGTAGACCTTGCAGAAGTGCAGGCGTACGCGGGCATGCGGGTAGTCCATCAGCTCGATCTTCCAGGGGTGCGCTGCGCCGATCGTGATGCCCAGTTCCTCCTGCAACTCGCGCTTCAGGGCCTGCTCCACCGTCTCGCCCGCTTCCAGCTTGCCGCCCGGGAATTCCCAGTAGCCGGCATAGACCTTTCCTGCAGGCCGCGAAGTCAGCAAAAAGCGCCCTTCCCGGCCTTGCGCATCACGCTCGACCAGCACGCCAACCGCCACGTCCACTGGCACGCGCTCTTGTACGGCCTCAGACATGGTCCAGGCCCTCGGGTGCGTCGCCACGGATGGTGTTGGCCGGCAGCGCCTCGGCGTGACCGCGACCGGCCAGATCGCGTGCGAACTGGAAGGCCACGCGACCCGAGCGCGAGCCGCGTTCCAGCGCCCACACCAGGGCCGGCTGGCGAGCGGCGGCGATCTGCGCCTCGTCCAGCCGGTAGTAGCGCAGCCACTGCGCGCAGATTTCCAGGTATTCCTGCTGACTGAAGGGATAGAAGCTCACCCACAGGCCGAAGCGCTCCGAGAGTGAGACTTTCTCCTCGATCGCCTCGCCCGGATGCAACTCGCCGTTCTCATCCATCTTGGCTGCGAGGTTGTCCTTCATCTGCTCGGGCAGCAGGTGGCGGCGGTTGCTGGTGGCGTAGATCAGCAGGTTGTCGCTGGCGGCAGCCACCGAGCCGTCCAGCATGGACTTCAGCGCCTTGTAGCCGAGCTCGCCCTCATCGAAGGACAGGTCATCGCAGAAGATCACGAAACGCTCGGGCCGCTCGCTGACCAGATCCACCAAGTCGGGCAGGTCGACTAGATCGCCCTTGTCGACCTCGATCAGACGCAGGCCCTGCGGAGCGAATTCATTCAAACAGGCCTTGATGAGCGAGCTCTTGCCGGTGCCGCGCGCGCCGGTCAGCAGCACATTGTTGGCCGGGCGGCCGGCCACGAACTGCTCGGTATTGCGCAGCAGTTTTTCCTTCTGGGGCTCGACCTCCTTGAGGTCTTGCAGCCGGATGGTCGAGACATGCCGCACCGGCTCCAGCAAAAGGCGGCCGGCGCGGCGGCGCGCGCGGAACGCCACCGAGGCCGACCAGTCGGGTGCCGCCAGCGGCTGCGGCAGCACGGACTCGAGTCGGGTGAGCAACGCCTCGGCGCGCTCGATCAGATGTTCAAGAGCAGACATGCCCGCAGTCTAAAAGACCGCGGCGGCCTCAGACCGCCAGCATGCGCAAAGCAGCTTCCAGCTGTTCGCTGGGCAGACGCTTGAAGCCCGAGCGGGCATAGCGCTGCAGCCGCCCCAGGATGAAGCACACCATCACCGAGGCTTGCGCATTGGCTTCGACCGTGGGCGTGGTGGAACCGCGCGCTTCGGCGGCTGTGCGCAGCGACTGGCGCAGCGCCGATTCGATGCGATCGAAGAACTGATTCATCCGCGTGGTCAGGCGCTCGTTCTCGAACACCAGCGCATCGCCCACCATCACACGGGTCATGCCGGGATTGCGTTCGCCGAATTGCAGCACCACCGCCACGATGCGCTGCGCCTGCGCCATGCCGGAAGGCTCGCGCTCGGCAATCTGCTTGAGCAGCGTGAAGATGCTGCTCTCGATGAACTCGATCAGGCCCTCGAACATCTGGGCCTTGCTGGCGAAGTGCCGGTACAGCGCCGCTTCGCTGACTTCCAGCTTGGCAGCCAGTGCGGCGGTCGTGACGCGCTCGCTGCCCGGCTGCTCCAGCATGGTGGCCAGAGTTTGCAGGATCTGCACACGCCGCTCACCGGGGCGGGGGCGCTTGCGAGGTGCCACCACCACGGCATCCGCCGGCGCGGCTTGCAGCGAGCTGTCCGTCAGATCGGGTGGGGAGGCGTGCATGGAGGGTGCGGGGCTGAGGGCTTGCGGAGATTCTGGCACAGGCGCATGACGGGACAGGCTTGCCGCCGGGTCGGGCTGTACTGGGTGCGATCTCAGCCGCGCTGCTGGCAGGCGGCGCGACCCTCGATGAGCTGAGCCCGGACTTGAGCCGTGCCGGGTCTGGCTGTCCCCGGTCCCACCTCAGCCGCGCCGCTGGTAGGCGGCGCGTCCTTCGATGGGCGGCGGACATTGCTCAGGCACTGTCCTTTGTCCCATCTCAGTCCCTCAGCCACCCTAGGCGGCGGGCTTCGTAGATGGCTTCGACTTTGGAGCGCACCTGCAGCTTGCGGTAAATGCGCTTCACATAGGTCATCACGGTGTGCGGCGAGACCTGCATGAACTGCGCGATCTCGTCGAAGGTGAAACCTTTGGCGGCCAGATGCAAAACGCGCGATTCCTGCTCGGACAAGGCAACCGCCGATTCATCCTCGACCAGCGGCGCACTCCCCGAGCCGCCCTGACCGGCGCCAGGCGCCAGGCGCATCAGCAGGCGCCGTGCAATCAGGGGGCTGATCGGGCTGCCGCCGTTGCGCAAAGCCCGCAACTGGCCGGCCAGATCCAGCGCCAGGGAATCTTTCAACAGATAGCCGGTGGCTCCGGCCTCGATGCTGGACAGCACATGCTGCTCGTCCCCGAACACCGAAATCACCATCACATCGCATTGCGGACGCGTCTGCGCCGCGTGCCGGATCAGCTCAATGCCGCTGCCGCCCGGCAAATCCAGATCGACCAGCAGCACGTCGGGCTGGGTCTGATCGAACAGCTTGCGTCCCTGGGGAAGGTCGGGCGCAATGCCGAGCAGCTTGATATCGGGAACACTGCTCAGGGCCAGGGTAAAGGCATCTCGAAAGCGGATCTGGTCTTCGACAATCAGTACTGAGAAATCGGGCATAGGTCAGCTGGCCATGGACGCGGGCCCATTCTGCTTGTGTGACGCGTGCACAACAAGCCGCGTAGACCCGAAGTCTCCGAACTGTGGCGCCAACACCCTTGCCCGAACTGATTCAGGCCAGCGGCCGGCGCAAAAGCTCGGCCAGCCCGTGTACGCGTTGATCGACATAGGCGGGGCGGCGCCCCAGGCGGGCGTCCACGCCCGCGCTGCGGCTAGCCTGGCGAACCCAGCGCTGCACCCAGATGGTGCGCATCCCCACGGCACGTGCCGACTTCTGATGCATCAGCGTGTCTTCCACCAGCACGCAGCGGCCTGGCGACACCTTCAGCTGCGCGGCCAGCCAGCGCAGCATGCGGGCATCCGGCTTGGGGCGGTGCCGGCCAAACATGCGCATCTGCTCAAAGCCGATCACCGCCTCGAACTCATGCAACAGGCCCAGCTGGCCGAGCACCCGCAAGGCGTAAGCCAGCGGCGCATTGGTCAACACGAATTTGCGTCCCGGCAGGCGACGCAGCGCGGCGAGGTCATGGGCGTGCCCGTGAAGGCTGTCCTCCAGACCGGGCAAGCGGTGCGTCTCGGCCAGGAAGTGATGCACGTCCACCCCGTGGTGGCGGGTCAAACCCAGCAGCGTGGCGCCATAGCGATGCCAGTAACGGGCCCGAAGCGCGTCCGCCTCGGCACGCGCCAGGCCCAGATGCTCGACGATGTAGTCGCTCATCGACACATTCAGCGCCTTGAAGGCGTGATGCGAGGCGTTGTGCAGCGTGTTGTCGAGGTCGAACAGCCAGACATTGGACTGCGCGCGGCGAGGCATCATGCAGCCCTCCGCTCACGCCGGGCATCCCTTCGACCCAGCGCGACGATGCCAGCCAGCAGCAGTGCCGCACCCACCCACTGACTTGCGGAGAGTTGCTCACCCAGCAGCACCGCAGCCAGCAACACGGCCGTCAGCGGTTCGGTGAGCGTCGCCACGGTCAGCGCCGTCGGGCTCAGGCGTGCGGCACCCCAGCTGAATGCAAGCAGGGCCAGAGCCGCCGTCGCCAATCCCAGGTAGAGCAGCCAAGCCTCGGGTGGCACCTGAGAAGGCCAATCCAGTGGCACAAAGAAGCCGGACAGCCCCATCACTGCGGCAGCCACAACCGTCAGGCCCATAGTCGCCGGTCCGGCCCCCACGCTCGACGACAGCGGACCGCTGACCAGCGAGAAAACCGAATACAGCAGAGCCGAAGCCACAGAAAACGCCACACCCCAAAGCAGTGTGTCAGCGTCAACCGGTCCGCCGGCGCCGCCATGACGCCAGACCAGCAGCACCGTGCCAGCCAGAGCTCCGGCCAGCGTCACGAGCAGCATCAAATCCAGTCGCTCGCGGCCGCGCAGCACCGTCCACAGCGTGACGAGCACGGGCGGCAGACACAAGGCGATCAAGGTGGGGATCGCCGCACCGAGTCTGGCGATGCCCCAGAACCAGCACAGCACATACAAGGCCATGCAACTGCCGGCGCCCAGCACAGCCCAGCGACGCGACCACAGTGACTCCAGAGGGACAGCACGGCCGAAGAGCACCACGAGCAGTGCAGCACCGATGAAAAAACGCCAAAAGGAAATGTTCTCCGGACTCAGCCCGAAACGCGCAATCAACAGATTCACCACCAGTGCACCGGTACCCCACAGGAAGGCCGCACCACAAGTGGCCGCCATCGCCTGAGCGGTCGTGGCGCTGGCTTGCTTCTGCGCGTGCACGGCGACCCGCGCCTCAATGAGACCGGATCATCGTGCCGTAGGCCTGATCCGAGAGGATCTCCAGCAACATGGCATGCGGCACCCGGCCGTCGATGATGTGCACCGCATTGACCCCGCTCTTGGCGGCGTCGATGGCACCGGCAATCTTGGGGATCATGCCGCCGCTGATGGTGCCGTCCGCCACCAGCTCGTCGATGCGGCGCGGCGTCAGTTCGGTCAGCAGCTGGCCTTCCTTGTCCAGCACACCGCGGATATTGGTCAGCATCAGCAGCTTTTCGGCGCGCAGCACGGTGGCGAGCTTGGCCGCCACCACATCGGCATTGATGTTGTAGCTCTCGTTGTTCTCGCCAAAGCCGATCGGGCTGACGACCGGGATGAACTGGTCATCCTGCAGCGCCTTCACCACGCTGGGATCGATCGAGACGATGTCGCCCACCTGGCCGATGTCGTGCTCCTTGGCGGGATCGTCCTTGTCCAGCAGCTTGAGCTTGCGGGCGCGGATCATGCCGCCGTCGCGGCCGGTCAGACCCACGGCCTTGCCGCCGGCGGCATTGATAAGGCCCACCACGTCCTGCTGCACCTCGCCGCCCAACACCCACTCGACCACATTCATGGTCTCCTCGTCAGTGACGCGCATGCCCTGGATGAAGTGGCCCTTCTTGCCCAGCTTGTTCAGCGCGTCCTCGATCTGCGGGCCACCGCCGTGCACCACCACCGGATTCAGGCCCACCAGCTTGAGCAGCACCACGTCTTCGGCGAAGTCCTTCTGCAGCTCCGGGTCGGTCATCGCATTGCCACCGTACTTGATGACGATGGTCTTGCCATGGAACTTGCGGATGTAGGGCAAGGCCTGGGACAGGATCTCGGCCTTCTCGCGCGGAGTGATGTGGCCGATGTCGGTGGCGTTGGATGCAGGCTCGGATTTCATGGTGGGCAGCGTCGGTCGGCTAGAGGTTCAAGGGGCACAGTCTCGCGCGGATTGTAGGGTGACGCTGCAGCTGATGCCGCCGTTGCGACGCCCTGTCGCAGGGTGCCCCGGCAAGGCTTCGAATGGCGACAGAATCGCGCCTCACCCCTCTACGACAACCCTCACTCCAGAGCACGAGGAGCCTGACCCGATGTCCAAGCTGACTGCCTTCCTGAGCGGCTGCACCGCCACCGCGACCGCCATCATCGCCATCACCTTGTTGACCGGGGCCAAGGCGCCACCGGCCAAGTTCGAGGAGATCGATGTGGGCCGCATCAATGTGCGCGAGCCGGACGGCACGCTGCGCCTAGTGATCTCCAACCGAGCGCAGTTCCCTGGCGCGCCCTGGAAGGGCCAGGAAATCCCTCGCCCGGACCGGCGCAGCTTCGCCGGCATGCTGTTCGTCAATGACGAGGGCACGGAAAGCGGCGGACTGATTCAGAAAGGCAGCGTCGGTCTCAATGGCAAGCCCGACGCAGGCCTGAGCCTGACCTTCGACCGATTCCGTCAAGACCAGGTGCTGCAGCTCTTGCATGCCGAGCAAGGCGGCCAGGCCATGACGCACCTCTTGATCAATGACGAGCCCTCGCATGAGCTGATGGACGTCAAGCAGCGCATGGAGCGCTTTGACGAGATCGACAGGATGAAGCCGCCCGAGCGCCGCCTGGCCATGCAGGAAATGCGCGAGAAAGGCTTGATGCCGGCCAATCGCGTGCGCCTGGGCACCACACGCGACAAGGCCTCGGCGCTATCACTGGCTGATGCCCAGGGCCGCACCCGCATGCTGCTGATCGTCAGCGCCGACGGCAAGCCCAGCATCCAGATGCTTGACGAGCAAGGCAAGGTAGCCAAGACCATCGGCTTGGACACGCCCTGAGCCTGGCTGAGGAGGAGGTGACAATGCAGGCATGCAAGTCAGCTCCTACCTGAAGCTCTCGGTGGCCGTCGCGGTCGCGACGATCGCGCTGAAGACGGCCGCCTGGTGGTGGACGGGTTCGGTCAGCCTGCTGTCCGACGCTCTGGAGTCGCTGGTCAACCTGGCCGGCGCGATCTTTGCGCTGGCCATGGTCACCATCGCCGCCCGGCCGCCCGACGAGGACCATCCCTACGGGCACCACAAGGCCGAGTATTTCTCCAGCGGCTTCGAGGGTGTGCTGATCTTCGCCGCGGCCATCGCCATCATCTGGGCCGCCGTCCATCGCTTCATGGACCCGCAGCCGGTTGAGTCGCTGGGCATCGGCATGGCGCTGTCCATCATCAGCTCGGCGCTCAACGGCGGCCTGGCCTGGGCCATGCTGAAGAAGGCCCGCGAGCACCGCTCGCTGGCGCTGGAGGCCGACGCACGACACCTGTTCACCGATGTCTGGACCTCGGCCGGCGTGGTGGCCGGCCTGATCGGCGTGATGCTGACCGGCTGGCTGTGGCTGGACCCGCTGCTGGCCATCCTGGTGGCGCTGAACATCCTGCGCGAGGGCTATCACCTGATGCATGCCGCCTCGCAAGGCCTGATGGACCAGGCGCTGGACGAGGACACCCAGGCCTCGATCAAGAAGGTGCTCGACGATTTCACGCACCAGACCATCCGCTTCGATCACGTCAACACCCGCATGGCCGGCCAGCGCCGCTATGTGGACCTGCATATGCACATGCCGCCCGGCTGGAGCCTGGGCCGCGCCGCGGCCGTGCGCACGTCGGTGGAACAGGCCCTGATGAGCGCCGTGCCGGGCCTGCGCGCCAGCATCCAGCTGCTGCCGATGGATGTCGAAGCGCACTTCGACGACCCGAAGGACCTGCTGTGATCGGCCTGCTGCAGCGCGTCCGGCAGGCCAGCGTCGACGTCGCCGGTCAGACCATTGGCCAGATCGGCCCGGGCCTGCTGCTGCTGGTCTGCGCCGAGCCTGCTGACAGCGAGACCCAGGCCGACAAGCTGCTGAGCAAGACCCTCAAACTGCGCATCTTCAGCGACGAAGCCGGCAAGATGAATCGCAGCCTGCAGGACATCGGCGGCGGCCTGCTGATCGTCTCGCAGTTCACGCTGGCGGCCGATATCAGCGGCGGCAACCGCCCCAGTTTCAGCGGCGCGGCGCCGGCCGAGCAAGGCCGGCGGCTGTACGACTACCTGCTGCAGCGCGCCCGCGAGCAGCACCCCCAGGTCGGGGCCGGCGAGTTCGGCGCCGACATGCAGGTCAGCCTGGTCAACGACGGCCCGGTGACCATTCCCCTCCGCATCGATTGAGACTGAGGAGCCTGCGATGAGCTCGATGATCCGCTACGCCACCTTGGGCAGCAACGACCGCCTGCGCGCCAAGGCCTTCTATGACCAAGTGCTGGCGCCGCTGGGGCTCAAGGCCCTGCATGTCGACGCGAGCTTCGTGGGCTATGGCCCGGCCAGCGGTGACGGCCCGTCCCAGCTCTATCTGTGCCAGCCCTTCAACGGCGAGGCGGCCAGCTTTGGCAATGGCACGATGCTGGCGCTGAATGCCGGCACGCGGGCCGCAGTGGACGAAGCATATGCCGCGGCGCTCGCGGCGGGCGGCCAGAACGAAGGCGCGCCGGGTCTGCGCGACTATGCGCCGAACTTCTATGCGGCCTACTTCCGCGATCTCGACGGCAACAAGCTGGCCCTGATCTGCACGGCCCAGGAGTGAGTCATGAGTGAAGAAAAAGCCACGACACCAAAGATCACGCTGATCGACAGTACCGAGGGCCTGGCAGCCGCGCTGGATCAGCCACGCGCGGAGCGCCGGGTGCAAGGCGCGCCTTGGCGAAAGACCTGGCTGCTGCACGAGGCCGCGCCGATGAGCGCCGGTGTGTGGGAGTGCGAAGTCGGTCGCTGGCGGATCGTCTTCCCGCCCACCGAGCAGGAGTATTTCTTCGTCCTATCGGGCCTGGCGCGGCTGCACGGGCCGGATGGCGCGGTCACCGAGGTCGGACCCGGCCAGGCCGCGGTCATCCCGCCGGGCTTCGAAGGCGAGTTCGAGGTGGTCGAGCCGGTGCGCAAGCACTTCGTGGTGGTGGAGCTGCCGAGCGACTGATCAGCCGGCCGGCGGATACTGGTTTTTCACCCGCACATAGTGCTCGGCCGAATAGCGCAGATATGCGATCTCCTCGCCTGTCAGCGCCCTCACCGGCACCGCCGGACGGCCGATGTAGAGCTGGCCGCTTTTCAAGCGCTTGCCCGGCGGCACCAGGCTGCCGGCGCCCAGCATCACCTGGTCCTCGATGAGGGCGTCGTCCATCACCAGACTGCCCATGCCGATCAGGCACTCGTCGCCAATGCGGCAGCCGTGCAGGATGACGGAATGGCCGATGGTCACATGGCTGCCAATCAACAGCGGCGAACCTTCGGGCTTGGCCGCATTGCGGTGCGAGACGTGGCCCATCGTCAGGTCCTGCACATTGCTGCACTCGCCCACCACGATGCGATTGACGTCGCCGCGCAGCACGGCATTGCACCAGACCGAGCTGTCGCGACCCAGCTGCACATCGCCGATGACCTGGGCCGAGGGATGGACCCAGGCTCCGGCTTCGAGCTGGGGGGCGTGGTCGAGAAAGGGTGACAGAGCCATGATCGCAAAGAAACGGAGGGTGAGAAAAAGCCCGCCGGCGGCGGGCCTGTGAATTGAGGCCGGGACCTGTCCCCTGTGTTGGCTGTGGTCGGTCCTCAGTCACCTTGCAGGCTGCGTCCTCGCAGAGCTCGGACGCCTCCTTGCACGTCGCTCAGCCCGCAGCGGGCTGAGCTCGGATGTGGACAGTCTCCGCGGACTGTCCATGCCTAGCGAAGGCCAGGACCGTCCCCGGTCCTGGCCAGTCCTCGGTCCTCAGTCGGCATATTGCCCGGCGGCTTTGATGACGGGGCCCCACTTGTTGATCTCGGCTTCAACAAACTTCTTGTGCTCGGCGCCGTTGACGCGGCCATCGGTCACCACCACAGCGCCCAGCGCTTCCTGGCGCTTGATGAACTCCGGGTCGCGGATCGCGGTGCGCAGCGCCGTCGAGATCTTGTCGAGCACCGCCTTGGGCGTGTTCTTCGGTGCATAGACACCGTGCCAGATCGACACGTTGAAGCCCTTCATACCCATCTCGTCCAGCGTCGGCAGCTTGGCCAGGGCCGGTGTCGTCAGGCGCTTCGTGGTCGTGACGGCATAGGCCTTGACCTTGCCGCCCTCGATCTGGCTGGTGGTGTTGGTGGTCTGGTCGCACATCAGGTCGACCTGCCCGCCCATCAGGTCGGTCATCGCGGGGCCGGTGCCCTTGTACGGCACGGTGGTCATGTCGATCTTCAGCGCACTCTGGAACAGCAGGCCGCACAGATGCGAGGCAGCGCCCAGGCCGGCATTGGCCAGATTGATCTTGCCCTTGTTGGCCTCCAGCCACTTGACCAGTTCCGGATAGCTGTTGGCCGGCAGGCCGGGCTTGCCGATCAGCGTCATCGGCACCTCGTTGACCATGCCCAGGTACTCGAAATCATCCAGGGTCTTGTACTGAAGATTGCGATACAAAGCCGGTGAAGTCGCCATGCCGATGTGATGCAGCAGCACGGTGTAGCCGTCCGGTGCCGCCTTGGCCACCTTGGTGGCGCCCAGTGTGCCCCCGGCACCGCCGACGTTCTCGATCACGATGGTGGCGCCCAGCGGCTTGCGCAGCGACTCGGCCAGATCGCGTGCCACCTTGTCGGTGGGTCCACCGGCGGCGAAGGGCACGACGATGGTGACAGGTTTATCCGGGTATTCGGCCAGAGCCGCCCCTGCGGTCAGGGAGGCCAGGCTCAGCAGCAGTAGCTTCTTTTTCATCGTTGTCTTCCTCGCACGTGGTGGGTTTGTCTGTGGAATCACAGCCGGATGCTAGATGTGCAATATGCCCGGAACGTTTCGGAAACTACGTAAACCCCTGTGGCGGGACGGCTTCTTTGTCACCCCTGCAACAGTCAAATCGGCTGTCCGGCGCAAAGATCCGGGGGGCAGAGAACGACAACAAAACGGAGACAAACAATGAGCACATGGAGACAAGCGTTGGGCGCTTCGGTGGGACGCCGGCTGGGCCTGAGTTTCGCGTTGCTGCTGGGCCTGCTGCTGCTGGTGGCGGCGCTGGGCGCAAGCCAGCTGCGTACGCTGGGCCAGCGGCTGCAGCAGGTGGTGGAGATCAACAACGCCAAGAGCACCTTGGGCAATGCGATGCTGCACAGCATCAATGCCATGGCCGTCCAGGCCCGCAGCCTCACGCTCTTGACCGACCCGCAGGAAATCGCCTCCGAGCTCAAGCAGTTCGAGGCGGCACGGACCAACTACCAGAAGGATGAGAGCGCGCTGGCTGCCCTGATCGGCGACACCCGGGACGAGGCCGAGCGCAAGCAGCTCGCCGACATCCAGGCCAGCGCCAGCAAAACGCTGCCGCTGATCCAAAAGGCCGCCAAGGAAGGCAGCGAGGGCTCCAACATCGATGCCACGATGACGCTGACCTCGGCTGTCAAGCCGGCCGAAGCCCTGTGGCGCCAGCAGGTCTCCGACTTTGCCGCAGCACAGGACAAAGCCAGCCGCGCGCAGGCCGAGGACATGCTGGCTGACATCCGCAGCGACCTGTGGATGCTGGCCCTGCTGACGCTGCTGGCCATGGGCCTTGGAGCCCTGCTGGCCTGGGCCATCACGCGCAGCATCACCCGGCCGGTGAACCGCGCCATCGTCGTGGCGGACCGCATCGCCCAGGGCGACCTGAGTTCCAGCTTCGTGCCCGAAGGAGGTGACGAGCTGGGCCGCCTGCTGGCGGGCCTGGCCGCGATGCAGGACAAGCTGCGCGCCCTGGTGGGCGACATCCGCAGCGCTGCCGACTCGATCCAGACCGCCAGCGCCGAAGTGGCCACCGGCAACCAGGACTTGTCGATGCGGACCGAACAGGCAGCCAGCAATCTGCAGCAGACCGCCTCATCGATGGAAGAGCTGACCGGCGGCGTCAACCAGTCGGCCGATGCCGCGGCGCAAGCCAACCAGCTGGCCGGCTCGGCCGCCAGCGTGGCCGCGCGTGGCGGTCAGGTGGTGGCCCAGGTCGTGTCGACCATGGACCAGATCAAGACCAGTTCGGCCCGCATCGGTGACATCATCGGCGTGATCGACGGCATCGCCTTCCAGACCAACATCCTGGCGCTGAACGCCGCGGTCGAGGCGGCGCGTGCCGGCGAACAAGGCCGTGGCTTCGCGGTCGTGGCCTCCGAGGTGCGCTCGCTGGCCGGCCGCAGCGCCGAGGCGGCCAAGGAGATCAAGCAGCTGGTGGGCCGCAGCGTCGAGACGGTGGACAGCGGCGCCCGCCTGGTCGACGAGGCCGGCAGCACGATGCAGGAGATCGTCTCCAGCGTGCAGCGCGTGGCCGACATCATTGCCGAGGTCTCGGCCGGTGCGCGCGAGCAAGGCGGCGGCATCGGCCAGATCAACCAGGCCGTGTCGCAGCTGGATCAGATGACGCAGCAGAACGCCGCGCTGGTGGAAGAATCCACCGCCGCCGCCGAGCAGTTGCGCGAGCAGGCGGTGCGATTGAGCGGATTGGTAGCGGCCTTCAACCTGGACCGCAGCCAGCGTTAAAGCCAGGACCGCAGGTCGAAGGCCGAGGACTTCCCTCAGCGAGCCGCTGTCAGGCTAGGCGGCCGGCGCACAGGAACCGGAACGTACTTCCTGTACGTGAGGATTCCGAGCACCGGCCAACGACGCATGGCGGCGGCGCAGCAGGGAAGCTCTCTCAGTCGAATTTGCGGAGGTCTTCGACGACGCGTCCATCGTTCGGCAGGCTGCCGGGTGTGAGCAGCACCACTTCGCCGCGCAGCTTGGTCACGTCGCGGATCGCGCCGGCCACCTTGTCAGCCAAGCCCTCGGGCTGGGTGCTGACTTCCAGCTTGAGCGTCATGCGGTCGTTGGCCATCTCGCCTTCGACGACCAGGCGGGCGCGCAGCACCTCGGGGAAGCGCCGGGCGATCTCGGCCACCTGCTTGGCATGCACGAACATGCCGCGCACCTTGGCGCTCTGGTCGGCACGGCCCATCCAGCCCTTGATCCGGCCGTTGCTGCGGCCGGTTGGGCAAGCGCCGGGCAGCATGGCCGAGAGGTCGCCGGTGCCAAAACGGATCAGCGGGTAGTCGGGGTTCAGCGTGGTGACAACCAGCTCGCCCACCTCGCCCACCGCCACCGGCTCACCGCTGCCAGGGCGCACGATCTCGACGATCACGCCTTCATCGATCACAAGGCCTTCGCGCGCCGCGGTCTCGTAGGCGATCAGGCCCACATCGGCGGTGGCATAGGCCTGATAGCCCGCAACCCCGCGCTCGGAAAGCCAGTCGCGCAGCGCCGCAGGAAAGGCCTCGCCGCTGACCAGGGCCTTCTGAATCGAGAGGCGCTGGCCCGCTTCGGCGGCCTTGTCGACCAGGATCTTCAGGAAGCTGGGCGTGCCGGCATAGCCGCTGGGGCGCAGCTCGGCGATGGCCTGCAGCTGCAGCTCGGTATTGCCGACGCCGCCCGGAAACACCGTGCAGCCGATCGCATGCGCGCCGGTTTCCATCATCGAGCCGGCCGGCGTCAGGTGGTAGGAGAAGCTGTTGTGGATCAGCTCACCGGCGGCGAAGCCCGCCGCATGCATCGCACGCGCCACGCGCCAGTAGTCCGGCGCGCGGCCTTCGGGTTCGTAGATCGTGCCGGGCGACTGAAACACGCGCCGCGCCGCGCCCCAGCCGATGGCCGAGAAACCGCCAAAGGGGTTGATGGTGCGCTGCTGTTGTTGACGCTCCAGCAGCTCGCTCTTGCGCGTCACCGGCAGGCGGGCCAGGGCCGCGCGTGAATCGATGCTGGCGGCGTCGACGCCGGCCAGCAGCTCGGCGAAGGCCGGCGCATGGCGCTGCGCATGCGCGATCTGGCCCGGCAGGGCCTGCAGCAGCGCGCGCTCGCGCTCAGCCGGATCCCGGGTCTCCAGGGCGTCGTAGAAAGCAGCGCTCATGTCATCAGTCTTCCGTCGTCCAGCGCGCCAGGCGCTTCTTGATCTCGTCCTGCAGCCGTCGCACGTCGGCGCTGCTCTTGCAGGTCCAGCTGTCCCATTCCGGCCGCTGCGCCGGGCGCTTAGCGAGCTTGGCGTTCAACTGCGCGCCATCGATAGAGAGCTCCAGCACGTCCTGCCCTTTCAGCGTGAAGCTGCGACCGCCGTCACGTTCGGCCAGCTGGCGCAAGTCGCGCAGATCGCGTTTCAGCTTCAGCAGTGCTTCGTCCGGCTTGAAGGCGGGCAAGGCAAAGAAGTCGTTGGCATCACTCATCGCTGGGTATGGACATGAACGGAACGATCGGCCGAAGGGCTCAGGCCAACCAGCGCTTGCGGCGCTTGTAGCTCTTCACATCCTTGAAACTCTTGCGGTCGCCGCCGCCCATGCCGAGGTAGAACTCCTTGACGTCCTCGTTCTCGCGCAGGGACTTGGCCTCGCCGTCCATCACGACACGGCCGTTCTCCAGGATGTAGCCGTAGTCGGCGTAGCGCAGCGCCATATTGGTGTTCTGCTCGGCCAGCAGGAAGGTGGTGCCTTCCTTGGCGTTCAGGTCTTTGACGATCTCGAACACCTCTTCGACGATCTGCGGCGCCAGGCCCATCGAGGGCTCGTCCAGCAGCACCATCTTCGGATTGGCCATCAGCGCGCGGCCGATGGCGCACATCTGCTGCTCGCCGCCCGAGGTGTAGGCGGCCTGCGAAGTGCGCCGCGTCTTCAGGCGCGGAAAGTAGTTGTAGACCTTCTCCAGCGTCTCGGCCACCGCCGCCTTGCCGTCCTTGCGGGTGTAGGCGCCGGTCATCAGGTTGTCCTCGATGCTGAGGTGGGCGAAGCAGTGCCGGCCCTCCATCACCTGGATCACGCCGCGATTGACCATCTCCGAGGTGCTCAGCTGCTCGATGCGCTCGCCGCGCAGCTCGATCGAGCCCTTGGTGACCTCGCCGCGCTCACCCGCCAGCAGATTGCTGACCGCGCGCAGCGTGGTGGTCTTGCCGGCACCGTTGCCGCCCAGCAGCGCGACGATGCCGCCCTCCTTGACCTGCAGCGACACGCCCTTGAGCACCAGGATCACATGGTTGTAGATGACCTCGATGCCGTTGACGTTCAGAAGGATGTTGTTGGCATTGCTCATAGTTACCTCTTGGCTCTTCAAAGCGCCGCACGCGGTGCTTTGAAGAAGGCTCCGCAAGGAGCCCCCTCGCCTCGGGCGAGGGTAGGGAGTGGTGTCAGCCCCCTCCCTCTCGAAGGGAGGGGTTGGGGAGGGAGCCCACAACTTGGGCCAGCCAGGCCGACAGCGTCGGCCTGGCTGGCTGTCAGCCCTCAGGACTGACAGTCAGCCGGCGTGCGACGGGTCAGCTTCTTCTCGTTGGCGTACTTCTCAGCCGAAGCCTTGACCATCGGCTTGATGATCTGCTCGTCGGCCTGCAGCCAGTCGGAAGCCCAGACGAACTTGCTGCCGTCCCAGGTGTGCACCCGCGCCCAGTTGGCGCCCAGGTGGTCAGCACAGCTGGTGGAAACCGGCCGCATCACGCCCTTGAAGCCCAGCCCGTCGAGCTTGGCCTGCGTGAGGTTGAGGTTCTCGTAACCCCAGCGCGCCTGCTCGCCCGACATGACCTTGCCCTTGCCGAAACGCTCCTGCGCCGCACGCACGCCTTCGGTGGCCAGCATCGCGCCCACCACGCCGCGCATATAGAGCACGCTGCCGACGTCTTCCTTCGGACCGGCGCCCTCGCCCTTGGCATAGATCTTGTCGAGGATCTCCTTGACGACGGCAGAGCCGGTCTCGGCGCCGTGCTGCATCATCACCGCGCTATAGCCCTTGGCGGCCGCACCGACGTCCTTCAGGTCCGGCTCGGCGCCCGACCACCAGGTGCCGAACATCTTCTCGCGCGGGTAGCCGGTTGCAATGGCTTCCTTGATGGCGGTCGGCGTCATCACGCCCCAGGTCTGCATCACGACAAAGTCAGGACGCTGCTGGCGCACCTGCAGCCAGATCGCCTTCTGCTCGACGCCAGGCGCCGGCACCGGCAGCAGCTGCAGCTCGAAGCCGTGCATCTTGGCGCGCTCCTGCACGATGGGCAGGAGCTCCTTGCCGAAGGCGCTGTCGTGATAGACGACGGCGATCTTCTTGCCCTTGAGCTTGTCCCAGCCGCCTTCCTTCTTGGCGATGTGCTGCAGCACCACGTCACCGGCCACCCAGTAATGGCCGATCAGCGGGAAGTTCCACTTGAACACGCCACCATCAGCCGTGTCGCTGCGGCCGTAGCCCGACGTGATCAGCGAGATCTTGTCGGCCGGCACCTTGTCGGTCAGCGCGAAGGTGATGCCGGTGGACAGCGGCTGGAACACCGTGGCACCGCCATGCTTGCCCTTCAGGCGCTCATAGCACTCGACGCCGCGGTCGGTCGCGTACGCGGTTTCGCACTCTTCCACCAGCGTCTTGACGCCGTTGATGCCGCCGCGGACATTCACCAGCTTCATGTAATCGTTGTGGCCGTTGGCCCAGGGCGTGGCGTTCGGCGCCACCGGACCGGTGCGGCCGGACAGCACCGGAAAGAACTGCACCTTGTCCTGTGCGGCTGCCGGCATTGCCACCAGCGAGGCCAGTCCGGCTGCCGCCATCGAGGCGGCCATCGCGAGCTGCTTGAGTTTCATGCGTGTCTCCTAGGAATGTGCACTCTGCGGTGCGGGGTTGAATGAGGCTTGAGCTGGGAACGTCGTCAGTGCGGGAAAGGCCACAGGCGCAGTTTTTCTTTGCCAATGGACCAGAGGCGCGCCAGGCCGTGCGGCTCGACGATCAGGAAGAACACGATCAGGCCGCCGAAGATCATCAGCTCGGTGTGCGCGATCAGTGCCGTGCCGATGTTCAGGCCGAGCAGGTCGCCCACCAGCGGCAGTGCCTGGTTCAGGAAAATCGGTAGCACCACGATGAAGGCGGCGCCGAAGAAGCTGCCCATGATGGAACCCAGGCCGCCGATGATGACCATGAAGAGCAGCTGGAAGCTGCGGTCGATCGAGAAGGCCGCCGGCTCCCAGGAGCCCAGGTGCACGAAGCCCCACAGCGCGCCGGCCACGCCGACGATGAAGCTGCTCACCGCGAAGGCGGTCAGCTTGGCGTACACCGGGCGGATACCGATCACGGAAGCCGCCACGTCCATATCGCGCATCGCCATCCACTCGCGGCCGATATGGCTGCGCACCAGGTTCTTGGCCAGCCAGGCGAACACCACGACGAAGCCCAGGCAGAACAGATACTTGGCCACCGGGCTGTCGATCGGATAGCCGGCCAGCTTCAGATCGGCCACGCTGACCGTGCCCGAGGTGGAGTAGTTGGTGAACCACTGCACGCGCAGGAAGGCCCAGTCGACAAAGAACTGCGCCGCCAGCGTGGCCACTGCGAGATACAGGCCCTTGATGCGCAGCGAGGGAATGCCGAAGAAGATCCCCACCACCGTGGCGCACACGCCGCCCAGCAGGATGGCCGCGATCACCGGCATGCCGTCGACCCGCACCAGGAAGTTGTAGGCCGCATAGGCACCCACCGCCATGAAGGCGCCGGTGCCCAGCGAGATCTGCCCGCAGTAGCCCACCAGGATGTTCAGGCCCAGCGCCGCGAGCGCCAGGATCAGGAAGGGAATCAGGATGGCGCGAAACGCGTATTCATCCGCCAGCAGCGGCACGCCGACCACCGCGAACAGCAGCAGCAGCGCGATGCCGATGCGGTCCTGCACGATGGGGAAGATCTGCTGATCGGCCGGGTAGGAAGTCTTGAACTGGCCGTTCTCACGGTAGAGCATGGTTTGTCTCTCTTCAGATGTTCTTTGGGCTTCGATTCATTGCGCCAGCGTCAGACGCGGTCAATGATCTTTTCGCCGAACAGTCCCTGCGGGCGCACCAGCAGCACGAACAGCACCAGCACATAGCCGAACCAGATCTCGATGCCGCCGCCCAGCATCGGGCCGATGTAGACCTCGGACAGCTTCTCGCCGACACCGATCACCAGCCCGCCGATGATGGCACCCGGCACCGAGGTCAGGCCGCCCAGGATCACCACCGGCAGCGCCTTCAGCGCCACCAGGGAGAGCGAGAACTGCACGCCCAGCTTCGAGCCCCAGATCACGCCGGCCACCAGCGCCACAAAACCGGCCACCGACCACACGATCACCCAGATGCGGTTGAGCGGAATGCCGATCGACTGCGCGGCCTGGTGGTCATCGGCCACCGCACGCAGCGCTCGGCCGGTGGCGGTGTACTGGAAGAAGGCCGACAGGCCGGCCACCAGCGCCGCCGCAATGCCGGCTGCATAGAGGTCTTCCTTGTTCACCAGGATGCCGCCCTGGAAGGTGCTCTCCAGCAGGAACATCGGGTCCTTGGGCAGGCCCACGTCGATCTTGTAGATCTCGCTGCCGAACAGGGTCTGGCCGAAGCCGTCGAGGAAATAGGTGATGCCCAGCGTCGCCATCAGCAGCGTGATGCCCTCCTGGTTCACCAGCTTGCCCAGCACCAGGCGCTCAATCGCCCAGGCCACCATCACCATCACCACCATCGCGGCGGCAAAGGCCAGCAGATTGGCCAGCAGCTTGTTATCGAAGCCCAGCAGCGCCGGGAACCACTCGGAGAAGCGCGCCATCGCCAGCGCCGCGAACAGCACCATCGCGCCTTGAGCGAAGTTGAAGACGCCCGAGGCCTTGAAGATCAGCACGAAGCCCAGCGCCACCAGCGAATACAGCATGCCCGACATCAGGCCGCCGATCAGAGTCTCAATGAAAAATCCCATCGCGCCGCCCTCAGTGAGATGTGCCCAGATAGGCGTTGATCACATCGGGGTTGGCACGCACCTCGTCAGGCATGCCGTCACCGATCTTCTTGCCGTAGTCCAGCACCACGACGCGATCCGAGATGTCCATCACCACGCCCATGTCGTGCTCGATCAGCACGATGGTGGTGCCGAACTCGTCGTTGACGTCCAGGATGAAGCGGCACATGTCCTGCTTCTCCTCCACGTTCATGCCGGCCATCGGCTCGTCCAGCAGCAGCACCTGCGGCTCCATCGCCAGCGCACGGCCCAGGTCGACGCGCTTTTGCAGGCCATAAGGCAAGCGCCCCACCGGCGTCTTGCGCCAGGCCTGGATTTCCAGGAAGTCGATGATGCGTTCGACGACAGCGCGGTTCTCGCATTCCTCGCGCTCGGCCGCACCCCAGCGGATCGCCTGCTGGAAGATGTTGGTCTTCATCTTCAGGTTGCGGCCGGTCATGATGTTGTCGATCACGCTCATGCCCTTGAACAGCGCCAGGTTCTGGAAGGTGCGCGCGACACCCATCTCGGCCACCTGACGCGAGTTCATATGGCTGAAGGTCTGGCCCCGGAAAGTGATCTTGCCTTCCTGCGGCGTGTAGACGCCGTTGATGCAGTTCAGCATCGAGCTCTTGCCCGCGCCGTTCGGCCCGATGATGGCGCGGATCTCATGCTCGCGCACATTGAAGCTGATGTCGGTCAGCGCCTTCACGCCGCCGAATCGCAGGCTGATGTTCTGGACGTCCAAGATGACGTCGCCAATCTTTTTCTCGGCCATGCTTATGCTGCCCTCTTCACTGCAGGGAAGGTTGGAACGTCGCCAATGCGCAGATCGGCCGACACCTTGCCGCTGCGGCCGTCCTCGAACTTCACCGCGGTCTCGATGAACTGCGAGGTCTTGCCGCCATACAGCGCATCGATCAGCACCGCATATTTCTCGGCGATGGCGCCGCGCCTGACCTTGCGGGTGCGCGTCAGCTCGCCGTCGTCGGCATCCAGCTCCTTGTGCAGCACCAGGAAGCGGGTGATCTGGCTGCCGGCCAGCAACTCGTCCTGCGCCAGGTCGGCATTGACCTTCTCCACGCAGTCGCGGATCAGCTCGTAGACCTCGGGCTTCTGCGCCAGATCGGTGTAGCCGGCATAAGGCAGGTTGCGGCGCTCGGCCCAGTTGCCCACGGCCTCGAAGTCGATGTTGATGAAGGCGCAGACCTTTTCGCGCTTGTCACCAAAGGCCACCGCCTCCTTGATGTGCGGGAAGAACTTGAGCTTGTTCTCCACATACTTGGGCGCGAACATCGCGCCGTCGTTGGGCCCGCCCATCAGGCGGCCGACATCCTTGGCGCGATCGATGATCTTCAGGTGTCCGTGCGCGTCGATGAAGCCCGCGTCGCCGGTGTGATACCAGCCCTCGGGCGTCAGCACCTCGTCGGTGGCGGCCTGGTTCTTGTAGTAGCCCTTCAGCAGCCCCGGCGACTTGACCAGGATCTCTCCGCTCTCGGCCAGCTTGATCTCCACGCCGTCGATCGGCACACCCACCGTGTCGGCGCGGGCCTCGTGGTCTGGCTGCAGGCAGACAAACACCGCCGTCTCGGTCGAGCCGTAGAGCTGCTTCAGATTGATGCCGATCGAGCGGTAGAAGGTGAACAGGTCCGGCCCGATCGCCTCGCCCGCCGTGTAGGCCACCCGCACGCGGGAGAGTCCCAGCGTGTTGCGCAGCGGGCCGTAGATCAGGAAGTTGCCGAGCGCGTACTTGAGCTTGTCCAGCGCGCCCACCGGCTTGCCATCCATCAACGCTGGGCCGACGCGGCGCGCCAGCTGCATGCACTGGTCGAACAGCCATCGCTTGACGGCGCTGGCGTCTTCCATGCGAATCGTCACGCTGGTCAGCAGGCCTTCGAACACGCGCGGCGGCGCGAAGTAATAGGTCGGGCCGATCTCCTTCAGATCGATGCTCACGGTGCTGACCGACTCCGGGCAGTTCACCACATAGCCGCAGACCAGCCACTGCGCATAGCTGAAGATGTTCTGGCCGATCCAGGCCGGCGGCAGATAGGCCAGCACTTCCTCAGCGCTCGTCAGCTTATCGAAGCGCGCGCCGGCGGCGGCGCGGTCGATCAGCGTGGCATGGGTATGCACCACGCCCTTCGGGTTTCCGGTCGTGCCCGAGGTGAAGAACATCGCCGCCACATCGTCAGGCTCGCCGGCAGCCAGCTGCGCGTCGAAGAAGTTGGGATGTGCACTGGCATGCTGGCGGCCGCGGGCACGCAGATCGTCCAGCGCCGCCAGGCCCGGCTCGTTGTAGTTGCGCAGGCCGCGCGAGTCATCGAACCAGATCTGGGTCAGTTGCGGGCACTGCTCGCGCAGTTCCAGCATCTTGTCGACCTGCTCCTGATCCTCCACCACCGCGAAAGCGATCTCGGCGTTGTTGATTGGAAAGACAAACTCGGCCGCCACCGCGTCCTGGTACAGGGGCACGGGAATGGCTCCCAGCGACTGCGCCGCCAGCATGCAGGCACTCAGGCGCGGCCGGTTCTCACCCACCACCACGATGTGTTGGCCGCGCTGCAGGCCGGCCGCGGCCAGGCCATGGGCCAGCTCGCGCACCAGCAGCGCCAGCTCCGCCCAGCTGAGCGTCTGCCAGATGCCGTATTCCTTTTCGCGCAGCGCCGGCGCATCAGGGCGCTGGGCCGCATGCTCGATCAAGAGCCTGGGGAAAGTCTTGGCCACGGTTGTCTCCTGTCCAGTGAACATGGCCCGCCTTGACGGCATCACCACGCACCGATCTGTGTGTTATTGACCGTGATACTAGGCCTCACTTTGACGCTATGTTGTCATTGCAACGACATTCCTAGGGTCTGCCCGGGGGCTGGATTTCCCTGACATGCAAAACCCGCAGACGTAAGCCTCGCGTCAAGCAGGCTGCTCAAGACTCCCGCATGGACACTTTGTCAGCCGCCACTGGCGCACGCACCCACACCCATCCGCCGCTGCGCCAGCGTGCGCGCCGCGCCACCCGCGAAGAGCTGGACGCGATCCCCTGGCTGCAGGTGCTGGACGCACCGCAGCGCCAGCGCGCCATCGATGAGCTGCAGCTGGCCGATGCCGAAGTGGGCGAACGCCTGTGCCGCATCGGCAAGCCCGCCAGCTTCTGGTTCGGCGTAGTCGACGGCCTCTTGAAGATGAGCAATGACGACGCCTCGGGCCAGGCCATCACCTTCACCGGCGTGCCGCCCGGCGGCTGGTTCGGTGAAGGCACGCTGCTCAAGCGCGAGGTCTACCGCTACAACATCCAGGCCCTGCGCAAAAGCGTGGTGGCTGGCCTTCCGCTGGACACCTTCCACGAACTGTTGGAGCACAGCATCGGCTTCAACCGCTTCGTGCTTAACCAGTTGAATGAGCGTCTCGGCCAGTTCATCGCCGCACGCGAGACCGACCGCATCTCCGACCCCGACCTGAAGGTGGCCCGCAATCTGGCCGCCCTGTTCCACCCGCAGCTCTACCCCGGCGTGGGCAGCCTGCTGCGCATCACGCAGCAAGAGCTGGGCTATCTGGTCGGCCTGTCACGCCAGCGCGTCAACCAGGCCTTGCACAGGCTGCAGGAACAGCGCCTGATCGCGATCGAATACGGCGGCCTGCGGGTGCTGGATCTGCAGGGACTGCGGAGGTTTCCGGCGCTGGGCTGAGTCTTTGCGGCGCAGTTAGCATCGCGCCTCAAAGACAAGGATTCAGGGATGGCTTTACTCACTCGCCGCCTGCGCCGCCACCTGGCCGGCGCAGCGCTGCCACTGCTGCTGCTCTTCGCTCCCCCGCTGGCAAGCGCGCAGGAAATCCTGCCAGCCGGCGTGGCGCTGCAGCGCAGCCTGGGCGGCATCAGCGAATACCGGCTGGGCAACGGCCTGCAGCTGCTGCTGATGCCCGTGCCCAGCCATGCGCAGACCCAGGTGACGGTGATCTACCGCGTCGGCGCACGCCACGAAGGCCCCGGCGAGGCCGGCATGGCGCATCTGCTGGAGCACGTCACTTTCCGCGGCAGCCTGGACACTGGCGACCTGGGCGATGCGCTGCGCCAGGCCGGTGCGCGCTTCAACGGCACCACCACGCTGGACCGCACCAATTACCTGAACAGCTTCGCGCCCTCGCCCGCCACGCTGCGCGAGGTGCTGCGGCTGGAGGCCGCGCGCATGAGCCAGGCACGCCTGGCCGAGCCCGACTTCCTGAAGGAGAAGCCGCTGGTGCTCAACGAGATGGGCCTGCGCATCCATGCGCTGCCGCTGCAGATGCACCAGGCCATGGCGGCCGGCATGTTCCGCCAGCATCCCTATGGCCGGCCGGTGATCGGCTACACGGCCGAGATCGAGCAGCTGTCGCTGGCCACGCTGCGCCGCTTTTACGAGCGCCACTACCGGCCCGATAACGCGGTGCTGCTGATCAGCGGCAACTTCGAGCCGGCTGCCGCGCTGGCCGAGGTGGCAGCCCAGTTCGGCGCGCTGGCCTCGCCTGCCGCTGCCGAATCCGCCACCGAGCCGGCCGAGCCCGCGCAGCCGACGCCGCGCGTCGTCACCATGCAGACGCGCAGCAGCGCGCTGGCGGTGGGCTGGCGCGTGCCCGGCGCCGCCCACCCCGACACACCGGCGCTGCTGCTGTTGCAGCAATGGCTGGCCGGCGCCTCGGCCGCGCATGCGCAAAGCCTGGGCAAGCCTCACCAGGGCCTGCTGCTGGGCGGCGCCAACAGCCCCAGCCGCGATCCTTTTTTGCTGGGCCTGATGCTGCATCTGCCGGAGCACCCCAGCGCCGACGCCGAGCAGCGCAGCGCGCTGCAGGGCCTGGAATCGGCCTGGCTGTCGCGCCTGTACAGCGCCGCGCAGCAGCGCCCCGACCGCGCCGGCCTGAACACGCTGGCCCGCACCATCAGCCAGGCCCTGCAGCGCCAGATGCAGGACCCGCAGCAGGCGCCCTACCTGATCAGCCAGGCGGTGGGCGCCGGCGACTGGCGCCTGCCCTACCGCCTGATCGAAGCGCTGCCGCAGCTCAGCGCCGATGATCTGCGCCGCGTCGCCAGCGCCTATCTGCGCGAGGAAAACCGCGTGCTGGTGCGCGGCGTCACCGACAGCACGGTGGGCGTGGAGCCGCAGATGGAAGAGCAGGCGCTGGGCCTGTTCGCGCGCCTGTTCTCCAGTGCTGCCGATGTGCAGGACGTGAAGGACCCGAGCCAGGGGCTGGACGGTGTCAAACCCGGTGCGCCATCCGCCGCCTCGGCCCCGGCCTTCGACAGCACGCCCGAGGCGCTGGAGCGCCAGGTGCGCCGCTACCAACTGCCCAGCGGCCTGAAGGTGGCCGTACTGCCCAAGCCCTCCTCCGATGACCGCGTGCTGCTGACCCTGCAGCTGCGCTGGGGAAAAGCCGCTGATATGTCTCGCCAGCACGCCTGGCGGGCGCTGAACCTGGCCCTGCTGGGTGAAGGTGCAGGCAGCTTCTCGGCCGCCGAGATCCGCCGTTTGCGCCAGCAGCTGCAAGTCGACCAGCTGCAGCTGATCAGCGGCCCGCAGCAGTTGTCGCTGCTGCTGAGCACGCGCCGCGCCTCGCTGGTCCCGGCGCTGGCCCTGCTGGGCGACCTGCTGCAGCGCCCCGAGCTGCCCGACGCCGCCTTCCAGCGCGTGCGCGCCGCCGCACTGGCCCAGCTCGCCGGCACGGCCCGCCAGCCCGGAACGACAGCGGCCGAGCAGCACCGCCGCCATGTCAACAAGCAGCTGGGCCTGCAGCCGGGCGACCCCGCCTATCAGCTGTCGGCCGAGGAGATAGCCCAGGCCTGGCGCGCGCTCGATATCGAGCGGCTGCGCCAGTTCCGCCAACAGCATTGGACGGCCAAGGACGCGCGCGTGGCCGTGGTCGGCGCCATCCCAGGCGAGGCAGCCACGGCCACCACCGCTGAAGGCGGCGGCCGCCCGGAGACCCTGCTGGCGGCGCTGGAACGCTGGATCGGCGACTGGCAGCCAACGCAGGCGCCGGCCTACGAGCCGCTGGTGATGACGCACCGGCCGCTGGACGGTGCCCGCTTCAGCACCGGCGGCGACGCACGCGGCTCGGCCCTGATCACGCTGCACCAGGAGCTGCCGCTGCAGCGCGGCAGCACTGACGCCGCAGCCCTGCTGGTCGGCAGCCGGCTGCTGGCCGGCGCCGGCATTGGCAGCCGCTTGGGCGAGCGCCTGCGCCAGCAGGAGGCGCTCAGCTATGCCGTCAGCGCCCAGCTGCTGGTGCCACGCCTGGGCAACCGCGCCCGCCTGAGCCTGCAGGCCAGCGGCGCGCCGGCCAATGCCGCGCGGGTGGAGGCGCTGATCAAGGAGGAAATCGCGCGCCTGCTTGGCGAAGGCCTCACCGCGGCCGAGCTGGAGCAGACCCGCCGCCAGCTGCTGGACGAACGCCGCCAACTGCGCGGCAACGAGGCCGTGCTGGCGGCCCAGCTGATGGACCAGCTCGACAGCGGCAGCAGCTTCATCGACGAGCAGGCGCGCGAAGACGCGCTGCTGCAGTCGCTGAGCGTCGAGCAAGTGCAGGAGGCGCTGCGCCGCCTGCTCGATCCGCAGCGCTGGGTGATCGTGGTCACCGGCGCGGCGGCCGGCGGTTGATGATGATGCGGGTGAGGCTCAGGCGCCGAACGGCGTCGGCTCGGGCGGGGTGCGCGGCCGACCGGCCCAGAGCGCAGCCGTGATCTCGTACAGCAGGCTGGGCGGCTGGCCCGGCACGTCGGCCTGCGAGCCCTTGAGCAGCAGGCCCAGCCGCTCCAACGTCTTGCGCGAAGGCGTGTTGGCCGGCTGCACCACCGCCTGCACGGCCTCGGCCTGCAGGCCGTCGAAGGCCAGCTCCAGCGCGCTTTGCGCCATCTCCGAGGCATAGCCCTGGCCCCAGCTCTCGGGGCTGAAACGGAAATACAGCCCCAGGCCCGGCGCATCGCCCAGGCTGTTGTGGCGCATCAGGCCGCCGAAACCCTGCACCAGCTCGGGCCTCTCGCGCAGCGCAATGGCCCAGCAGCCGAAGCCATGGGCCTGCCAATGCGTCAGCCAGCCCTGCAGCAGCTCGGCCGCGGCGCTGCGGTTTCGCATCGGGCCGCCCGGCGTGAAGCGGCTGCACACCGGATCGGCATGCAGCGCGTAGACGGTGTCCAGATCGCTCTCGCGCGGCGCGCGCAGCCACAGCCTCGAAGTCAATTGAGGCGTGGAAAGGGCGTCGCGCACGGGCATGGTGAGAGGGTCTGCTGAAAGCGTTCCAGCTTGTAACCGATGCACAGGCGCTGCATGCGCCGGGTTAGCCCCCCTGCCTGAGTGGCGCAAAGCCATGAACGCCAAAAACCGCACGCCAGGCCCGCATCCCTGCGGCCCGCGCGATGCCGCTCCGTGGCGTGGAGCCCACGGGCTCGCCACTTTTTTGCCCCCTTGCCAGCACGGCAAAAGACTGTATATTTATACAGCTTCCTGATTTTTCAGACGCATCACAGAACCCCTGCCGCCGCAGTTCCCCCCAGCCCAAGCGCCCACACCCTCCATGCATGCCCCCGTCCGGCAGGCGCCGGCGTCCGCCAGCGCCACGCCCGCCCTGCCACTGCTATCACCCCCGCAGGCCCGGATTCCAGACCTGCCGGACCTGCCGACCCTGCCCGGCAGCCTGGGGGCGCTGTGGCGCGGCAGCGAGCTGGCACGCAGCCAGAGCCCTTGCCACAGCAGCGGCTTTGCCGCGCTGGACGCCGAACTACCCGGCGGCGGCTGGCCCACGCAGCAGCTCAGCGAAATCCTGCTGACCCGCCCCGGCGCCTGCGAATGGCGCCTGCTCGGGCCGGCCTTGCGCGGCCTGCTGGCCGCCAGCACCACGGCCAACAGCGCCGCCGCGCCGCAGGCCCGCCCCGGCAAGCGCGGTCGCAGCGGGCCAGCAGCCAGCCCGGCGGCACGGCGCCCGCTGCTGCTGATCAACCCGCCGCTGGCGCCGCATCTGCCGGGCCTGGCCGGGCACGGCATCAGCGCCGCGCAACTGGTGTGGATCGCGCCCGGCAATGCCGCCCATGCCTTGTGGGCGGCCGAACAGGCCATCAAGGCCGATGCCGCCGCCGCCGTGCTGGCCTGGCTGCCCGAGGCGCGGCCCGAGCAGATCCGCCGCCTGCAGGCCGCGGCGCTGGGCGCGCGCGCGCCGGTGTTCGTGCTGCGGCCGGCGGCCATTGCGCAGCCGCAGTCCTCGGCCGCGCCGCTGCGCCTGCTGCTGGAACCCGGCCCCGACTGGACGCTGCGCGTGCGCCTCATCAAGCGCCGCGGCCCCATGCACGAGGGCTGGCTGACCCTGCCCTCGCTGCCGGCCGGGCTGGGCCGCATCCTGGCACCGCGCCTGCTGCAACCGGCGCTGCCTGCCCCCTCACCCGCACCGGAGCTGCCGCATGAGCAGGCCGCATTGGCTCGCGCTGCTGCATAGCACCGGCGCCCATGAGCCCGCCGCCTGTTTGCAGGCGCAGCAGACCCTGGCCTGGTGGAGCCTGCAGTTCACGCCGCGCGTGGCGCTGCTGGAAGACGCCGTGCTGCTGGAGCTGGCCGCCAGCCTGCGCCTGTTCGGCGGCCTGCGCGCGCTGCATCGCCGCCTGCGCGATGAGGGCCCCGTGCTGGGCCTGGCGCAGCTGGCCTGGGCACCCACACCGCTGGCCGCGCTGGCACTGGCGCGCGCCGGCCATGTCGATGGTCTGCGCACGCCGCTGACGCCGCTGCTGGACGACCTGCCGCTGCACACGCTCAGTGCGGTGCAGGCCCACGCACCGATGCTGCAACGCCTGGGATGCCGCACGCTGGGCCAGGTGCGCGCGCTGCCGCGCGGCCCGGCGGCGCGGCGCTTCGGCGATGCGTTGCTGCTGGCGCTGGACCAGGCGCATGCGCTGGCGCCGATGGCGCTGCCCTGGGTCAGCCTGCCCGATCGCTTCGCCGCGCGGCGCGAGCTGGCCTGGCGCATCGAGCATGCGCCCGCCTTGCTGCAGCAGGCCGAGCCGCTGCTGCTGCAGCTGGGCGCCTGGCTGGCGGCACGCCATGCCGGCGTGCTGCGCTTCAGCTTGAGCTGGCAGCACGACGCAATGCGCGCCCGCGAAGTGGGCCCGGGCGGGCAGCTGAACCTGGGCACGGCCGAGCCCACACGCGAGCTGCGCCACCTCAGCCGCCTGCTGGGCGAGCATCTGGCGCGGCTGACGCTGGCCGCGCCGGTGGCCGAGATCAGCCTGAGCGCCGACGAGGTGCAGCCACTGGCCGAGCGCAGCCTCACGCTGCTGCCCGATGCCGCCGAGCAGGCCCGCGAGCCGCTGCCCCAGCTGCTGGAGCGCCTGTCGGCACGCCTGGGCGCGGAGCAGGTGCGCTGCGCGCAGCTGCAGGCCGACCACCGCCCCGAGCGCATGCAGCGCTGGCTGCCCTGGGGCCAGGTCTTGCGTGCCGCGGGCGCCGCGGCGCTCGCATTCCCCGATCCCCAGCCCGGCTGGCTGCTCGACCCGCCGCTGCGCCTGGCCGCGCGCCACGACCGCCCGCTGCTGCACCAAGCCGCGCTGCAGCTGCTGGCCGGCCCGCAGCGCCTTGAAGGCGGCTGGTGGGGCCAGCCCGGCCCGGCCGCGCCGCAGGCGCAGGACCATGTGCAGCGCGATTACTACCTGGCGCACAGCCCGCAGGCCGGGCCGCTGTGGATCTATCACGAACGCCTGGGCGGCGCGGCCGCCAACGCAGCGGCGCCGGCCTGGTTTCTGCACGGGGTGTTTGCATGAGCGCCGCATGAGCTTGCAGGACGGCTTCGACGCGATGGTCCCGCCCGGCGGGCGCCGGCCCGACCGTGCGTCCCTGGCTGCCACCACCGCCGACCTCGCCTCGCCGCTGCCGCGCGCGCAGGGGCCGGGGCCGGCCTATGCCGAGCTGCATGCGCTGTCCAACTTCAGCTTTCTGCGCGGCGCCTCCGACGCCGAGGAACTGGTGGCGCGCGCGCAGGCGCTGGGCTATGCGGCACTGGCGATCACCGACGAATGCTCGCTGGCCGGCGTGGTGCGCGCGCATGCGGCGCTCAAGCGCCTGAGCAAGGCGCTGCAGGAGGCCGACCCCGGCTTCGACCCCGAGCGCGAGCTGCTGCATCTGATCATCGGCAGCGAGTTCCGCGTGCACGACGATTTCAGCCTGGGTGATGCCAGCACCGCGCCGCCGCTCTTCACGCTGATCGCACTGGCCGAGCACCGCGAGGGCTATGGCAACCTCAGCGAGTTCATCACCGGCCTGCGCCGCGCCAGCGACACCAAGGGCGAGTACCGGCTGCACTGGAGCCAGATCGTGCCCGATTCGCTGGCCGGTTGCCTGCTGCTGTGGGTGCCGCAGCGCGAGCTGGACGACGCGGCCCTGCTGGCGCAGGCGCAGTGGCTGGCCAGCCACTTCAGCGGCCGCGCCTGGATCACGGTGGAGCTCCTGCGCGAGCTCTCCGACGAGCGCTGGCTGCTGCGCCTGCGCGCGTTCGCAGTCGCAACCGGCCTGCCCCTGGTGGCCGCGGGCGATGTGCACTTCCATGTGCGCTCGCGCAAGGCGCTGCAGGACGTGATGACCGCCACCCAGCTGAACCTGCCACTGCAGGCCTGCGGCCTGGCACTGCAGCCCAATGCCGAGCGCCACCTGCGCAGCCGCCTGCGCCTGGCGCAGATCTACCCGCCCGAACTGCTGGCCGAGACCCTGGCGGTCGCGGCACGCTGCCACTTCTCGCTGGACGAGCTGCGCTACCAATACCCCGCCGAGGTGGTGCCGCCCGGCCAGACCCCGGCCAGCCATCTGCGCGCACTGACCCAGGCCGGCGCGGCGCGGCGCTGGCCGCAGGGCGTGCCGCCGAAATGGCAGCAGCAGATCGACCGCGAGCTGGCGCTCATCGCCGAACTGGGCTACGAGCACTACTTCCTCACCGTGGCCGACATCGTCAGCTTCGCGCGCGAGGCCGGCATCCTGCACCAGGGCCGCGGCTCAGCCGCCAACAGCGTGGTCTGCTACTGCCTGCACATCACCGCGGTGGACCCGGATCGCAGCACCATGCTGTTCGAACGCTTCATCAGCAAAGAGCGCCAGGAGCCGCCCGACATCGACGTGGATTTCGAGCACGAGCGCCGCGAGCTGGTGATGCAGTACCTCTACCGCAAGTACGGCCGCACCCGCGCCGCGCTGGCCGCCACGGTGATCGCCTACCGGCCGCGCAGCGCCATTCGCGACGTGGGCAAGGCGCTGGCGATGGACGAGGCCCTGGTGGAGCGCCTGGCGCACGACCACAGCGGCTGGTCCAGTGAATCGCTGCCAGAGGAACGCCTGGCCGCGCTGTGCGCCGAGCTTGGCCTGGACGCGCAGGACCTGCGGCTGCGCCAGCTGGTGGCTTTGAGCCGCCAGCTCTGCGGCATGCCGCGCCACCTCAGCCAGCATGTGGGCGGCTTCGTGCTGACGCAGGGGCCGCTGTCGCGCCTGGTGCCGATCGAGAACGCCGCCATGCCCGATCGCACCGTGATCCAGTGGGACAAGGACGACCTCGAATCGCTCAAGCTGATGAAGGTGGACGTGCTGGCGCTGGGCATGCTGAGCGCGCTCAAGCGCAGCTTCGAGCTGTATCGCCAGCTGCGCGGCATGGACATCACGCTGGCCAGCGTCCCCGAGGGCGACACCCGCACCTACGACATGATCTGCGCGGCCGACACCGTGGGCGTGTTCCAGATCGAGAGCCGCGCGCAGATGTCCATGCTGCCGCGCCTGAAGCCGCGCAACTACTACGACCTGGTGATCGAGGTCGCCATCGTGCGCCCCGGCCCCATCGAGGGTGGCATGGTCCATCCCTATCTGGAAAACCGGCGCAAGCCGCCCGAACAGATCGTCTACCCGCCGGGGCTGGAGCAGGCGCTGGAACGCACCCGCGGCGTGCCAATCTTCCAGGAGCAGGTGATGCAGGTGGCGATGATCGCCGCCAACTTCACCGCCGGCGAGGCCGACCAGCTGCGCCGCGCGATGGCCTCGTGGAAGCGCCCCGGCGAGCTGGCGCAGTTCTATGAGCGCATCGTCGCTCGCATGCGCGCCAACGGCTACACCGAGGCCTTTGCCGAAGCCATCTTCAAGCAGATCAAGGGCTTCTCGTCCTACGGCTTCCCCGAGTCGCATGCGGCCAGCTTCGCACTGCTGACCTATGTGAGCAGCTGGCTCAAATGCCATGAGCCGGCCATCTTTCTGTGCGCGCTGCTGAACTCGCAGCCCTTGGGCTTCTACACCCCCAGCCAGCTGGTGCAGGACGCGCGGCGCCATGGCGTGGAGGTGCGGCCCGCCGACGTCAGCCTGAGTGCCGAGGACTGCACGCTGGAGCCCTGCGCCGGCCCAGACCAAGGACAGCAGCCAGCGGTGCGCCTGGGCCTGCGTCTGGTCAGCGGCCTGTCCGGCGAGGCGGCAAAGCGCATCGTCGACGCACGCCAAGAGCGGCCGTTCTCCGGCACGCAAGACCTGGCCCTGCGCGCCAGCCTGGACCAGCGCGAGATGCAGCTGCTGGCCGCCGCCGACGCGCTGCTGAGCCTGGCCGGCCACCGCCGCCAGCAGGTCTGGCAGGCCAGCGCCGAGCGTCCGCTACCGCCGCTCTTGCGCGGCAGCCTGCCCGCCGAGCCCGAGCTGGCGCTGGAGGCTGCGCCCGAAGGCGAGCAGGTGCTTTGGGACTACGCCGCCACCGGCCTGACGCTGCGCCGCCACCCGCTGGCGATCCTGCGCCCGCAGCTGGCCGGGCGCGGCGTGCGCAACGCCCAGCAGCTTGAAAAACACGGGCGCAACGGCCGCCCTGCCAGCGCCTGCGGCATCGTCACCGTGCGCCAGCGCCCGCAGACCGCCAAGGGCACCTTGTTCGTCAGCCTGGAAGACGAGAGCGGCAGCGTGCAGGTGATCGTCTGGCCCGATGTCTACGCCGAGCACCGCACAGTCTTGCTGCAGGCCCGGCTGCTGGCCGTGCACGGCCAATGGCAACGCAGCAGCGACGGCGTGTGCAACCTGATCGCAAAGCGTTGCGAGGATTGGTCGGAGATGCTGGGCCGGCTGCGGGGGGCGATGGAGGGGAGCAGGGATTTCAGGTAGCAGACGCGCATATATTTAGATAGCATCCCAACGACAGATGCAGACCATGGGCGATTCAGCGCCCTCTGGAAGATGCCAGCTGCCGACCAAGCCCACCGAACCCATGTCACGCAATCGCCCTTCCCATCAGGCATCGTCGCCCGCCTTCTCGTCTCCAGCCTCCCTGGTCGCATTCGCTGCATGCACCCTTTTGGCGAACGTCACGCTGATGTCCTCGATCGCGGCAGCTCAGCCCCCTGTGCCACGCCCTGTCGCCAAAGCGCTCGCCGAGATGGATCTGATGTGCCGCAACATGGCTGGCAAGCCCGCCAACGGACCCGACTTGTTGCGCATGATCGACTTGAATGGCGACAGCCTGCCCGACTACGTACTGGACCAAGGCTCCTATGTCTGCGACGGCGCCGCCTCGGCGTTTTCAGGAACAGCGGGCAGCCTGCTCACCGTCTGGGTCAGCTCGGCACCCGGCGGCCAGGTGAGAAAAGCCTTCGATGGTTACCACTATGGTGTGAAGGTCGACCTTGAGCACAAGCCGCAACCGCAGCTGGTGCTGGCCCTGAGCGGCGTCCAATGCGGACAGAAGTTCACGCCCCTGAGCTCGAATGCCGAAATGCAGGCCTGCTGGCGGCCTCTGAATTGGGACGCCAAGCGCCGGACGCTGCTGCTCGCACCGCTGTCGGACGTCCGCCCGTACAAGCCCTGACAGGCTCAGCGCGCCGGCGCCACCATCGGCCAGCCGCGCCGCGCCCACTCCGACATACCACCGTCGACATAGCGCACATGGCTGTAGCCGCCCTGCTCGCGCAGCGCCTTCAAGGTGGCCTTGGAGCGGTTCTGGGTATTGCAGATCAGCAGCACCGGCTGTTTGGCGTCGGTGGGAATCTCGGCCAGGCGCTGGCCCAGCTGGCGCATCGGCAGCAGCTTGGCGCCCGCCGCCACGCCGGTGGCATGCTCATGCGGCTCGCGGATGTCGATCATCAGCACCCGCCCGGCCTCATGCTCGGCACGTGCCGCCTCCAGGCTCACCGCGTCGGCGCCCGACCCAGCTTGGCCGCAGCCTGCGAGGCCCAAGCCCAGCCACAGCGCCAGACCACCGATCCCGAGCGCCCGTCGTCCCAGCCTACGGCCCGCGGCCTGTTGTGCCGGTGGTTGCGCCATCAATCTCAACTCCACGATGTTTGCCATTGGGTTCACCTATCCGCTTCATGCCGAATTGGCGCCAATGTATCAGCCAATTCTTATATTGTCGGCGCGCAGGGTGATTGCCAGGCTTGCCGGGCCGAACCCCACCAGAATGCAGGCCAGGGCCAAAAGGCCGTCTACTCGCCATGACACACCCGCCGGTCTTCTTCGCCAGCCCCGCCGCCTTCCGCGACTGGCTCGCCGCCCATGCGGCCAGCAAGAGCGAGCTGATCGTCGGCTTCCACAAGGTGGCCACCGGCCGGCCGAGCATGAGCTGGTCCGAGTCGGTGGACGAGGCGCTGTGCTTCGGCTGGATCGACGGCGTGCGCCGGCGCATCGATGAAGAACGCTACTGCATCCGCTTCACGCCGCGCCGCCCCGGCTCGATCTGGAGCGCGGTCAACCTCGCCAAGGTCGAGGCGCTGCGCGCCACAGGGCGCATGCAGCCGGCCGGAGAAGCGGTCTTCGCGCAGCGTCTAGCGCACAAGTCGGCGGTCTATTCCTACGAGCAGCCTCCGCAGCTGCCGGCTGATCTGAGCGCCGCCGAGCTGCGCCTGTTCAAGCACGACAAGTCCGCATGGGCCTTCTTCAACGACGCCCACCCGCCCAGCGCGCGCAAGACATTGCTGCACTGGGTCTGCTCAGCCAAGAAGCCCGACACCCGCGCCGCCCGGCTGGCCAAGCTGATCGCCGCCTGTTCGGTCGGCCAACGACTACGCTAAGCCCTCTAACAGGACGCTACGAAAAAGAGCTAGCATCACAGCCCGATCCCAAGCCCGCGAAAGGTCGTCTCCATGGACAAGGCCAATCTGAAGCGCGAAGCCAGCAAGTGGCGTGACTGGTATTACAAGGGGCAGCGAAGCTGGAGCGCCGCGCATCACAGCAGCATCTACGGCTCCATCGTCTGCAGCGTGGTGGCGGGTGCGCTGCTGCAGATCAAGGGCATGGATGCCGGCTATGCGGCGGTGCTCACCTCGATTGCGGCAGCGCTGAGCAGTGCGGCCGCGGCCGGCGGCTTTCAGCGCAAATGGCGCAGCAACCGCCTGAGCCGCAGCCGGGTGGACGGCCTGCTGATCGACATCGAGGCTGACGAAGCCGATCTGCCCAAGCTGGCGCGCCAGCTCAAGGCCATCATCTCCGAACATGACCGAGAGGTGGTGCGCGACGAGGGCAACGGCGGCACAGCTGCGACAGCGCCTACAACGGCGCCAGCCGCAGCCACGCTGCAAGGCGACAAGGCGGACGCACCAGCGCCGTGATGCGGCGCCACGACCACGAGGCGGACTTGCTCACCAAGCCAGCACCGCCGCCGCGCTGGGCCAGCGTGGCCATCCCCGCGCTGATCGCCACGGCGTTCGCGCTGCTGCTGGTGTTCATGCTGCTGAGTCCGGTCCTGCTGCCAGCCTTGAACCTGCCCACCGGCGCAGATGCCGAGCAGGCCGACGCCTTGCGCGCCGCCATCACTCACCCTTTTCCGCCGCGCGGCACGGCTGAAGCACCAGCGGCGCAGGCGATCTACACCGACTTCACGCGGCACCGCAGCATGCTACTTGTGTATGGCGTCACCGACCCGGCTGCGCAGCAGCAGATCGTGCAGCAGGCGCGACAGGCCCAGCAGCGGCTAGAGCCGAGCAAGCCGGTGGAGATCCGTTTCCTGGAGCACGAGGTCTGGGTCAAGGACGGCTCGACAGGCTACCGCCGTGGCAACGAGAAGCTGCTGCACCGCGAGCTGATCCGCTGAGGCCGCTATGCTTGGCGGCACGTGCTGCGCACCACGCGCAGCAAGGAGACTCGCGATGAGCCAGCCCCGCGTCACCGGCATCGGCGGTGTGTTCTTCAAGTCCAGCGATCCGAAGGCACTGGGCGAGTGGTACCGGAAGCATCTGGGTATCGACGTCAAGCCCTGGGGCGGTGCAGCTTTCAGCTGGGCCACGCCCGACAACCCAGGCGGCATCGGCACCACCATCTGGAGCCCGTTCGCCGCCGACACCGGCTACTTCGCGCCCAGCTTGGCGCCCTTCATGATCAATTACCGGGTCGCCGACCTGCACGCGCTGCTGGCCCTGCTGCGCAGCGAAGGATGCACGGTGGATGACAGGGTGGAGGAGTCGGAGTACGGCAAGTTCGGCTGGGTGATGGACCCTGAGGGCAACCGCCTCGAACTTTGGCAGCCGCCCGCCGGCCAGTGAGACGTGCAAGGCCATGAGTGAAGCCAAGACCCGCCCCGCCGACACGCCGCTGCGAAGCTATCTGGACGGCCTTGCCGACCCGCAGCGCCGCAGCGACTGCGCGCAGATCGCCGCCCTTATGCAGCGCCTGAGCGGCTCCCCACCCGTGCTGTGGGGCAGCAGCATCGTCGGCTTCGGCAACTACCACTACCGCTACGAAAGTGGGCGTGAGGGCGACTTCTGCCTCGTCGGCTTCTCAGCGCGCAAGGACAGCATCAGCCTGTACCTGCTGGCCGGGTTCGAGGGCGCTGCAGGCCTGCTCCAGCAGCTTGGCAAGCACAAGACCGGCAAGTCTTGCCTCTATATCAAGCGCCTGGCCGATGTGCAGCCGGCGGTGCTGGAGCAGCTGATCCAGAGCTCCATCGACGAGACCCGCCGGCGCTGGCACGACACGCCTTGATGCGCGTGCGCTCTGCGGGCAAAGCCGGGCTGGCAAGCCTGCCGCCCTGCGCGACACTGTGGCCATGGCGACGTCTAAGACCCCCCTCTCGCCCGCTGCAGAACGCAAGCCAGCGGCCCGCAATCACCCACTGAGCGTTGACGACCTCTGGGCCTTCGAGCGCATCGGTGCGCTGAGCCTGGCACCCGATGGTGCGCATGCGGTCTGCTCGGTCACCCGCAGCTCGATGGCCGACAACAGCTCCAGCTCCAGCCTGTGGCTGCTGCCGACCGCCGGCCGCAAGGCCGCACCGCGGCGCCTGACCGCCTGCGGCGACAAGGACGGCCAGCCACAATGGTCACCGCGCAGCGACCGCATCGCCTTCGTGGCCCGGCGCGAACAGCAAGGCAGCAAGGACGCCAGCGCGCAGCTCTATCTGATCGCGCCCGACGGCGGCGAGGCCCAGCGCGTCAGCCAGTTCGGCCCCGGCGTGGATTCCTTCAAGTGGATGCCGGACGGCAAGCGCATCCTGTTCGCCGCCTGGGTCTGGCCGGAATTGAAGGGCGCCGCCGCGCAGACGCAGCGCCACAAGAGCTTCAGCGAGCGCAAGGAAAGCGGCTACGCCACCAGCGAGGCCTATTACCGCCACTGGGACCACAACGTGCCGCAGGGCCGCGTGCTGCACCTGCTGCTGCTGGACCTTGGCAGCGGCCGCATCACCGATCTCTTCGAGGGCACAAGCCATGAGCTGCCACGCGATGCCGCCGGCACCAGCGCGTATGACGTCAGCCCCGATGGCGCCCGCATTGCCTTCGTGCATGCCGCCGAACAGCCGGTGCGCCCCGGCGCGCGCTATGCGCTGAGCGAGATGGCCCTGCCCAGCCGCCGCGTGCGTTGCCTCGTCGATGAGGCGGGTTGGGATTTCGATGCCCCCAGCTACCGACCGGATGGCCGCGCGATTGCGATGACCGCCGCCCAGATCGGCCACCGGCATACCGCATTGAAACAGCTGGCGCTGCTGGATCTGGACGGCAAGCCGGCCAAATCAGGCCAGGCCCGCTGGTGCGTGCTCAGCGATGCCGCCTGGGACTTCCACGCCGAGGCGCCGCTGCGCTGGGCCGAGGCTGGCCAGGCCCTGCTGTTCACCGCCGAGCAGCGCGGCCGCTGCCCGCTGTGGCGCCATGACATGAGCAGCGGCATCACCGCCCCGGCTGCGGTGGATGGCGGCTGGATCCAGGCCTTCGATGTGGTGGCAGGACTGATCGTCACCGCCAGCGACTCGGCGCTGCACCCGGTGCGCGTGCACGCGCATCGCGCAGGGGGCCAGGCGCTGCGCCTGGAGCGATTCAACGATGCACTGCTGGCCAAGCGCCAGCTCGGCGAGGTGCGCGAGGTCAGCGTCAAGGGTGCGCTGGGCGAGCCGGTGCAGATGTGGCTGACCTTCCCGCCCGGCTTCGATGCGCGTAAGAAGCATCCGGTGATGCATGTGATCCACGGCGGCCCCTTTGCCGCGGCCGGCGACACTTTTGGCTACCGCTGGAATCCGCATGTGCTGGCCGCGCGCGGCCATGTGGTGGCGCAGGTCAACTACCACGGCTCCAGTGGCTTCGGCTTCGCCTGGCGCGACAGCATCATGGGCCGCCAGGGCGAACTGGAGACGCAAGACATCGAGGCCGCCACCAACTGGCTGATCCAGCAGCCCTGGGCTGACCGCAGCCGCATCAGTGCCACCGGCGGCAGCTATGGCGGCTTCCTGGTCGCGTGGATGAATGGCCATGTGAAGCCTGGCCGCTACCGCAGCTATGTCTGCCACGCCGGCGTGTTCGACCGCATCGCCACCTTCAGCGCCGACTCCTATATGGACCGGCCGCGCGACCTGCATGCTCGCTACTGGGAAGACATGGACCGCGTGCTGGCCCAGAGCCCGCACAGCGCCGCTGCGAAGATGCAGACGCCCACGCTGGTGATCCACGGCGCGCTGGACTACCGCGTGCCAGACTGCAACGGCCTGGCCTACTACAACACGCTGAAGGCGCGAGGCATCGATGCCCGCCTGCTGTGGTTCCCCGATGAGAACCACTGGGTGCTGAAGCCGCGCAACGCCAAGCTCTGGTACCAGGAGTTCCTGGACTGGGTAGAGGCGCACGACCGGCCAGTCAAGCCGACCCACACGGCCCGAGTGCGAGACAGCCGCAAGCAGCGCACCCGCTGAACCGGGCGACGCGCACAATCAAGACTCAAGGCCGCACGTGCACAAGGAGCCCTCATGGCCATTCCCCACCTCAGTTCAGGTCAGGTCATCAGCCTGGAACCCCTGGGCGCTGCACTGGCTGGCGCGCGGACCAGTGCGCTGGTGAAGTCGCAGGACATCGAGCTGGTTCGCATCGTGCTGCCACAGGGCAAGGCGTTGGCGCCACACGCTGTCAGAGGCGACATCACGCTGCTGTGCTTAGAGGGTGCAGTGGCGGTGGACGTTGGCGACACAAGGACCCGGCTTGAATCGGGTCAGTTGCTCTATCTGGAGGGCGGCGTGGCCCATGGTCTGCACGCGCTCAGCGACGCTTCGCTGCTGCTGACGATCTCGCTGCGCGCCTGAGCAGCTGCGGCCGGCAAGCCAAGAAGTAAGAAGGCCCGCATGAACTACACCTTGTACGGCAGCAGGGGCTCCGGCTCCGCCGCCATCGAAGCCGCGCTGGAGATCGCCGGGCAGCGCTATCACCTGGTGCGCGCTTCCAGCTGGGAGTCCGATTCGGCCCAGGCCGAGCTGGCGCGCGTCAATCCACTGGGCCAGATTCCCACGCTGGTCCTGCCCGACGGGCAGGTGATGACCGAGAGCGCCGCGATGCTGATCGAGCTGGGCTTGCGCCACCCAGGCTGCGGCCTGCTGCCGGCCGATCCTGCCGAACGGGCCCAACACCTGCGCGGCCTGGTATTCATCGCGGCCAACTGCTATGCGGCCATCAGCATCGGCGATTTCCCCGAGCGCTGGACCACGGCCAGCACCCGGCCCGCGCGCGACAAGGTCCGCCAGGCGGCGCGCCAGCGTCTGCACGCGCACTGGGATGTGTTTGCAGACACGCTGCCGGCGCCGCAGCCCTTCCTCGCCGGCGCCGCGCCCGGCGCGCTGGACCTCCTGGCCGCGGTGGTCAGCAAATGGTCGGGTACACGCCAGCATCTGGCGCGGGCGCGGCCGGAATTCCTCGCCCTGCTCAAGCGCATCGAGTCCCACCCGCGTGTCGCGCCGGTACTCGCGCGGCACTGGCCCTGAGGCGGCTCAGCGCGAGATCAGCGCCGCGTCAGCGTGGCCGGGTCGAGCCACAGCGCCGCGTCGTCCGACAGGTGATGGCGCTCCAGCTGCGGATTGCGCAGCCGGATCAGGCGCCGCTCCTGCAGGCGAGCCTGGCGGATGGACTCGCCGTGGAAACGCCAGAAGTGCGCCTCGTAGCTGCCATCGCGAACCATCGCCCGCATGCCCTGCTCCAGGCGCGTCGCCAAGGCCGTGTCGTCGCGCTGGCAATAGAAGTAATAGGGCAGCGGATAGTGGATAAGCAGACTGTCCTCGACGCGCAAGTCGGGCTGCTGTGCCGCACGCGCCGCATGTTCGGCAAAGACCTCATTGACGCCACGCGGGAACAGCTCGAAGCGACCCAGCAGCAGCATGCGGAACAGCGCCTCGTAGTTGCCGGTCTCGACCTGGAAGCCCTGGGAGCGGTACATCTCCACCTCGGGCCAGGAGCTGCCCTGGCCGAGTACGAAGCGGCGCAGCCCGTCAGCGTCGCGCACGCGGCGCAGGGCCGCCTGGCTGCGCTCATGGATCAGCGCCACGCGAAAGCCCAGCAGGCCGCGCCGCGTCGGCACGCGCACCGGGCGCAGTTGCCGCTCCAGCAGCGCCGTCGGCGAGGCCCAGACCACCGACAGCAGCTCGCCGCGCTCGAGCAGCGCTATCTGGCGCGCCAGCGTTTCCACTGGCGCCGACGGCAGCAGCTCGAATGGCCCATGGCTGGGTTCGCTGCGCTCCAGCGCCGCGCGCAGCAGCGCCACCAGATCATCCGAGCGCGTGTCCAGCGCCGACAACGGCGCCGGGTAGACGACGCGCAGGGGCTTGCGCGGCTGGGCATGGACCCAAGGAGCGGGGCATGCAAGCGCAGCAGCAGCACCCAGTACCAGGCGGCGGCGTGCCGGCGCGAGGCGGCAGGAGAGTTCGGGCGTCATCACAAACCGACCTTAACCCAGCGCCGGCGCGGCGCTTCGGTTCGAGCGTGTGCAGCACCCTGCGCGGGGCGGCAATCGCCCAGCCGCGCACACCCGCCAGCAGCGACAGGCAGGCGCGCTGTTTGGCCTGGCCGCGCGGGCATGGCACCATCAGGCCCATGGAATTTCGCCTGATCTACGAAGGCCCCTTGCACGGCCAGGGCGCCAAGTCGCCACATAAATGGGAAATCCGCCGCGCGCTGCATCCGCAGCTGGAGCGGCTGTGGCAGGTGCGGCGGCCGCTGCACGAAGCCTCGGGCCATCTGCTGGCCTATCCAGCGCGGCCGGGCCAGACCTCGGTGATCGTCGAAAAAGGCGGCTTGCTGTTCGCGCCGCTGGTGACGCAACGCCTGGACCTGTATGTCGAGCTGTCTGTGCTGCTGTTCCGCCAGCAGCCGCGCGGCGCACTGATCACCGATGGCGGCGACATCGACAACCGCCTGAAAACCCTGCTCGACGGTCTGCGGGTGCCGCATGGCTCGAACGAAGGCCGGCAGACCCTGCCCGATCAGCCCGACCCGCGGCCGCTTTTCTGCCTGCTGGAGGACGATGCGCTGGTCAGCAAGGTGACGGTCGAGTCGGAGCAGCTGCTGCGCCCGGCCAAGCCCGACGAGGTGGTGGCAGTGATCTCGGTGAACATCAAGCGCACCATGCTGACGCCGCACAACCTGGCCTTCTGATGAGCAGCGCGATCGAAACCAATGGCATCGCGCCCGGCTTCAACACCGGCCTGTGGCGCCGCTTCACCACCATCGCCGCGCCCTACTGGCGCGCCTCGGATGAGCGCTGGCGCGCGCTGGGCCTGCTGGCCCTGTTGATCGTGCTGCTGCTGGGCCAGACCGGCTTCAACCTGCTGTTCAACCACGAGAACGGCGAATTCACATCGGCGCTGGCAGCGCGCGACGCCGAGCGTTTCTGGGCCTCGATCCAACGCTACACGCTGATCCTGGCGGCCGGCGTTCCGATCTACGCGCTCTACTACTACGTGCGCGACACGCTCAGCCTGCGCTGGCGGCGCTGGCTGACCGATCACTTTCTGCAGCGCTATTTCACGCAGCGCGCCTATTACCGGCTCAACACGCCGGATGCGATCGACAACCCCGACCAGCGCATCGCCGAAGACATCAACAGCTTCACCGGCCAATCGCTGTACTTCTCGATGGTGGTGCTGGGTGCGCTGCTGCAGATGGTGGCCTTCGCCAGCGTGCTGTGGACGATCTCGCGCACCCTGGTCTATTTTCTGATCGGCTATGCGCTGCTGGCCACGCTGTTCACCGGCTGGGCTTTCGGCAAGAGGTTGATCGCGCTGAACTTCAAGCAGCTGCAGCGCGAGGCCGATTTCCGTTTCAACCTGGTGCGCGTGCGCGAGCATGCCGAGCCGATCGCGCTGCACGACGGCGAGGCGCGCGAGATGAGCACGCTCAAGCGCATCTTCGGCGCGCTCTATGCCAACTACCAGCAGGTGCTACGCTGGCAGTTCAAGCTCAACCTGTTCCAGTACGCGCACAGCTTTCTGACCATCGTGCTGCCCAGCATCATCATCGCGGGCGATGTGCTGTCGGGCGAGCTGGAGGTGGGCCGCGCGGTACAGGCAGCTGGCGCCTTTGCCGCCATCCTCAGCGCGCTGACGGTGATCGTCGAGCACTTCGAGAGCCTGAGCCGCTTCTCGGCCGGCGTGAACCGTTTGCACGCCTTCGCCAACACGCTGGACGCGCAGGGGGCGGTGCTGGACGGCAGCACCGCTGGCAAATCGCAGATCGATGTGCAGCCCGATATGCAGCTGGGCCTGCGCGCGCTGACTGTCTACACGCCGCAGTACGAGCATCTGCTGGTGCGCGATCTGACGCTCAGCATCGAGCCCGGCCAAGGCCTGGTGATCTCAGGCCCCAGCGGCGCAGGCAAGAGCTCGCTGCTGCGCGCCATCGCCGGCCTGTGGACCAGCGGCGAGGGTCAGGTCTTGCGGCCGGCCGGGCCGGACATGCTGTTCCTGCCGCAGCAGCCCTATCTGCCGCCGGGCGATCTGCGCTCGCAGCTGCTCTACCCGCATTGCGATCGCCACATCTCGGATGCGGAGCTGCAGGAATGGCTGGAGCGCGTCAACCTGCCCGATCTGGCGCAGCGCTTCGGCGGCATGCACCGCGAGCTGGACTGGGCCAAGCTGCTGTCGGTGGGCGAGCAGCAGCGCCTGGCCTTTGCGCGCGCGCTGCTGGCCAAGCCGCGCTACCTGCTGCTGGACGAAGCCAGCAGCGCGCTGGATGCGGCCAACGAGACGCGGCTGTACAGCCAGCTGGCCGAGTTCTCGATCACGCCCATCAGCGTGACCCACCACCAGAGCCTGCTGCAATACCACCGCCAGGTTCTGGAGCTTCCCGGCGACGGCAGCTGGAGCCTGCACGCGGCGGCCGACTATCACTGGACTTGAGGGAGCTGGCCCATGGCTGAGCTGTTCGGATCGGATGCCTATGCGCCCAAGGAGATCGCCGCGCGCGTCAGCGAGGTGGGCGTCGGCAAAGCGCGGCTGCCGCTGCTGACCGTCACGCTGCTGGGCCTGCTGGCCGGTGCCTTCATCGGCCTGGGCGCGCTGATGTTCACGCTGGTGGCCAGCGATGCGACGCTGTCCTTCGCGATCTCGCGGCTCCTGGGCGGCCTGGTGTTCTCGCTGGGGCTGGTGCTGGTCAGCATCGCCGGCGCCGAGCTGTTCACCGGCAACAACCTGATCGCGATGGCCTGGGCCAGCGGCCGCGTCAGCACGGCCGAGCTGCTGCGCAACTGGGCCCTGGTCTGCCTGGCCAATTTCGCCGGGGCCGCCGGACTGGCGCTGCTGGTCTGGCTGTCGGGCCATGGTGCGCTGAATGGCGGCCGCGTGGGTGAGACCGTGATCCGCATCGCAAGCGTCAAGGCCCAGCTGAGCCTCACCGAAGCCTTCTTTCGCGGCGTGCTGTGCAATGTGCTGGTCTGCATGGCAGTGTGGATGACGCTGGCCGGCCGCAGCGTCACCGACAAGGTGCTGGCCATCGTGTTTCCGATCACCGCCTTTGTGGCCGCCGGCTTCGAGCATTCGATCGCCAATATGTACTTCTTCCCGCTGGCCATGCTGCTGGGCGCGCCGCTGAGCATCGGCGACATGCTGGCCAATCTGGCACCGGTCATCGCCGGCAATATCGTCGGCGGCAGCGTGCTGGTGGCGCTGGTCTACTGGCTGATCTATCTACGGCCGGCGGGCAAGGCGCCGGACTGAAGGCTGGCGTGATCGCGCGGTGCACATAGAATGGTCCCCATGCGCATGCAAGCGACCGTCACGCGTCAACTCTCGCTCTGGCTGGCCATCATGGCCGTGCTGATGGGCGCGCTTGCGCCATCGGTTTCAATGGCGCTGGGCGGCAATGGCGCGAACAACGCGGCCTGGGCCGAGATCTGCACGTCCAGCGGCTTCCAGCCTGCGGCGCTGAGCGGTGAGCCGGCGGCCCCGGACAGCGCTCATCTGTTCGAGCACTGCCCCTATTGCTCGCTGCACACGCCCACGTTGGGCCTGCCGCCCGCCGATCTCGGCCTCGCCCTGCCAGCCCCGGCCGCCGAGTTGCTGCCTGCGCTGTTCCTCGTTGGGCCAGGCCAGCAGCACAACTGGACGGTGGCCCATCCGCGCGGGCCTCCTGTCGCTGCCCTGCTGTTCTGACACTCGCGCTGCGCCTGACCGGCGCGCGCCGCCAAAGACATCAGCGATCTCATCACGCCGCCGGCTGAACCCAGCTGCCCAAGCCCGAGATCGAGCGACAAGAAGGATTCATCCGCCATGAGCAAGACCACCTCCAGCCTCTTCTGCAGCCGCCTGCTGCGCGCCCCCGCCCAAGCCGCCCTGCTGGCTCTCGTCATCGCCGGCCCCGCGCTGGCGCAGGTGACGGTGAAGGACGCCTGGGTGCGCGCCACCGTGACGCAGCAGAAGGCCACCGGCGCCTTCATGCAGCTGCAGTCGGCCAGCAATGCCCGCTTGGTCGAGGCCCGATCGCCGGTGGCCGGCGTGGTGGAGATCCACGAAATGGTGATGGACGGCTCGACCATGCGCATGCGTGCCATGCCCGGTCTGGACCTGCCGGCCGGCCGCAGCGTCGAGCTGAAGCCGGGTGGCTATCACGTGATGCTGATGGACCTGAAGGCGCCCATCGCTGCCGGCCAGGACGTGCCGCTGACGCTGGTCTTCGAAGGCGCTGACAAAAAGCGCCAGACCGTCGAGATCAAGGCGCCGGCACGCGCACTGGGCATGGCGCCCATGCAAGGCAGCGGCCATCACGGCAAGCATTAAGCCGCTGAGCCACGAGGGCCACGCGCAGGCGCACTGAGCGCCCGCTCGCCGCCGCCATCCACCGACAGATTCCAGCCGCCGCCGCGGGCACCTGCCCCTGCGCGCCGCTGCACGCCCTTTTCGACATGACGACGAAGAACATTGCTTCGCCGCGCGGCACCTTGCTGCCGCGCAGCCTGATGACGCCCTGCGCGCTCGCCGCGCTGGCCCTGTTCACCCCCGCACTGGCGCTGGCTCAAGGCGTGGCCACCGAAAACCAGTTGCAGCAAGTGATGGTGGCCGGCAAGAGCGCGGCCACTATCGATGCGCGCCAGCCCGGCTCCAGCGCCAGCGCTGACGCTAAGGCGCTGGAACTGCAGAACCTCTACAACGCCGAGGACGCCGCCGCGCTGCTTCCCAGCACCGCCATCCGCAAGCGCTATCTGGGCGACCGCAATGCCAATGTCGGCGGCCGCAGCCACGGCGTGCTGCAGCCCGGCCGCGCCCTGGTCTATCTGGACGGCTACCTGATCAGCAACTTCCTGGGCCGCTTCGACGCACCGCGCTGGAATATGGTGAACATGGAGGCCATCGAGCGCATCGACGCCTTCTACGGCCCCTTCTCCGCGCAGCTGCCGGGCAACTCCATCGGCACCACGCTGATGCTCACCGAGCGCAAGCCCAAGGGCTTCGAGGCCTCGGCCAGCCTGCGCTATGCGCAGCAGGATTTCTCCGAATACTCAACGAAAGAAACCTTTGGCGCCGCCCAGGCGTCGGTGCGCCTGGCCGGCCGCAGCGCGAGCAGCGGCATCTGGTGGGTGCTGGGCCTGCAGCACCAGGACAGCGAAGGCCACCCGATGGGCTATGCCAACGCAGTGCGCGGCAGCACCAGCGGCGCCTTCGCCACGCCTGGCGCGAGCGCCACGCGCGTCAGTGGCATCGTCTACGACCGCGACCCGAATGGCCGCGAGCGCGCCCTGTTCGGCGCCAACACCATCGACCACAGCATCCAGGACACGCTGAATCTGCGCGTGGGCAGCGCGCTGGGCGCCACACAGCAGATCGAAGCGCGCGTCTCGCTGTGGCGCGCCGACAGCACGGTTCGCAACGACACCGCGCTACGCGACGCCAACGGCAACCGGGTCTGGAGCGGCACCGTCACCGATGGCACGTATGCCTTCAGTGTGCCGGCCAGCAGCTTCGCGCCCAGCACGCGCGACGAGCTGCACCGCCAGCTCGGCGCCACCTGGAAGACCACGCACAGCCAGGGCTGGAACGCCTCTGTCGTGGCCACGCAATACCGCATCGTCGACGACGTCAACCGCCAGGCCAATCTGGCTGACCCACAGGCCGAGGCCGGCGGCGCCGGCAGCGTGACGCGGCGCGACGGCACCGGCTGGACCACGCTGGAAGCCCAGGCCGTCTACAAGCCGCAGGCCGGTGACTGGGGCGATGGCCGCCACACGTTGACGCTGGGCGCACACCGCAATGAATACCGCCTGATCAACAGCGTCACCAGCGCAGCCGACTGGCGCGGCGGCAGCGAGACGCTGAACCAGAACTACCTGGGTCGCAGCCGCGTCGAGGCGCTCTACGCGCAGGACGCCTACCGCCTGGCCGACGACTGGCTGCTGACGGGCGGCGTGCGCGAGGAGCGCTTCCAGACCTGGGGCGGCAGCCAGTACTTCGCCGGCCCGCCGGTGGCGCAGACCGCCTACCCGACGCGCAAGCTCAGCGCCACTTCCCCCAAGCTGGCGCTGGCCTGGTCGGCCACCGACACCTGGCTGCTGAAGGCCAGCGCCGGCCGCGGCTGGCGCTTCCCGAATGTGGACGAGCTCTACAACGGCACCAAGACCGGCAGCAGCATCACCACCAGCGACCCGAACCTGCGCCCCGAGCGCGGCGACGCGCTGGAGCTGGCAGCCGAGGGCCAGTGGCAGCAGGCGCGCTTGCGCGTGAGCCTGTTCCGCGACGATGTGAGCGACACCATCGTGCGCCAGACCGACACCACCGTCACACCCAGCGTCACCCGCGTCAACAACATCGACCGCGTGCTCAGCCAGGGCCTGGAGCTGGCCGGCGAGATACAGATGCCGGGGCTGAAGGCCCTGACGCTGAACGGCAGCGCCACTTTCACCGATGCCAGCATCAAGGCCAATGCCGCCAACCCGGCGACCGTGGGCAAGCGCTGGCTGCGCATTCCCCTGCAGCGCTACACCGTGCAGGCCGCCTGGCGGCCCTCCGCGCAATGGACGGCGGCGGCCACCTGGCGCTTCAGCGGCCGGCAGTACAACAGCGACACCAATGTCGATGTGAACCCCGACACCTATGGCGGCACCTCGCGCGTCAACCAACTGGATGTGAAGCTGGCCTGGCGCTTTGCGCCCGAGTGGGAATGGAGCGTGGGCGTCGACAACCTGACCAACAACACGGCCTGGCAGGCCCACACCATGCCGCAGCGCCTGATTCACACAGCCCTGCGCTGGCAGCTGGGCACTTAAGGAGCCGCACGATGAGCAAGAGCATGCCCTTCACACGCGGCCGTCGCCGCCTGTTTCTGCTGCGGGCCGGCCTGTTGCCGCTGTCCGTTTTGCTACCCCTGAGCCTGCGCGCCCAGGAGCACGGCATGGCTGGCCACGGCGCCGCCCCGGCGGCACCGGCAGCAGGCGCCAAGCCGGCCCGCAAACCGCGCCCGCAGCTGGCCAGCGGCGCGGCGCTTGCGCCGGACGGCGCGGTGTGGATGGCCATGCTCGACGCCCAGGGCCGCCTGGTCACGCAGCGCAGCGCCGACCTCGGCCGCAGCTGGAGCGCAGCGCGGCCGCTGGACATCGGTGATGAAAAGCCCAGCGCCGACGGCGAGAACCATCCCAAGATCGCCTTCGGCCCGCGCGGCCAGGTGGCGATCTCCTACACGCGGCCCCTGTCCAAGCCCTTCACCGGCGAGATCCGCCTGCTGCACTCCAGCGACGGCGGCGCGCATTTCTCGCCCCCGGCCACGGTGCATCAGGACCGCCAGGAGATCACCCACCGCTTCGAGTCCATCGCCTTCGACGGCCAGGGCCGCCTGCATGTGGTGTGGATCGACAAGCGCGACCTGGAGCTGGCCAAAAAGGCCGGGCGTGATTACGAGGGCGCAGCGATCTACCGCAATGTCTCAGCGGACGGCGGGGCCAGCTTCGGCGCCGACCAGCTGTTGGCCGCGAACAGCTGCGAGTGCTGCCGCATCGCGCTGGCGCCTGACGCACAGGGGCGCTTGGCCGCCTTCTGGCGCCATGTCTGGCCCGGCCAGGTGCGCGACCACGGCTTCGCGCGACTGGAAGAAGGTGCGGCCGTGCAGCGCGCCAGCCAGGACGGCTGGGTGGTGGCTGGCTGCCCGCACCATGGCGGCGACCTGACGGCGGCCAGCGATGGCGGCTGGCATGCGGTGTGGTTCGGCGTACGCGACGGCGTGGGCGTGCCGCGTTACGGCCGGCTCAGCGCTGAGGGTCGCCCACAAGGCCCGGCGCGCATGCTGCCCGATGAGGCCGCTGAGCACGCCGCCCTGGCGCGCGCCGGCCGCCGACTGGCGATCAGCTGGCGCAGCTTCGACGGCCAGCGCATGCGCTGGCGCGCCTGGGTCTCCGAAGACGAGGGTCGCAGCTTCACGCTGCGCGAGCTGGGCCACACGACGGGCGCCAGCGACTATGCGCGCCTGCTCAGCGACGGCCGGCGCCTGATCGCGCTGTGGCGCTGCGATGGCGAACCGGGAGCCCGCCTTGTCGAACTTTGATGCCCACATGAGGCGCGCCCTGGCCCTTCTGGCCTTGCTGTTCAGCGTCCTGCTGGCACCAGCCCAGGCTGCACCCGGAGCGGCCGAGCCCTTCGACGCCCAGACCTGGCGCTCGCTGCGCCAGCAGGTCGACGCCAGCGGCAAGCCGATGCTGGTAATGTTCACCGCCAGCTGGTGCGCGGTCTGCCCGGGTGTGGCCAAGCAGCTCGCGGCCGACAAGCGGCGCCAGCGTGCCGGCACGCCGCTGTTGATGGTGATGAGCGATCTCTCGCCCGAGGAGCTGGCCCAGCACCGCGGCCATGGCATGCACGCGCATGCGGAGGCAGACCGTCTGCTGGCCTTCGACGGCCCCGAGGCGCCAATCCGCCACGCGGTCGACCCGCGCTGGCGCGGCGTGGTGCCGCACATCGCCTGGCTTGCGCCGGGCCGCGTGCCCGAGTTTGTCAGCGGTGCACCCGATGCGGCGACGCTGACGCGTTGGTGGGGCCGCTAGGTCCCCTACTCGCAGCGACAACCGACGCCCCGCCATGCCGCGCCACCGCAAGCACCCTCCGCACGCCCTGCTGGCGGCGCTGACGGCGCTGCTGATGCTGGCGGCCAGCCTGCTGCCGACCTTGCACGGGCTGGCGCGAGCCGGCAGCGCCAGCTCGGCGCTGGTGGAGGTCTGCACGGCCGAGGGCAGCCGCTGGGTGAAGCCGGATGGCAGCGCCCCCGCACCGGCTGAGCACCTGGCGCTTGAACATTGCCCGCTGTGCCTGTGGCAGGCGCAGGGAATCGGCCTGCCGCCACCGCCGTCCAGCCCGCTCTTCATCTCGCCAGCGGCGCTGCGCCATGCAGCACCGCAGGGCCCCAGCGCAGCCGCGCTGGCGGCCACCCGCTGGGCGCTGGCCCAGCCGCGCGGACCTCCCGCGTCGCCCTCCTGCTGATCCCGCGCCTGCAAAAGCCGCCATCGCACGCGCTGACCTGAAAAGTCAGCTCGCTTGCTCGGCGGCCTGACAGCGCCATCGCAACCGCCGCGGCGCCACGCCCCGGCTGCACAGGAGTGCCATTTCATGTCCCCCTCTTCCATCCTCACGCGGCTGGGCGGCTCGCTGCTGCCTGCGCTGGCGCTGGGCCTGAGCGCCACCAGCGCCGCGTTGGTGCTGATCAGCGGCTACCAGCTGCTGCGCGCCGATACCAGCCCGTCGGCCCTGCCCCACTTCATGCGCCAGCTGAAGCTGCCGGCAACCACAGCTGAGCCACCCGCCTTCAGGCCTGTGATGCAGCGCAGAGGCAACTGTCCCTGCACGCCTGCCGCGGCGCGCGATCTGATGGTGAACAAACCCCAGCCGGAGCACCACGCATGAGCCCGCTCAAGATCAAGCTCTTCGTGGCCCTGCATGTGCTGGGGGCGCTGGCCATCTTCGGCGCAACGCTGTGGATGGCCAGCCAGGCTCGCCACAACGCCGCCAGCAGCCTGCAAGCCAGCGGTACACCGCCAGCCGCAGCTGCGCCAACACAAGCGCGCCCCGCTGCCCACAGCCTGCCGGCCGGCAAAGCCGCGCTCATCAGCAGCGCCGACATGCCCGACTGGCTGGGCCAGGCCCAGAGCCGCGATCTGCAGCGCCCCGCATGGCCGCACTGATGCTCGCCAGTCCTTTCCATCCGAAACCCATTCCCCCACGGAGACTCACCATGACCCAGACCTCACTCCAGCTCATCAAGCCCCTGCTGATCACCCTCGTCAGTGCCGCCGCCCTCAGCGCCTGTGGCGGCGGCGGCAGCGACACGCCGGTGGACACCGGCCCGCGCAGCCTGTCGATCGAATTCGCCGCTGTCGCCGGCAGCACGCCAGCCAAATGCGGCACCGCCGTCAGCGGTCTGGGCAGCGGCGCCATCGACGCACAGATCAAGGACCTGCGCTTCTACATCGCCAACGTCAATCTCGTGAAGGCCGACGGCACGTTGGTGCCGCTGACGCTGGCCGCCAACGACGACTGGAATTTCACCAAGGACGGCCAGAGCCTCACGCTGATCGACCTGGAAGACGCCACCGGCGCCTGCAGCGGTGGCACCACGGCAACCAACGCCACCATCAAGGGCACGGTGCCGGCGGGCAGCTACACCGGCGTGCAGCTGACGATGGGCGTGCCTTTTGCGCTCAACCACAGCGACTACGCCACCGCCACCAAGCCGCTGGACGTGCAGGCCATGGCCTGGAGCTGGCAGAGCGGCCGCAAGTTCGCAAAGATCGAGGTGAGCGACCCGGCCGGCACCGCCGGCACTTGGATCGCCAAGACCTTCAACGTGCATCTGGGTTCGACCGGCTGCACCGGCAACCCGGCCAGCGGCGAGACGGTCAGCTGCAAGGCGCCCAATCGCATGAGCTTCAGCCTGGGCAGCTTCAACCCGGACACACAGAAGATCGCCGTCGACCTGAAGGCCCTGCTGGCCGGCAATGACATCACCCGCAACGCTGCGGGCGCGGCCGGCTGCATGTCCGGCGGCACCGATCCAGAGTGCGCCAAGGTTTTCGAATCGATGGCCATCGACTGGAAGACTGACGGCAGCGGCACGGGCCTGATGCTGGCTGGCGGCGCCAGCCAGACCCTGTTCAAGGCGATCTCCAAATGAGTGCGCGCGGACTCTCGATCAAACCGGGGTCCGCCGCGCGCCGCCGCCTGAAGCAAGGCGGCGGCGCGCTGCTGCTTGCGCTGACGGCGCTGCTGGGCGGCTGCGGCGGCGGTGGCACGACGGTCACGGACAGCGCGCCGGGCGGCAGCGGCAGCAAGGCCTGGAGCTGGAGCCTGCCGGCCAACTTTCCCGAACCCAAGGTGCCGGCCGACAACCCGATGAGTGAAGCCAAGGTGGAGCTGGGCCGCCGGCTGTTCTACGACCAGCGACTGTCGGGCAATGGCAAACAGAGCTGCAGCAGCTGCCATCTGCAGGAGAAGGCCTTCACCGAAGGCCTGGCGCAGGCCATCGGCTCCACCGGCGAGCTGCACCCGCGCAGCGCGCAGCATCTCGCCAACGTGGCCTACAACGCCACGTTGACCTGGGCCAATCCCTCGCTGGTGACGCTGGAGCGGCAGATGGAAACGCCGCTGTTCGGAGAAAACCCGATCGAGATGGGCGTCAACGACGGCAACAAGGCCGAGGTGCTCAAGCGCCTGGCCGACGACGCCGACTACGCCGCCCGCTTTGCCGCCTCCTTCGCGGGCGACAGCACGCCGGTCAGCTGGGGCAATGTCATCAAGGCCATCTCGGCCTTCCAGCGCACGCTGATCTCGGGCAACAGCCGCTATGACCAGTACCTGCAGGGCAGAGTGCTACTCAGCGCCGCCGAGACGCGCGGCATGCAACTGTTCTTCGGCGAGAAGGCCGAATGCTTCCATTGCCACGGCAGCTTCAACTTCAACGACCAGATCCTGCACGCCGCCAGCCGCCTGGTGGAGACGCCCTTCCACAACACGGGGCTCTACAACATCGACGGCAAAGGCGGTTTCCCCGAACCCAATCGCGGCGTTTTCGAGCTGACGGCCAAGCCAGCCGACATGGGCATGTTCCGCGCGCCCAGCCTGCGCAATGTCGAGGTGACCGCGCCGTACATGCACGACGGCAGCATCGCCACGCTGGACGAGGTGCTGCGCTTCTACGCCGCCGGCGGCCGCGTCATCGCCAGCGGCCCGAACGCCGGCGACGGCCGGGCCAGTCCGCTCAAGAGCGATCTGGTCACGCTGATCGATCTCAGCGCCCAGGAGCAGGCCGACATCGTCGCCTTCCTGCGCACGCTCACCGACCATGAATTCCTCAGCAATCCACGCCATGCCAACCCGTTCACCCCCAAGTAAGCGCCTGCCGCCGCGCACCGCGCTGTTCCTGCTCGCCAGCGTCTTGTGCGCCAGCAACGCGCTGGCCCATGAGCCCGGCAGCGAGCTGATTCCTGAAGTGCGCGGCTGGCGCATCGACGCCGCCGCCGCGCTGCGGGCCGCCGAGTCCGACGGCCGCTGGCCGGTCGCCACCCTGCCCGGCACGCCCGGGCTGGGCGTGGCACCGCGCCGCGCCGACGGCGATCTGCGCCTGGAGCACGCCACGCTGGGCGCTGCGCTGCGTCTGAATTCACGCTTCGGCGCGCAGTGGGTGGTCGGCCAGCACGACCGCGACAAGCCGCACACCGAATCGGCGCTGCTGCAGGCGCGCTGGGCCATGGGCGCCGACATGCTGGCGCTGAATCTGGGCCGGGACACGGTGCGCATGGGCGCCACCCTCGACAGCGCCGGCCACTTCGAACGCTTCAGCCAGGCGCCACTGGCCAAGCGCGGCGTGCTGGACGATCAGTGGATCGACGACGGCCTGACGCTGCGCTGGCAGCGCGATGTGGAGCGTGGTCTGCGCACGCTGGAGGCCGGCCTGTGGCGCGGCCGCAGCTTCCCTGGCGGGCCGGCCGGCGCGCCGGTGCCGACGCTGCGCGCGCATGGCGGCTGGGACCACTGGGACCTGCAGCTCTTCGCCAGCCATCTGGAGCCCGAGGCGCGCGGCAGCGCCATGCAGAGCGCCGGCGCCGAAGGCCATCTGCATGGCAGCCTGGACTGCCGCGCCAGCCTGGCGCAGCGCGTCTGCTTCGATGGCCGCAGCGAGATTCTCGGCGCCAGCCTGCGTTGGGACCGTGACGATGGCGCCCTGAGCGCCAGCCTAGCCGGCCTGCTGCGCCATGAGCGCGGCGCGCTCTACTCGTTGAGCAGCACGGCCGACTACCGCGCCACCACGGCCGGCTGGTGGGCTGACGTCAACTGGTCGCCCTGGCAGCACTGGACCCTGGCGGCGCGTGCCGAACGTCTGGTGCCGCGCAACCGCCTGAGCGGTGCCGGCAGCACGCAGCTGGCGCGCGAGGCTGGCCTGCTAGCAGGCCAGCCGGTGGACCGGCTCAGTATCGCCGTGCTGCGCCAGCTGGGCTGGGGCACGCAGCTGGCGCTGGAGACCGGCAGCCAAAAGAGCCCAGCTGAAGGGGGGCGCATCAACCATGTGGCGCTGCGCCTGATCTGGCGCGCGCCGGATCTGCTGAAAGGCCGCTGGTGAAGCGCCGCCACTGCCTGGCCGCGCTCGGCGGCCTGCCACTGGCTGGCCTGACGCCGCCGCTGCGCGCGCATGGGTTGCGGGTGGGCGATCTGCTGATCGACCATCCCTATGCCCTGCCCACGCCGCCCGGCGCGCGCAGCGGCGCGGTCTACTTCCGCGCGCTGGCCAACCGCGGCAGCCAGGCCGAGCGCCTGCTCGGCGGCCGCTGCGAGACGGTGGCGCGCCGCGTTGAGATCCACCGCAGCCGCATCGAGCAGGACGTGATGCGCATGCGCGCCATCGCCGCTCTGGAGCTGCCAGCCGGCAGCACGCTGAAGCCACGCCACGGCGGCGATCTGCACCTAATGCTGCTGGAGCTGCAGCGCCCGCTTCTCAACGGCGAGCGCTTCGAGCTGGAACTGCAGTTCGAACGCGCCGGCCGCCAGACGGTGACGGTGTGGGTGCAGCAGCCGCGCGAGGGCGGGGCCATCCGAAATGAGGGGCACGCGGGCCACTGAGACATGGGCGGAGCATGCCGAAGCTCAGGCGCGCTCGGCTGCTCAGCTCTGCGGCACCAGAGGCAGCAGCTCCGCAAAGGAATCGATGCTAAGCACACCCGGCACGCTCAGCAGTGCAGCCGCCTTGGGCTCTATGACAAAGGCCCGATCCGCCAGGCTGAGCATGCGCAGGTCGTTTATGTTGTCGCCCACCGCCCAGATGTCGTCGAACAGGGGCTGGCCGCTGTCGCTGCGGAAGCGCTGCAGCACATGGCTCTTGCAGAGACCCGCCGAGCTGGACTGATCATGTGGGAGGAAGGCCGGGTTGACGCGCAGCTCTCCAGTGCAGACCTCGGCATTGAACTGCAGCACATGGGCCAGCGCGAAGTCAGCAAAGATGCGTCGACGCATCACTTCAGCGGCAACGAAGTAGCTGTCGCTGACCACGCCAACCATGAAGCCGACGCGGCGCATCTGCTTGACCCACTCAATCACGCCAGGGCGTATCTCCATGCCCTGCGCGACGCGCTCGAACTGCTGGCGCGGCAGGAAGCGAAACAGTGCAGCGATGCCAGCGCTGCGCGTGCTGGCATCGATATTGCTGCTGTCCAGCATGCCACGCAGCGCCTCCTCATGGCCGCTGGCGCGGGCCAGCTCCAACGCATAGCGGCCGCGGGTAATGGTGCCGTCCATGTCCAACAGCAGCAGGCGGCGACGCTCGCGGCGGCGGCTGACCACGTAGTCGATGGACGCCGTCGCCTGGCGCTGACTTTCGTACATAGAAATGATCTGGTCCACGTGCAGGCGGCCCGCCAGGCGAGCACGTGAGTAGATCACCCGTGCCACCTCGTTGGCCATGAAGGTGAGGTCCAGTAGCGGCTGGCTGTCATGCTCCAGAGAGCCGATGTCGACCTCGGCCAGTTGGGCGCCCGCGCGGCTGGCGTCGATCAGCAGGCCGATGTCCACGCCATAGGCATTCTCGAAGCTCAGTGTGCGCAGCAGCGTGCGCCGCGCCGCGATGATGCCACCCAAGGGCTGGGCGAAACCGGCGAGCTCCGGGAAGAAGACCTTGAGCATGGGCTTGGCCGTCAGCTCGGTGACCCGCCCGCCGCCGCGGCCGAAGCGCGCCTTGACGAAGTCGGCCTCCCCCGCCAGTAAGGGCCGGCACAGATCGCTGATGATCCGGGGACGCAGGCCGGAGAGGTCGCCGTCCAGGTAGACGATCAAATCATGATGGGCCGCAGCCATCCCGTCCTGCATTGAGGCGCCCTTGCCCAGCATGCTGCTGGTGATCACGCTGGCCCCGGCCATGCGCGCCAGCTCGACGGTTTCGTCGATGGAACTGTCGTCGACCACGATCACCTCGGCTGTGGCCGGATCAGCCAGCGCGTAGCGCACCACCTCGGCGATGCGCCTAGCCTCGTTGAGCGCCGGGATGACCACGCTGACGCAGGCCTCCAAGCCCAGGGTCTTGGGCGTAGTCGTAAGCTGCACCGCCGACGCCGGCTGCGGCGCCGCCGGTTCGGCGGACCGTCTGCGCCGCAACCCCAGCAGCGTGAGCAATCGTTCGATCCAGGCTTTCATGGGCCACTTCCTTGTTCAGCAGCCGCAACGCGGCGGGGCGGCACGGGCAGCAGGGCCGCAAGTTCCACATACATCGATCGGGTCACCAGCCGAGCGACGCCGCTGGCCAGCAGCGCGCTGGCCATCAGGCTCAACACCATCGCGTGGCCGGCGACCATTTCCATCACGATGATGAAGGCCGTGATCGGCCCCTGCGTGGTGGCTGCGAGAAAGCCCACCATGCCCAGCGCGATCAGCGGAATGGCCGCCTCCTGGCTGACGCCCATCAGCAGCGCCACGTCGTTGCCGATGCCAGCGCCGATCGCCAGCGAAGGCGCGAATACACCGGCGGGCACACCGGTCCAGCTTGACAGCCAGGTGGCGCAGAACTTCAGCAGCGTGTAGACACCAGGCAACTCAGCCTGGCCTTCCAGCAGCGCGCGCGTCGGCGCGTAGCCAGCGCCGGCAGTGGCACCCTGGGTGACGATGCCGATCACCGCCACAGCCAGTCCACATGCGGCGGCGAAGCGCAGCGGGAACTCGCGCCGCCAACGGCTGAAACGGTCGGGCAGGCCCTGGGCGCAGACAATCATCAGGCGCGAGAACAAGCCGCCGGCCAGGCCGGCGATGAGTGTCACAACGAGTCCAGGGCCGAACAGTGCCCAGGATTGTTCCTGCACGCGCAGCCGGCCAAAGTACGTGGTGTTGCCGAACACCGAGACGGCCACCAGGCCCGCCAGCACGATACAGGCGATCACCAGCGAACTATGCGAAATGCCACGCCGCCGCGACAGCTGCTCCAGCGCGAAGATCACGCCGCCCAGCGGTGTGTTGAAGGCAGCGGCAATGCCGGCTGCCGCGCCCGCCACCATCAAGTCATGCGAATCCAGGCCCGACTGCGGCGACAGCCAGCGCCGCGCGTGGCCCATCACGCCTGCGCCCACCTGTACCGTCGGCCCTTCGCGGCCGATGGACAGGCCGGCCAGCAGCCCCCCGGAGACCAGCATGATCTTGTGCAGTGACAAGCGAAGCGAGACCAGCCAGCTGCGCTGGATGGCATCCAAGTCATCGTCGAGCGCCCGAACCACCTGCGGAATGCCCGAGCCCATCGCGCCGACGGCGAAGCGGCGCGTCCAACACAGCAACGCGACAGTCAGCGCCGGGGTCCAAACCAATGGCAGGTAGCGGCCGTATTCGCCCAGCTGCCGCATGCTCGCAAAGGCATGGCTGGCGGCCTCTGCGAGGTAGGTGAAGCCGACGACGACCAGGCCGGTCAGCACCGCATAGGCCAGCACGATGGCGCGGTCCAGCCAGGGGCCGAGCGAAGAGAGCTCAGCGCCGAGCTTGCGCCAGAAGTCGGGCTCGACGTTGCGGATCGGGCGCCAGAGCCGACGCAGCCTGAGCGACAGCTGGCGGCCAGCGCGGGAGCGCGCGAGCTTGTCGAGTTCTTTTGCAGTGCGTGGCTGAGTCATCGCTTCCAGGCCCGACTCAGTTCTCGGCCTTTGCGGATGGCGCGGCAGCGTTGGGGCGGACCTTCGGGGCATCCGTCTTCGCAACGCTGGCGAGTCCTCTGCGCGACGCCCCGGGCCAGCTCTGCCAAAGATGCAGCGCCGCGATCAAGTCGGCTATTGCCAGCGCCGCAATGAGCCCGGCCACTGCGCTGCGTGGTCTGTAGATCATTGCCGAATTGTATTTGCACAAATGCAATTAACAAACCGGGCAATGACCCGCTGCGCCGGTCGGAAGGTCCGGCTACAGATCAGCCAAAGGGATAGAGGCAGCGCGCTCGTCGACCTTTAGCAGCTCGATCAGCTGTTGCAGGTCCTTATCCAGGCGCTTGAGCGTGCGAGCGTCCAGGCGTGCAATCGCGTCTGGAAGGACGCCAGCGAACGGACCGGGCGCCTTGGCCAGAACGCGCGACCCTGCAGCCGTGATGAGCAGCTGCACGGCCCGGCGGTCAGGGCCGCTTCGTTCCGTGATGACCAGCTCGCCCTTGACTAGACCCTTGACCAGATTGCTGGCCGTCGTCTGGTGTACATCCATCGTCGCCGCGAGTGAGCTGATGCCCACACCAGGACGCGCAGCGACGATGCTCAAGGCCCAAAGCTGCGCCCCGCCGATACCGGCCTGCTTCTCCACTTGCTTGAAGTGTGTCTTCACCGCATTGAAGACGATGCGAAAGCGGCGCAGCACGCGGACTTCAGCGATGTCGCCCGTCGTATCGGTCTGGATGGGCGGTCGGCTCGGAGGCTGCGGTTCACGTGGCATCGCTCGATCATAAATTCAGCGCCGGTAGCGCCTCTCGGGGGCGCTGCGCTGCACTCAGCGATGCACGATCGGCTTGTCGGTGAACAGCGAATCCCTGAGCTTGGCGGAGAAGGTCGGGTCCTGGCGGCGGATCCATTCCAGCAGCATGGACGCATGCTCCTTCTCCTCGTCGCGGTTGTGCTCGAGCAGAGCTTTCAGCTGCTCGTCCTTGCAGGCGATGACGCGCTGGCTGTACCAATCCACCGCTTCGAGTTCTTCCATCAGCGACACGATGGCGCGGTGCATGTCCCGCGACGCGTCCGAGAGTTCATTGACTGGCTCGTGATAGCCCACACTGGACATGGTGTTCTCCTGCAGTGTTCATCGAGACCGCTGGCGCGGCCGACGCCATGGCCGGGCGTGGCTGGGCCTGGCCCAGCCGCCCGGCCTGGGCGCGTTCAGCGTGTGCCGACCATTTCAAGGTCGACGCGGCGATCCGGCTGCAGGCAGGCGATCAGCTTGGCTGAAGCCGTGTTGCCGCGGCAGTCTTCCGGCTTGGTGACCGGGCTGGACTCACCCTTGCCCACCGCGGCGATCTTGCCCGCGTCAAGGCCGGAACGGCTCACCAGATAGGCCTTGACGGCCTGCGCACGCTGCAGCGACAGCGTCTGGTTGTAGGCCTCGCTGCCCAGGCGATCGGTATGGCCTTCGACATTGATGGTGTCGACGCGCGAGGCATTGGCGTCGCGGGCGAACTGGTCCAGTGCCGCCTGGCCTTCAGGCCGCACCGCCGAGGTGTCGAAGCCGAACAGCGACTCAGCAGCGAAGCTGACGCGCTGGCGCGTCGGCGGGACGACCGGCGCTGGTGCCGGAGGGGGCGCGACCACGATCACCGGCGCGGGCGCAGGCGGCGCGGCGACGGGCATGGGCGCAGGTGCCGGCGCCACGTAGGCCGGTGCCACATAGGCCTGGCGCATCGGCGCCGCACCGAAGGGGAACACCAGCCCGACGGTATAGGCATTGACATTGGCCTTGCGGTCCATCGCATCGTTGATGCGATAGCGCTCGACCTCGGCGCGCAGGGTCACATTGGGGCTCATCGCATACTGCAGACCGGCGCCCACCTTGTAGTTGACACCGCGGGTGCGCGGGCTGCCGTCAGGCACGATGACTGCGCCGGTGCCGCTGAAGCTGTTGCGGGTCCAGGAGCGCTGCACGCCTGCGCGCAGCAGGGCGGAGAGCTTGTCGGTGACCGGCATTGTTCCCACCAGGTCGAGGTTCATGCCGCGGTACTTCGACTCGCCATGCACGCTGCCCAGTGGCAGGGTGCTGGCATCGAAGCCGAAGGTGCCCAGGCTGAAGAGGCCCGCCTCGATGGCCAGGTAAGAGTTCATGCGGTAGCCGCCGAACACCTTGTAGCCGGTGGCGCTGTCATCAACGGCGACACCGGTCACGCTGATGGCCGGGCCGGCGTTGTAGGCGGCCATGCCGGCCTCGTCGAGCTTGGCGCGCGACTTGCCGATCGAGGCGCCGCCGTAGTACTGGCCGGACACCTGGGCAAAGGCAGGCGCGAGCAGCATCGTGCCTAGCGCCATGGTGAGAATTCGCAGTGCGTGGGTCTTGTTCATGAGGTTCTTTCTTGGGTGTTCGGTTCGGCGCGGCGGCACCCGTCACAGGACGCGACGGGTCCGCGCATCAATGCCCGGCTTCGCAGCGGCGGAGGCCAGCGCCTGCGTCGTGCGTCATTGCCTGCATCGAAGCCTGGGTTGTAGGCCTGCCTTCAGCGCGGGTCTGTGCGCCAGCGAACCACGCTGCCGCTGCGCTGCAACGGCGCAGCGCACAAGCAACACCGAAGCTCGGGTGCGCCAGCGCACCGACACATGCTTCGGCTGTGCTGACGATTCAAGTGAACACCTCGCCTCGGCTCGTTTGTTGTTTGTTGACTGCGGCGGGCACTCCCGCCATCAACCGGACTTCTGCCATGCCGTCGTTGCGCACCACCCCGCCCTGCCCCGCCGCCAGCCCACCCCAGCGCACGGCGCCCGCGGGCGCCGACGATGCCAACTTCTCAGTGGCGGGCGAGGAAGACCCCGGCGCGGCGCAGGGCACGCCACGACCCGGCCCGCATCGCCCGCTCAGCGCGGCGGACGCCTTGGCCTGACGCTGGCTGGCGCGGCGGCAGCGCTGGCCGCCGGCGCTCCGCCAATCTGGCCGGGCGGCGGCGCCCCCTCCGCGGTGAAAGCCGACTTCTGCTCGGCCAGCGTAGGCGGCAGCGGGGCCGGGGGCACAACGGCTCGGGGCTTGTTCTTCATGCGGCACTCCATCAGGTCTGAGGCGCAGTGTCACGGCGGCAGCACCGCCTCTCTGTGCGCCGCCCCACGCAACCGGCCGCAAACGGAAATCCGTCCCTCGCGCTTCGGCAGGAACGGAAACCCGCCACCCAGGCAACCCAGGCCGGCCTGCGCAGCACCGGGCATCAAGGACTTAGCGACGCCGCCCCGGGATAACCCGCACTGGCACGGCGTCTGCATTGGATAGGGCATGTCCGCCCGCACCGCCGCCCTGCGCCACTGCCAGCCCCGCCTCGATTCGATGCGGGCTGGACGGCTGCTTGCGCTGACACTGCTAGGGCTGGCCGCCTGGCTGGCCACCTTCGGCATGCCGGCCCCTGCGCTTGCTGCAGCCGGCAGTGCGGCGGCCTCGTCCCCGACGGCGCTGACCCAGCAGAGCGAGACCCTGCGCCGCATTGCCGAGACCGGCACCATCAATCTGGGCCACCGTGAATCCTCGGTGCCGTTTTCCTATTACGACCAGCGCCGCCAGGTGGTGGGCTATTCGCATGAGCTGATGCTGAAGGTGGTGGAGGCGATCCGCACCGAGTTGAAGCTGCCGGCGCTGACCCAGCGCCTTGTGCCGGTGACCTCGCAGAACCGCATCCCGCTGGTGGTCAATGGCACGGTGGATCTGGAATGCGGCTCCACTTCCAACACTGCCGCGCGCGCCCGCCAGGTGGCGTTCTCGACCTCGATCTTCGTGGTCAGCACTCGGCTGCTGGTGCACCGCGACTCCGGGCTGAAGGACTTCCCAGACCTGGCCGGCAAGCGCGTGGTGGTGACCTCGGGCACGACGTCCGAGCGCCTGCTGCGCACCTGGAACGAGACCCGCGGCAGCCGACTGCTGCTGCTGAGCGCTCGCGACCATGGCGATGCCTTCCAGTCGCTGGAAGCCGGCAAGGTGGACGCATTCATGATGGACGATGCGCTGCTGGTCGGCGAACGCGCCAAGGCGGCCCGTCCCGAGGACTGGACCGTCACCGGCAAGCCCTTGTCCGACGAGGTCTACGGCTGCATGATGCGGCGCGATGACCCGGCCTTCAAAGCCATCGTCGACCGCACACTGAGCCAGTTGCTGAGCTCCGGCGAGGCGCTGAAGATCTATGCCCGCTGGTTCCAGAAGCCGATTCCGCCCAAGGGGCTGAACCTGAACTGGCCGCCGTCCGAGGCCCTGCTCAAGCTCTACAAACAACCGAGTGACCAGCCGCTGCCCTGAGTGGCAGCGATTTGACCCACGAACCCCGGCCCTGTGGCCGGACATCACCACCCTCCCGATCCAGGAGTTCACATGTCCCAGAAGTCTGTTGTGTTCCAACGTACCACCACCGCTGCAGCCTTGCTGCTGGCTGGCCTGCTGGCCACCGGCGCCGCCCACGCCGACACGCTGAAGAAGATCAAGGACAGCGGCTCGGTCACGATGGGCGTGCGCGAATCCTCCGGCGCGCTGTCCTACACGCTGGGTGACGGCAAGTTCACCGGCTACCACGTCGAGATCTGCGAGCGCGTGCTGTCCGATGTGCGCAAGCAGCTGGGCATGAGCAGCCTGTCGGTGAAGTACCAGCCGGTGACTTCGCAGAACCGCATCCCGCTGGTGACGAACGGCACCGTGGACATCGAGTGCGGCTCCACCACCAACAATGCCGCGCGCCAGAAGGATGTGGCCTTCGCGGTGACCACCTTCGTCGAGGAAGTGCGCATCGCCGTCAAGGCCGCCTCGGGCATCAGCTCGATCAACCAGCTGGCCGGCAAGAACGTGGCCACCACAACCGGCACGACCTCGGTGCAGACCCTGCGCCGGCACGAGCGCGCCAATGGCGTGGACTTCAAGGAAGTGTTCGGCAAGGACCACGCCGATAGCTTCCTGCTGCTGGAATCGGGCCGCGCTGATGCCTTCGTGATGGACGGCTCGCTGCTGGCCGGCCTGATCGCCAAGAGCAAGAACCCGGCGGACTACAAGATCGTCGGCGAAGTGCTGTCGGTCGAGCCGATCGCCATCATGATCCGCAAGGACGACCCGGCCTTCAAGAAGGCTGTAGACGACAGCATCAAGGCCATGATCAAGTCGGGCGATGTGGCCAAGCTGTACGACAAGTGGCTGCTGCAGCCGATCCCGCCGGCCAATGCCAAGGTGGGCCTGGCCATGAGCGACAACCTGAAGGCAGCGCTGGCCAACCCGAACGACAAGCCGGCTGAAGACTACGCCAAGAAGTGATATCGGCCACTTGAGGCCAAGCAAGGCCGGGCCCGCGTGGGCCCGGCGCAAGCCCCCTGGCGGGCTTGCGCGGTAGGTTGGGGATTGAGTCGTCTGGAGGCGCCTGTGGCGGACTTTGACTGGCAGGTGTTCTGCAAGAACACCATCGATGGCGAGGTGATGCCGCGCTGCTTCGGCAGTGGCGGCGACATCACCTATCTGGACTGGATGATCTCGGCCTGGGGCTGGACGCTCAGTGTCGCCCTGCTGGCGCTGGTGGTGGCGCTGCTGGTGGGTTCGCTGGTCGGCATCCTGCGCACCGTGCCCAACAAATGGCTGGTCGGCTTCGGCGAGGCCTGGACCGAGCTGTTCCGCAACATCCCGCTGCTGGTGCAGATCGTGCTGTGGTACCACGTGATCCCGGCCATGGTGCCCGCGCTCAAGAGCGTGCCCAGCTTCCTGCTGGTGGTGCTAGCGCTGGGCTTCTTCACCTCGGCGCGCATCTCAGAACAGGTCAAGGCCGGCATCAACAGCCTGCCCAAGGGCCAGCGTTACGCCGGCCTCGCGATGGGCTTCACGCTGCCGCAGACCTACCGCTTCGTGCTGCTGCCGATGGCGTTTCGCATCGTCATCCCGCCGCTCACCAGCGAGAGCATGAACATCATCAAGAACAGCTCGGTGGCCTTTGCCGTCTCGGTAGCCGAGCTGACCATGTTCGCGATGCAGGCGCAGGAGGAAACCTCGCGCGGCATCGAGATCTATCTGGCCGTCACCGGCCTGTACTTCATCTCGGCCTTCACCGTGAACCGCATCGCCCTGTTCATTGAACAGCGCGTGCGCGTGCCGGGCCTGATCGGTGGAGCCAAGTGATGCAAAGCCTCTCTCTCGACTTTTCCTTCCTGAGCTGGGATGTCCTCACCGGCTTCGTCGCCAAGGGCCTGATCTTCTCGATCCAGCTGACGCTGATCGCGATGATCGGCGGCATCCTGCTGGGCACCGTGTTGGCGCTGATGCGCCTCTCAGGCAAGAAGTGGCTGGAGGTGCCGGCAGCCTTCTACGTCAACACGCTGCGCTCCATCCCGCTGGTGATGGTGATCCTGTGGTTCTTCCTGCTGATCCCGCTGATGACGGGCAAGCCCATGGGCGCCGAGCTGTCGGCCATCATCACCTTCACGGTGTTCGAGGCCGCGTACTACTCGGAGATCATGCGTGCCGGCATCCAGAGCGTACCCAAGGGCCAGGTGCATGCCGGCTATGCGGTGGGCATGAGCTACGGCCAGACCATGCAGCTGGTGGTGCTGCCGCAGGCCTTCCGCAACATGCTGCCGGTGCTGCTGACGCAGACCATCATCCTGTTCCAGGACACCTCACTGGTCTATGCCATCGGCGCCTATGACCTGCTCAAGGGCTTCGAAGTCGCCGGCAAGAACTTCAACCGCCCGGTGGAAACCTATCTGGTCGCCACCGCCGTCTATTTCGTGATCTGCTTCGGCCTGTCGATGTTGGTGCGCCGCCTGCAGAAGAAGATCGCCATCATCCGTTGAGGCCCCAGCCATGATTGAAATCAACAACGTTTCCAAGTGGTACGGCCAGTTCCAGGTGCTGACCGACTGCACGACTGAAATCAAAAAGGGCGAAGTGGTGGTCGTCTGCGGCCCCTCGGGCTCGGGCAAGTCCACGCTGATCAAGACCGTTAACGCGCTGGAGCCTTTCCAGAAGGGCGACATCAAGGTCGACGGCATCAGCCTCACCGACCCCAAGACCAATCTGCCCAAGCTGCGTTCACGCGTAGGCATGGTGTTCCAGCACTTCGAGTTGTTTCCGCATCTGTCGGTCACCGAGAACCTGACCATCGCGCAGATCAAGGTGCTGGGCCGCAAGCCCGACGAGGCCAAGGTCCGCGGCCTGAAGATGCTGGAGCGCGTCGGCCTGTCGGCGCACAAGGATAAGTTCCCTGGCCAGCTTTCCGGCGGGCAGCAGCAGCGTGTGGCGATTGCGCGCGCGCTGTCGATGGACCCGATCGTGATGCTGTTCGACGAGCCCACCTCGGCGCTCGACCCAGAGATGGTCGGCGAGGTGCTGGACGTGATGGTAGGCCTGGCCAACGAGGGTATGACGATGATGTGCGTCACCCACGAGATGGGCTTTGCCAAGAAGGTCAGCGACCGCGTGATCTTCATGGACGCTGGCAAAATCGTTGAGGACTGCCGCAAGGACGAGTTCTTCGGCAACCCTGACGCCCGCTCGCCGCGCGCCAAGGACTTCCTCTCCAAGATCCTCCAGCACTGACCGATCTCTTCTTGACGCCCAGCACCACCGGCCTTCGCAGCATGTCCTGGTCGGCGCGCCCGCGCGGCGCGCTGCGCACGCTGGCGCAGGCTTTGCTGGCGCTGGTGCTGGTGCTGCTGGCCGGCTGGCTGGGCTTTTCGGCCAGCATGCAGCGCGGCACCGAGTCACTGCGCCAGGAGGCCAATCACCAGCTGGAGCTGTTCGGCGCCGCGGCCGAAGGCATCATCAAGCGCCTGGAGCATGCGCCCGCGACGGTGCAGCTGAACCAGGATGTGCTGGCCCTGCTGCGCCAGCCGCAGTCCGCCGCGCGGGTGGACAGCGCCAATCTCTATCTGCGCCGCCTCAACGCGCATCTTGGCAGCCTGTCGGTGTTCGTGCTGAACGAGCGCGGCACTGTGCTGGCCTCCAGCGATGCCACGATGGCGGGCGAGGACCAGGCCTTCCGGCCCTACTTCCTCGAAGCGCTGTCGGGCCGCGTAGGCAGGCATTTCGCGATCGACACGCGCAACCAGCAGCCGGGCTACTACGTCTCGCACCCCATCCATGACGGCGCCCGCGTGGCCGGTGTGGCCGCCATCAAGATCAGCCTGGAAGCCATCAACGAAGCCTGGCCCAGTCTGGGCTCGCCGGCGCTGCTGGCCGACTCCAACCAGGTGGTAATCCTGTCGTCCGAGCCTGGCTGGCGCTACACCGCGCTGGCCGAGCTGAGTGTGGATCAGCGCGTGGATCTGCAGCTCAGCCGCCTTTATGGCGAGCAGCGCCTGCCGCGCTTCCCGCTCAAGGTGGACCTGCGCATCGACGAGAACAGCCAGGTGGTGGAAGGCTTGGTGCCGCATGGCCCGGACGCCGATGCCGGCCTGCCGCTGCCGGCCAGCCGCGGCCTGCTGGTGCAGGGCCGCACGCTCAACGGCATGGACTGGAGGCTGCTGATGTTCTCCGACCTGCAGCCGGTGCGGCGCGAGGCGGTGATGCACAGCCTGCTGGCCGCGCTGGCCGCAGGCACCCTGCTGCTGCTGGCGCTGATCGCGCTGCAGCGCCGCCGCCTGGTGCGCCAGAAGTTGCAGGCGCAGCGCTGGCTGCAGCAGGCCAATACCGAGCTGGAGCAAACGGTGCAGCGCCGCACCAGCGCGCTGACCGAAGCCAACCAGCGCCTCAAGCGCGAGGTGGCCGAGCGACAGCAGGCCGAGACCACGCTGCGCCAGGCGCAGGACGAACTGGTGCACGCAGGCAAGATGGCCGCGCTGGGCCAGCTGGCCACCGGCATCACGCATGAGCTGACCCAGCCGCTGGGGGCGATCCGCACGCTGTCAGGCAATGCGCTGGAGTTCATGAAGCGCGGCAAGCTCGACACGGTGCAGAGCAATCTGCAGATCCTGACCCGGCTGGCCGACCAGATGGGCGGCATCATCGAGCCGTTGAAGGGTTTTGCGCGCAAGAGCAAGGCGCAGCCGGTGGACTGCGATGTGGCCGTCGCCATCAACAATGCGCTGTTCCTGTACGACCAGCGCCTGCGTAACGAAGGCGTGCAGCTGCACAAGGCCTGCGCGCCGGGCGCGGTGCAGGCCTGGTGCGACCCCAACCGGCTGGAGCAGGTGCTGATCAACCTGATCGGCAATGCGCTGGATGCCATGCGCGAGGCCGGCGTGGCGCAGCGCCAGCTGTGGGTGAGCGCCTGCAATGAGGCGACCGATCAAGCGCCGGACCGCGTGCTGATTGAAGTGCGCGACAGCGGCGCCGGCCTGGCCGAGGATGTGCGCGCGCGCCTGTTCGAGCCCTTCTTCACCACCAAGGATGCCGGCGTCGGCCTGGGCCTGGGGCTGGCGATCTCGCGCGACATCGTGCGCGAGGCAGGCGGCGAGCTGGAAGCCGACAATCACCCTGAAGGCGGCGCCTGCTTCAAGCTGCGCCTGCCCACCGCCCCCGACAGCGCCACAGGCGCAGAAAGCCCATGAGCCAAGAACTGTCCGTCCTGCTGGTCGAAGACGATCTGCACATGCAGCTGGGCTGCGTCCAGGCCTTGCAGCTGGCGGATCTGCGCGTGGACGCGGTCGAATCGGCCGAGGCTGCGCTGGCGCTGATCAAGCCGGGCTTTGCCGGCATCGTCGTCACTGACATGCGCCTGCCGCGCGCAGACGGCATGAGCCTGCTGCGACGCTGCCATGAACTGGACCCCGAACTGCCCGTCATCATGATCACCGGCCATGGCGATGTCAGCCTGGCGGTGGAGGCGATGCGCAGCGGCGCCTATGACTTCATCCCCAAGCCCTTCTCGCCCGAGCTGCTGGTGGAGGTGGTCAAGCGCGCGCTGGAGAAGCGCCGCCTGACGTTGGAAGTGCTGAGCCTGCGCCAGGCCCTGGCCGCGCGCGCCGGCGTGGCCGGCAAGCTGGTGGGCCGCTCGCCGCAGATCGAGGCGGTGCGCCAGCTGGTCACACGCATCGCCGACTCCTCGGTGGATGTGCTGATCCGTGGTGAGACCGGCACCGGTAAGGAGCTGGTGGCGCAGGCCCTGCACGAACTCTCCGGCCGACGCCAGGCACCGCTGGTGGCGCTGAACTGCGGCGGCCTGCCCGAGACCTTGCTGGACAGCGAGCTGTTCGGCCACGAGGTGGGCGCCTTCACCGGCGCCAGCAAGCGCCGCATCGGCAAGATCGAACATGCCAATGGCGGCACGCTGTTCCTCGACGAGGTCGAGAGCATGCCGATGGCAGTGCAGATCAAGCTGCTGCGCGTGCTGCAGGAGCGCCAGATCGAGCGCCTGGGCTCCAACCAGCGCATCGCGGTGGACTGCCGCGTGGTGGCCGCCAGCAAGGACGACCTGCTGCAGCGCGCCCAGCAGGGCTCCTTCCGCAGCGACCTCTACTACCGGCTGAACGTGGTGACCATCGACCTGCCGCCGCTGCGCGAGCGCCGCGAGGATGTGCCGCTGCTGCTGGAGCACTTCATGCTGCTGGCCGCTAGCCGTTACGGCCTGGCCGTGCCCGAGGTCAGCAGCACGCAGCTGCGCGCGCTGATGTCGCACGCCTGGCCTGGCAATGTGCGCGAGCTGCGCAATGTGGCCGACTGCCTGGTGCTGGGCGTGCGCAACGATGTGCTGGGCCTGGCCGAGGCCGCGCCCGCCGCCGCCAGCGAACTGTCGCTGGCCGAGATTGTCGAGGACTTCGAGCGCAGCCTGATCCGCGAGGAACTGCAGCGCCAGGGCGGCAATATCGCCCGCAGCGCTCTGGCCCTGCGCACCGCCAAGACCACGCTGGCCGACAAGATCCGCAAGTACCGGCTCAACAACGAGGGTGGCGAGGGCGAAGGCAGCAGCGGCGCCTGAGCCGACTCAGGCACGGCTCAGTGCCCGATGGCCCGCAGCAGGCCAGCCCACAGCCCCGCAAACAGCAGCGCCATGGCAAACAGGATCAAGGCCGCCGGGATGGGGGCAATCGCCAGCTTGACCGTGAAAACCACCATGGACCAGAACTTCATGCGGATGTCGACGACGACAACACGCTGTTCGACACTGTTCACAAGGCACCCACTCCGCTGAATCAGGCGCTGGATGCTAGCAATGTATCTGCGTAGCCCCTTGAATCGGCAGGCGCATTCTGTCGGCCCACCTTACATCGCCGCCGCGGCCCAAACCACTTCCCCTGAAGAATCAACGATCTAGCCAAAGGGCACGGTTCGTGCGTGCGTCTGTCCCTGGCCCTTGGCCTGACCGCCCGGCACTGGGTGGCAAGAAAAAGTCGTTGGGTCTTCTGTTCGCAACCGCCTTTGATTGAGGGGAATTCATGAGCAAGATCTTTCGGCTATTCGCACTGGGGGCACTCGCCTCGGTCGCCGCCACCGCACAGGCCAGCCTGAGCTATGACCAGAACGTCACCAGCAACGTGATCGCTGGCACAGGCATCGGCAACGGCGGATTCACCGTCGACAAGGCCAACGGCCTGGAAATCGGCCTGCGCGCACGCGTGCGCTATCCGAGCCCGACCAACGTCACCAACAGCAATGGCAACGGCAGCTACAACCATGCCGTCGGTGGTTTCGGCCCCGGCAACGCCCGCGCCAGCTGGAACTTCGACTGGTCGATCAACACCGGCACAGCGGCCATCAGCGCCTACACCTACCGGATCGGCATCGACTACGACGCCGGCCTGGGCACCAACTACCGCGTCTTCGACCCGCTCAACAGCGTCAATCCCAACCCGGCGGCGGGCGGCCTGGCGCTGTGGGATCACTCCTTCGGCAACAGCGGCACCGCCCAGGGCGCCGGCGTCGAGGCCACAGGCGTCGATCTGGCGACGTTCCTGGCCAGCTACAACGCGCTGGAATCCTCCAACAGCCTGGTGCAGAACTCCTGGAATCTGGCCTTCTACAGCGATGCCAGCCACCTGTTCGATCCGAACCTGAATGGCAACTACTCGATCTACCTGGAGGCGTTCAATGCCAATGGTGGACTGTTGGCGCGCAGCGAGATCGACGTGATCGTCGGCACGGGCACAGTGCCCGAGCCCGGCAGCCTGGTCCTGGCGCTTGGCGCCCTGGGCGGCCTGCTGCTGGCCGCACGCCGCCGCCGCCGCTGATCAGCCGACGCGCGCGGGCCGGCTAGCCGGCGTGAGCGCGGCTCAGCCCCTGGGTCCTTCCGGACCCTGTGCGCGCACTCAGCCAAGCCGCGTATATCGCGGCTTGGCCTTCGCCTGCCGCGGCGTCCTTCCGGACACCGTGCGCGGGCTCAGGGAGCGATCTTGCGTTTGAGGGCGCGGGCCATGCCCTGCGGCAGATTGGGCAGGGTGCGCAGCAGCCAGGGCAGCACCTTGCGCTTCGCACCGCTGAGCGACTCGGGCACCATGGCTTCGATCAGGTGTGGCCCCGGGTGGGCCAGCGCGTACTCCAGCGCCTTGCAGAATTCTTCGGCCGTGCTCACGCGCACCGCGTGCACGCCCATCCCTTGCGCCAGCTGCGCGAAGTTCAGCACCGGGCCGGTCAGGTCGAATTGCGCCTTGGCCTTGGGGCCGGATTCCTCGGCACCCACCCGTTCCAGCTCGACATTGAGCACCGAGTAGGACGCGTTGTTGAAGATCACCGAGGTGACGTTCAGCTTCTCGCGCGCCATGGTCCACAGCGCCTGGATGGTGTACATCGAGGAGCCATCGCCGATCAGCGCCAGCACCGGCCGGTCCGGGCAGGCTACCGCCGCACCCACAGCGCTGGGCAGGCCCTGGCCGATGGCGCCGCCGGTCAGCGTGATCAGATCGTGGCGCGGCGCGCCGGCCGTCATCGCGCCAAGCATCAGGCCCGAGGTGATGGCCTCGTCGACAACGATGGCGTTCTCAGGCAGCAGATGACCCAGCGCCTTGCAGACCTTGGGCGCGTTCAGCTTGCCCTTGGGCCGGCCGGGCCGCTGCGCCGGCTGCAGCGCCGGTTGCGCCTGCTCAGCACCCAGCGCCTGCACCAGCTTGCCAAGGCTGGCGGTGGCATCCTGCTCGGGTGCGCTCAGCATGTGCACCGTGCAGCCCGCCGGCACCAGGTCGCTGGCCTTGCCCGGGTAGGCGAAAAAAGACACCGGCGATTTGGCGTCCACCAGGATCAGATGCTTCACATCGGCCAGCTGCACGCCCGCCAGCTCGGCCAGATAGGCGATGCGCTCCACCGGCGGCACGCCTGCGCCGCGCGTCAGCCGCGTCGGAAACACCTCCGCCAGCACGCGCACGCCGCTGTGCGCGGCAAGGCGCGCGGCGGCCAGCAGCGCCGGCTCACGCAGCGCGCGGCCGCCCAGCAGCAGCGCACAGGTCTGGCCCGAGCGCACCGCATCGGCAATGGCGGCGACGGTCGCGTCATCGGCCGCTGCAGGCTTAGGCATGGCAGGCGGCGGTACCGGCACCGCGCCCTCGCCCCAGGACACATCGGCAGGCAGGATCAGCGTGGCCACCTGGCCCGGCAAGCCGCGCGCGGCAGCCACGGCCTCGGCCGCGTCACGGCAGAGCTCGCTGGTCTTCTGCGAGGTGCGCACGAAGCCGGGCGAGACATTGCGCGCCACGGTCTCGATGTCGGACTGCAGCTGCGCGTCGTACTGGGTGTGATAGGTCGCGTGGTCGCCGACGATGTTGACCACCGGTACCTTTCCCTTGCGCGCATTGTGCAGATTGGCCAGCCCATTGCCCAGGCCGCAGCCCAGGTGCAGCAGCGTGGCGGCGGGTTTGTCGGCCATGCGCGCATAGCCGTCGGCCGCACCCGTGGCCACACCCTCGAACAGGGCCAGCACCGCGCGCATGCGCGGCTCGCTGTCCAGCGCGGCGACGAAGTGCATCTCGCTGGTGCCGGGGTTGCTGAAGCAGACCTCGACCCCGGCATCGACCAGGGTCTTCATCAGGGCTTGTGCGCCGTTCTTGTTTGCCATCGTGGGCTCCTCTTGTCTCGTTGTCAGGTCCGGGCCGGCTGGGCGGGCAGAAAGCGCCGCATGGTGAAGGCGAACAGCAGCCCGCCGGCATACATCAGCACGCCGTAGAGCGCACCGGGAATGGCCATCGCATCATCCTTCAGCACGCTGCTGGCGATCACCAGCGAGAGCGCGGCGTTCTGCACCGCGGTCTCGATGCCCAGCGTCACCGACTGGCTGCGCGACAGCCGCGCGGCCCAGGCCACCGCAAAGCCCACGCACAGCATGCTGATGTTGAGCAGCACCGCGAAAGGCGCCAGCGTGGCGAAGTTCTCGCGCAGCAGCGCCCAGTTCTTCAGCACCGCCAGCACCACGATCAGGATGAACAGCAGCGTGGCCACGCGCGTGGCGCGCGGCTCGAAGCGCAGCGCCCAGGCACTGAAGCGCTGACGCGCCAGCATGCCCAGACTCACCGGCACGCCCAGCACCAGCGCCACCTGTCCCATCATCAGGCCCACCGGCACATCCACCGCACGGGCCGCACCCAGGTAATGGCCCAGCGCCCAGGTGACGATGATGGGCAGCGTGAAGATGGTCAGCACGCTGGCCACCGCGGTGAAGCTCAGCGCCAGCGCCACGTCGCCGCGCGCCAGATAAGTCAGCAGGTTGGAGGTGCTGCCGGTGGGGCAAGCCGCCAGGATCATGAAGCCCACCGCGAACACGCCGCCCATGCCGAACAGCGTCAGCAGCAGATAGCAGGCCAGCGGCAGCAGCACGAAGTGGCAGAACACGCCCACTAGCAGCGCGCGCGGCTGCGCGAAGATGCGCCGGAAATCGGCCGGCGTCAGCCCCAGGCCCAGCGAGAACATGATGAAGGCCAGGATCAGCGGCAGCAGCAGGCCGGAAACGATGTCACCTTGCACGGCAGTCTCCCCTTGTTGTCTTTAGGTGATGCGGGCTTCAGCGCCCCGCGACGATGGACCGGGCCGCCGCGCGCGCGGTAAGGATGCAGCCGGGCAGGAAGGTGCCTTCCAGCGAACGCTTGCCACTGGCGCCGCCGCCGCCGAAGCCGGCTGCCTCGCCCACGCAATAGAGGCCAGCGATGGGCTGGCCGGCGCCGTCGAGCACGCGGCTTTGCAGATCGGTCTGCAGGCCGCCCAGGCTCTTGCGCGTGATCAGCTGAATGTGGATCGCGATGAAGGGACCGGCGCCCGCCATCTGCAGCGGCGCGGGCTTGCAGGTGCGGAGCTTGTCCGGCCCCCATTGGCGCGCATGCAGGATGCGGCGGATCTGGTCGTCGTTGTGCAGCTTGGCGCCGTTGGCGAAATTGGCGTCGAAGGCATCCGCCGTGGCCTGCAGAACGGCCGGCTCCACATCGTGCGAGGCGGTCAGCGCATTCATCTTGGCGGCCAGGCCGGCCACCGTGTCGTCCACCAGGAAGTACGGGCTTTCCGAAGCCATCTGCTTCACCAGGCGGTGGTTGCCCAGCAGCGTTTCCTTGAGAAAGAGCGGGAACTGCTTGTCGCGGATGCGCTGGTTGTGCTCGGCACCGGAGATCGCGAATTCCTTGGCCGCGATGCGCCAGTTCAGCAGATGCCAGGTCCAGGGCTTCTCCTGGGCGGCGACGCGCTGGCAGAGCCAGTGCGTGTCGAAGCCGGTGACCAGCGGCTCGGGGCCGATGCGCCGGCCCGCATGGTCCAGCCACAGCGCCGATTTGCACGGAATAGTCGAGAGCCCGTGGCCAGGGAAATGCGGATACGGGTGCGGGAATCCGGCCGCGTAGTTCCACATCTCGCCCGCGTTGGTGATCGGTGCTCCCAGGTGGCGGTCCACCCAGTGGTGCAGCTGGCCGTCGGCAAACGGATGCGCGCCGTTGAGCATCGTCGCCGGCATGGAGCGGTGGCGGGGCCAGTGGGCGCGGGTCTGCTCGTGGCTGCCGTTGATGCCGCCCATGGCCAGCACCACCACCGGCGCGCTCAGGCGCACTTCGGCGCCTGAGCGCTCATGTACGGCGATAGCTCCGGCAATCGCACCGCCCTCGTGATCCAGCGCGGTGATGCGGTGCTCGTGCAAGATCGTCAGCCGTCCGCTGCCGCCATCGGCAGCGCGCAGCGCCGCAATCATCCGGCGCGTCAGCTCGCGCGCGGTACCCCAGACAACGTGATAGCGCGGCACGCTGTTGCCGTCGCCCTGCATGCCGCGCTCCACCCAGTTCACCGCGGGCATGAACTTCAGGCCCTCACTCAGCAGCCAGTCGTACACCTGGGCGCGTGAGTGCTCGACGTAGTAACGCGCCCACTGCATGCGTGGGCTTTGCGGGTCTTCGGCCTCCAGCGCGCCGAAGCGCAGCCAGTCGCGGTACGCGCGCTCGGCACTGTCGGGGATCTTCATGCGCGCCTGCAGCGGCGTGTCCACCAGAGCCATGCCGCCGAAGGCCCACAGCGCCAGGCCGCCGAAGCGCTCCGGCGTGTCGCGGTCCACCAGGGTCACGCGCTGGCCTGCGCGCAGCGCCTCCAGCGCGGTGACGATGCCGGCCAGGCCGCCGCCGGCCACGACCAGATCGGACTGCTGCTGCTGTCGCGCTTGCTGAACCATTGCTGTGTCTCCTGCGCCGGAGCTGAGCCGGCACCGCCGCTGCAGCGCGCCCGCTCCGGGTCTTGTCAGATGGGCCGGAGATTAGCCGCCTATGATCGCGGCTCGATTGACTTTGGAGGACACAAAGATTGACTTTGCAGGCCACCGTCTCGCTGGACTGGGTGAACACCGTGCTGGTCGCGGCCGAGCGCCTGGGCGCGCCACGCTCGGCCGTGCTGGCGGCGGCCGGCCTGCCAGACAACGCCTTGCGCGAGCAGCAGCGCTGGCACATCGACCAGGTGACCCGCCTGTGGCGCGCGGCCGTGCAATGCACGCAAGACCCCGGCTTCGGCCTGCAGGCCGGCGCCCAGGTGGGACCGGGCAGCTTTGCGGTGCTGGGCGATGCGCTGCGCGCCTCGGCCACGCTGCGCGAGGCCATTGCGCTGGCGCAGAAATACCAGCGCCTGATCAGCGACGGCGCCCGGCTGCAGACCATTGCCGGCACCGAATCCGGCTGGGTGGTCTACCACCCGCGCCAGGGCACGCTGGCCTTCAGCCCGCATCAGATCGAGGCAGTGCTGGCCGCGGTGGTGAGCTTTGCGCGCCGCGTCACCGCCAAGCCGCGACTGCGGCCGCTGCAGGTGCAGTTCAACCAGCCGGCCATCGGCCCGCTGGCCGGTTATCAGGCGGTGTTCCGCTGCCCGGTGGAATTCGACCAGGCCTTCAGCGGCGTGCGCTTCGATAACGCCCTGCTCGACGCGCCGCTGCCGCAGGCCGATGCACAGCAAGCCAGCCTGCACCACCGCCAGGCGGCGGCACGGCTGGCCGAACTCTCGACGCCTGACGCACTGGCGCAGGAGCTGCGCCGCTGGATCGCCGCGCAATTGCAACAGCAGGGCCAGCTGCCCGCGCGCGAGCAGGCCGCGCAAGCGCTGGGCCTGAGCCCGCGCACGCTGGCACGGCGCATGGCGGCGGCCGCACCGCCGCTGGATTTCAGCACCCTGCTGGACGAGGCCCGGCGCGATGCCGCATTGGCGGCCGTGGCCGACACCGAGCGCCCGCTGGCCGAAATCGGCCAGAGCCTGGGCTTCGCCGAGCCCAGCACCTTCTGGCGGGCGTTCAGGCGCTGGACGGGGGTGACGCCGGGAGAGTGGCGGGGGCGCTCAAACTAGCCCCAATTGCGCTTGCACGTGGAGCGGGACAGCGAGAGGTCCAGGCGTCCACGCTCACGAACGTGCGTGCGCGGCAAACAGGGCCTAGACCGCGCCTTCCCTGCGCACAGCTGGAGGGACCTTGATCGTGAAGCCTTTGGGCGCCAGAACCGGAGCGGGTTTGTCACAGTGATACATGTCCATGTAGACAAAGCTCTTCTTGCCGCCGCAGGTCAACTCGTACATGTCAATGGTGTGGTGATCCACCTCGCCAGCAGCCAAAGGCGCATAACGCCTCAGCAGCTGCCTGTTCATTTCTTCCTCGCTCATCGTGATCGGAATCGCGTTGCGAGGACCGTGGCTGCCCGTACGCCGGTACGCGACCGGACTGCCATCAGTGCAGAGCAGTCGATCCAGGTAGGCGCGTTGCCCCTCCGGGCGACAGACTTCTATGGACGTCGCCTTGGTGGCACCGAGTCCTGGAGCCTCGATCTCGTGCACAGGAGTCGCACAGGCTGAGAGGAACAGTGCGATGAGGGCAATCAGTGGTCGCATCGGGTGACCTCGATAGGGGAAGCTTGCGCGTTGAGCCAGATCGATCAAGGCCCGTGATTCGCAGCTCCGAAATGCGGCAGCGCTTGTATCAGACCTCACAAGTTTCGGTGGGCCAGCAGATTGCTCTTAGTGGCGGAACCACCTCGCTTCGTTTCCGCCACAGACGACATCCCTGGATGGGAGAAACGAACATCAAACACCTGGGATTCCCACTCGCCCACTTTCCGGAAGGCAACCGAGTAGTTCAGCATGCGGGTATTTGGCTGCTGAACCCAGTAATCCGCGACGAACGCTGTGCCCTTTTCAAAAACGTACGCAACCTTCGCTGTGCCTTTTGTGGCGACCAGCAGCGCGATCTGCTTGTACCAAGCGTCGGTCACATCGGGGGGAACGCCTGACGGATTGACAGTGTTGAGAAACGCCTCGGCAGCGAAGATGGGGAAGCCCTCTGAGCTGCTTTGCAGGCAGATGCCCGTGGTGCCGCTTGCCCAGAATGCGTTCGCGGAACTGACGTGCCCATGGACTGAGACCGAGGTGCTGCGGCTAGGGAATTCGGAAAGTGCCCGAACCACACCCGGAGACGTGGCACTGATCTGAGGAACGCAACGATTGATTTCGGCCGCCAAGTTTTCTCGCTCCAGCTTGATGACCTTGAACTTGCTTTCAATCCTGACATCGCCCATTGGCACGTAGTCCACCGGAGGGCTGAAAACTCTCTGGGGCGGTGCTGCACAGCCAATCAAACTGGCCACCGCGCAAACAGTTAGGACACTTCGTGAGGCATTCATAAGCACCTTTTGCTGTTGTTCTTTCAATTCGATTGGCAGCTTGATGTCTTCGGGACTACTTGGCACAAGGCTCCCTCCCCCGCCTACAGCATGACTCCTGAACACAAGTTCTCCGAACCAGCCCGATGGCTGTCTGCAATGTCAACTATCCAGTCCGATTGGAGATCCACGGAAATCATGATGTCATGACTGTGAACGTTAGCACCAGCCCAAACAAACCCTGTGGCGAGTCCGACGCAGAGCAAGCTGCCCCGCGACACTGCGCAGACGGTCTGGCGACTTGTTGCGGCATTGCTGACGGGCAGGATCGGGCCATTGCCGCTGGCCCTGACGCACCAGGCCGAACTCAATGGCCTGAGCAAACTTCGGCGGCCGCTGCATGGCCAGCGGGCAGCAAGCACCAGCGGCATGGCGCCTGCTGCATTCGCGCCCCATGCCTTCAGGTCAGGCAGCCTCCGCGCTGCGATGGGTCGTATCGCGTCCCAGCGCCTCAGCGCGACAGCTGCGTACCTGGATCGCCCGGCTTGCCCGGACGCACCGCTGAAAGCCCCGCTGGACAGTCATCGGCCCCTTTTGCATCAACCCGCAGCAGCACCAGCACCTGGCTCTGGTCCCAGCACAGCCGCGACATCCGGTACAGCAGCACCGAGCCGGGCGACACGGCAAAGGATGAGGACAGCAGCGCCCCCGCCTGCATCGAGGCTGCCGTTGCGCCTGGGGCCGAGGCGGCCGATGCGCTGCGGCTCGTGAGTGTGGCAGCGCTCAGGTCCAAGCTCAGCGTCTGCGCCGCCTTCTGGCTAACGACCACGCCCACGGCAGTGATGACCCGGCTATCGCGCCCCGCGACCAGACTGGCAAAGGCAGGCTCAGCGCTGGCCAAGGCCTGAATCTCGCGGGCCAAGGCGCCGGGATCAGTCACTTGCAGCAGGGCCAGCTTGGCCTCTTCTCCGGCATCGATGCCGGCCGATACCCTGGCATGGCCAAGCGCTTGCGCGCCCACACCAATTTCGCTGAGCTTGGCGCTGAGCTTGTTGTCCAGACTCAGTACCGCCGCCTCATGCACACCGGCAGCGCTCCAGCGCGGCGCATGCGCGCGCTCAAACCAGGTGGACTCGCCATAGCGCTTCACGCCGACCGCGCCCAGCACCGCATCGCCGGCCCCAGCCGCTCGGCTGCTGGGCAGATACTCGGCCAGAAAGCGCTCCATCTCGCGGCTCTTCCAGGCGGAATAGCTGAATGCGGCGACCAGTAAGGCCGCGAGCAAGGCCGCCGCGACGAGTCGTGGTCTTCTTCTGCTTGACTGCATGGCACCTCCACTCGATAAGTTGGCGCTGCAAGCTGTGGCCAGCTGCTGGCTCAGGCTCGGGCTCGGGCAAGCTTTTGCCCCGCTTCAATGCGCCAGCTTCAGCACCACCACCCCGGCCACGATCAGCGCCACACCAAGGTAGCGCATGAAGGAACTCGGGTCACCGTAGTACAGAACGCCCACCATGAAGGTGCCGGCCGCGCCGATGCCGGTCCAGACCGCATAGGCCGTGCCGATCGGGATCTGCCGCTGCGCCAGCCACAGCAGGAAGCCGCTCACCGACATGAAGCCCACCGCGATGGCGATGCCCGTCCAGCGGGTTTCCGGCGCCTGCGAAACCTTCAGGCCGACGGGCCAGCCGATTTCGGCCAAGCCCGCGAGGATCAAATACAGCCAAGCCATCTGCGCACGCTCCTGTGGTCGATCATCAAGCCAACACCCGGCGCATGATGCCAGCCCGGCCGCGCACCACCAGTCGCCCGCCCGACCGGCCGCTCGCATCGCAGGCCGGCAGCGCAGCCGCTCAGCCCAGCCAGGCGCGCCACCAGACCGGCTTGGACGGTGCCGCAGCCCGGGCCGGGGCCGCCCGTTGCGGCGGCGCTGTCGCGCCCAGCGCCAGCAAGCGCGCCTCCACCGCCTGCAGCCCCACATGGCGGGCCGCCTGCAGCGGCGTCATGCCCTCATCGAACTCCGATTGCAGATTGATGTTGGCGCCGCACTCGATCAGCAGCTCGGCCGAGGCCTGCTGCCGGGCCAGGATGCAGGCCACCAGCGGCGTCGACAAAAACTCCGGGTGCGCGTAATCCACATCCACGCCGCAGTCCACGTGATAACGCAGCAGCTCGATGTCGCCCTCGCAGGCTGCGTTGAACATCTCTTTCCAGTTGCCGCCAGCTGGCATCACGCACCTCCGGTTGGTTTTCTTGCGCCCCGTCTTCAGGCGCCGTCCATCATGCCCTGGCCTTGGCGCCAAGCCACGCGGGATTTCCAGACGCTTGCAGGCCTGGGGATGCGACGTGCGGCAGGGTGGTGGCCCGGCACGTCAGCGAGCAGCGCCGGGAAGCTCGTTCCTGCACACATCAAGCTCGCACGGAAAGCCATCCCTGTCGCCGTCCATCTTCACACCGGGGCAGTTGCGCAGGAAGTACTTGGCCTCCTCGCAGGACTTCATCTGCCGGCAGTGCTGCCGCCCATCGCAGCGAAAGCCAGTGGGAAAGGTGGGCGACGCCAGCGCCGGCGTCATGGCAGCAGCGGGTGAAGGCGCAACCGGCGGTGCCGCAAGCCTCCGGCCAGCAGTGGCGGGCGAAGACGCTGAATCAGCCGCTGCAGCAGCTGCAGCAGCCGCCGCAACCGCGCGCTTCTTCTTCTCCGCGGCGTTCAGCTCCTCAAGGCTGGGCTGCTTGCGCGCCTGGCCCGACGGACAGGGGTCCTGCTGATAGCTGACGGCGCCGTTGATGATGCACTTGTTCACCTGCGCGGCCTTGACACCTGGGGACGCAAAGGCAAGAACAAGAAGAAAAAGTGCGACTGAAAGCAGGCGGGATGAAACCTTGGGCATGGGGAGCTCAGGACCAGGAGGACGGTGAACGGACGGGGACGGGGTCGCCGAAACAGCCGGCGCTTCGGGGCTTGGACCAATCAAGCACTCACTCACTCACTCACACTCACTCACTCACTCGCTCACTCATCCATCTTTCCAGCACTGCTCTTGCCGACATGGTGCGCTTCGCCTTCGCCCTGGCGAATCAGCGCCTGCACCGCAGCGTGGGTGCGCAGCGTCACCGCGAAGCAGGCAGTGGCCAGCTGGAGTGCGGCAACAGCAGCGCCGGCTGCGAGCGCCACGAACACACTGTCTTGTGCGACGTAGGCCATGCCTGCGACTGCGGCACCCAACAGGTAGGCCAGCGGCGCTTCCCAGCGCTTGAGCGATGTCGCTGCAGCCCGCTCAAACACCTGTCGGGTTTGCGCTGCTTGCTTCAAGGCGTGAACGTGGAAGTCTGCGGGCGTTGTCGGCGTCTTAAACATGATGGGCATCTCCCTGGATGGACCGCTTGCTAGCTTACTCGTTGCGCCTCTCCGGGCGCTGATCTTCATCGTCAGCACGCCACAACTGTAGCGGCAGACCGATCGCAGCCGCACGGATTCATCAGCCTCCCCCCCGTGAATCACCCATCAGCGAAGGAGCGGGCCGCGGCCAGGCCTGGCGGCCTACCTCCGTGAGGCCACATCGCAAGTGATGCGCTGCTCATGCAAATCCAGTTGTGCGGCTCGCAACTGCGCTTGCTCTTCCCGGGACAGCGTCCGTCCGGCGTAGCGGCGATTGACTTCGTCCGACTTGGCCGTCACCCGAGAAATGCAGGCCTCCAGCGCGGAGCGGCGGTCCGTTGCCATGGCCGGCTGGCTCTGGCGCTCACAAGACTCGGCGGACCGACCTGCGGCGTTGAGGGCCGCATGCAGATTCCTCGCCCAACGCTGGAAGGCGACCTTGTCACTTTCGGGCGGGCGCTCGCGGGCGAAAGCCTGCTCGATCCGAGCTTGCTCCGACTGCAGCTGCGCCGCGCAGCGCTGCACCGCCTGGGTCTCGGCACCTTGCGCCGTACCAGCAGCAAGAAGAACAAGAACAAGAGACATCGGTCGCGCCAGCGACGGCAGGAGGATGTTCATGGTGCAGAGCGATGAGTGGGAGGCTGCGTTGGCTGCATGCTACTCGGGCCGTGCGGGCTCAGCGCCTCGCCTGTGGGCAGGCAGCCCGGCAAGTCCAGCGGCCTTGGGCCACAGCACCCGCTTACCAGCGCCACAGGTAGAAGCCAGCCACCGCAGCGATGCAGCAGCACATGAAGCACACGCTGGCCCAGCCCGGCCGCACCAGCAGGCTCTTGTGTGGTCGCCGGGGGTTGTAATACACCGTGACCACGCCTGAGGCTGCTTCGACAGCCCTCACCTGCCTGGGCTGCAGCGCCGCGGCAGAACGCAGCAAGCCCGAGGCCGACAACTTCCAGACCGACAGTTCGCTGCCCTCGTAACGCTGCCCATCCACCTGATAGGCATAGAGCGCATCCGGCACAAAGGCCTGATCGGCGCGCAGCGGCTCCGCCCCGCCGATTGGCCGCACGCCCAGGCGCAGCAGCTCGCCCGGCGTGCCGGGCCAGCGCCGTACCCGCAGCACATGCCACAAGCTGCCGGCCAGCACCAGCACGGTGTAGACCGTGCCCCAGAAGTGAATGCCCTGCAGCTGCTTGTCTAGCGCCAGGTCCAGCATTCTCTGCAGGTAGCCGAGCATCACCGATCAATGATGACGAGGGTGCCTTGACTTCCAGGGGCGACAGCATGGGCTACGCCAGCGGGAACAAGGTAGACCTCGCCTTGCTTGACGGCGATGAGCTGGCCTTGAATCTCGAGGTTCATCTGGCCCTCAAGGACAAGAAGCGCCTCGTCGAAATCGTGCGTCTCATCCGGATAGGCTAGCTCGTCCATGCGAAGGACCTTGAGATTGGCGCCAGCGGCTTGTCCGATGACGGTGGAGCGCCATGCGTGAGTCAGTTGTGATGCCTGAAGAAGCAGATTGCACGTGCTCATGGGCGATTGAAGGAGCGGAGTTGGCGGGTCATGCCATTCTCGTGCACGCGCACCGGCAACACGCAGCGCGGACAAGGTCTACTTCGCACTGGTGACTTTGGTTGTGACGACCTCACCCGACGTGGCGTCTTCGATCCATACGGAGGATCCGCCAGGAGCGAGAACGCCCTTGACGACGTATCGGCCGTCCGAACTCGGTTTGAAATCGACAGTACCTTCTACGGCGTAGACCGTGCCTGCGAGCGCAAGTATGGGTGCAGCATGCACGGTCTGACATTTGAGCCCCACCTTGGCCGGCACCGCCGGTATGCGGCGGTCTGTGACCCAGGCATGCAAAGTGAGACCCTTCCCGCGTCCGCGCTCAAGCGTTTCGTTGATCGAATTACTAATCTGGCGACCATCGATGCTGCGCAGAACACAAAAGTCGCCTTGCTTGGAAGTCACGTTGGCCATCGAGTCAGTGACCTTGGCGATGGGGCCACCGTATGACTCTGGCACTGGAGGTTGAGTCGCAGCGCAAGCAGAGAGAAGAAGCGGGATTGCAATAGCAGTCAGGAGCTTGGTCATACTTGGCTGAGAAAAAGAGGGCGGTGAGCAGGCCTAGCGCAACTTTCCAAAATCCCCCCGCGCCGCTGCTACCAGAGCGGTTGTGTCACATGGCGAGCGATCGGAAAGCGTTGGTTTAATAGCGCCCATTGTGCGCGTCTTCGCAGTGCATCGTACCCGGCCGAACCCGCATTCGTGGGCCTGATGAGCGCCTGGCCCGTGTCCCACTGCTGTCCTCACCCTCTCCACCCGCGCTTCGCCAGCTTCTCGATGTTGTGCACCAGGCAGAACCGCTGCCACTGCCTGTTGACCTTGGCCTAGCCCCTGAGCATGAAGCGGCCCAGCCGCTTGCTGTGGCGCAGATTGGCGAACTACGGCTCCACGGTGGCGATGCGGCGGGGACTTGCAGCAATCCAAGAGCGGTGCGCACATCGGCCGGGCACCAAGATCCCCGATGACGAGACAATGAACGTCAAGACCAAGCGCTGCGGTCGAGCCAGCCTACGCTGGGTACAAGCCTCAGGGCGCAAGATGATTCATCGCAGCCGCAACCCAGCCATCGATCACATTGCTTGGCGCTCCGGCACCCAAGGCGACCAATCCGATATCGACCTCCAAGCCGATGCCTTCCCAAGTGCGATCCATGGTGTCGTACAGAGTCGCAATCCACATCTTGAGCACTCGATCCTTGCGCGTGAGCCTCTGGAGTGCATAGAGGCCTGCGATCCCCGCAGTCCTAGATCCCATCAGATCTGCTGATCGATTCAGACGTAGGCCCTGCGCGAACAACTCCGCCCCAGAGGCGGTCCTCCCATCTACGAGGATCACGAGTCGGGCTTGGTGCAAGTCTGCAGCCAACAGTGCGGGATAGGAGCGGACCCGTTCTGGGGAAACTACTGCTCGCACAGGAGTGTCCTTGCTACCGCGTGCATAGCCGAGGTGTCCTCCATTCATGAACAGTGAGCCTGCTTCCTTAATGTCCTCAAGCACGCCCCCACTACTTCCGCGAATATCAATGATGACATTGCGAATGCGCGGATCGAGTGCGAGTCCGCGTAATTGCGAACTTATGGCCGCATACGCACTTGGGCTAAAGGTTGGAATAGACACAAGCAGCACATCGGCGCGGACGCGCTTGACGACAGGCGCCTCGTGCTTCGGACGCGAACCAATCAGTGCCCTCGCCTCGATATCGCTGATATAGAAGTTGCCGGGCTCTAGCATCTTGGCTGCGGCGTCAATGCAGGCGTCATACGCCATTGCCAGCGGAATGTCGGGAGGACGAGCCGCGACAGCGTTCTTACATGCCTGAGCCAGTGTCGGGGCTGAGAACGGCTCGAACCTAGACCGCGAGGCAATACCAACGAAGGCCCGCCACTCTGCTGACTGAGAGATGTCCTCAGGAAGACGGTCATCCTCAGATGTGTTTGAAGTGGGCGTAGCGCAGCCAACGAGCAGAAGCGCGGCTGAAGCAACAAGCAGACAGACAGCCACGCGCATGTTCATGAGGCGAAACGGATAGCATTGATCTGCCGAGCGCCAGCGCAGCGAACACGCACGGCGGCATGCCGAGGCAGACAAACCGTGTTGAACTGAACCATCGCACCGTCCCTGGCCATGTTGGTCTCTTTGGTTTGCACCCTTGGCGGATTGTCTCGACCCGGGACGCTATTTCAGCTGATTGTGTTGCAGCCCATGCTGGTGCAAAGCACGGGCTTTCACGGTGAAGTGTTGCTGCGGGGCGCCGCCGGGAGGTTTGGCGCGTTGGCGCGCTGATCGGGGTTGGCCCAATCGTGCAGTCCGAGCCCCTGGGCCGAGCGCATTCAGCACGGTCTTGCTGCCACGCTGTGGGTGTCGAGAAGAAGCGCGTTGCCGGTGCGCTCACGGCGGCGCTCCGGCTAGCGCCGAGACGGCGGAGACTCACGCTGCGCTACCCTCCCACCCCATGAACCCCGCCGACCTGCAGAAACTTGTCACCACCCCCATGCCCTTTGGCAAGCACAAGGGTGTGCTGCTGGCGGATCTGCCGGGCAATTACCTGAACTGGTTTGCGCGCGAGGGTTTTCCCAAGAGCGAAATCGGTCGCCTGCTGGCGCTGATGCATGAGATCGACCACAACGGCCTGAGCGATCTGCTGCGGCCGCTCAGGGAGCGTGGTGCGCGTCAGGCGGCCGAGAGGCCCAGGTAGTTCAGCACCGGCGCCAGCCCCCAGGCCCAGACCGCCAGACCCAGTGCCGCGGTGTAGGCCCAGGCCAGCAGGCCGGCGCCTAGCGCGCCAGTCATCAACAACCGGTCATGCAAGGCCAGAGCCAGGCCCAGCAGCGCTAGGCTGAGCGCCGGCAGCACGTTGCCCAGCGGCAGCGGCAGAAAGATCAGCCCGCCCATCAGGGCCACATGGGTGGCCAGCCAGGGGCGCGGCCCCGAATGCTGTGCTGGCTGCGGCACCGCGCCACTTGGCCGTTGGCGCCCGCCGCGCGTGATGCGGTCGGCCAGCGCATAGAGCCCCGCCATCAGCAGCAGCGCACGGCGCGCCCAGCGGGCCGGCATCTGAAAGCCGGCAACGCCGGCAGGCAAGGCGCCGATGCGCTCGCCCCGCCACATCGGCAGGGCCAGCATCATCAGCGCCAGGCCCATCACATTGCCCACACCGGGCACAGGCAGCACGCAGGGCGCGGCCAGCAGCACCAGCAGCGAGCCCAGCGCGGCCGGCCCTTGCAGCGCGGCTAGCTGAGCCAGCGTCACCGGCCCGGCGCCCAGCTCTGCAGCGGCCTGGCGCAGGCGCTGGCATGGCGGCAGAGGCTCGTGCGCCTGCTGCGCGCTGGAAGAACGGCTGCTGCTTTCGCTGCTCAATGGGGCCTCGGTCGGTAGGGCTGGGTGATGTGGTGCTGTGATGTGCCGCCAAGTATCGGCAGCGCAGATGACAAACCGACACATCTCGCGCCGATTGCGACGCGCCTGTGACAGCCGATGGCGCGGTGTGTGACAGCGTCACAGCTTCTTCATCAAGCCTGCCTAGACTGCCCGCGGCTGCTGTTGTTGTTTTTGTTCGTTCTTGCGCCGCCCCGCTGTCTTTCTCGTCATCCCCGCATGATGCTGCCCTCTCGACTTCTCGCCTTGCTGCTGCTGGCAAGCCTGCTCAGCGCCTGCTCGCCGCGGCTGATGCTCGTGCGCAGCGTGGCGGATGAGCTGGCCAGCCAGGGGCAGGCCGAAGAGGAAGACTTGGTGCTGGCGCGCGAGGCCGGCGCCTTCTATCTGAAGCTGTCGGAATCGCTGCTACGCCAGACGCCGGGCCATCTGGCGCTGGCCGAATCAGTGGCGGGCGGCTTCACGCAATATGGCTACGCCTTTGTGGCCTTCGAGGCCGAGCGCCTGGAGAGCCGCGATGCGCGCGCCGCGCAAGCGCTGCGCCAGCGTGCCGCGCGCCTGTATCTGCGCGCCCATCGCCACGCGATGGCGGCGCTGGAGCAGCACCACGGCGGCAATCTTCTGAAGTCTTTGCAGCAGCCGGCGGCGCAGCCGCTGCCGCCCTTGCCGCCTGAACAGGTGGGCGTGGCTTACTGGGCCGCGGCTTCGTGGGGCGCCTATATCGCGCTGTCCAAAGACAGCCCCGAGGCGGTGGCCGATCTGCCGCTGGCACTGCGCCTGGCCGAGCGGGCCTGGGCCACGCAGCCTGCGCATGGCGACGGCGCAGTGGCCGCGCTGCTGGGCACGCTGGAAGCCTCGCGCCCCGGCGGCAGCGCACGCCGCGCCGAAGCGCTGTTTGATCAAGCCCTGGCCGCCGGCAAGGGCCGCAATGCCGGCGCCCTGGTGGGCAAGGCCGAGGCGCTGGCCCTGCCATCCGGTGATCGCCCCGCCTTCGAGGCGCTGCTGCGCCAGGCGCTGGCCGTGCCGGGGCAGAGCCTGGGCAACCAGGTGATGCGCCAGCGCGCGCAATGGCTGCTCGACACGGCTGACGATCTGTTCTGAGGCCACGCAACCCCTCTGCCCCCTCGCCTTCTACGTTTCTTTGACGCACCCCACGATGACAAGACTCCACCGCCGCCACGCCGCAGCCCTGCTGCTGGCCTTGATGTCCACCGCCGGCAGCGCCTGGGCGCAGGCGCCGGTGCAGCTGCGCATCGGCAGCCTGGTGCCGAAGAACTCGCAATACCACCAACAGCTGATGGAGATGGGCGAGAGCTGGCGCGCTGCGCAGGGCGGCAATGCGCGCTTTGTGGTGTTCACCGATGGCAGCCAGGGCGGCGAGGCCGAGCTGGCGCGGCGCATGCGCATCGGCCAGCTGCAGGGCGCGCTGATGTCGGTGGTGGGGCTGCGCGAGATCGAGCCCACGGTGGCCGCGCTGCAGAACCTGCCGCTGCTGTTTCGCAACTGGGACGAAGTGGACCATGTGCGCGAGAAGATGCGCCCGGCCATGGAGAAGCGCTTTCTGGAGCGCGGCTTCGTGGTGGTGGCCTGGGGCGATGCGGGCTGGGTGCGCTTCTTCTCCAAAGAGCCGGCGCTGCGGCCGGATGACTTCAAGCGCATGAAGTTCTTCGCCTGGGGCTCGGAGCCTGAGCAGCAGGCCATCATGAAGAGCCTGGGCTACACGCCGGTGCCGCTGGAGACGGCCGACATCCTGCCCGCGATGCAGACCGGCATGATCAATGTGGTGCCGTCGACGCCGTACTTCGCGCTGGCCAGCCAGGTCTACGACACCGCCAGCAATATGCTGGACATCAATTGGGCGCCCATCGTCGGCGCGCTGGTGGTCACCAAGAAGGCCTGGGATGCAATGTCGCCCGCCGCCCAGCAGTCGCTGAAGAGCAGCGGCGAGAAGGCTGGCGTGGTGATGCGCCAGCAGGCCCGCAAGGAAGTGGACGAGGCGGTGGAGGCCATGAAGAAGCGCGGCCTGAAGGTGAACAAGCCCTCGGCCGAGCAGATGCGCGAATGGAACGAACTGGCCGAGCGCCTATACCCGCGCATCCGCGGCAGCATGGTGCCGGCCGACACCTTTGACGAAGTCTTCATGCATCTGAAGGCCTACCGCGCCAGCAAGGGGCAGTGAGTGATCATGGCTGAACAAGCCGCGGTGCCCGTAGCTGGCGGGCTGACCCGCTGGCTGCCGCGCTTCGACGAGGGCATCGCCTCGGTGGCGCTGGCGCTGATGGTGCTGCTGCCACTCGCCGAGATCGCGCTGCGCCCGCTGATGGGCCGCGGCATCGAGAACGCTTCGGTGCTGGTGCAGCACCTGGGCCTGCTGCTGGCGATGTTCGGCGCGGTGGCGGCCGAGCGCCATGGCCACCTCAGCACGCTGGGCAGCAGCCTGAGCCAACGCGGCAGCGAGCGCAGCCAGGCCCTGGTTCAGGCCTTCGCCAAGGGCAGCGCCGCGCTGCTGTGCGGCATGCTGGCGCTGGCCAGCTGGCGCTTTGTGGCCAGCGAGATCGAGGGCGCCCAGACACTGGCCTACGGCCTGCCGGTGTGGTGGGTGCAGGCCGGCATGCCGCTGGGCTTTGCACTGCTGGGCTTCAAGCTGGGCCTGCGCTGCGCGCCGGGCCTGCTGGCACGCCTCGCGCTGGGCCTGACGCTGCCGCTGAGCGGCTGGTTGCTGGCCGCCGCAGGCGATGGCCAGGGCGGCCTGCTGTGGCCGGCGCTGGCCTTGCTGCTGCTGGCGCTGCTGGCGGGTGCTCCGGTGTTTGCGGTGCTGGGAGGACTGGCGCTGGCGCTGTTCTGGAGCGACGGGCTGCCGCTGGCTTCGATCGCGCTGTCGCACTACCAGATCACCGTCAACCCTTCGCTGCCGGCGCTGCCGCTGTTCACGCTGGCCGGCCTGGTGATGGCGCGCACGGGGGCGGCACAGCGCCTGGGCACGCTGTTCGTGGCTCTGTTCGGCGGCGGCGCGCGCGGCACGGTGCTGGCAGCAGCCGTGCTGTGCTCGGCCTTCACCGCTTTCACCGGCGGCAGCGGCGTGACGATTCTGGCCCTGGGTGGCCTGCTGCTGCCGCTGCTGCGCAATGCCGGCTATCCGGAGCAGCGCGGCATCGGCCTGGTGACCAGCGCCAGCGCCTTGGGCGTGCTGCTGGCGCCTTCGGTGCCGCTGATCATGTATGCAGTGATCGCCCGCGTGCCCATCATGGACATGTTCCTGGCCGGCCTGGTGCCGGCGCTGGTGATGGTGGCCTGCCTGCTGCTGTTTGGCGGCTTCTTGCGTGGTGGTGGCAGCGCCACGGCCGCCCCAGCAAGCCGGCCGAACGCGCGCCAGGCGATGGCGGCGGCCTGGACCGCCAAGTGGGAGATCCTGGCCCCGGTGGTGGCGATCGGCTCGCTGGCCAGCGGCCTGGCCACGCCCACCGAGAGCGCGGCGCTGACGGCCGCCTATGCGTTGCTGACGCAGGCGCTGGCACACCGCGAGCTGGGCTGGCGCCTGCTCGCGCGCTGCCTGTCCGAGTGCGCGCAGCTGATCGGCGGCGTGATGCTGATCCTGGGCATGGCGCTGGCGCTGACCAATTTCCTGGTGGATGCCGGCATTCCGGACCTGGCGGTGGAATGGGTGCAGGGCGCGATTCCCAACAAATACCTGTTCCTGCTGGCGCTGTGCGTTTTCCTGTTCGCCGCCGCGGCGCTGATGGAAATCTTTGCCGCTCTGGCGGTGCTGGTGCCGCTACTGCTGCCGCTGGCGCTCGCCTACGGCATCGACCCGGTGCACTTCGGCATCATCTTCCTGGCTGCGATGGAGGTGGGCTTTCTGTGCCCGCCGGCCGGCATGAACATCTACTTTGCCGCCGCGATGTTCGGCAAGTCGATCCGCTATGTGGCTCGCGCGGTGTTGCCGGCCATGTTGGCGATCTTCGTCGGCACGCTGCTGATAGCGCTGCTGCCGGGGCTGAGCACCGGGCTGGCAACGCTGCTGCGCGCCGCACGAGGCGGCTAGGCGCGGGGCGGCGCGCTGCAGACCAGCACATCGCAATCGCTCTCGGCCAGCACGACGCGCGTGGTGCCACCAAGCAGAAGCTCGTCGATGTGGTGGCGCCCATGGCGGCCGATCACGATCAGGTCGCAATCAAGACGCCGCGCCTCCTCGACGATCAGAACCCAGGGCGAAGCGCCGTCAGGCGTGCTGGGCGGCTGCGCGCTTGGGCGCAGGCCCGCTTGGGCCGCCAGCTCGACCAGGCGGGCGACGGCCCGCAGCCGCACCTGCAGGCGGTAGTGCTGGATCTTCTCCTCCGCCACATCGGCCAGACGCAGCTGGCCCACGGAAACCAGCTCAAGACCATGCATCAGGACGATCTCCGCGTCGCCAGCCAGCTGCTGCGCTAGCTGCAGCGCCGGCAGACTCCAGGCCGAGAAGTCCACCGGCACCAGCACGCGCCGATACGGCCCCTGGGGCGGGCGGTTGACCATCAACACGGGCAAGTCAGCCCGGCGCGCCACGCGCTCGGCGGTGGAGCCCAGCAGCGCGCGGTGCAGCCCGCTGAGCCCGCGTCGACCGATGACGAGTAGGCCCGCTTCCGATTCCCGCGCCGCTGCGATGATCTGCTGCAGGGCTTCGCCTTGGCGCACACCGCCCCGCACGGCAATGCCATGGGCCAGCGCCAGCGCGGCGGCCTGCTCGGCGATCTGGCGCTCAGCCTGCTCGGCCATGGCCGCAGCCACCACAGACGGTTCCTTGCCGTCCAGCCAGAGGCGCAGATCGTCCAGCGCGCCCATGTCCAAGGCATGCAGCAGCAGCAGGCGGGCATCCAGCGCTGCGGCCAGCAGCGCCGAACGTTCAAGGGCCTTGGCCGCTTCAGCCGAGAAATCGGTGGCGACCAGCAAGTTCTGCAGTGAGGGCATGGCGTTCTCCATCCTTAGTCAGCCCGCCGGTGTTGATTCAACGCAAGAAAACTCACCAGCGCCAGGCTGCCGTGAACTTACCAGAAGGCCAGCCGCGTCGGCCCGCTCTGGCATCGGTGATGATGGCAAGAGATGTCAACCCAGAGGGCCCGCTGTCCGATGACTGAATCCCCCCCCATCACACGCAGCGCTGCCCCGCACTGGCACGCGCTGAGCGCCGAGGCCGCGCTGCGCCAGACTGGCAGCGATGCGGCCCAGGGCCTTGATGCAGCCGACATCGCCGCCGCCCGTTCCTCGCAGGGTTGGAACACCTTGCCGGAGGCGCCGCCGCGTCCGCTGTGGCGCACCGTGGCGCAGCAGTTCAAGAGCCCGTTGATCTACATCCTCTTCGTCGCTGCCGGCTTGGCGGTGGCCTTGGGCCATCAGGGCGATGCGCTGGTGATCCTGGCGGTGGTGCTGGTGAATGCGGCCGTCGGCAGCTTTCAGGAAGGCCGGGCCGAGCGGTCGATGGCCGCGCTGCGGCGGCTGTCGGCCTTGCGCGTGCGCGTGTTGCGCGAGGGCGGCGAACAACTCGTCGAGGCGCGCGAGCTGGTGCCGGGCGACATTCTGCTGCTGGCCGCGGGCGACGCGGTGGGCGCCGATGCGCGGCTGGTCGAGGCCGCGCAGCTGCAGGTGGCCGAGGCGGCGCTGACCGGCGAATCGGTGCCGGTGTCAAAGTCCGTGCAGGCGGTGCCCGAGTCCGCCACGCTGGCCGATCGGCACTGCATGGTCTATTCCGGCACGCACATCACCGCGGGCCGCGCGCGCGCCGTGGTCTGCGCCATCGGCGCGCACACCCAGGTGGGCCGCATCGCCGGTCTGACCGAAGGCGCGCAAGAGCCGAAGACGCCGCTGGAGCGGCGCATCGAGCGCTTCGGCCGCGCGCTGGTGGTGGCGGCGCTGGGCCTGTTCGTACTGGTGCTGCTGCTGGGCCTGTGGCGCGAGTTGCCGCTCAGCGCGGTGCTGATGGTGGCGATCAGCCAGATGGTGTCGATGGTGCCCGAGGGCTTGCCGGTAGCGATGACTATTGCGCTGGCGGTGGGCATGCAGCGCATGGCGGGGCGCGGCGCCATCATCCGCCGGCTGTCAGCCGTCGAGACGCTGGGCTCCACCACAGTGATCTGCACCGACAAGACCGGCACCCTGACCCGCAACGAGATGACCGGGGTGGCTCTGTGGCTACCCGATAGCAGCACGTTCACAGTATCGGGCATCGGCTATGCGCCGAGCGGCAGCTTCACTGACGCCTCAGCTGCGCGCATCGACGCGACCGCCCATCCGCTGCTGCAGCAGCTGCTGCAGGCCGCGCTGCTGTGCAATGACGCCGAGCTGCTGCCGCCCGAGGACGATGAGCGCGGCAGCTGGACGGTGCTGGGCGACCCCACCGAAGGCGCATTGCTGGTGCTGGCCGCCAAGGCCGGGCTGGAAATCGCGGCGCAGCGCCAGGCCGCGCCGCGCGAGGCCGAGCTGCCTTTCGACTCCGACACCAAGCTGATGGCCACCCGACACCGGCTGGACGGTGCGCCGCGCCGCGTGATGATCAAGGGCGCCCCCGAGGCGGTGCTGCGCCTGTGTGTCGGCAGCGCGCCCGAGCTGCTGCTGCAGGCGCGCGAGCAGGCAGAGCATTTGGCAGGGCGCGCTCTGCGCGTGCTGGCCTTTGCGACAGTGGACGACGCAGCGCTGGACGCCGAGGCGGGCTTCGATGCGCTGGTGGGCCACACGCGGCTGCTGGGCCTGGTGGGGCAGATCGACCCGCCGCGCGAAGAGGTGCGCCCCGCGGTGGCCGACTGCCGCGCCGCCGGCATCCGCCCGGTGATGGTGACCGGCGACCACAAGGCCACCGGCCTGGCGATCGCGCGCGAGCTGGGCATCGCCCGCGACGGCGACGAGGCGGTGGACGGTGTGGAGCTGGAGCGCATGGGCGAGTCCGAGCTTCATGAGCGGCTGCCGCGCATCGCGGTGTTTGCACGGGTGCAGCCAGCGCAGAAGCTGCGCATCGTCGAGGCCCTGCAGGCGCGTGGCGAGGTGGTGGCGATGACCGGCGACGGCGTCAACGACGCGCCCGCGTTGGCGCGCGCCGATGTTGGCGTGGCCATGGGCATAACCGGCACCGAGGTGGCCAAGAGTGCGGCCAAGATCGTCATCACCGACGACAACTTCGCCACCATCGTCGGCGCCGTGCTGGAAGGCCGGGTGGTCTACGCCAATCTAAAGAAGGTGATCCTCTACCTGTTCGCCACCTCGATGGCCGCACTGCTGGTGCTGCTGCTGGCGCTGATGCTCGGCCTGCCATTGCCGCTTGCGGCGGTGCAGATCCTGTGGATCAATATCGTCACCGAAGGCACGGTGACGGTGAACCTTGTGATGGACCCACCGAGCGGCGACGAGATGCGCCAGCGCCCGGTGGCGCGTGACGACCGGCTGCTCGGCGCCAGCCTGCTGAAGCGCGTGGCACTGATGACGCCTATGATCGCGGGCATCAGCTTCGGCTGGTTCGCCTGGCGCATCGCGCAGGGCGCCGACGTGGCCTTGGTGCAGACCGAGACCTTCACCTTGCTGGCGATGTGCGCCTGGTTCAATGTACTGAACTGCCAGTCGGCCACGCGCTCGGCGCTGCGGCTGGGCCTGTTGAAGAACCCCTGGTTGCTGGGCGGGCTGAGCTTGAGCGTGGTGCTGCAGGGGCTGGTGGTATATGCGCCACCGATGAATGCGCTGTTCCACACCGTGCCGCTGGAGCCGGCGGCGCTGCTGCCGCTGGCCGCGGCGGCCAGTCTAGTGTTGTGGGCAGAGGAACTGCGCAAGCTCTGGGTACGCCACAGTCTGGCGCGCAGCGCCACCGCATAGAGTTCGCCCGCAATGAGCCTTGTCTGGTTGATTCTCCAATTCCTGCTCTGCGGCTTGCTGATCGGGCGCGCCGGCTTTGCGCTGAGCCGCAGCGCCGACCGCATCGCCCAAGCCACCGGACTGACCGGCGGCTGGGTGGGCCTGGCGCTACTGGCCACAGTGACATCGCTGCCCGAACTGGCCTCGGGCATCACGGCGGTAGCGGTGGTGCAAGCACCCAATCTGGCGGTGGGCAATGTGCTGGGCGCCTGCGTGTTCAATCTGCTGTTCCTGGCGGTGGTGGATGCGCTGCAACGCCAGCAGCCGATGTACCGTCGCGCCAGCGACGTGCACCTGCTCTCAGCCGCCTTTGGCATCGTGATGCTGGGATTTGTGGTTCTCAGTCTCGCGCTGGGCAGTCGGGCGCCAGCGCTGCTCAACCTGGGTCTATACAGCCCGGTTCTGCTGGCGCTATATCTGCTGGCCCTGCGCAGCGGGTTCAGGCATGAGCAGGCCCATGCGGGCACGCCTCAGACGGCCGCGGCGCAGCCCGGCACGCCGCTGCTTGCGCTGCGACCTGAGTTGCTGCGCTTCGGGCTTGCCGCCGCCGTGGTGCTGGGCGCGGGCATCTGGCTGCCCCATCTGGCCGACCGCCTAGCCTTGGAAATGGGCTGGAACCGCAGCTTCGTCGGCACGCTGTTCATGGCCTTTGTCACCACCCTGCCCGAGATGGCGGTGACGCTGGGTGCGCTGCGCCTGGGTGCGCTGGACATGGCGATCGGCAACTTGCTGGGCAGCAATCTCTTCAATCTGTGCATCCTGGCGGTGGACGACCTGTTCTACCGCGGCGCGCCGCTGCTGGCGGCGGCGTCGCCGGTGCATATAGGCAGCGCCGCCGCAGCCATCGTGATGAGCGGGCTGGTCATGGTCGGCCTACTGATGCGGCCGCATGGCCGGGTGCTGCGCATGGTGAGCTGGATCAGCGCCGGCCTGGTGGCCACCTATGTGATCAATGCGGCGATGGTGTTCATTCACGGCGGCTAGCTTCGCCGACAATGCGGCCTTCCGTCGAAACGCTTACCCCCAGACCCGACCATGAGCCAGATTTCCCTGCCCGACCACCTGTCCGTCGACCCGCGCAGCCCGCACTTCAACAAGGCCATCATGGAGCAGCAAGCCGAGATCGGCATCCGCTTCAACGGCAAGGAGCGCAAGGACGTCGAGGAATACTGCATCAGCGAAGGCTGGATCAAGGTGCCGGCGGGCAAGGCGGTGGATCGCCGCGGCCAGCCGCTGACGATCAAGCTCAAGGGCACGGTCGAGGCCTATTACGTCGATGCACCCGAGGCATGAGCGCCTGATCGCCTGAGCGGTCGAGAGCGCAGCACCGCGCGGCAGCGCTGGGCCCTCCTCCAGTAGACCGCTTCGCTCAGGAGCTGCCGGGCATGCCGGCGTCGCGGCGCAGTTGCTCGATCAGCTCGTCCTTCTCGCGCCATTGCGCTTCGATCCAGCGGCCGGTCTGCACCAGTAGAGCGCGGTCCTGCTGCGGGTCGCGCCCGACCAGCTCCGCCGGGATGGGCCGCTGCTGCACCCGCACGATCACCCGCCCTACATCGCCGCAAAGCAGGTGCCAGAAGGTGGGCCGGCCGTCGGGATAGACCAGGGTCACGTCGAGCAGGGCCTCGAATTGTTCACCCATCGTGGCCAGCGCCACGCACAAGGCGCCGATCTTGGGCTTCAGCAGGTGGCGGTAAGGGCTGTTCTGCTTGGTGTGCTTGGCCTCGGTGAATCGCGTGCCTTCGACGAAGTTGATCACTGTGGTGGGCAGCTTCTTGAACTTCTCGCAGGCCTGGCGCGTGGTGACCATATCGGCCGCCTTCGAGCCCTGGCTGCGGCCGCGCTTCATGAAGGGAAAGTCCAGCGCCCACCAGGCCAGGCCAATCACCGGCACCCAGATCAGCTCCTGCTTGAGGAAAAACTTCAGGAAGGGGATGCGGCCATGGAACACGCGCTGCAGCACCAGGATGTCGACCCAGCTCTGGTGATTGGGCGAGACCAGGTACCAGCCGCGCTGGTGCAGGTCGTCCAAGCCCTTGACGTCCCAAGGCGCCGCGCCGACGCTGGCGATCCAGCCGTTGTTGACCGCCACCCAGCCGGTGGCGATGCCGCTGATCACGCGAGTGCAGAGCTTGCGCACACCATCGATGGGCAGCAGCAGCTTGATCAAGGCCGGCACGATCATCAGCGACACACCGATCACGGTGTTCAGCCCCAGCAGGACGGCGGCAAGCGCACCGCGCAGCGGAGCAGGTAGGAATCTCAGCATCAGCAAGGGCCCGGGAGGAATGGAACAGGTGCGCCATCATGCCGCAGTCCGCGCCCGGCGCCCTTGACGCCGGGCAGGCAGGACGCACTTTGGCTCTCAGCCGCCCAAGGCAGTGGCCAGATGTATCTACCCCGCGCGCGGATGGCGCCGCTGGCGCGCCTCGAGCAGAGTCCTCGCCTCATGGTGCGAGCAACAAGCGCCTGCCCCGCCCCTGAGCGGCAGGGGCCCGCGGCGGCGCCGGCGATGGCGCGGCCAGCCCTTCGGCCAGATGGTCCACCAGGGCCCGCAGCCGCAGAGGCAGAAAGCGCTGGCTGGGCAGCACCGCATGCAGGGGCATGGGGCGGCCCAACCAGTCGGGCAGCACCTCCACCAAGGCGCCGCTGGCCAGGCTGTCGCGCACATCCAGCTCGCTCTTGTAGCTCAGGCCCTGGCCCTCCAGCGCCCATTGATGGGCGATGCTGCCATCGTCCGCACTGCGCTGGCCCTTCACCGCCACCACCAGGGGCGCGCCCTGGGGCGCCGCACGCGGCCAGAAGGCCCACTCCCGCTCCAGCCGGTTGCCGATCTTGAAGCGTATGCACTCATGCCCGTCCAGCTCATGCGGATGGCGGGGCCAGCCGCGGCGCTTCAGGTAGTCGGGCGCGGCCACCAGCAGGCGACGGCCGCTCCAGAGCTGGCGCGCCACCAGGCCCGAGTCAGCCAACTCGCCGTAGCGCAGCGCCAGGTCTACCTGGTCGCGCACCACGTCCAAGAGGGAGTCTCCCACCTGCAGCTGCAGCTCAACGCCAGGATGCCGGGCCAGGAATTCATCCAGCAGGGGCAGCAGCACCCGCCGCGTCAGATCGCTGGAGCCGCTCACGCGGATCCGACCGCGCAACGCTGCCGCCGCTGCGGATCCAGCACGCCCGGGCGCGGCCCCGCCCTCGCTGAGCTGGGCCACGCCCTCCTCCAGCAGCTCCAGCACGCGCTGCGCATAGTCGCGCAACTGCTCGCCCGCCGGTGTGAGCCGCAGTGCTCGCGTGCTGCGCTCGGCCAGGCGCACGCCAAGGCGCGCCTCCAGGCGCTTGAGTAAGGCGCTGGCCGCGGCCGGGGTGATCTGCAACTCGACAGCCGCCGCGCTCAGGCTGCCGCCGCGGGCACATTCCACCAGCAGGCGTAGCTCCTGGATATTTTCAATTTCCATTTGAAACTGATAGCGATTAATGCGTCTTCATTGATTCTGCCCCAACCCCCAAGATACGTCATCGCGCCCATGTGGTGGCGCATCAGGAGAATCATTAGCATGAAAGCCGTCGGTTACTTCAAGAGCCTGCCCATCAACGACCCGGAGTCCCTGCTGGACCTGGAGCTGCCCATACCCACCCCAGGTCCGCAGGACCTGCTGGTGGAGGTGAGTGCCATTGCCCTCAACCCGGTGGACACCAAGCTGCGCCTGCGCCGCGCCAGCACCGATGGCCAGACGCCCGTGGTGCTGGGTTGGGACGCCGTGGGCGTGGTGCGCGCCCTTGGCGCCGAGGTGCGGGGCTTCGACCTGGGCGACCGGGTCTGGTACGCGGGCGACATCAACCGCCCCGGCAGCAATGCCCAGTACCAAGCCGTCGATCACCGCATAGTGGCCCGTGCCCCGGCCTCGCTCAGCGACGCCGAGGCCGCAGCCCTGCCCCTGACCGCCATCACCGCCTGGGAGCTGCTTCACGACCGCCTGCAGGTGCAGCAGCAGACCGAGCGCCCGGTAAGCCTGCTGGTGACCGGCGCGGCCGGCGGCGTGGGCTCCATCCTCGTGCAACTGGCCCGCCAGCTGCCGCATCTGCTGGTGGTGGGCACGAGTTCCGAGCCCGAGGGCGCGGGCGGGGCATGGCTGCGCGAGCTGGGTGCTCATCACGTGATCAGCCACCGCGAGCCCTTGGCCCCGCAGATCGCGCGCCTGCAGGCCGAGCAGGGCCTGCCCCCGCTGCGCTATGCCGCCAGCCTGACGCACACGCCGGCGCATTTCGCCGATCTGGTGGCCGCGCTGGAACCCCAGGGCCGCCTGGGCCTGATCGACGAATTCGGCCCCGGCGACATCGATGTGATGGCGCTCAAGGGCAAGGCCCTGTCGCTGCACTGGGAGATGATGTTCACCCGCTCCGTGCACGGCACGCATGACATTGCCGAGCAGGGCCGCTTGCTGGTTGAGGTGGCGCGCCTGGTGGATGACAGCCGGCTGCGCAGTACCCTGGCCGAGGTGATGGGGCCCATCAACGCGGCGACCCTGAAGCGTGCCCATGCGCAGCAGGAGAGCCAGCGCCAACGCGGCAAGCTGGTGCTGGAGGGCTTTTGAGCGCGGGGCTTAGCCTCCCAGCGCCGTGGCCAGCCTGAACACGATGAAGGCCGCCAGATAGGCCAGGCCGAACAGCCCGGCCGCCAACAACAGCGGGAAGCGCCAGCTGCCGCTCTCGCGCCGGATGGCGGCCAGCGTGGCCAGGCATTGCGGCGCGAACACATACCAAGCCAGCAGCGCCAGGCCGGTAGCCAGGCTCCACTGCGCACCGATCAACGGCCCCAGCGTGCCGGCAGCGTCCTCCGCGCCGGCATCCGACAGCGCATAGACAGTGGCCAGCGCGCTGACCGCCACCTCGCGCGCCGCCAATCCGGGCACCAGCGCCACCGATATCTGCCAGTTGAAGCCGATGGGCTCGAACAACGGCGCCATCGCGCGGCCCAGCTGGCCAGCCAGGCTCGCCTCGATGGCCGGTGCGCCGTCCGGCCCGGCAGGGAAGCTGGCCAGCGCCCAGATCACCAGTGACATGATCAGGATGATGGAGCCGACCCGCTTCAGGAACACCAGCGCGCGCTGCCACAGGCCCAGTGCCACATTCAGCAGCCGCGGCCAGTGGTAGGCCGGCAGCTCCATCATCAGCGTGCGCACTTGGCCGCCACCGCCAAACAGCTTGAGCAGCCAGGCCACTCCGGCTGCGCCGACGATGCCGGCCAGATAGAGGCCGAACAGCACCAGGCCCTGCAGCTCCACCCAGCCGCCGGCCAGGCTGCGTTGCGGGATGAAGGCGCCGATCAGCAGGGCATACACCGGGAGTCGCGCCGAGCAGGTCATCAGCGGTGCCAGCGCCATGGTCACCCAGCGGTCGCGCGGGTTGGAGATGCTGCGCGTGGCCATCACGCCGGGAATGGCGCAGGCGAAGCTGGACAGCAGCGGAATGAAGCTGCGCCCCGACAGGCCCAGACTGCCCATCAGGCGGTCCAGCAGCCAGGCCGCGCGCGGCAGATAGCCCGACTCTTCGAGCACCAGGATGAAGAAGAACAGGATCAGGATCTGCGGCAGGAACACCAGCACGCCACCCACGCCGGCCAGCAGGCCGTCCACCAGCAGGCTGCGCAGCCAGCCGTCCGGCAGCTGCGCGGACAGCTGCTGGCCCAGCCAGGCGCTGCCGGCCTCGATCGCGTTCATCGGCGCCTCGGCCCAGGAGAACACGGCCTGGAAGATCAGGAACAGCAGCAGCGCCAGCAGCGCCGGCCCTGCCACCGGGTGCAGCAGCACGCGGTCGAGGCGGTCGCTGCCGGTCTCGGGCAGGCTATTGGCCAGGCCCAGCCGATCCAGCAGCGTCTGCACGCGCTGGTGATCACCGGCTTCATCTCCCTCATCGGCAGGCAGCGTGGCGGGCGTCTGCCAGACCTGCGGCTGATCGAGCAGCGTGCGCAGCTCGGCCACGCCCTCGCCGCTGACCGCAACCAGGCGTAGCACCGGCACGCCCAGCTCGCTCGCCAGCGCCTCGGGGTTGAGCCTCAGGCCGCGGCGTTCGGCCACATCGGCCATGTTCAGCAGAACCACACAGGGCAGGCCCAGGCGGCGCGCGGCCAGCACCAGTCGCAGGTGGCGGCGCAGGTTGGAGGCGTCCACCACGCACAGCAGCAGGTCGGGCCGCTTCTCGCCGCGGGCCTGGCCGCGCAGCACCTCCACGGTGACGCGCTCGTCCGGGCTGCGCGGATACAGGCTGTAGGCGCCCGGCAGGTCCAGCAGGCGCAAGGCCTTGCCGGCCGCGCTGGCAAAGCGACCTTCCTTGCGCTCCACCGTGACGCCGGCGTAGTTGGCCACCTTCTGATGGCTGCCGGTAAGGCGGTTGAACAGGGAGGTCTTGCCGCAGTTGGGATTGCCCAGCAGCGCCACCAGCGGCCCGCCGCGGTGGACATGGATGACGGCCTCGGCACTCATGCTGGCAGCGCCTCGATCTGCACGCACTGGGCCTCAGCGCGGCGCAGCGCGAAGCGGCTGCCCTCCACGCCCACCACCAGCGGATCACCCCAGACGGAACGGCGCAGCAGCTGCACCTCGGCCCCCGGCACAAAGCCCAGATCCTCCAGCTGGCGGGCCCACTCAGCCTGCTGAGGAGGCACGCTCAGGCCGCGCACGCGGGCGCGCTGGCCGCTGGCCAGTTGATCTAGCGTGACCGGCGGCGGGCAAGAAGCCGGCACAGCGGCTGCGGAAGGAAAGACGGAACTCATGGCGGCGATGATAGCCGCAAATGAGAATAATTCTCATACGCGAGTGAGCTTACCCTTCGGGCCAGGGGCAGCTCCGACCGTTCAGGCCTTCTTGCTGAGCCAGGCCTCGGCCGCCTCGGTCATCAGGCCGTGGATGCCGCCTTCATGCGCCACGGCGCGTTCGCGCAGACGCGCCACCAGATCGGCGGGCAGCCGGCAGGCCAGCGGCACCAGCTTGGGCGCGGCTTCCTTCTTGCTGGCCTTGCGCTCTTCTTGGGCGGCCGCAACAGCGGCGCCCTGCGCAAAGCGCTGTGGCGGCAGGCTGGACTTCAGCCGGCCGTCCAGCTTCTTGGCCAGCTTCTTCTCGAGGTCGGTACGTTTCATGCTCATGGCTGGCCTCGAATGGGTTGATCAGCCCGCATTGTCCCGCAGCCCCCTCAGAAGTGGATGCCCCGCATCATCTGCTGCAGCGCGATGGCCTCGGCCGAGAGCTGAGGCTTGCCGCCCTTGCCCGCGGCATCACCCTTGGCCGCATCGCTGTCGGGGAACATGCGGAAGCTGGTGTTCATCACGATCTGCGCCACGCGCGGCATCAGCGAATGCATCAGCTCGCCGGTCACGCCCAGGCGGGTGGCGATGCGCACCGGCTTGGCGATGCAGGCCTGCGCCACCATGTCGGCGGCCTCCTCCGGGCTCAGCGTCGGCACGTTGTTGTAGATCTTGGTGGGCGCGATCATCGGCGTGCGCACCAGCGGCATGTTGATGGTGGTGAAGGTGATGCCCAGATCGGCGTACTCGCTGGAGGCGCAGCGCGTCCAGGCGTCCAGCGCGGCCTTGCTGGCCACATAGGCCGAGAAGCGCGGCGCATTGGTCAGCACGCCGATGCTGGAGATGTTCACCACATGACCCTTTTTCTTGGCCACCATGCCGGGCAGCAGGCCCATCGTGACGCGCAGGCAGCCGAAGTAGTTCAGATCCATCGTGCGCTGATAGTCGTGGAATCGGTCGTAGCTGCTCTCGATGGCGCGGCGGATCGAACGGCCGGCGTTGTTGATCAGGAAATCGACGCCGCCGAAGTTCTGCTGGATCCAGGCCATCAGCGCGGCGCAGCTGGCTTCGTCGGCGATGTCGGCCGAGAAGCTGTGCACCTGCGCCTTCGGGCCGGCGAATGCACGGATATCGGCCACGGCTTCAGCCAGCTTGTCCTCGTCACGCGCGCAGATCAGCGTGATGGCGCCGGCCTCGGCAAACTTCTTGGCCGCCGCCAGGCCGATGCCGGAAGAGCCGCCGGTGACCAGCACCACCTTGCCGCTCGTCGCGCCCTTCAGGCTGCGGTCGATGAAGAGGTCCGGGTCCAGGTGGCGTTCCCAGTAGTCCCACAGCCGCCAGGCGTAATCATGCAGATTGGGACAGCTGATGCCCGAGCCCTTCAGCATCGCCTCGGTCTCGCGGCAGTCGAAGCGGGTCGGGTAATTGATGAAGGTGAGGATGTCCTCGGGCAGGCCCAGATCCTTCATCACCGCATGGCGGATGCGGCGCACCGGCGCCAGCGCCATCAGGCCCTTCTTGACGCTCTTCGGAATGAAGCCCAGCAGCGCCGCATTGATGAACAGGTTCATCTTCGGCGCATGGCCGGCCTTGGAGAAGATGTCCAGCACATCGCCGACGCGGTAGCCCACCGGATCGACGATGTGGAAGCAGCCGCCGCTCTTGCGGCTGTGGTGGCTGATGTGGTCGAGCACCGCCACCACATAGTCCACCGGCACGATGTTGACGCGCCCGCCCTCCAGGCCAACGGCCGGCATCCACGGCGGCAGGATCTGGCGCAGGCGCTGGATCGGCTTGAAGAAGTAGTAGGGGCCGTCCACCTTGTCCATCTCGCCGGTGTGCGAGTCGCCCACCACCATGGCCGGGCGGTAGACGGTCCAGGGCTTCTTGCACTCCTTGCGCACGATCTTCTCGCTCTCGTGCTTGGTCATGAAGTAAGGGTGCTCCAGTCCTTCGGCCTCGCTGAACATGTCCTCGCGGAACACGCCTTCGTACAGACCGGCCGCGGCGATCGACGACACATGGTGCACATGCCCGGCATCGATGGCCTGGGCAAACTCCACCATGGCGCGCGTGCCTTCGATATTGGTCTTGACCTGGCTTTCCTCGTCGGCCTTCAGGTCGTAGACGGCGGCCAGGTGGTAGAGGTGGTCGATCTGCCCCTTCAAGGCCTTGATCTGCTCGGCCGCCACGCCCAGCTTCTTGCTGGTGAGATCGCCCCACACCGGCACCGCGCGCGTCTTACTGACGCCCCAGAAGTTCAGCAGTTCGGGCAACTTGTCGCGGCTTTCCTCGCGAAGCAGGAAGTAGACCGTGCTGCCGCGCCGCGCGAGCAGCTTCTTGACCAGACGCTTGCCGATGAAGCCAGTGGCTCCGGTGACGAAATACTGCATGCCTGTCTCCTGCGTTGCATGGGCTTGTTGTGGCCCGATTCTTGACCAGGCGCCAGCCGGCGCTGCTGCGCACTTTCCCCAGGGCGCGTCGTAGAGCCGGCACACTAGGAATCACAGCGCCTGCCGGCTGAAGACAGGCCTATAGTCGAAACAGGCCCACGCTGCGGCCGCCTGCCACTCACCGATAAAGGACTGTCTATATGGTCAAGAAGCTTCAGAAAATGGCCGCCAAGCAGAAGGCAACGGCCAGCTCGGCGATTCCCGGCCTGCCCGCCGGACTGCTGGACGGCGCTCTGGGTCAAAGCGTGCGCGACTCGGCACACCAGATCTGGGCAGCCGGCCTGGGCGCCTTTGCCAAGGCACAGGGCGAAGGCGGCAAGGTCTTCGATGCGCTGGTGCATGAAGGCATGAAGCTGCAGAAGAAGACCCAATCGGTGGCCGAGGAAAAGCTCGGCGCGGTGGCGCAGAAGATGAGCGGCATGGCCGATGAAGTCGGCACCAAGGCCGGCCAGCATTGGGACAAGCTCGAAACCATCTTTGAAGAGCGCGTCGCTCGCGCCCTCAAGCGCCTGGGTGTGCCGACCGCCAAGGAAATCGATGCGCTGATCGCGCGCATTGATGCGCTGGGCGGCAAAGTCAGCGGCAAGCCGGCGGCCTCGGCCGCAGCCAAGAAGAAGGCCCCGACGAAGGCTGCACCCAAAGCCGCGGCCAAACCTGCGGTCAAGAAGGCGGCTGCCAAGCCAGCCGCCAAGCCCGCCGCAAAGAAGGCAGCGCCCGCCAAGAAGGCGGCACCGGCCGCTCCCGCCAAGAAAGCCGCAGCACCGCGCAAGCGCGCAGCGGCCAGCCAGCCGGCAGCCAAGGCCTGAGGCTGACGCACGCCGATGAGCAAAAGCAGTAGCCGCCGCCCGACCCAGGAGCAGGCCAAGCCACGCATCGGCCTGGCGCTGGCCGGAGGTGGGCCACTGGGCGCGATCTACGAAATCGGCGCGCTGTGCGCGATCCAGGAATCGATCGACGGGCTCGACCTGACGCGCTGCGACAGCTATATCGGCGTCAGCGCTGGCGGCTTCATCGCTGCCGCGCTGGTCAACGGCATGACGCCGCGCCAGATCTGCGCGGCCTTCATCGAGAACACCGCGCCGCCGCCCGACAGCTTCGACCCCAGCGTGCTGCTGCATCCGGCCTGGGATGAATACCTGCGGCGCCTGCGCAGCCTGCCGGCCCTGCTGGGCGAGGCACTATGGCAGCGCGTGGTGGAGCGGCGCTCGCTGCTGGGGGCTTTCGAGCGCCTGGCGCGGGCCCTGCCCACCGGCCTCTTGTCCGGCGAGAAGCTGGCCGAGCAGGTGCATCTGCAGTTCAGCCAGAAGGGCCGCAGCGACGACTTCCGCAAGCTCAAGCGGCGCCTGGTGCTGGTGGCCACCGACCTGGACAGCGGCGAATCCGTGCCCTTCGGCATGCCGGGGCACGACCATGTGCCGATCTCGCGCGCGGTGCAGGCCAGCGCGGCACTGCCCGGCCTTTTCCCACCGGTCGAGATCGAGGGCCGCCACTTCGTCGACGGTGCGCTCAAGCGCACCATCCACGCCTCGGTGCTGCTCAACGAAGGGCTGGATCTGCTGATCTGCCTGAACCCGCTGGTGCCGTATCAAGCGCACCGCGAGGACGACCAGGCCGAGCTCGCGCCCCACGCCAGCGCACCGCCGATTCCGCGCCTGGTTGATGGCGGCCTGCCGGTGGTGCTGAGCCAGACGCTGCGCTCGCTGATCCACTCGCGGCTGGAGCTGGGCATGCGTGGCTATGCGCGCAGCCACCCGGAGACCGACATCCTGCTGTTCGAGCCCGATCCGCGCGACCCTGAGCTGTTTCTGGCCAACACCTTCAGCTACTCGCAGCGCCGGCATCTGGCCGAGCATGCCTACCAGGCCACGCGCGCGCTGCTTCTGAAGCGCCATATCAAGCTGCAGCACCAGCTGGCGCCGCATGGCCTGAGCCTGCGCATGGATGTGCTGCACGATCCGCAGCGACGCCTGCTCGCCGAGCAGCCGCAGACCGGTTGCCGCCTGGAGCAGGCGCTGCAACGCCTGGATCACAGCCTGCGCACGCTGGAAGCACGCCAGCCGGCCTGAGGCAGCCCGCGGCGCCGTTCGGCGCGCCGCCAACTCCGTCACGAATCAGCAGCGGCTCCCCCGCGGCCGCGGGAAAGCCGGCTGCGGCGCAGCTCGGGACAATTCCGGCATTGATCCTCTCACCCCCCCGGAGTCCCGAATGCGCCCAGTCCTCCTTGCCATCCTGATGAGCTGCCCGCTGTGGGCCAGCCAGGCACTGGCAGGCCCGGTGTCCCCCAACATCGTCGTCAACGGCAGCTTCGAGAGTCTGGCCCAGCCGAACCAGACCCTGGCGCAAGGTAGCTGGAGCAATTTCAACGGCATCGCCGGCTGGAACGGCAATATCGAAGTGCGCAATGGCGCCGCTGGCAGCACACCGTTTGGCAAGTACTTTGTCGAGCTGGACACCACCGGCAACAGCTCGATCTGGCAGATGCTGAACACCGTCGCCGGCCAGCGTTACGAGCTGAGCTTCTCCTATGCCCAGCGTCCGGACCACAAGGGCCAGGCCAGCAACGGCCTGTGCTGGAAGATCGGCGACATGGATTGCAACGCCTTCGGCCAGGACAGCAAGACCGGCTGGACCACGCTGAGCACCAGCTTCGTAGCCCAGGGCTCGCAGACGCGCCTGAGCTTCGGCGCCCTCGGCAGTTCCGACAGCTATGGCACCTCGCTGGACAATGTCAGCGTCAACGCAGTGCCTGAGCCCGCCAGCCTCGCTCTGGCTCTGGCCGGCCTGGCCGCCTGCGTCGGTTTCTCGCGCCGCCGCAAGGCCTGAGCCTCGGCCTCAGTCGTTCCGATTGAAGGAAAAAAGGGCGCCTATGCTGGCGCCCTTCTGCATGCCCGCCAGGCGGGTGGCTCAGGCGCCCAGATAGCGCGCCTGCAGATGCGCGCGGAAGTGCGCCGGATTCAGCGTCTCGCCGCTGGCGCGCTGCACCAGCTCCGGCGTTTCCCAGCGGCTGCCCTGGCTCCAGACATTGGACTTGAGCCAGTCGAACACCGGCGCCAGATCGCCCGCGGCAATCCTGGCGTCCAGATCCGGCATCGCGCGGCGCATGGTGGCGAACCACTGCGCGGCATACATCGCGCCCAGCGTGTAGCAGGGGAAGTAGCCATAGAGGCCGCAACCCCAGTGCACGTCCTGCATGCAGCCGTTCTTGTAGTTGCCGCGCGTGTCCAGGCCCAGCAGCTCCATCATCTTCTGGTCCCACAGCGCCGGAATGTCCTCGCACTCAATCTCGCCTTCGATCAGTGCGCGCTCGATCTCGTAGCGCAGGATCACGTGGGCCGGGTAGGTCACCTCGTCGGCATCCACACGGATGAAGCCGCGCTCGACCCGCGTCATCAGGCGGTTCAGGTTGTCGGCCGCAAAGGCTGGCTGCTGGCCCAGGTGCTTGCTCACCAGCGGGCTCAGCAGCTTGGCAAAGCCCGGGTGGCTGCCCAGCTGCATCTCGAAGGACAGGCTCTGGCTTTCGTGCAGGCCCATCGAGCGTGCCTGCCCGATCGGCAGACCCAGCCAGTGGCGCGGCAGGTTCTGCTCGTAGCGTGCATGGCCGGTCTCGTGGATGGTGCCGGTCAAGCTGGGCAGGAAGTTGTCTTCGCGATAGCGCGTGGTCAGTCGCACGTCCTCGGGCACGCCACCGCAGAACGGATGTGCGCTCTCGTCCAGGCGGCCGGCCTCGAAATCGAAGCCCATCAGCGTCATCGCATCCTGGCCCAGCGCGCGCTGCGCGGCCGTCGGGAAGGAGCCGACCGGCTGCATCACCGTCTCGCCCTTCTGCTTCTCCTGCACCTGCTGGATCAGGCCCGGCAGCCACTGGCGCAGATCGCCGAACACGCGGTCCACCTCGGCGGCGCGCATGCCGGGTTCGTACTGGTCCATCAGCGCGTCGTACTTGGCGAGGCCGCTGTCCTCGGCTAGCAGACGGGCCTCTTCACGCGCCAGACGCACCACCTCGCGCATGTTTTCCAGATAGCCGGCCCAGTCATTCGCGGGGCGCTGGCTGCGCCAGGCATGTTCGCAGCGCGAATTGGCCAGACTCTTGGCCTCCACCAGCGACTGAGGCAGTGCATTCGACGAGCGCCAGACGCGCTTCATCTCGCGCAGGCTGGCGCGCTGCACATCGTCAAGATTCTCCTGCTCGGCACGCGCCAGCAGATCCTTCAGAACCGGCTCGGTGGCCAGCTGATGCAGCAGCCCGCCCATCTCGGCCAGCGCCAGCGAGCGCGCCTCATTGCCCTTGGGCGGCATATTGGCGGACTGGTCCCAGGAGGCGATCGATTGCAGATGCGCAAGCCGGTGAATGCGCTGGTGGCGCTGGCAGAGGTCGTCGTAGGCGGGTGTACTCATGGCAAGTTAGGCAGCAAGTTGGGCGATCAGGGCCGGTCGGCCGGATGGATCGTCGGGAAAGCGGCGGCCGGTAGGCCGTGCCGTGATTGTGCCGACTTCAGCCCGAATACTGCCCCGGGAAGACCCACAGCAGTGCGGCAGTCGCGCTCAGATAGCGGGCGAACTTGCCGATCGCCATGTAAGCCAGACAGGGCCAGAACGGCAGGCGCAGCCAGCCGGCCACCGCGCACAGCGGATCGCCCACCACCGGCAACCAGCTCAGCAAGCAGGCCTTAGCACCGAAGCGCTGCAGCCATTGCAGCGCACGCGCATCCGGCGGCTTGCGCTGGCGCGCATGCTCATAGGCACGCTCGGCGCCATAGCCCATCCACCAGCTGATGGCGCCGCCCACGGTGTTGCCCAGCGTGGCCACCACGATCACCGGCCAGAACATAGTCGGCTCCAGCTTGACCAGCGCGAACACCGCCGGCTCCGAGCCCATCGGCAGCAAGGTGGCCGAGATCAGCGCAATGATGAAGACGGCCGACAGCCCGATCTCCGGCAAGGCCAGCGCCGCCAGCAGCGCGGCGGTCATTTCATGCAACCAGGCTTCCATCACCGCATTATCAAGTGGCCCCAGCGCCAAGCTGCCTGCCAGGCTCACAGCGGCGGGCCGCAGCGGCAGAGGTATACTTCTGCCTCTTTTTTAAGCACGCCCTCTCCCCCTCCCCCCATGCTGGCCCGCCCTCGCATCGGCCCCTTCGAGCTGCCGAACAATTTGTTCGTCGCGCCGATGGCGGGCGTCACCGATCGTCCGTTCCGGCAGCTGTGCCGGCGCCTGGGCGCGGGGCATGCGGTCAGCGAGATGGTGACCTCGCGCAAGGACTTGTGGAACAGCCTCAAGACTTCGCGCCGCGCCAACCATGAAGGCGAGCCCGGGCCGATCGCGGTGCAGATCGCCGGCACCGACGCAGCCATGATGGCCGAGGCAGCGGCCTACAACGTCGACCGCGGCGCGCAGATCATTGACATCAATATGGGTTGCCCGGCCAAGAAGGTGTGCAACAAATGGGCCGGTTCCGCGCTGATGCAGGACGAGGCGCTGGCGCTGCAGATCATCGAGGCGGTGGTGGCGGCCTGCGCGCCGCAGGGCGTGCCGGTGACGCTGAAGATGCGCACCGGCTGGTGCGCCGCCGAGAAGAACGCGTTGACGATTGCCCGGGCCGCCGAAAGTGCCGGCGTGGCGCTGGTGACGGTGCATGGCCGCACCCGCGAGCAGGGCTACAGCGGCCTGGCGGAATACGACACGGTGGCCGCGGTGAAGGCCGCGCTGAAGATCCCGGTGGTGGCCAACGGCGACATCGACAGCCCGCACAAGGCGCGCCAGGTACTGGCTTACACCGGCGCCGACGCCGTGATGGTGGGGCGCGCGGCGCAAGGCCGGCCGTGGATTTTTGCCGAGATCGCGCATTTCCTGAGCACCGGCGAGACACTGCCGGCGCCGCGTGTCGCCGATGCTCGCGCCTGGCTGATCGAGCATCTGCACGACCATTACAGCCTGTACGGCGAGCTCACCGGCATGCGCAGTGCGCGCAAGCACATCGGCTGGGCCGTGCAGGGGCTGCCGGGCGGCGACGCCTTCCGGCGCGCGATGAATCAACTGGAAAGCTGCGAAGCCCAGGTGGAGGCGCTGAACCAATGGTTCGGCAGCCTGGCCGAGCAGCATGAGCGCCTGCCCTATCTGCCGCTGGCAGAGACGGCGGCCAATGACGACAACGATCTCACAGAAGAAGCAACAACAAGAAGGCTGCTGGCATGACGCCCAAACCGATTGACCAAAGCGTGCGCGAGAACCTCGAGCTCTACTTCCGCGACCTCGACGGCGAGGAGCCGCATTCCATGCATGAGATGCTGATCAAGCTGGTCGAGAAACCGCTGCTCGAGATCGTGATGCAGCACACCGGCGGCAACCAGAGCAAGGCCGCCGAATGGCTGGGCATCAACCGCAACACGCTGCGCCGCAAGCTGACCGAGCATCAGATGCTGTAAACGGCGCCACCACGAATTCATCAAACTCCCGAGACTGAAGCCATGTCCCAACTCACCGCCCTGATCTCCGTGTCCGACAAGACCGGCATCGTCGAGTTCGCCAAGGAGCTGCATGCGCTGAAGGTGCGCATCCTCTCCACCGGCGGCACCGCCAAGCTGCTGGCCGATGCCGGGATTCCCGTCACCGAGGTGGCCGAGCACACCGGCTTCCCCGAGATGCTGGACGGCCGCGTCAAGACCCTGCACCCGATGATCCACGGCGGCCTGCTGGCGCGCCGCGATCTGCCCGAGCACATGGCCGCTGCCGGCCAGCACGGCATCACGATGATCGACATCCTGGCGGTCAACCTCTACCCCTTCGAGGCCACCGTGGCCAAGCCCGGCTGCACGCTGGAAGACGCGATCGAGAACATCGACATCGGCGGCCCGGCCATGGTGCGCAGCGCAGCCAAGAACTGGAAAGATGTGACCGTGCTGACCGACGCCGGTCAGTACGCCGACGTGCTGGCCGAGCTGAAGGCCGAGGGCAAGACCAGCGACAAGACCCGCTTCGCCTGCAGCGTGGCCGCCTTCAACCGCATCGCCCAGTACGACGCTGCCATCAGCAACTACCTGAGCGCCCGCCAGGACGACGGCACGCAGGCCGCTTACCCGGCCCAGCTCAACAGCAGCTTCGTCAAGGTGCAGGACATGCGCTACGGCGAGAACAGCCACCAGAGCGCCGCGCTCTATCGCGACCTGTATCCCGCCCCTGGTTCGCTGGTGACGGGCAAGCAGCTGCAGGGCAAGGAACTCAGCTACAACAACATCGCCGATGCCGATGCAGCCTGGGAATGCGTGAAGAGCTTCGAGGCACCGGCCTGCGTGATCGTCAAACATGCCAACCCCTGCGGCGTGGCGATTGCGCTGACTGCCGCCGATGCCTATGCCAAGGCCTTCAAGACCGACCCGACCAGCGCCTTCGGCGGCATCATCGCCTTCAACCGCGAGGTCGATGGACTGGCCGCGCAGCTGGTCTCCAAGCAGTTCGTCGAAGTGCTGATGGCGCCCAGCTTCAGCGCCGAGGCGCTGGAGATCTTCAAGAGCAAGGTCAATGTGCGTCTGCTGCAGATCACGCTGCCGCAAGGCCTGCACAGCATCAATGACGGCACCCAGGCCAAGACGCCCTGGGAGCATGGCCGCAACGCGCAGGACATCAAGCGCGTGGGCTCGGGCATCCTGGTGCAGAGCGCTGACAACCACTTCCTGAAGAAGAGCGACCTGAAGATGGTCACCACGCTGCATCCCACCGGCCTGCAGCTGGAAGACATGATGTTCGCCTGGACCGTGGCCCAGTATGTGAAGAGCAATGCCATCGTCTTCTGCGGTGGTGGCATGACGCTGGGCGTGGGCGCCGGCCAGATGAGCCGCATCGACAGCGCGCGCATTGCGTCAATCAAGGCCGAAAACGCCGGCCTGAGCCTGAAGGGCGCGGTGGTGGCCAGCGACGCCTTCTTCCCCTTCCGCGACGGCCTGGATGTGCTGGCCGATGCCGGTGCGTCTTGCGTGATCCAGCCGGGCGGCTCGATGCGCGACGACGAGGTGATCGCCGCCGCCAACGAACGCGGCATCGCGATGGTCTTCACCGGCGTGCGCCACTTCCGCCATTGATCGCGTCACGCCTTGCGTGACTGCAACAGAGGCCGCCTTCGGGCGGCTTCTCTCTTTTCTTGAGCGAGGGGATCAGGCTGCGCCTGCGGCCCGCCAATCTCCACGCGCTAGCACCAGGCGCACGCCGTCCGCGCCGGCCGCCTCAGTCGGATCCGGCCGCATGCCCAGCTGCCGGCACAGGCGCAGCGCCGCCAGATTGCCGGCCTTGGTGTCGGCGTAGATCTGCCGCAGGCCCAACTCGCCAAAACCAAACGCCACGATGGCGCGCGCGGCCTCCAGCGCCGCGCCGCTGCCCTGCCAGGGGCGGCCCAGCTCGCAGCCGATCGAGCCCTGGCCCGGCGCCTCGATGCGCACGCCGCAGGAGCCCATCAACTCATCCGCAGCCGACACGAGGGCCAGCTGGAAGCGCTGCCGGGGCTGCTGCTGTGCCTGGGCCATGAACATCTGCAGCAACTCGGCCGAACGCGCGGCCGAGCAATCCGCGGCGGCATAGAAGCGGCCGAACTTGGCCTCGCTGCGCAGCGCCTGATAGGCCGCCAGATCATCTGCGCAAAAGTCGCGCAACTGGCGCCCCGAGGCCAGCGTCAGCACAAGGCTCAAAGCGTCACCATCAGATCCGGGCAGGCCTTGCCCCAGACCAGCAGGCGGTAGGGGCGAGGCTCGGCCAGGAAATACGGGTCGGCCTCGATCAGCTCGATGGCGCGCGCCTTGCTGGCCACCTCCAGCACCCAGAGCCCGCCCACATAGCCGCCGCCCGGCTGATCGCGCAGCCCGCCGCCGATCAGGATTTCGTCCGCATGCTGGCGCAGATAGTCCAGATGCGCCGGCTCCTGCGCGGCGCGGATCGCCACCATCGGCGGCGTGTCGTCAAAGATCACCACCAGTCTCATGTCTACCCCCTTTGCCTTGTACGTGCCGCGATTCTGGCGCAGGCAGTTTGATGCGCGGCGCTGGCGACTGTCACACCGGAGACAGCCCCGTTATAGAGCCTCGCCTCTAGCCGAGGGCCAACACGCTTGGCGCACCCCGCGCGAGGGGTTAGCCTCCAACTCTCACCGCGGAGGAGCGCAGCGTGGACAACACCATCAACGAGACATTGAACCTGGCCCTTGAGCTGCAGCGCGCCGCCTACCGCGCCGAGCCCATGCCCAGCCTGGCCACGCGCCGCGATCGCCTGGCCCGCGTGCTGACGATGACGCGCAAGTACGCCGACGAACTGGCCGACACCATCTCGCGCGATTTCAGCCACCGCTCGCGCCACGAGACCCTGCTGGCCGATGTGGCAACGGTCGAGATGGCGGCCAAGCATGCTGCTTCGCATCTGGGCCGCTGGATGCGCCAGCGCCGCATGCCCACCGCGCTGCACTACCTCCCGGCCAGCAACCGCCTGATCCCGCAGCCGCTGGGTGTGGTGGGCGTGATCGCGCCCTGGAACTACCCCTACCAGTTGGCCATGAGCCCGGCCATCGCCGCGCTGGCCGCCGGCAACCGCGTGATGATCAAGCCCTCTGAGCTGACGCCCGAGACCTCGGCGCTGATGGCGCGCATGGTGGGCGAGTTCTTCGCGCCCGAAGAAATGCAGGTCATCACCGGCGACGCCACAGTGGGCCGTGCCTTCTCGGCCCTGCCCTTCGACCACCTGTTCTTCACCGGCTCCACCGCGGTGGGCAAGCTGGTGGCCCAGGCCGCGGCGCAACACCTGACCCCGGTGACGCTGGAGTTGGGCGGCAAGTCGCCGGCGCTGGTGGATGCCAGCGCCGATATCGCACTGGTGGCCGAGCGCCTGGCCTTCGGCAAGTTGCTCAATGCCGGCCAGACCTGCATCGCGCCCGACTACATCCTGGCGCCGCGCGCCATGGTGCAGCCGCTGGCCGACGCACTGATCTCCGCGGTGCGGCGCCTCTACCCGAGCATCGCCGGTAACCCCGACTACAGCGCCATTGCCACGCCGCGCCACCTGGCGCGCCTGCAGGGCCTGCTGGACGACGCCAGCGCCAAGGGCGCCCGCCTGCTGCCCACGCATGAGGGGAGCGAAGGCCGCAAGCTGGTGCCGCACCTGCTGCTGGACGTCAACGAGGGCATGACGGTGATGCAGGAAGAAATCTTCGGCCCGCTGCTGCCCATCCTGCCCTACGACAGCGAGCAGCAGGCGCTGGACTACATCAAGGACCATGAGCGCCCGCTGGCGCTGTACTGGTTCGGCGCCGACAGCGGCGCGCGCGAGCGCGTGCTGGCGCAGACCCACGCCGGCGGCGTGACGCTGAACGATTGCATCTGGCACATCGGCCAGGAAGACCAGCCCTTCGGCGGCGTCGGCGCCAGCGGCCAGGGCGCCTATCACGGCGTCTGGGGCTTCAACACCTTCAGCAAGATGAAGCCGGTGTTCAGCCAGCCGCGCTTCTTCGCCGGCACCAAGCTGTTCTACCCGCCCTATGGCGCCACCTTCAACCGCCTGCTGGGCCTGCTGAAGAAGATTGCCTGAGGACACCGATGACAAGCAGCTCGAAGAGTTCCCCGATGGCAACACCTGATCCCAAGCGCCGCCGCCTGCTCAAGCTGGGCCTGGGCGCGGCCGTCGTGCTGGCGGTGGCCGGCGGCGGCGTGGCCCTGCTCAAGCCCGGCCTGGTCGACGGCGACAAGAAGCTCAGCCCCGGCGCGCGCAGCCTGTTCCGCGCGGTGGCGCTGGCGGTGTTTGATGGCGGCCTGCTGCCCAGCGACGCAGCCGCGCGCGAGACGACACTGAACGCCTTCCTGGACCGATTGGACGCCAATATCGCAGTCTTCCCGGCGCCGGTGCGCGCCGAGCTCTCGCAAGTGCTGAGCCTGCTGGACACCGCGCCCGGCCGCTTCGGGCTGATCGGCCTGAAGAGCAGCTGGGACACGGTCAGCACGCCCGAGCTGGCCGGCGTGCTGGAGCAGCTGCGCGTCTCGGACAGCAACACCCGCCAGCAGATCTACCGCGCGCTGCGCGACCTCAGCAGCCTGGCCTTCTTCACCGACCCCACCCATTGGGCCCTGGTCGGCTACCCCGGACCGCGAGCGATTCCATGAGTTCTTCCAACAGCAGCATTCCCGATCCCATCCTCGAAGGCCTGCAGCGCGGCTGGAAGGTCTTCGGCGGCGCACGCGCCGCTGCCCCGGCCGAGCTGGAGTGCGATGTGGCCATCGTCGGCAGCGGCGCCGGCGCCGGCATCACAGCCGAGCTGCTGACGCGCGCCGGCCTGCGCGTCGTCCTCGTCGAGGAAGGCCCGCTGCGCTCCAGCAGCGACTTCAAGCCGCAGCGCGAAGACACGGCTTACGCCAACCTCTACCAGGAAGCCGCCGGCCGCAAGACCGCCGACCAGGGCATGAACATTCTGCAGGGCCGCTGCGTGGGCGGGTCCACCACGATCAACTGGACCGGCTCCTTCCGCACACCCAAGGACGCGCTGGAGACCTGGGCGCGCGAATTCGGCCTCAACGAGTTCACCGAATCGCAGATGGCGCCCTGGTTCGAGCAGGTCGAGCGCCGGCTCAATATCGGCGAATGGCAGACCTCGCCCAACGAAAACAATGCGGTGCTCAAGCGCGGCGCCGACAAGCTGGGCATCCCCGCCTTCGTCGTGCAGCGCAACGTCAAGGGGTGCTGGAATCTGGGCTCCTGCGGCATGGGCTGTCCCACCAATGCCAAGCAGTCGATGCTGGTCACCACCATCCCGGCGGCACTGGACCGCGGTGCGCAGCTGCTGGTGCAGACCCGCGCGCAGCAGCTGGAGTTCGGCAAGGACGGCCTGGTGCAGGCCCTGCTGTGCCAGCCCATCGAGCTGAACGGCACCCCGGCCGGCGCGCCGGTGCGCATCCGCGCCCGCCACTATGTGCTGGGCGGCGGCGCCATCAACAACCCGGGCCTGCTGCTGCGTTCCAAGGCACCCGACCCACATACGCTGCTGGGCAAGCGCACCTTCTTGCACCCCACGGTGGCCAGCGGCGCGCTGATGCCCGCGCCGGTGGAGGGCTGGGCCGGCGCGCCGCTGTCGGTGTTCAGCGACCACTTCCTGCACCAGGGCCCGGTCGATGGCCCGATGGGCTTCAAGCTCGAAGTGGCGCCGGTTCACCCGGGCTTTGCCGCCACCAATCTGGGCGGCTTCGGCCCGGCACTGGCCGAGCGCGTGCGCCGGTTTCCCAACACGCAGGTAATGATCGCGCTGCTGCGCGACGGCTTCCATGCGCAATCGGTGGGCGGCCAGGTGCAGCTGCGCAAGGACGGCAGCGCGGTGCTGGACTATCCGCTCAACGACTACCTGTTCGACGGCGTGCGCCGCGCCTTCCTGGCCATGGCCGAGATCCAGTTCGCCGCTGGCGCCAAGAGCGTGTGCCCGGTGCATGAGCTGGCCGGCGACTACACCAGCATGGTCCAAGCCCGCGCCGCGATTGCCAAGCTGGACCTGCGCCCCTTCGTCACCATGGTGGGCAGCGCGCATGTGATGGGCGGCTGCGGCATGGCCGCCGACGCCAAGCGCGGCGTGGTGCGCCCCGACGGCCAGCACTGGCAGATCGCCAATCTGTCGGTGCACGACGGCTCACTCTTCCCCACCAGCATCGGCGCCAACCCGCAGCTCAGCGTCTACGGCCTGGCGAATCGCATGACGCAGGGGCTGATTGCGCGGATGGGGGGCAAGGTGGAGGCGCTGGCTTGACGGGCGGCTTGATCGTTTGAGGTCGCGGGGCTCACTCGAACCTATTGGGTTGGGTTGAGCCGCACACTTTGGTAATTATTCCAAAGACCCGTCATTGCCATGATCAAGACCACCGAAGATCTCATTGCCTTGCCAATATTGATCGTGCTGTTTTGCCCGGCACTCTTCGGCCTCTTGATGGCATTCGTATCGGCGAAGCGTGGCAAGGTAGCCGACGACGATCTGTTCACGAAAGGTGTTTTCCTTCACGTACTGAATGCTCTCCTATCGCCTGGCGTCCCTACGTATCTTCTATACCTGGATTTGAAGACGGGCGGAGGTAGCGTTGCTAGCCTCCTCTCGTTGCCGATCATTCCGATCACATGGCTCCTCTACTTTGTCGCCAGAAGGAGGATCAACAAGGCCATCGCGTAGGTTGGAGTGAGCCCCGCGAACTCCAACACAGCGCCGCACCCAGCCGGCTCTTGCTGCTCAGTCACCCCCATGGGCTAGCATCCCGCCCATGACCTCCGTCGCCGAACTCACCGGCTTGTTCCTCGCCTCGCTGGCGCGCCTGATCACTGGCGCGCAAGGCCATTGGAAGGGCTGCCCGCCTACCGCCGAGCAGCGCATCTACTTCGCCAACCACCAGAGCCATTTCGACTGGGTGCTGATCTGGGCCGCGCTGCCGGCCGAACTGCGCGCCAACACACGGCCGATCGCGGCGCGTGATTACTGGACGGCCAGCCGCTTCAAGGCCTGGCTGACCGGGGCGGTGTTCAACGCCATCTATGTGTCGCGCACCCGCAGCACGCCCGATGAAGACCCGCTGGAGCCGCTGGCCGATGCGCTGGCCGCGGGTGATTCGGTGGTGATCTTTCCCGAGGGCACGCGCTCCAACAAGGGCGAGCCGCAGGCCTTCAAGGCCGGGCTCTACCACCTGGCCGAACAGTTTCCGCATGTGCAGCTGATCCCCACCTGGATCGACAACGTGCAGCGCGTGATGCCCAAGGGCGAGGTGGTGCCGGTGCCGATTCTGTGCACCGTGACTTTCGGCGAGCCGCTGCAGCTACAGCCGGGCGAGGACAAGCGCGCCTTCCTGGAGCGCGCCCGCGCCGCCGTGCTGGCGCAGCGCCCCGGCCCGCAGGAGGCCGCTCGATGAAGAACCTGCGTCTGATGGAGGCCAGCGACCAGATCGCGCTGCTGTTCGTGATCCTGTTCGGCGCGCTGATGCTGGTGAGCCTGGGGGCTTTTCTGTACTCGCTGCGCGAGCGCGGCGAGAGCAACAGCCCCGAGGCCGTCGCCAACTGGCGCCGATTCAAGCGCGACCTCAGCGGTGTGTGGGTGGGCTCGATGGTGTTCTGGGCCGCCTGGGTGTCGGGGCCGGTAGGCGCCACGCTGCTGTTCGGCGTGCTGTCCTTTCTGGCGCTGCGCGAGTTCATCACGCTGATGCACACACGACGCGCCGACCACCGCAGCCTGATCCTGGCCTTCTTCGTGCTGCTGCCACTGCAATACATGCTGGTGGGCACGAGGCATTTCGATGTGTTCAGCGTGCTGATCCCGGTCTACGGTTTTCTGGCCATTCCAGTGGTGGCGGCGCTGGCCGACGACCCCGCGCGCTTTCTGGAGCGGAATGCCAAGATCCAGTGGGGCATCATGGTCTGCGTCTACGGCCTCTCGCACGGTCCGGCCCTGCTGCTGCTGGACTTCAAGGGTTATGAGGGGCGCGGCGCCTTCCTTCTGTTCTTCCTGGTGATGGTGGTGGGCATCGGGCAGATCGTTCAGGAGGTGGCCAGCCGTTCGCTGCGCAGCCGGCCGTTGGTGCGCCGCATCAGCCGCAGCTTCTCGCTGCGCGCCTGGGGCCTGGGGCTGGCGGCTGCCGCGCTGAGTGGCGCGCTGCTGTACTGGATCACGCCCTTCAAGGCTGGGCAGGCGCTGGTGATGGCGGCCATTGCCGCCGCAGCCGGCAGCATGGGCGGCCTGGTGATGAAGGCGCTGAAGCGCGATGCCGGTGTCGTCTACTGGGGCAATCTCAGCTCCATCACCGGCGCAGTGGGCCTGCTGGACCGCATCGCGGTGCTGTGCTTCGCAGCACCGGTGTTCTTCCACTCGGTGCGCTGGTATTTCAAGGTGAACGTCTGATGAGGATCCTCGGCATCGACCCCGGTTTGCAGACAACGGGCTTTGGCGTGATCGAGGCCGACGGCCCGCGTCTGTCCTATGTGGCCAGCGGCACCATCAAGACCAATGCCGTCGCCACCGGCGATCTGCCGGCGCGGCTGAAGATCCTGTTCGACGGCATCCGCGAGGTCCACACCCGCTACCAGCCGCAGTGCGCTGCCGTGGAGATCGTGTTCGTCAACGTCAACCCGCAGTCCACGCTGCTGCTGGGCCAGGCACGCGGCGCGGCGATCACGGCGCTGGTGAGCTGCGATCTGCCGGTGTCCGAATACACCGCGCTGCAGATGAAGAAAGCCATCGTCGGCCACGGCCACGCCAAGAAGGAGCAGATCCAGATGATGGTGCAGCGCCTGCTGAATCTGCCCGGCCTGCCGGGCAAGGACGCGGCTGACGCTTTGGGCATCGCCATCATGCATGCCCATGCCCGCGTCTCTTTCGAGGCGATGGGCAAAAGCACCACGCTGCAGCGCAAGCAGCATGCGCAGTTCAAGGGCGGGCGGACTTACTGACTGATCTCGCCAGCCCTCGGCATTCACGCCACCTCAGCCGTAGGACAGGGACTCCTTGCTCTTGCCCCAGAACACGCGGTAGGCAAAGACGGTGTAGGCCAGGATGACGGGCACGGTGATCAGCGCCCCGACCAGCAGGAACTGCAGCGACTTTGGTGCCGCCGCGGCCTGCCACACCGTCATGCGGTCGATCAGCACATAGGGGTAGAGGCTGTAGGCCAGGCCGAAGAAGGCCATCACCATCACCAGCACCATCAGCGCAAACGGCAACCAGCAGAGCTTGTCCAGCACCCGGCGCGAATTGAGATTGGCGCGCAGTGCCAGCAAGGCCAAGGCGCTGACCAGGGGGATGGGCAGCAGCGCGATCAACTCGGGCAGCGCGAACCAACGCTCGCGCACCGTCGGGCTGATCCAGGGCGTGGCCACCGACACCAGGCCCAGGCCCAGCACCACCGCAGGCCAGGCCCACTTGGCCCAGCGCTGTGCCAGCACTTGCAGCGCGCCGTCGGTCTTCATCAGCAGCCAGCCGGCGCCCAGCAGCAGGTAGGCGGCCGACAGCGACAGCGCGATCAGCGCGGCAAACAGGTCGTAGCCCCAGCCCTGCCCAAAACCGGTGATGTAGCGCCCCAGCATCCAGCCTTGCGACAGCGCCGCCAGCAGCGAACCCGCGCTGAAGGCGAAGTTCCACAAAGGCTTCCATTGAGCCTGCACCTTGACGCGGAAATCAAACGCCACGCCACGCAGCATCAAGCCCAGCAGCATCAGCACCACCGGCACATAGAGGCTGCTGAGGATCAGGCCCTGCGCCTTGGGAAAAGCCACCAGCAGCAGCCCCACACCCAGCACCAGCCAGGTTTCATTGGCATCCCAGAACGGCCCGATGCTGGCTACCATGCGGTCCTTGTGCGGCTCGGGCGCCACGCCCATCAGCAGGCCCACGCCCAGATCGAAACCGTCCAGCACCACGTACAGCAGCATGGCCAGACCCATCAGGGCCATGAAGATCAGCGGCAGCCCTTCCTGCCCTTGCCAAAGCGTCGTCATGCCATCACCTTGGTGTTGTTGCTATTGCTCTCAGCTGCCGCCTTGCCGCTGCGGCCTTCAGCCATCTGCTTGATCACCATCACATAGGCGAACAGCAGCGCCAGATACAGCGTCACGTAGGCCGCCAGGCTCCAGGCAATGGTGGGGGCCGGCGTGCTGGAGGCCACATCAGCGGTGCGCAGCAGGCCGTAGACGACGAAGGGCTGACGGCCGATCTCGGTGACATACCAGCCGGCCAGCGTCGCCACCCAGCCAGAGAAGCTCATCAGGGCCAGGCCACGCAGCCAGTAAGGCGGCAAGTCAGCAGGCTTGCGGCGCCGCAGCAGCCACAGGCTCAGCCAGCTGAAGCCCAGCATCAGCATGCCGATGCCGACCATCACCCGGAAGCCGTAGAACAAGGGCGCTACCGGCGGGTGCTCACCGATGAACTCGTTCAGGCCGCGGATCTCGCCGTTGGCGTCGTGCGTGAGGATCAGGCTCGCCAGCTTGGGAATGCCCACCTCAAGCGCGTTGCTGCGGCTGGCCTCATCAGGTACCGCGAACAGCAGCAGCGGCACGCCCTTGGCGGTGTCCCACACGCCTTCCATCGCCGCGATCTTGGCGGGCTGGTGCTTGAGCGTGTTCAGGCCATGCAGATCGCCCACCAGAATCTGCAGCGGGATCAGCAGCGCGCCCATCCACAGGCCCAGGCGCAGCATCGGCGCGGTGTAGTCCTTGGCGCAGCCCTTCAGCAGCTGCCAGGCGCTGAGCCCGGCGATCAAGAATGCCACGGTCAGGCCCGAGGCCAGCAGCTTGTGCGTCAGTCGGTAGGGGAATGAGGGGTTGAAGATCAGCGCCGACCAGTCCTGCACATGGAACTCGCCGGCAATGATCTCGAAGCCCTGCGGCGTCTGCATCCAGGAGTTGAGGCTCAGGATCCAGAACGCCGACAAGGTGGTGCCGATGGCCACCAGGGCCGTGGCGATCAGGTGCACCCGTTCGGACACCTTGTCATGGCCGAACAGCATCACTCCAAGAAAGCTGGCCTCCAGGAAGAAGGCTGTGAGCACCTCATAGCCCAGCAGCGGGCCGGCGACATTGCCCACCTTCTCCATGAAGCCCGGCCAGTTGGTGCCGAACTGGAAACTCATCGTGATGCCGCTGACCACGCCCAGCGCAAAGCTCAGCGCGAACACCTTGGTCCAAAAACGGTAGGCCTCCAGCCAGACGGCATCGCGGCTGCGCACCCAGCGCCAGCGCAGGAACAGCAGCACCCAGCCCAGGGCGATGGTGATGGTGGGGAACAGGATGTGAAAGGAGATATTGGCGGCGAACTGCAGCCGCGCCAGCAGCAAGGCATCCATCGCTCATCACTCCTTGCCGCCGCCCACCAGGCGCACCTTGCCGGTGAACTCCAGCAGCTTCTGCACCTTGGAACCCATCTTCATCAGCTGGGCCAGGGTCTGGCTGTCCATGCGCTGCACATCGCTGAACCAGTCGGTCAGCAGCTCGATCAGGTCGTGCATGCTGCGCATGCGCTCCTGGGCATAGCGGTCTTCCGCGCTGCTGGCGGTTTCCAGCAGGGCATTGCGCAACATCGACAGCGTGGGCTCCACCTCGCGGCGGCGGCGCTCTTCGGCCAGGGTGCGGAAGATCTCCCAGGCATCGCCCGGCGCCTCGAAGTACTCGCGCCGATCACCGGGCAGGTGCTTGAGCCGCACCAGGCGCCAGGCCTGCAACTCCTTCAGGCCCATCGAGACATTGGAGCGGCTGAACTCCAGCGCCTCTGCCATCTCGTCTGCATTGAGCGGACGCGGCGACACAAAGATCAGTGCATAAATCTGGCCGACGGTGCGATTGATGCCCCAGCGGCTGCCCATCTCACCAAAATGCGCCACAAAGCTGCGCACCAGCGGACTCATCGTATTCATCGAACAAGCTCCTTGCGCCAGCCCGGCCCATTCACTTGAGCACCCTGTAACGGCTGAACGACCTTGCGAATTTTCAGTAATTACTGAAAATTCAGCAGACTGCGGCGGAGCGCCCCTGCGCAAGGCAAGGGTATTTACTAGGCCAGACCGCAGGCTGCGCCCGCGCGCGCGCGGCGCCGGCCCGTACCATCCGGTCTGAACCCCGGCGCCGCGACAAGCGGCCTACTTCTTCCTGCACCCAGATCCTTGCAGCCATGTTCTTCGGCATCACAGACTACCCCGCCTTCGTGCTGGCCATCATCGTGTTCCTGGCAATCCCCGGCCCGGGCAATCTGGCGCTGATCTCGTCCACCGGCAAGGGCGGCATTGCCGGCGGGCTGGCCGCCACGCTGGGGGTGATCCTGGGCGACCAGGTGCTGATGTGGGCGGCGGTGGCCGGCGTGGCCGCCTTGCTGGCGGCTGCCCCGACGGTGTTTGCCGTGGTGCAGTGGCTGGGCGCGGCCTATCTGGCCTGGCTGGGCTGGAAGATGCTCAGCGCCAAGCCGGGCGATGCGCCGGTGCTGCAGATCCGCCCGCGCCAGTATCTGCAGCAGGCGCTGTTCATCACGCTGCTGAACCCCAAGGCCATCGTGTTCTACATGGCCTTCTTCCCGCTGTTCGTCGATCCGGCGCGCCACCAGGGCCTGCTGACCTTCGGCACCATGGCGGCCACCATCGCCGCGCTGACCTTTGCCTACGGGCTGATCGTCACCTTGCTGACCTATTTCCTGGCCGAGCAGATCCGCCGCATGCCGGCGATTTCGCGTGGGCTGGAGAAGCTGGCCGGCGTGGTGCTGATCGGCTTCGGCATCAAGCTGGCGCTGTCGCGCTGAGCCGGCCATAGCCGGCGGTGATGGCCGCCTGCCGCATCGTGATGGCAGCGGCGGCCCGTCGCGCAGGGGCGCTTCCCATAATCGGCGGCCATGACTCCTGTGCTGCTGCTGGGCTTTGTGCTCGCCTATTTCGCCCTGCTGCTGGGGGTCGCCTGGTGGACTTCGCGCCGCGCTGACAACAACAGTTTTTTCATCGGCGACCGCAACAGCCACTGGCTGCTGGTGGCCTTCGGCATGATCGGCACCTCGCTGTCGGGCGTCACCTTCATCAGCGTGCCGGGTGCGGTGGGCAGCACCGCCTTCAGCTACTTCCAGATCGTGCTGGGGCAGTTCATCGGCTATGCGGTGATCGCCTATGTGCTGCTGCCGCTGTACTACCGGCTGCAGCTGACCTCGATCTACGACTACCTGGGCCAGCGTCTGGGGCCGCGCGCCTACCGCACGGGCGCGGGCTTCTTCATCCTGTCGCGCACGCTGGGCGCCACCGCGCGCCTGTATCTGGTGGTCAAGGTGCTGCAGGACGCGATCCTGGCGCAGATGGGCCTGCCCTTCTGGTTCACCGCACTGGCCATCCTGCTGATGATCCTGCTCTACACCTTCAAGGGCGGCGTCAAGACCATTGTCTGGACCGACACGCTGCAGACCGCCGCGATGCTGACCGGCCTGCTGGTGTGCGTGGCCTTTCTGCTGCACAGCCTGGGCCTGACGCTGGGCCAGAGCCTGACAGCGCTGGACGCGGCGGGACTGTCGCAGGTGTTCGTCGACGATCCCTTCAGCCGCAGCTTCTGGGGCAAACAGGTGCTGGCCGGCATGTTCATCGCCATCGCGATGACGGGCATGGACCAGGAAATGATGCAGAAGAACATCTCGGTCAAGCGCCTGGCCGACTCGCAGAAGAACGTGATGCTGCTGGCCACCATCATGCTGGGCGTGGTGGCACTGTTCCTGTTCCTGGGCGGTCTGCTGCATCTGTTCGCCGCGCAGGCCGGCATCACGGCCCGGGGCGATGCGCTGTTCGGCGCGGTGGTGCTGCAGCATCTGCCAGCCTGGGTGCAGCTGGTGTTCGTGATCGCGCTGATCTCGGCGCTGTTCCCCAGCGCCGATGGCGCCATCACCGCACTGACCTCCAGCACCTGCATCGACCTGCTCGGCATGCAGCGCCGCAGCGACTGGAGCGAGGCGCGCAAGCAGCAGGTTCGCAAGGCGGTGCACCTGGGCTTTGCCGCGCTGTTCATGCTGCTGGTGATGGGCTTCAAGTGGCTGGACGACCCCAGCATGGTGGGCCTGATCCTGAAGATCGCCGGCTACACCTACGGCCCGCTGCTGGGCCTGTTCGCCTTCGGCATCTTGACCCGCCAGGCGGTGCATGACCGCTGGGTGCCGCTGGTGGCGCTGGCCGCGCCGCTGATCTGCTGGTGGCTGGACAGCCAGCAAAAGCGCCTGTTCGGCGGCTACGAGCTGGGGCTGGAATTGCTGCTGCTCAACGGCGCGTTGACTTTTGCCGGTTTGTGGCTGCTGCGCCAGGCAAAGCACTCAAGTCCTCAGGAATTCGTCCGATAGAGGGATCACAAGGGAGCAGATGCCGCTTGAGCGGCACGCCAGTCACGCGCGACATGATTCAATTCATGCAGTGCTCCTTTGTGTCAACCTCACAAGGAGTCACCTGTCATGCACAAGCGCAATTTCCTGCTCTGGATTCCCGCAGCTCTGCTGTGTGCCGGCTCGCTGGCACCCGCCCACGCTGCCGAGACGCCCGCCACGCTGGCCGGCGTCAAGCTGATCAAGGCTGAAGAGGCCAAGAAGCTGCTGGACAGCGGCGTGCCCTTCTTCGACACCCGCGTGGCCGCAGAGTACGCCGAGAAAACCATCAAAGGCGCCAAGAGCCTCACCTACCGCGAGAAGAGTGCCAAGACGGCCGACTTCGATGCCTCGCAGGATCAGTTCGACCTGAGCAAGCTGCCGACCGACAAGGCGGCGCCAGTGGTTTTCTTCTGCAATGCCGGCGAGTGCTGGCGCAGCTACAAGGCATCGTTCGTCGCCCAGAAGGCCGGCTACAAGCAGGTGCACTGGTTCCGCGGCGGCATGCCGGAGTGGACCTCCAAGGGCCTGCCGACACAGTAAGGTGGTCGCAGGCGAGGCGCCCGCGCGCATGGCTGCGCCAGCGGGCGCTGCGTCCTGCTCGGGACGCGCAACCAAGGGGGAAGTAAAACAATGCGAGTCAGTTTCACGATCAAGGCCCGTCTGTGGACGCTGGCCGGCCTGGCAGTGCTGGGCATGACGCTGATTGCCGGGCTGTCGCTGATCTCGAACCGCATCAACAGCGCCGCGATGACCGAGCTGTATGAGCGCGACACCGTCAGCCTGCTGCGCATGCAGCGCATCGAGAACAGTCTGCTGGAAGTGCGTTTCCGCACCGCCGGCGTGCTGCTGGACCAGCTGCCGATGCCCGGCTCGCTAAACCACCTGAGGGAAGCCCGCAAGGAGCTGTCCGACGCCTGGAAGGAATTGCAGCCGCTGGGCAGCGCGCTGTTCACCGACGAGGCCTCGCGGCCGCTGTTCGAGCAGCTGGGCAGCGAGTGGAAGCAGATCGACGCCACGCTTGCCAAGCTCGAAGCGGCCTACACGGCCAAGGACAAGAACCAGCTCGGCAGCGTGCTGGAAGAAGACTGGCCGGTGATGCACAAGACCGCCGTCAAGCCGCTGCAGTCGCTGATCCCGCTGGCGCAGCAACATGCACAGGAGTCCTACGGCACGGCGCAGTCGTCCAGCACAAAGCTGCTGACGCTGGCCATCGTCGGTGGCGGTGTCAGCGTGCTGGCGCTGGTGGTGGTAGCCTGGTTCACGCTGCGCTCGGTGCTGGTGCCCCTGACCGAGGTGCGCCGCTCGATGGCGCGCATCGCCGATGGCGATCTGGCCTCGGCGCTGCCGGCACCACGCCAGGACGAGCTGGGGTTGATGATCGAGGCGCTGGCCGGCATGCAGAGCCATCTGGCCGGCATCGTCGGCCAGGTGCGTCATGCCACCGACAGCATTTCGACTGCCAGCAGCGAGATCGCCACCGGTTCGCTGGACCTGAGCCAGCGCACCGAAAGCACGGCCTCCAGCCTGCAGCGGGCGGCCTCGTCGATGCATGAGCTGACGGACACCGTGCGCCAGTCCTCCGACGCGGCACGCCAGGCCGATCAACTCGCCAACTCAGCCGCCGAGGTGGCGGCGCGCGGTGGCGTCGTGGTGTCGGATGTGGTCGCCACGATGGAGACCATCGCCGGCAGCTCGCGCAAGATCGCCGACATCATCGGCGTGATCGATGGCATTGCCTTCCAGACCAATATCCTGGCGCTGAACGCGGCCGTCGAAGCGGCGCGCGCCGGCGAGCAGGGTCGCGGCTTCGCGGTGGTGGCCTCGGAAGTGCGCAGCCTGGCGGGCCGCTCCGCCGATGCGGCACGCGAAATCAAGAGTCTGATCAGCGCCTCGGTCGAGAACGTCGACTCGGGCAGCCGTCTGGTGGCGCAGGCTGGTTCGACCATGCAGGACATCGTCGGCTCGGTGCAGCGCGTCAAGGACATCATTGCCGAGATCAGCGCCACCAGCAGCGAGCAGTCCGAGGGCATCCAGCGCATCAACAGCTCGATGACCGAGCTGGATCAGATGACGCAGCAGAACGCCGCGCTGGTGGAGCAGAGCGCGGCTGCCGCCGAGAGCCTGAAGGAGCAGGCGGCCCGCGTGGCCGAGGTGATGTCGGGCTTCAAGCTCTGAACCCTGCTCAGGCGCGGCGCTCCTGTAGCGCCGCGTCGATTTCCTCCAGGCAGCGCTGGGCATAGCCGCGGTTGGCCTCGGGCACGCCGGCCAGGCGCTGCACCATCGCCGCGCGCGCTTGCTGCGCCAGCGGCAGATCAGCCGCCGCCAGCGCCGCCTGGGCCAGCGCCTGCTGCGCAAAGCAGAACTCATAGTCGTCAGCGCCGTGGCGCTCGCAGGCCGCCAGGCCCGAGTGCGCGGACTGCAGGGCCAGCGCCCCCTCGCCCGCTGCAGCCGCACACATCGCCAGTTGCCAGTCGGCCCGCTCCTGCTCCAGCCAGCCACCCGCTGCCGCCCAAGCCTGGCAGGCCAGGCGGGCAGCCTCGATCATCAAAGCCGCGTGCGGGGCATCGCCACGCTGGTGATAGAAGCGCAGGTCGGCGGCGATGTTGTTGGCCACCGCGGCCCAGGCGCGTGCGCTGCCGGCATCGTCGGCCTGCACCTGCTGCTGCGCAGCCGCCATCAGCCGACGCATGCCGTCGAAATCACGCCGCCGGCTCAGGGCCAGGGCGGCGTTGTAGTGGGCGCGTACTCGATCGGCGGCGTCCAGCCCGCCCAGTTCGGCATGCTGGCCGCGGGCCAAGGCGATCGCGCAGAGCGCCCGCCCGGCCAGCGCCGGCTCCACGTCATGCAGCAGTGTTTCCAGCCCGGCCGCATCGTCCAGATGCCCGAGCAGTACATGCTCGGCGGCGCGCAGCCAGCCCTCCAGCTGCTCGGTCGTGGCATCGGCGCGCTCGGCGGCGGCTTCGCGCAGCAGCAAGGCGGCGCCTGGCCCGTCGTGGGGATGGATGTCGAGCGCCTGCTCGATCAGCTCGTCAAATCGGTTCATCAGCGTTTTCCTTGATCTGGGCTGCAGCCGCACAGCCCGTCCGTTTGGCGGCGGGCACTGCTGCGATTGTTGGCACAATCCACAGCCTTGCAAAGTCCCTCGCCCCAACCCGCCGCGCTAAACCTGTCCCAGCTGATTGCCCGCCATGTGCGCCGGCATTGGCAGGCTTATGCCGCCTCGGCCCTGATGCTGGCGGCGATTGCGCTGATGACGGTATGGATCCCGCGTCAGGTCGGTACGGTGGTCGACGGCCTGGCCAGCGGCCGGCTCGCGGGCCGCGCCTTGCTGCAGGAGCTGGGCTGGCTGCTGCTGGCGGGCTGCGGCATCTATGTGCTGCGGGCGGGCTGGCGGCTGGCGCTGTTTGGCGCCGCCTACAAGCTCGGGCGCGACCTGCGCACCCAGCTCTACCGGGTGCTGACGCTGCAGGGCCCAGAGTTCTTCCAGAGCCAGCGCACCGGCGACCTGATGGCGCTGGCCACCAACGATGTGGATGCCGTCGAGATGGCCGCTGGCGAAGCCTTGCTGGCCGCCTTCGACGGCAGCCTGACGCTGCTGCTGGTGGTGGCCATGATGACGGTGGGCATCGACTGGCGCCTGGGCTTGGCGGCGCTGCTTCCTTTTCCGCTGATGGCGCTGGCTTTCGCGCGCATCTCCGAGCGGGTGCATCTGGCCTGGAAGTCCTCGCTGGACCGTTTCTCGGCACTGAACCAGCATGTGCAGGAGGGGCTGTCCAGCGTGCGCACGCTGCGCGCCCTGGGGCTGACCGGGCGCAATGCCGACCAGCTGTCGCAACTGGCCCAGGACGCCGGCGATGCCAGCTACCAGGCGCAGCGCTGGGAGGCCGCCTATGAACCCGCGGTGGGCATGACGCTGAGCGCCGCCACCGCCACCGCGCTGGGCCTGGGCGGCTGGCTGGTGGCGCGCGAGGAGCTGAGCATCGGCCAGCTGACCGCCTTCACGATGTACTTGGGCCAGCTGATCTGGCCGATGTTCGCCGCCGGCTGGGTGCTGTCGCTGCTGGAGCGCGGCCGTGCCGCCTGGCGGCGCCTGGGGCCAATGCTGGAGGCGCCGCTGACGCTAGCCGACGAGGGGCGCGCGGCCTGGCCGCCGCAGGCCGCGCTGACGCTTGAGGCGGTGGACTTTGCCTACCCGGTAGCGCAGGCCACCACAGAAGCGCCCACGGCACCGCGCCCCGCGCTGCAAGGCATCCAGCTGGAGCTGCAGCCGGGCCAGACCCTGGGCCTTGTCGGGCCAACCGGTGCCGGCAAGTCCACGCTGCTGAAGCTGCTGCTGCGCCAGTTCGAGCCAGACGGCGGCGGCATCCGCGTCGGCACGCTGCCGCTGCCTGCCATCGCACTGCAATCGCTGCGCGAAGGGCTGGCCTGGGTTCCGCAGGAACCCTTCCTGTTCTCGGCCAGCATTGCCGAGAACATCGCGCTGGCGCGGCCCGAGGCCAGCCCGGCGGAGATTGAGGCCGCAGCGCAGATGGCCGCCGTGCACGAGGACATCCAGCGCCTGCCACAGGGCTACCAGACCGTGGTCGGCGAGCGTGGCGTGACGCTGTCGGGCGGCCAGCGCCAGCGCGTGGCGATCGCCCGCGCGCTGCTCAGCCAGGCGCCGCTGCTGCTGCTGGACGATGCGCTGTCGGCCGTCGACACCGGCACCGAGACACAGATCCTGGCGCATCTGCGCGAGCTGCGCAGCCGCCATCCCGAGCGCAGCGCCATCATCGTCAGCCACCGGCTTAGCGCGGTGATGGAAGCCGATCAGATCGTGGTGCTGAAGGCCGGCCGCATCGTCGAGCGCGGCACGCATGCCGAGCTGCTGACCCTGGGCGGCTGGTATGCCGCGCAGTGGCGCTACCAACAACTGGAGGCCAGCCTCGATGCGCTCTGAAGACGGCGGCGCCAAGCCGCGCCCCTGGGCAGCCATCGGTCTGCTGCTGGAATCGGCAGCAGGCGAGCGTGCCACGCTGCTGCGCGGCCTCGCCTGGCTGGTGCTGGCCGCCGGACTGGAAGCGCTGGGCCCCATCATCGGCAAGTACTTCATCGACCACTACCTGCTGCCGCGGCGTTTCGATGCGCTGGCGATGGGCGGGCTGCTGGCCGTACTGCTGCTGGGCGGTTGGGCTGCGGCCTGGATCCGCTATGGCCAGCTCGCGCGCATGGCCGGCGTGGCGCGGCGCTCGGTGCTGCGCCTGCGCGAACGGGTGTACCGCCATGTGCTTGCGCTGCCGATGGCCTTTTTCGACAAAGCCATCACCGGCCAGTTGGTGAGCCGCGTCACCAACGACACCGAGGCCGTCAACCAGCTCTACCGCCAGGTTCTGTTCGTGATGCTGGACTCCAGCATCATGGTGCTGGGCTCGCTGGTGGCGATGGCCTGGCTGGACTGGCACCTGATGCTGATCGTGGCCACGCTGGTGCCAGCGATGCTGATCATCGTGACGGTCTACCAGCGCCTGTCCGCACCGGCGGTGACGCGCTCGCGCGAACTGCGCAGCGACATCAATGCGCAGATGGCCGAGAGCATGGCCGGTATGGCGATGCTGCAGGCAGCCGGCGCCGCGCCGCGCTTTGCCGAGCGCTTCGGGCGGACCAATGCGGCCCATCTGAAGGCGCGCCGCGACGAACTGCGCGCCAACGCCCTGCTGCTGCGGCCAGCGCTGGACCTTCTGAATGTGCTGCTGGTGATCACGGTGATCTACGGCTTCGGCCAGCGCGATGTGAGCCTGGGCCAGGGCGTGATGGAGGTGGGCCTGCTGTACGCCTTCCTCAGCTATATCGCCCGCGTGGTGGAGCCGCTGATCCAGATCACCATGCAGTTCAGCCTGCTGCAGCAGTCGATGGTGGCGGCCAGCCGCGTGCGCAGCCTGCTGCAGGAGACACAAGCCGTATCGAGCAGCCGCGTCGGCCTGCAGATCGGCGCCGGCCGCATCGACATCGCGGGGCTGCGCTTCGGCTACGACCCGGCGCGCCCGGTGCTGCACGATCTCGACCTGCAGTTCGAGGCCGGCAGCTTCGTGGGCATCGTCGGCCACACCGGCAGCGGCAAGTCCACGCTGCTGTCGCTCCTGCTGCGCTTTTATCGCCCGCAGGCCGGCAGCTTGCGCATCGACGGCCTGGCGCTGGAAGACATCCCGGACGAGGCCTTCCGCGCCCGCGTCGGCCTGGTGCCTCAGGAGCCCTATCTGGTGGCCGGCACGGCGCGCGAGAACATCGCAATGGGGCGCGCCATCAGTGAAGAGCAGTTGCTGGCAGCGGCGCAGGCCGCGCGCGTGCACGAATTTCTGAGCAGCCTGCCGCAGGGCTATGACACGGTGCTGGGCGAAGGCGGCGTGCGCGTCTCCACCGGGCAGAAGCAGCTGATCGCGATGGCGCGCGCACTGGCCGGCGCGCCGACGCTGCTGTTCCTGGACGAGGCCACCTCCAATATCGACAGCGCCACCGAGGCGCTGATCTCCGAGGCACTGCTGGCGCTGCGCGGGCGGGTGACGGTGGTGGCGATCGCGCACCGCCTGTCGACCATCCGCGAAGCCGACCAAATCATCGTGCTGAACCACGGCCGCCTGGCCGAGCGTGGCAACCACGCCGCGCTGATGGCGATCGACGGCGGCATCTACCAGCGCCTGGTTCAACTGCAGGCGCTCGAGGAGTAGCGCGGCGCTTAGAGCATCAGCGCCAGCCGCTCCAGGATCAGGACGGCAAAGAAGCCGAAAGCGGCCAGCAGCGTCCACTTCAGGATCACGACGCCGCGGCGGCGCCATGCGGCCTGGCGCGTGCCGACATACATCGCAAAGCACAGCACTGCCGCGAACAGGAGCAGGCCGACGACCAGGCGGAACATCATCATCGCGCGGCTCCCGGCTTACCAGGCGGGCGCCAACTGCGCAAAGCCCTGCGGCGCCTCGCGCTCGTCTTCGAAGCTCACAAGCTCGTACGCCGTCTCGTCCGCCAGCAGGGCGCGCAGCAGCTTGTTGTTCAAGGCGTGGCCGCCCTTGAACGAGGTGTAGGCGCCTAGCAGCGGATGGCCCGCCACATGCATGTCGCCAATGGCGTCGAGGATCTTGTGCTTGACGAACTCGTCGTCGTAGCGCAGCCCGTCGGCATTCAGCACGCGGTAGTCGTCGACAACGATGGCGTTGTCCATCGAGCCGCCCAGCGTCAGGCCGCGCGAGCGCATGGTCTCGATATCGCTGGTCATGCCGAAGGTGCGCGCCCGCGCAATTTCCTTCTTGTACTGGCCGCTGCCCATGTCGAACACATAGGACTGGCCGGTGGCCGCCACCGCCGGGTTGTCGAACTCGATCTGGAAGGACAGCGTGTAGCCGTGGTGCGGCTCCAGCTTGGCCCACATCAGGCGCTTGCCCTCACCCTGGCGCACTTCCACCGTCTTCTTGACGCGCAGGAACTTCTTGGGCGCGTTCTGCAGCTCAATGCCGGCGCTCTGCAGCAGGTAGACATAGCTGGCGGCGGAGCCGTCGAGGATGGGCACCTCGTCGGCATTGATGTCGACGTAGAGGTTGTCCAGGCCCAGGCCGGCACAGGCCGACAGCAGATGCTCGATGGTCTGCACCTTGGGTGCGCCCGGATCGCCGCCGGCGCTGACCGTGGTGGCCATGCGGGTGTCGCTGACGCTGTCGGCTCGCACCTGGATGTCCACTGGCGAGTTCAGGTCGACGCGCCGGAACACGATGCCGGTATTGGGCGCCGCCGGGCGCAGCGTCATTTCCACCTTCTGGCCGCTGTGAATGCCGACCCCGACCGCGCGGGTCAGCGATTTCAAGGTTCTTTGTTTCAGCATGGGCTCGATTGTCGGTGATTACCCTGATTTTTGCAGGCCAGCCGCAGGCAAGGCCTCAGGTGGCCACCGGCGGCGTGCGCTGCACCGGCAGGCGCAGGCTCAAGCGGGTGCCATGCCCGGGCCGGGCTTCGACCAGAACCGTGCCCCCCAGGCGCTGCGCGCGCTTGAGCTGGCTGCGCAGGCCGCGCCCCTTCTGGGACGTGGCCAGATCGAAGCCCTGGCCATCGTCCTCGACGCGGATTTCGACCCGTTCCCCGAGGTCACGGGTGGAAATCCGCACCTTCGTGGCACGCGCATGCTTGAGCACATTGTTCAGCGCCTCCTGGAGCAGACGCAGCACATGCAGAGCATCCGGCGGCTCCAGCCAGTCCAGGGTCGGCAGGTCCTGCACATCCCATTCGAGCGTCAATCCGCCCGTCTGCAGACGCTTGCCAAGGCGGTAGCGCATGGTCGCCAGCAGCGAGACCAGGTCGTGGCCCACCGGCTCTAGCGAATCGATCACCAGTCGCAGATCGTCCACGCATTCGCGCAGTACGCCGACGACTTCGTCCTGCTGCATGCGGCCCTGCTCCACCGCCACCATGGCCGACAGCAGTGACGAGCCCAGGCCGTCGTGCATGTCCTGCATCAGGCGCTGGCGCTCCAGCAGCAAAGCCTGCTGGCGCTCGGCCTCGCCGAGTTGCTCGTGCTGCAGTTGCAACTGCGTGCCCTGCTCCACCAGCCGGCGGGCGAGTTGGTCGTTGGCCTGCTCGACCTGATGCAGCGCATTGACGAAGCGGCCGCGGATAGCGATCAGGAAGCACACCGCGATCACCAGCGTGGCATACGGCAGCACCGAGGCCTGCTCATGCCAGGCCAGGCCGGCCAGCAGGGCGAGATCATGCAGGCCCAGCATCACCGCCACCGCCAGGCCAAACGAGATGAGTCGCAGCTCACGGTGGCCGCTACGCCAGGCAATGAAACCAACGAAGCCGGTGCCGCCCAGCGCGACCATCGCATTCACCAGATGCTGGACCAGCAAGGTGTTGATGGGCCAGGGCCACAGCGGCATGGTCAGCGTGGTGCTGAAGACCACGACACCAACCAGCATGCGCTCGAACGCCCGGTAACGGCGCTGCACAAACACCAGGGCCAGCAGGAAACAGGTCAGCAGCACCCAGGACATCGAGGCATGCGTCAGCCACCAGAACCACTGGAACACCACCGGGTCGCGCGGCATGTCGGCGTAGTAGTGCAGGTTGCGGAACATCGAGAACAGTGCCAGCGCACTGCAAAGCAGGTAGGCGCGCTCCTGGCGATTGCGCAGCCAGACGGACAGCGCGAACACCGCCACCACCGCCAGCAGCAGGCCGGCGCCTTGCGGCAGCATGATCTGCATCAGCCAGCGGGCGCGGTACAAGGGCTCGACCGACTCGCGCGACCCCATCCATGCACTGGGCACCATGAAGGCCTCGTGGCGCGTCACCGGCACAGCCAGCATCATTTCCAGCCTGCCCTCGCGCATCAGCTGCTCGCTGGCAAAGCCCGGCAGGCTGGCCATCATCGGCCGCACCCACTGCTCGCGCGCGTCAGCGGTGTTATCGAAAACCGGCACCCAGCCGGCATCGGTTCGCATCAGCAGCGCCACCGGCAGCGCGCGCGCGCGTGCCATGTAGACAGCCAGGCGGCCGAGCCTGGAGGGGTCGGGCGTTGAATACTGCATTCGGTACCAGCGCATCTCGAACGCCAGTTGAGAACCAACGGGCACACTGCTGCCGATCGGCGGGCGGCGCCTGACATCGGGCAGGTTCACCTCGGTCCAGGCCGACTCATCCCGCGGCGGCTGCAGCATGCCGCTCAGGGGCAGGCCACGGCCCTCCAGACCCTTGAGCGTCTCCCACCAGCGATCGAGCTGGCTGCGGCTCATCGGAGTGACGGCCAGCTGCGCCTGCGCCAGGTGCTCGGGCGGCCCGCCATCGAGCTCAAACGGCAAGGGCAGCATCTGGCTCTGCGCACAGACGTCGCCCAGCGCGATCAGGCCAGCCAGCAGCAGGGCAAGCCAAACCGGCCAGGCCGGTGACTTGGAGCGGCGTCGCTGAAAATGGCTGAGGCGCATGGCAGGGCTGGGGAGGCGACGGGGTTCGCGCGCCGATGGGTGAGGCAAGACCTGGCACCGAAGGCGCAGCGCGTCAGTCTGCACGCAGACTGAAGCGCTGCCTAGCCGGGCAAGCCAGGGCGTCGGGCTTGGCTGTTGTCAGCAGCGCAAAAATGAGGGCTCGAATGAAAGAACCGGCCACAGGGGCCGGTTCGTCTGAGTCAAACACCGGCGAGCCAAGCGCCGCCGGACGACCTCAATCGGCCTGCTTGCGCAGGAAGGCCGGGATCTCGATCTCGTCCATGCCGTTGGACGACAGGGCCTCGACCTTGGCGGCTGCCGTGCGGCCATGGCGCCAGACGCTGGGCACGCTCATGCCGGCGAAATCGTTGCCGCCCATGGACGGTGCGTTCGTCGTGGCGCCGTTGCCAGGCAGGTTCACCGCCTGGTTCAGCACCGGCAGGTTGTCGGTGCCGGTACGCAGCGCAGCCTGGGTCTGCACCACCTGCAGCGGCGCCTGAGCGCGCGCGCGGCTGGAACTCAGACCGGTGGCGATCACGGTGACGCGCAGCTGGTCGCCCAAGCTTTCGTCGTAGGCCGTGCCGTAGATGATGTGCGCGTCTTCAGCGGCGTAGCGCTTGATCGCGTTCATCGCATTGCGACTTTCGGCCAGCTTGAAGGTGTTGCGGTTGGCGGCGATCAGCACCAGCACGCCGCGTGCGCCGGACAGATCGATGCCTTCCAGCAGCGGGCAGGCCACGGCGGCCTCGGCAGCCTTGGACGCA
>PNNH01000084.1 GCA_013824165.1 Methylibium sp. | reverse complement strand
TCTCAGGCGGATTGGCATGGTCTTCGCCAAGCCAGGTATCCAGCAGCGGGATCAGGCCGTACATCACCAGGCTGCTGACCCACAACCAGGCTTCGACGCCGGTGAGTTGGTACTTGACCAGGTTCAGCCACACCAGCGCTGGGAAGGCAGGCGATAGCAACCACCACCAACGCTTGCTGTCGCGCCAGCGGGCGGCGGGCGGAAGGGGCGAAGTCGGTGAGCTGGCGTGCATGAGCCGATGCTGAGCGCCGCCTTGGCACCGGTCAAGAGGGCTGCTGCTGAGTCGACACACCCAGCTGGCATGATCCGCAGCCATGCAAGAGATCGAACTGCGCTTCCAGATTCCGCCCGAGCAGCGGCGTCCGCTGCTGCTCTGGCTGAAGAGCGCCGGCTCGCTGCGCAGCGAACGCCTGCAAGCCGCCTATTTCGACACGCCGGCGCGCGATCTGGCAGCCGCCGGCTTTGCGCTGCGCCTGCGCCGCGAGGGCCGGTGCTGGGTGCAGACGCTCAAGGGCGAGGCGTCGGATGGCATGACAAGGCCGGAGCACAACGTGGCCCTGGGTCAGTCTGCGGCGATGCCGGCGCTGGATGTGGCGCGCCATGCGGGGCATCCCGCGGGCGATGTGCTGCTGGCGCGCGTCAGCGAACTCGGCGGCGAAGCGGCGCTCCACTGCCTGTTCCGCACCGACATCCGGCGCCACAGCGTGCTGCTCACGCAAGGCGACAGCGTGCTGGAGCTGGCGCTAGACGAAGGACGCTTGGTGGCCGATGCCGAGGCGGGCCAGCGCGAGATACCGGTGCTCGAACTGGAGATCGAGCTGAAGAGCGGCAGCCCCGGCGCCCTGCTGCAGCTGGCGCGCGACTTCGTATCCACCCACGGGCTGTGGCTGGAGCATCGCAGCAAGGCCCTGCGCGGCGATCTGCTGGCGCGCGCACAGCCGGCCGCGCCGCCGGCCTTGGCCTCTGCGGCACCGTGGCGACGCGGCAGCAGCGCGCAACAGGCCTTGAAGCAGCTGCTGCAAGCGGCGCTGGAGCCGCTGCTGGGCAATGCCTCGCAGATCGCCAGCGGCAGCCATGCCCCCGAACACCTGCACCAGCTGCGGGTCGGCCTGCTGCGTCTGATGGTGGGCCTGCAGCTGCTGCAAGGCCTGCCCGCCAAGGACGGCTGGCCGCAGGAACAAGAGCTGCGCGCCCTGCGCGCTGCGGCTCAGGCGCTGCGCCGCAGCCTGTCCGCTGCGCGCGACGCCGACGTCCAGAGCCAGACGCCCTGGCAAGCCTTGCTCGACGCGGCGTGGCGTGCCACCGGACTGAGTGACGATGACGCGGCGGACACGGCGGACATCGCGGACGGCGGCCCGCGCCGCAGCGCGGCTGAGCTGCTGCGCAGTTTCGAAGCCCAGGCGCTGATGCTTGATCTGCTGGCGCTGCTGAGCGGCGCGGGCGGCAGCCGTACCGACTCAGTCCCGCACCCGGGCAGTGGCGGAGCGCTGCGACGCAGCTGCCAGGCCCGGCTGGCACGCTGGCAGGATGCGCTGCAAGGCAGCGGCAAACACATCACCGGCCTGGCTGCCGAAGAGCGCCACCGGCTGCGCCAGCGCTTGCGCCGCCTGCGCTATGCGCTGGAGCAGACGGCTGAGCTGCTGCCCGGCGCCCAGGCCGACGCTCAAGCGCAAGGACTCAAGCCACTGCACCAGCAGCTCGGTGAGCTCAACGATCTGGAGCAAGCGCTGCAGCAGGCCCGCCAGCAAGCCGCCCAACAGCGCCGGCTGCAGGCGGCCTTTGCGCTGGGCTATCTGCAGCCTGAGCATGCGCTGCGCCTGCAGCAAGCCGATGCAAGCTGGCGGCGCTGGCGCAAGCGCAGCCGTCGCTGAGCGCTGACGGGGCGCCAGTTCCACTTGCGATTCGCGGGCCCCAGCTTCGAGGGCCATCGCGGGCTGCCTCATGCTGCCGGAGCTTGCATTTCGCCCTGCATCACCCTGATCGCTTCCTGACAAAGGCCGCCTGTCGGGCGACCGTCGCCCAGCGTTGCATCGATGTCTACGTGGAATTACGCAGCGCGTGCGATGTCCGCTCGCGATCTTGCAGGCGCAGGGGTTTGACCCAGTTGTGTGGGCTGGCGCGGGGTTCGACATTCGTTGACGAGCAACCTGCTGCAAAGACACAGGGCCACTGCGAAGCCTGGGCTGATTCGTTCAGGCGCGACGTTCCCCAACCGCAATCCATGGAGACAGACATGAGCGAGAACACCAAAGTCCCGGCCCAGCGCCGCCGCTTCCTGAAGAAGGCCGCCACCGGCACCGTGGCCGCAGGCGCGTTGGCCGCGCCGATGATCGCCACCGCGCAGACCACCAGCCTGCGCTTCCAGTCGACCTGGCCCGCCAAGGACATCTTCCACGAGTACGCCAGCGACTTCGCCAAGAAGGTCAACGACATGGCGGGAGGCCGCCTGAAGATCGAGGTGCTGCCGGCCGGCTCGGTGGTGCCGGCCTTCCAGCTGCTGGATGCCGTCAGCAAGGGCACGCTGGATGGCGGCCACGGCGTGGTGGCTTACCACTACGGCAAGAACTCGGCGCTGGCGCTGTGGGGTTCCGGGCCTTCCTTCGGCATGGACCCGAACATGCTGCTGGCCTGGCACAACTATGGCGGCGGCAAGCAGCTGCTCGAAGAGGTCTACAAGTCGCTGAACCTGGATGTGACCTCCTTCTTGTACGGCCCGATGCCCACCCAGCCTTTCGGCTGGTTCAAGAAGCCGATCGCCAAGGCCGACGACTTGAAGGGCGTCAAGTTCCGCACTGTCGGTCTGGCGGTGGACATGTACACCGATATGGGCGCCGCGGTGAATCCGCTGCCCGGCGGCGAAATCGTGCCAGCACTGGACCGCGGTCTGATCGACGGCGCCGAGTTCAACAACGCCTCGTCCGACCGCCTGCTGGGCTTCCCTGATGTGGTGAAGAACTGCATGCTGCAGAGCTTCCACCAGAGCGGCGAGCAGTTCGAGATCCTGTTCAACAAGACCAAGCTGAATGCGCTGCCGACGGAGCTGAAGTCCATCATCGAGTATGCGGTGCAGGCCGCCAGTGCCGACATGAGCTGGAAGGCCATCGAGCGCAACTCGACGGACTACATCGAGCTGAAGAAGCAGGGCGTCAAGTTCTACAAGACGCCAGATGCCATCCTGCGCGGTCAGCTTGCGGCCTGGGACAAGATCATGGCCAAGAAGGGCGGCGAGAACGCGATGTTCCAGAAGATCCTGGACAGCCAGCGTGCCTTCGCAGGCCGCGCCGGCCAATGGCAGAACGACTACACGGTCGATTTCAAGATGGCCTACAACCACTACTTCGGCCGCAAGGCTCCGCCGAAGAAGGGCTGATGCCTCAGCCAGGGGTGGCCGCCAGGGCCACCCTGAACGGACCGCCGGAGCGCGCTGCAGCGCTCCGGCCTCTTTTTGTTATGTAGATCCCCTTCGAAGTCTGGAAGGACTCGCGAATGCAGAACCTGCTGCTGGCGGTGGACCGCCTCTCCACCTGGATCGGCAAGACCTTTGCCTGGTCGGTCGTCGGCCTGACGCTGCTGATCAGCTGGGAGGTGTTCTCACGCTATGTGCTGAACAAACCCCATGCATGGGTGCTGGACGCCCAGATCATGCTGTATGGCACGCTCTTCATGTGCGCCGGCGCCTACACGCTCTCCAAGAACGGCCATGTGCGCGGCGATGTGCTCTACGGCTTCTTCCGCCCGCGCACGCAGGCCGCGATCGATCTGCTGCTGTACCTGGTGTTCTTCATGCCTGGCATCGTCGCGCTGACCTGGGCCGGCTGGAACTATGCACAGGAGTCGCTGGCCATCCGCGAGCAGACCTTCTCGGCCGATGCGCTGCCGCTCTACCCCTTCAAGTTCGTGATTCCGATCGCCGGCGGCGCGCTGCTGCTGCAGGGCCTGGTCGAGATCGTGCGTTGCGTGATCTGCCTGCGCACCGGCGAATGGCCGGCGCGCGATGAGGACGTCGAGGAGGTCGACGTCGAGAAGCTCAAGGAGATGGTGCATGTGAAGGACGCCGACATCGAGGCGCTGGACCAGTACGTGGTGGCCAAGGAAGGCGGCAAGGCAGCATCATGAAATTCAAGTTGCGCAAGGAACTCTGGTTCGGCTTCATCCTGATGGGGCTGATCATCGCGGCAGCACTCGGCATGCTGATCGCCGCACCCAAGATCACCAACGGCCATATCGGCCTGCTGATGCTCTCACTGGTGGTGGTGGCCATCATGCTGGGCTTCCCCACGGCCTTCACGTTGATGGGCATGGGCATGCTCTTCACCTGGATCGCCTACGAGGAGAACACCGCCAAGACCCTGAACCTGATGGTGCAGTCGGCCTACAAGGTGATGTCCAACGATGTGCTGATCTCGATTCCGCTCTTCGTCTTCATGGGCTATCTGGTCGAGCGGGCCAATCTGATCGAGAAGCTGTTCCGCAGCCTGCACCTGGCGCTGGCGCGCGTGCCGGGCTCGCTGGCTGTTGCCACCCTGGTGACCTGCGCCGTGTTCGCCACCGCCACCGGCATCGTCGGCGCGGTGGTCACGCTGATGGGCCTGCTGGCGCTGCCGCAGATGCTCAAGGGCGGCTACGACGTGCGCCTGTCGGCCGGCGCCATCACCGCCGGCGGCTGCCTGGGCATCCTGATCCCACCCTCGGTGATGCTGATCGTCTACGGCGCCACCGCTGGCGTGTCAGTGGTGCAGCTCTACGCTGGCGCCTTCTTCCCCGGACTCATGCTGGCAGGCCTGTACATCGTCTACGTCATCATCCTGGCCAAGATCCGGCCCGACATGGCGCCGCCGCTGACAGCCGAACAGCGCTTCGTGCCCCTGCCCGAACCGCTGCTGAAAGTCGGCGCAGACCAGGTCAAGCGTGCTCTGCCGGTGCTGATCAACGCACTCAAGGGCCGGCGCAACCATGGCGTGGCCGCCAGCTACCTGCTCAAGCAGCTGGGCATCGCGCTGCTGCCAGCCATCCTCTACGCCGTGGTAGCGCTGAGCAGCTACAACAGCGTGACGCGCGCAGCCCCCATCGAAGAGGCGGCCAGCGCGATGACCGAGATGGGTGCGGAAAGCAGCGAGCCCGCCGAGGGCGGACTGGCCGAGCCGGCCAGCAGTGATCTGGCCGAGCCCCCGGGCGATGCGGCCAGCGAGGCGGCCGCGGAAGGCGAGCTCAAGGAAATCGGCGCCGAGGCGGCAGCCAGCGAACCGGCGGCCGCGCCCGAGCTGGCGGCACCCCCGTCGACAGCCTCGACTGCAGCCTCGGCCACAAGCGCCGCGCCCGGCGAGCGCGTGCCGGCCCCGATGGGCTACTGGATCGGCCTGGGTGTCGGCGGCGCAGCGCTGCTGGCCTTCTACGCCATCCTCAGCTTCGCGCGGCTCGAGATCTTCAAGATGCTGCTGTCCAGCTTCTTCCCGCTGCTGGTGCTCATCCTGGCCGTGCTGGGCTCCATCGTGCTGGGCCTAGCCACGCCCACCGAGGCGGCGGCAGTCGGCGCCCTGGGCGGCTTCCTGCTGGCGGTGGCCTACAAGCAGCTGACCTTCGAGGTGGTCAAGGAAAGCGTGTTCCTCACCGCCAAGACCAGCGCCATGGTGTGCTGGCTGTTCGTCGGCTCGGCCATCTTCTCGGCCGCCTTTGCGCTGCTGGGCGGCCAGGAGCTGGTCGAGACCTGGGTGATGAGCCTGAACCTGACGAAGGTCGAGTTCCTGATCCTCAGCCAGGTCATCATCTTCATCCTCGGCTGGCCCTTGGAGTGGACCGAGATCATCGTGATCTTCATGCCCATCTTCATCCCGCTGCTGGACAACTTCGGCGTCGACCCGCTGTTCTTCGGCCTGCTGGTGGCGCTGAACCTCCAGACCGCCTTCCTGAGCCCACCGGTGGCGATGGCGGCCTTCTACCTGAAGGGCGTGGCGCCCAAGCATGTGACGCTGAACCAGATCTTTGCCGGCATGCTGCCCTTCATGGGCATCCAGGTGGTGGCGATCGTCCTGCTCTACATGTTCCCTGCCATCGGCCTGTGGCTGCCGCAGGTGCTGTACGGCCGTTGAAGCCGGACTGACACAGCGAAAAGAGAAAGCCCGCGCAGTGCGCGGGCTTTCTTGTTTTCTGCGGCCGCCGCAGATCAGGCCTGCTTCAGCCTGGCGCTGGCTGCCGCCAGGGATTCAACGTCCGCAAAGCTTGTTCTGTGCCGGCGGATGAAGCTGGGCATACCTCGCTTCAAAGCGAGCTTGCTGGCCCTGCAGCCACTCGATCTGGGCCGGCTGCTTCAGGAAGGCCGTCAGCTGCGGCAATACGCCCAGGTGCTTGGAGCGTTTGGACACCTGCATGAACAGCGGGCCTTCAACCACCTTGCCGGGCAGCACCCGCAGTTGTGACTCGCATCCCATGCTGCGAATCAGTTGCTGCCCCGCAAGTCGGGCGGTGATCACCGCGTCGAGCCGGTCCAGCAATAGCTTCTGCAGATTGTGTGTTTCGCTGAGTGCCACGTCGAGCTGGGCATGCTGGGCCAGATAGGTGTCGAACTCCGCGCCGAAGCTGACCCCGCGCCCCATGCCGATGCGCAGCCCGTCCAGGTCAGCCCTGGACTTGTAGACCAGCGTGCTGTCGCGGCGCACGATCAACACCGCTTCGTTGTGGCCGACTGGGGGCTCCACCATCACCGCGTGCTCGAGCCGCTTTTCGTTCACAAAGCCGCACAGATTGACGTCAACCTCACCGGTCTCGACCATCCTCAGGCAGCGGGCCCATGGCATGGGCGCCTCCACCTGCAGCGCCAGCCCCACTGAGGCGAAAGCCCGCCGCGCGGCGGCCACACAAACGCCGGTCAACTGGCCGTCCTGATCCCAGCTCATAGGCGGTGCGGCCGGGTGGCCGCAGGCCCGTACGACTGGCTCTGCAACTGCGCTGCTTTGCGCCCATGCGCCGGCGCTCAGGCACATCAGCAGCAAAAGCGAAGGGCGCGACATCATCGGGACATGATACCCAGCGGTGCGGCGATAAGGCGAGTCACAACTCAGCCATCCGATGCTCGGTTTGGGAACTCGCCAGCGCAATATGCCGCTCCTGGACCGGAGCATCAGGCCGGCTGCAGCCTGAAGGCCTCCACCAGACCGGCCAGCTTGTGCGCCTGATCTTGCAGGCTGGCGGCGGCGGCTGCACTCTGCTCGACCAGGGCCGAGTTCTGTTGCGTCATGGTGTCGAGCTGGGTCACGGCCTGGTTCACCTGCGCGATGCTGTGGCTCTGCTCACGCGTGGTGGCGCTGACTTCACCCAGCACATCAGCGACGCGCTTGACGCTGCCCACCACCTCGTTCATCGTGCTGCCAGCGCGATCGACCAGCTGCGAGCCTGCATCGACCTCGGTGACACTGGCGCCAATCAGGTTCTTGATCTCCTTGGCTGCCTCGGCGCTGCGCTGGGCCAGCGAGCGCACCTCGGAAGCCACCACCGCGAAGCCGCGCCCCTGTTCGCCCGCGCGGGCCGCCTCCACCGCTGCGTTGAGTGCGAGGATATTGGTCTGGAAGGCGATGCCGTCGATCACCCCAATGATGTCGCTGATGCGGCCCGAGCTGCTGTGGATCTTGCCCATGCTGTTGATCACCTGGCCCACCACATCGCCGCCGCTCTGCGCCACCTGGGCGGCATTGAGCGCCAGCTGGTTGGCAGTGGCGGCCGAGTCCGACGAATGCCGCACCGTGGTCGTCAGCTGTTCCATGGTCGAAGCGGTCTCCTCCAGGCTGCTGGCTGTCTCTTCGGTGCGTTGGCTCAGGTGCGCATTGCCTTCGGCAATCTCGGTGGCGGCCACCTTGATGCTCTCGGCGCCCGAGCGCACCGCTTCGACGATGCCGCGCAGCGATACCGCCATGCGGCTGATGGCACGCTGCAGATCACCGATTTCGTCGCCGCGGTTGCTGTCCAGTTGGACCGAGAGATCGCCACTGCCGATGCGCTCAGCAGCGGCAATCACCGCGCGCATTGGCGGCAGCAGTGCACGCGTCATCAGCAGCGTGGAGAACAAGAGCAGCACGACCACTGCGCCGAGCACGGCGGCGGTGATCGCCAGGTCGACATGGCGGGCTCGCTCGACCGTGGCGGCGAGATCCACCGCGGCCTGCTGCTGCAGGTCGACGAAGGCTTTCTGCGCGTCCAGATAGGCCGCCAGCTGGCTGCGCACCGTCGCCAAGGCGGCCTCGCTGCGCTCCTTCGCGGCCGAATTGCGTGCCTCGATATACACCGCGCGGGTCTTCGCGATGGTCTGCAAACTGGCCTTCTCAGCCGCGGTGTCCGCCTTGGCGTCAATTTTCTTTTGCAGCTCCGAGATCGCCGCCGAGGTGGCATCCATCTCGGGCTTGAGCAGGCCACCCAGGGCCGGATCGGGACTCATCAGCCCGGCCATCGTGCGCGCCGCATTGGCCTGCGTCAGGCCGGCCCAGCGCAGCGCCAATTCAAGCTTGTCGCGCTGCTCGGTCTGCTCTTGCTGCTCCACTTCAAGCGCACTGGAGGTGCGCCAGCTGGACACCACAGTCACCGTCGTCAGCAGCAGCGCTGTCGCAATCGTCGGCAACCAGAGTCGGATCGAAAGGCTCATCGGCTTCATCGGGTACTCCTTCGAACAGCACGGACTTGGTGCGTCGATTGAAAACCCGGGGCGCGGAAAAGTCAACGCGCCTGGAGCGATTGAGGGTCAGGCCTTGCCAGCGGCGCGTCAGTCACGCACACAGTTGCGGCCCGCAGCCTTGGCGCGGTAGAGCGCGGCATCGGCAGCCTCGGTGAGGGCCTTGCCGGCAGCGTCGTGCGATGCATCGGCAGCCCGAGCCGGCGACTGTGCCGCCACACCGATGCTCAGCGTCACCTGCAAGCCGTCGGACAGCACCGACCAGTCGTGCGCCAGCACGGCCTGGCGCAGCTTCTCGCACAGCTGCAGCGCAGGCTCGGCAGGGGTGTCCGGCAGCAGCAGCGCAAACTCATCGCCGCCGAAACGCGCCAGCAGATCGGTCTGGCGCAGCTGGCGCCGCATCTGCCAGGCGACCGTGCGCAGCACCGCATCGCCGACGCCGTGCGAATGGCCGTCGTTGATCTGCTTGAAGTGGTCGACGTCGATCAGCACCAGCGCCAGCGGGCTGTGCTGGCGCAACGAGCGCTCGGTCTCCAGCCCCAGGCGCTGCTCGAAGGCGCGCCGGTTGGCCACCTCGGTCAGGCTGTCTTCCAGGCTGTGGCGTTCCAGTTCGGCCATCAGCAGATTGCGCTGCCGATCAGCCTCGACCAGGCGCGCATTGAGCGCGGCCAGCTCGCGCTCGCGCTGCTGGGCCAGCTGCAGCTCGGCCTCGCTGCGCTCGGCTCGCAGCCGCGCTTCCAGCACATGCAGGCCTTCCTCGGCGGCCTGTGAGCGGTGGCGCAAGGCGGTGGCGTGCAGACGCTTGTGCACCGCCAAGGCCTCGGCCAGGCGGCCGCTGTCTTCGAGGGCCGCGCTGAGATCGCGCAGCGCGCCGGCATGCTGCTCGGCCAGCTGAAGCGATTCAAACAGCGCGTCCGCCTGCTGCAATGCATCGATCGCGGCCGCCAGCTCACCGCTGCGGCGCCGCACATCGCCCAAGGTCGCCAGCGTCACCGCCTCCATGCGGCGGCCACTGAGCGTTTGCGCCAGCGCCAGCTGCTGCTGCAGATTAGCCAGTGCGCCGGCCCAATCGCCACGCGCGCGCAGCGCATTGCTGAGCGTATCCATGCAGGCAGCGAGCAGGTCGGCATCGGCCTCCTGACGGGCCAGCGGCAGGGCCTGGGAGATCAGCGCGGCCGCGCGGTCGAAGTGATCAGTCGCCGCCGCGCCGCCCAGCCGGTTGCCCAGGCACAGATGCGCATAGGCGCGGTTGTTCAGCACCGAGGCCAGGTGGTAGTTGTCGCCCAGCGCCTCGTACAGCGGCGCGAGCTGTTCGCCCATCGCGATGGCGCGCTCGTCATCGCCAATCTGGTTGGCGACGATGGCGATGTTCATCAGCGCGTCTGCCTCGCCCTCACGGTCCTCACAGCGCCGGCTCAGATCGCGGGCCTGCTCGAACTGGCGCAGCGCGCCCTCGTTGTCGCCCAGCATGCACAAGGTGATGCCCAGATGTGAACGGGCCCAGGACTGCTCGGCCAGCAGCACCGGTTCTTCGGCCAGCGCTGCATAGCGCGCCACGGCTTCGCGGCCGCCCTGCACCGCGGACTCCAGCGCCGAGCTGTTGCGCCGGCACAAGCCCAGCGTGGCCAGCGCACGGGCACGCAAGGCCTCCGCCGGCGGCGCATCCAGGCCGCGGATCTGCGCCAGCGCCTGCTCGGCCAGGGCCGCGCCGCGCACCGGGTCCAGATTGCGCAGCGCGCGCGCCAGCGCCACCGCGGCACTGGCACGCTCCAGCGCATCGGCCGCCTCGACGAGCTGCTGCTCCAGCTGATTCAGCGAAGGGGAAGAATGAGGGGCGCTCACGCCGGCCGAGAATCGTCACACATGCGACGATTCTCGGTCAGATCGGACGCGCCCTCGTCACGTCAGGCCGGTTCAGGCCGCCTGCCACTGCGCCATCAGGCGCTCCCACTTGGCGCGAGCCGCATTGACATGCCGCTCCTTCACATGGCCGTAGCCGCGGATCTCTTCCGGAATGCGAGCGATCTCGACGGCCAGCGCCAGGCGCTCGGCCGTCAGTCCCTTGCCCAGCAAGGCCTCGATGCTGGCGCGGTATTCACCGATCAGCGCGCGCTCCATCTTGCGCTCCTCGGTATGGCCGAAGATGTCGAAGGCCGTGCCGCGCAGGCCCTTCAGCTTGGCCAGCAGGCCGAAAGCCGGACGCACCCAGGCGCCGAACTGGCGCTTGATCAGATGGCCCTTGTCGTCCTTCTTGGAGAGCAGCGGCGGCGCGAGGTGGTGCACGATCTTGTAGTCGCCCTCGAACTGCGAGGCGATCTGCTGCACGAACTGCGGATCGGTGTGCAGGCGCGCCACTTCGTACTCGTCCTTGTAGGCCATCAGCTTGAACAGGTAACGCGCCACAGCCTCTGCCAGGCGGGTTGAGTTCAGCGGCGCTTCGGCGGCGCGCACCTTCTCGACAAAGCTCTGGTAGGTCTGGGCATAGCCAGCGTTCTGGTAGCCGGTCAGGAACTCGACGCGCTTGGCAACCAGCTCGTCCAGGCCCGGGCGCTTGACGATGTTGATGACCTGGCGCGTGGCATACAGCGCCTGCACCGCGGCCAGATCATGCGCGCAGCGACGGCCCCACTCGAACGCCGCCTTGTTGTTGTCGATCTGCACGCCGTTGAGCTCGATCGCCCGCATCAGCGCGGCAAAGGACAGCGGCACACGGCCCTGCTGCCACGCGTAGCCCAGCATCAGCGGGTTGGTGTAGAGCGAATCGCCCAGCAGTTTGACCGACACCTCTTCGGCATCGAAGGCGCCCAGATGCGCCGGGCCCACCGCCTTGGCCACGGCGCTCTCGCAGGCCGCGCCGGGGAAGCTCCAGTTGGCATCGTTGACCAGGCTGGCGGTCGGCGAGCCGTGGGTGTTGAGCGCCACATAGCTGCGGCCCTCGCGCATCACCGCCAGCGTGGTCTTGTTGGCGGCCACGATGGCGTCGCAGGCGATCACCAGATCCGCCTCGGCCGTGCCGACCTTGGTGCAGTGGATGGCCGACTCGTCGTTGGCGATCTGGATGTGGCTCCAGGTGGCGCCGCCCTTCTGCGCCAGACCGGCCGCGTCCTGCGTGATTACGCCCTTGCCTTCCAGATGCGCGGCCATGCCCAGCAGTTGGCCGATGGTGATCACGCCGGTGCCACCGACGCCCGCCACCACGATGCCCCAAGCCTTCTCGGGGTTGGGAATCAGCGGCTGCGGCAGCGCCGGCATGCTGGCGTCGAAGGGGTTGTGTGACTTGTCCTTCTTGGGCTTCTTCAGCTGGCCGCCTTCGATGGTGACGAAGCTCGGGCAGAAGCCCTTTACGCAGCTGTAGTCCTTGTTGCAGCTGTTCTGGTTGATGCGGCGCTTGCGGCCGAAATCGGTCTCCAGCGGCTCGACCGACAGGCAGTTGCTCTGCACCGAGCAGTCGCCACAGCCTTCGCAGACCAGCTCGTTGATGAAGGCGCGCTTGGCCGGATCGACCAGCTTGCCGCGCTTGCGGCGGCGGCGCTTCTCGGTGGCGCAGGTCTGGTCATAGATGATGGCGGTGGTGCCCGGGATCTCGCGGAACTGACGCTGGATCGCGTCCAGCTCGTCGCGGTGGTGCACCGTCACGCCCGACAGCAGCGACACGCCGTTGTACTTCTCCGGCTCGTCGGTGACGATCACCAGCTTCTTGACGCCCTCGGCGGTGACGCTCTGCATGATCTGCAGCACCGTGTGGCCTTCAGCGCGCTCGCCCACCTGCTGGCCGCCGGTCATCGCGACCGCGTCGTTGTAGAGGATCTTGTAGGTGATGTTCACGCCGGCGGCGATGCTCTGGCGGATCGCCAGCAGGCCGCTGTGGAAGTAGGTGCCGTCGCCCAGGTTGGCGAAGATGTGGTTCTCGGTGGTGAAGGGCTGCTGGCCCACCCAGGGCACGCCCTCGCCGCCCATCTGCGTGAAGGTGGCGGTGTTGCGGCCCGGCATCCAGCTGACCATGTAGTGGCAGCCGATGCCAGCCACGGCGCGCGAGCCCTCGGGCACGCGGGTGCTGGTGTTGTGCGGGCAGCCGCTGCAGAACCAGGGCGTGCGGTCGGCGCCGCCGGCAGTCTTCTCTTCGCTCTTCAGCGCGGCTTCCTTGGCCTCGATCAGCGCCACGCGGGCATCCAGGCGCGCCTGCACATCGGCGTCCACGCCCAGCTTCTTCAGGCGCTTGGCGATGGCGCGGGCAATGATGGCCGGCGTCAGGTCGGCCTGCGGGCGCAGCAGCCAGTTCTGGCTGGGGTTGGCCTGGTTCCACTCGCCGCCCGTGTTGTCGCCTTCGACCTCGTCGAACTTGCCCAGCACGTTCGGGCGCACATCGGGGCGCCAGTTGTACAGCTCTTCCTTGAGCTGGTACTCGATCATCTGGCGCTTCTCTTCGACCACCAGGATTTCCTGCAGGCCGGTAGCGAAGTCGCGCGTGATGGTGGCCTCCAGCGGCCACACCACATTGACCTTGTGCAGCCGGATGCCCAGACGCCGGCAGGTGTCGTCATCCAGCCCCAGGTCGTGCAGCGCCTGGCGGGTGTCGTTCCAGGCCTTGCCGCTGGCGATGATGCCAAAACGGTCGTGCGGCGTGGCGATGACGTTGTAGTTCAGCTTGTTGGCACGCACATAGGCCAGGGCCGCGTACCACTTGTAGTCCATCAGCCGCGCTTCCTGCTCCAGCGGCGCATCGGGCCAGCGGATGTGCAGGCCGCCCGCGGGCATCTGGAAATCCTCGGGCAGCAGGATGTTGACGCGGTCCGGGTCCACGCTGACGCTGGCCGAGGATTCGACGATCTCCTGGATCGTCTTCATGCCCGACCACAGGCCGGAGAAACGGCTCATCGCGAAGGCATGCAGGCCCATGTCAAGGATGTCCTGCACGCTGGACGGGAAGAAGACCGGAAAGCCCACCGCCTTGAAGACATGGTCGCTCTGGTGCGCGGCGGTGGAGCTCTTGGCGATATGGTCGTCGCCGGCCACTGCGATCACACCGCCATGCCTGGAGGTGCCGGCCATATTGGCGTGCTTGAACACGTCGATGCAGCGGTCAACACCTGGCCCCTTGCCGTACCAGAGGCCGAACACGCCGTCGAACTTCTTCTTCTCGGGGAACAGATCCAGCTGCTGCGTGCCCCACACCGCGGTGGCACCCAGCTCTTCGTTGACGCCCGGCTGGAACACGATGTTCTGCGCGGCCAGATGCTTCTTGGCCTGCATCAGCATCTGGTCATAGCCGCCCAGCGGCGAGCCGCGGTAGCCGCTGATGAAACCGGCGGTGTTCAGCCCGGCCAGCGCATCACGCGTGCGCTGCAGCATCGGCAGCCGCACCAGCGCCTGCACACCGCTCATGAAGGCGCGACCATGGTCCAGCGCGTACTTGTCGTCCAGCGTGACCTTTTCCAGTGCGCGCAGGATGTGTTCGGGCAGAGGGGCGTTCATGGGGCGGGTGTCTCCGTTGGATTGACAGGCTGACGCTCGAACCGGGCTTCGCTTGCTTGTGGCATGCGGCCTGCCGGCGATCTTGGCATGTTTGCCTGTGTGAGGGGTGCCGCGAGTGTAGAGAAAGCACCGCGATCGGTGCTTTCTAAATTGCCCGGCGAACCGAGGCTCTGCGCAATAATCTTTCTCGATTCAGCGATAGGAGTTCGATTTGGCATCAAGAAACCCGAGATCAGGGCAAACCACGAGAGCCGTCGATCAGCCGCCGCCGTCCCCGGAATTCGACGAGCAGGCGGCGGCCATCGGCCCACAGGGCGATGCGCTGGACCGCTATCACATCGCCATCCTGGCCGAGCTTCAGCGTGATGCCCGCCTGTCGAATGCCGAGCTGGCCACGCGCATCGGCCTGTCGCCGGCCCCCACCTGGCGGCGGGTGCGCTGGCTGGAAGAGCTGGGCTACATCACCGGCTACCGCGCCGAGATCGACCGCCGCAAGATCGGCCTGGGCGTGCTGGCCTTCGTGCGCCTGGACGCCGACCGCAACACCGGCGCCCACACCAAGGTGCTGGAGGACGCGATCCGCCAGCTGCCCGAGGTGATCTCCTGCCACTACATCTCGGGCGCCGGCACCTTCGAGCTGCTGGTGATGGCCACCGACCTCGATGCCTTCAGCCGCTTCTCGATCGACACCCTGCTGAACCTGCCCAATGTGAAGGACATCCACACCAGCTTCTCGCTGGGCGAAGTCAAGGCCGGCGGCGCGCTACCGCTGGGGCATCTGAAGGCGAGCGGCCGCTGAGCAACGGGTTTCACACCCCGATGGGGGAGTCTGGCTTCCTGCACTGACCAAGCGGACGCCGACGCGGTACAAGCTCGGCTTGGCATGAGCGCAGCGCCCCGCCGCATTGCGGGACTGCGCGTCAGCATTCCCGCAACAACGCCGTCACACGGTCTGGCCATGAAGCTCACTGCCCTCGCCTGCCTCTTCACCACCAGCCTGTGGGCTATGCCGCTGACGGCCCAGCCCGGCAGCGCGCCCTACACGGTCGATCTCTGGGCCACGCTGCTATTCGACACCAGCGGCCAAGCCAGCAGCGTCAAGGTCCGCGACTCAGGCGACTACCCACCGGCCTTGCTGGAAGCCGTGCAGTCGCGGCTCGCACAGGCGCGCATCCCACCGGTCCAGGCCCTCGATGGCAGCGGCCGGCCAGCTACCTTTCAATCCGGTGTGCGTGTCAGGCTGGCGATCACGCCAGGCACTGCAGAGTCCGCAGACGCCGCGCCTGGCCAGGTGCGGATTGCCGGCTTGCGCATCGAGCCCATGCCCAGTCAGCGCTATGCCGCCAGCTTCCCACCGGACATCGGGCGCGGCGCCGACTGGCAGGGCCGCGTCAACGCCAGCTGCATGCTGGACACGCAAGGCCGCTGCGGCCCGGTGCAGATCGAGGCCGTGCCCGGCATACCGGAATCCGTGCGGCGCTGGGCGCGCGCCTCGCTCGCTGGCTGGACCTTCGAGCCCCAGCGCGTCGACGACCAGCCCGTCCCGAGCGAGGTGCGGGTCAGCTTCACGCTGGAGGCCAAGCAACTGAACCCACAGGATTTCAGGCAGCCCAAATGGGACCGCCTGATGATGCAGCGCTGAGCACAGGCGGCGCAGCTACCATCGCAACGCCCCGTCCTCGCGGGTTCCACCAGCTGCTGCCCCCAAACGCATGAGCCTTCCACAGCCCGCCGCCCTGCCCCTTCGTCACCTGCTGCTGGCGCTGGCCGTCGTCTCGATCTGGGGCAGCAACTTCGTCATCATCCGGCTCGGGCTGAATGCCTTCCCGCCGCTGCTGTTCGCCGCGCTGCGCTTTGCGCTGGCGGTGCTGCCGGCCATCTTCTTCCTGCCGCGGCCGGCTGTGCCCTGGCCCAATCTGGCGGCCTATGGCGCACTGGTGGGTGTCGGCCAGTTCGGCCTGCTTTACCTGGCGATGGGCTCGCAGATCTCGCCCGGCCTGGCCTCGCTGGTGATCCAGACCCAGGTCTTCTTCACACTGCTGCTGGCCATGCGCCTGAGCCACGAGTCGCCGCAGCCCTATCAATGGCTGGCCCTGCTGCTGGCCGCCTCGGGCCTGGCGGTGATCGGCGCCCACACCGATGCGCACACCACGGTGCTGGGCCTGGCGATGGTGCTGTTGGCGGCCTTCAGCTGGGCCAGCGGCAATATCGTCGGCAAGCGTGCCGGGCGCGTGAATATGCTGGCCTATGTGGTGTGGAGCTCGGTCTTCGCCGCGCCGCCCTTGCTGCTGCTGTCGCTGATCTTTGAAGGCCCGGCGCGCATCGCCGAGGGCCTGGCCAGCGCCGGCCCGGTGGCCTGGGGCGCGCTGGTCTGGCAGGCAGTGGGCAACACCTTGTTCGGCTATGGCGTCTGGGGCTGGCTGCTGTCGCGCCACCCCACCAACCAGATCGTGCCGCTGGCCCTGCTAGTGCCGGTGTTCGGCATGAGCGCCGCCGCCTGGTGGCTGGGCGAAGGCCTGCCGGCCTGGAAGCTCGGCGCCGCCGCGCTGGTGCTCGGCGGCCTGGCCTTGAACCTGCTGTGGCCGCTGCGGCCCTGGCGTTCACGATGAAGTGGCGTTTCGCCGCCGCGGCCCTGGCCCTGCTGCTGGCGCTGCCGGGTGCGCCGGCGCTGGCCTTCAGTGACACCCGCGCGCAGGAGATCGCGCAGTGCCTGCCGGGCGAGTTGCAGACTTGGAACGATGGACGCGACACACCCTCGCCGCACGGCGCCTGGCTGTTTTTCTACGCGCATGCCGGCGCGCCGGACTGGTTCAGCGCCGCGCAGGTACAGGCCGTGCTGCAGCGCGCGGCACAGGCCTGGGCGCCCTGTGGCCTGCCGGTACAGGTGATGGACGACGCGCAGGCGCGGACACACAAGCCCGATCCCGCGCAAGGCCGGGTGCGTGTGCAGTGGGACGATGCCGCGGTGCGCGGCAACTTCGCTGCCGCCAACCTGACGCAGCGCACGCTCAATCTGAGCCCGGCGATGTTCGCGCTGCTGCGCCAGCGCAACCCGCGCCATCCGGCCATCGAGACACTGCAGATGACCGTGTCCCACGAGATGGGCCATTTCCTCGGCCTGGTCGCGCACTCGCGGCGCTGCGTCGATGTGATGTCTTACTACGACGACGGCAAAGGCAAGCGCTGCAGCCTGCGCGATCCGGCCGCGCTGAAAGCCCATGTCGAGTACCGCTCCCAGCTGCCCACCGCCTGCGACATCCAGCGCTGCCGGGCGGCCAATGGCCTGCGTTGAAGGCAGGCCATCGGGGCAGGCAGCAGTGACTATTGCAAGGGCGCGTGCGAGCTGCGCGCCAGCAGGTCGGAGGGGTTGAAGACCGTCGGCAGAACCTCGCCCTCGCCCTTGAGGTTTTCGTCGCGCTGCAATTGCTCGTGCAGCTGCCGGCCCAGCCGGCGCAGCCGCGGGTAGCCACCATGCAGATAGCCGGCCCACAGCGCCTGCGCATCGCCCTCGGGTCGTCCTATCGCGTAGGGCTCGGCAAAGCCGTAGCAGACCGGCAGCAGCTCGCCCTGCGGCGTCATCACCAGCACGCCCAGCAACTCGGCCGGCGTGCGCTCGGCCCATTGCGCCGGGCCGTCCTCTCCCGCATAGATCAGGCCGGGTTCGGACAGCACCCAGTCGCGATGCACAACATCGGCGCGCACCGTCAGGCGCCCCTCGAACTCGGCAGCCAGCAGATGCGCCAGCACGAAGAAGCCCTCGGCCTCGCCGGCCGAAAGCAGCTCGCCGCCCAGCTCGCGCGCGGCGCGGCCGGAGAGCTCGACCGGATGCAACTGCAGCGCACAGGCGCCGGCCTCCAGCACCTGCGCGGCCAGCGCGTCCAGCTCGGCGACATTGCCGCGCGTCACGCCGCAGCTGACCGCAAAGGGGATCTGCCGCTCCCGCAGGCGCTGCATGGCCGCGCGCACTCGCCCGAAGGCGCGCGGCTGGCCGCGCAGCGCATCGTGCGTGGCTGAGAGGCCATCGACGCTGACGGCCACCGTATCTGCCAGCGCCAGGGTCTGCAGCGCCTCGCCGCGATCGATCAGCCAGCCGTTGCTGACCACTGCGCTGCTCATGCCCAGCTCGCGCGCCAGCTGCAGGCAGTCGGCTAGCCAGGGATAGAGCAGCGGCTCACCGCCCGACACCGATAGTGCGCCATAGCCCCAGCGCGCCGCCAGCCTGATGGCCTGCAGCGCCTGCTCACGCGAGAGCTGCGCAGTCGCCTGCGGCGAGCTGTCGGAGTAGCAGTGCAGGCAGGCCAGATTGCAGCGTTGCAGCGGGTGCAGATGGAACACGCGGCAGGCCGTTGGCCCCAGCCGGGAAGGGCAGGCGGCGGCGCTCATCCGCGCTGAATCGTGGCCTTGACGCGAATGATGTCCGGCCCGACCGGAATGCCGCGCGGGAAGACGTTGATGTTCTTCAGTCGATCAAGCCCGGAGAGTATCTCGATCAGCGCCGCCCGCTTGGCCGCCGGCAGATTGCCCGAGATCGTCACCGCATCGGGCGCGATGATGCCCTCTGGAAAGACGTCGTCGACCTGCACGCCAAAGCCCTGCAGCTTGGCGATGGCCTTGGCCACCGACTTGATGTCGGCGGCCTGCAGGCCGGGCAGCTTCTGGTTGAGCACGTTGTTGAGCGATGCGACGCTGGCGCCGCTGGGAGACTTGGCCATGGGAACTCCTTGCTTGCTGTGAATGACCGGATTGGTCGGCCCCAGACTAGGCAGGCCCGGCAAGCCGCGTCAATCCTGCACAAGTCTCTTTTGCTAATACAAGGTGTGGATGACCCCGCGCAGGAATCCGGCGAACCGCAAGCGTTAGCCCGGCGCGCTGATCAGTGCCAGCGTCTCGGCGCGCAGCATCTCCACCATCGCCTCGGCCGCCGGCGAGAGGCTGCGGCCGCGCAAGGTCACCAGGCCCAGCGGTCGCGGCAGCACCGGCGCCACCAGCGGCCGGCTCTTGACCTGAGGGCCGCGCGCCACCCGCGCCGCGAGCTCGGGCAGCGCCGCCACGCCCAGGCCGGCGGCCACCATGGCGTTGATGGTGGCCAGGTGCTCCACCTCGTACTGCGGCGCGAAGCGCAGGCCATTGAGCTGCATGGCCTCGTCAGCGTACTGGCGCACGCTGGTCGGCCGCGGCATCGAGATATGCGGCAGCGCCGCCGTGTCGGCCCAGCGCAGAGCACCACTCTTCTTCGCCAGCGCATGGCCGGGCGGCAGCAGCAGCACGAAGCGGTCCTCGCCCAGCGGCTGGTACTCGAGGTCGGCATAGGCCGGGTTGGCCGCAGTCAGCGCCACATCGGCCTGGCCGGCGCGCACCAGGTCGAAGGCTGGGCCGGACAGCGTGTCCAGCATCTCCAGCCGCACGCCGGGATAGCGCGCCGCAAAGCGTGCAAAAGCCGCCGGCACCGCCGTGGCCGCCAGCGAAGGCAGCGCCGCGACGCGCACCCGGCCCTCGCGCAGCTCGGCCACGTCCCGCACTGCCTGCACGGCAGAGTCGGCCTGCTGGCGCAGCAGCGCTATGCGCTCGCGGAACACCAGGCCGGCAGCCGTCAGCTTGACGGCCCGCGTGCTGCGCTCGAACAACGCCGCGCCGAGCGAAGCCTCCAGGCGCCGGATCACGCCCGACACCGCCGGTTGCGACAGGTGCAGACGCTCGGCCGAGCGGCGGTAGTTCAGCGTCTCGGCCAGGGTCAGAAAGACCTCCAGCTCGCGCAGGGAGCAATTGATCAGCATTGGCGATCAATTTATCAAAACTCTCGAATGGACGTATCAATGCGCTGTTTCTAGACTCGCCGGCAACAAAGTGCGATGGAGACACTGCGATGGCGGGACTGGATCATTTGGACGGGCAGGTGCTGATCGTCGGCGGCGGCACCATGGGGGCCGATGTGGCCGTGGTGCTGCGCCGTGGCGGCTACGCCGTGACGGTGCTGGAGCAGCAGGACGCGCGCCGCGCCGCGCTGCGCGCCCATGTGGCCGAGCGCCTGGCGCCGCTGGGCCTGCAGGCGCGCGCCGACACGCTGGGCCTGGCAGCCTCGCTGGACGAAGTGGATTGGGCGAAGACCGCGCTGGTGATCGAGTGCATCCCCGAGCGCCTGCCACTCAAGCAGCAACTCTTTGCCGAACTTCAAGACCGTGCCCGCCCCGACTGCCTGCTCACCAGCAACAGCTCCAGCTATCCGATCAGCGCCATCGCCGAAGGCCTGCAAGGCCAGCAGCGCATGTACGGCCTGCACTTCTTCATGCCAGCGCACCTGGTACCCCTGGTCGAGGTGGTGATGGGCCCCAGCAGCGAGGAGAGTGGCGCCGCCCGCCTGGACGCGATGATGCGCGGCTGCGGCCTGGTGCCGGTGCGGGTGCGCAAGGACAAGCCGGGCTTCCTGGCCAACCGCCTGCAGCACGCGCTGGCGCGCGAGGCTTTTGCGCTGATCGACGAGGGCGTGGCCACAGCCGAGGACGTGGACGCCGCCGTGCGTTTCGGTTTCGGATTCCGCTTCCTGGCCGCCGGCCCAGTGCTGCAACGCGACCACGCCGGCCTGGACGTGCACTGCGCCGCCGCCACCACCATGTACCCCGACCTCAGCGCCACGCGCGAGCCTTCCGCGGCGCTGCGCGAACGTGTCGCGCAAGGCCGACTCGGCATGAAGGCCGGCGCTGGCTTCTTCGACTGGCCCGAGGACAAGCGCCTGGCTGAGCGCGCCCGCTACGACCGCCTGCTCAGCGAAGGCTTGAAGCTGCTGGCCGGCGAGCTGCCGCCGCTGCGCCAGGTCGAGGACGCCGCATGAAAAGCAACATCGCCATGGACGAACTGATCATCACCGTGGCGCCCAATGGTGCCTACAAGCAGGCGGCCGACCACCCTGCGCTGCCGCTGACGCCCGCCAGCCTGGCCGCCACCGCCAAGCAATGCTGCGAGGCCGGCGCGGCCATGCTGCACCTGCATATCCGCGACGCCACCGGCCGCCACAGCCTGGACGTGGCCGGTTACCGCGAGGCCTTGCGTGCCGTGCGTGCCGCGGTGGGCGATGCGATGGTGCTGCAGGTCACCAGCGAAGCCGCCAAGGTGTACCAGGCCCGCGAACAGATCGTGATGGTGAGGGAGCTGCGCCCCGAGGCGGTGTCGATCGGCCTGCGCGAACTGGATCAGCCCGAGATCGGAGAAAGCGGGCTGGCCCACTTCTTCGCCTGGCTGGCAGCCGAACGCATCATGACCCAGGTGATCCTCTATGACACGGCTGATGTGCTGCGCTGGCAGGCGCTGCAGAAGGCAGGCGTGATCCCCGATGCGCCCTGGTTCCTGCTCTTCGTGCTGGGCCGCTACAGCGCCGGCCAGGTCTCGTCGCCGCATGACCTGCTGCCCTTTGTCCAGGCCCACACAGGCCCCGAGCCCTGGGCCGTGTGCGCCTTTGGTGCGAGCGAACACGCCTGCATGGCCGCCGCGATGGCGCTGGGCGGCCATGTGCGCGTGGGCTTCGAGAACAACCTGTTCCTGAAGGACGGCAGCGTGGCGCCGGACAACACGGCGCTGGTTCACCAGATCACCGACATCGCCACAGCGCTGGGCCGGCCGCTTGCCACGGCTGCAAGCCTGCGCGAGCGATTCAGATAAGCATCCCCAAAAGCCAAGCCCCTAGACAAGCAAGAACACTCAAGGAGACAAGATCCCATGCAACGCCGCAGCCACCTGAAGACCCTCGCCCTGATCGGCACCGCCCTGCTCAGCCTGGGCGCCCAGGCGCAGGACGCCTGGCCGTCCAAGCCGATCCGCTTCGTCGTGCCCTACCCGCCCGGCGGCCCCACCGACCTGATGGCCCGCCTGCTGCAGCCCGAGCTTCAGACGCGACTGGGCACCACGATCGTGATCGAGAACAAGGGCGGCGCCGGCGGCAATGTGGGCAGCGGCGAGGTGGCCAAGCAGGCGCCGGCCGATGGCTACACCCTATTGCTGGCTGCCAGCGGCCCGATGGCGGTGAACCAGACCCTGTTCAAGAACATGACGTACAGCCCGCTGACCGATCTGGTGCCGGTGGTGCAGCTCTCGTCCTTCCCGCTGGTTCTGGAGGTCCACCCGTCGACCGGCATCAAGAACGTCAAGGAGCTGATCGCCCAAGGCCGCCTCAAGCCACAGGACCTGAGCTTCGCCTCGGCCGGCAACGGCACGCCTCAGCACCTGGCCGGCGAGATCTTCAACAAGGCGGTGGGCATCAAGCTCTCGCACATCCCCTACCGCGGCGCCGGCCCGGCGCTGAACGATCTGGTCGGCGGCCAGGTCAAGGTCATGTTCGACGTGCTGGGCAGTTCGCTGCAGCACATCAAGGCCGGCAAGCTCACAGCCCTGGCCGTGACTTCGGCCAAGCGCAGCCCGGCCCTGCCCGAGGTGCCGACATTGGCCGAAACGGGTCTGGCGAACTTCGAGGTGACCGCCTGGCACGGCATCGCGATGCGCGCCGGCACGCCGCCCGAGATCGTCAAGAAGATCAACGGCGCGGTACTGGCCGCCTTCAAGGACCCCGTGTTCCGCAAGAAATGGGAAGACCTGGGCACGCCGATCGTGGCCGGCACGCCCGAGCAGTTCGGCCAGCTGATCCGCACCGAGTCGGTTCGCCTGGGACGCGTGGTGCGCGAGTCAGGCGCCAGCGTGGACTGAGTCCGTCCACTTCCGCCGCCCGCCGCCAGCCCCTATGCTGGCGGCATGAACGAACCCGAAAACCCTTCCAAGGCAAGACCTGACACCGGCGCCGCGCTGCGCGGACTCTACGAACCGCAAGGCGGCGTGCGCGCCATCTTCGGCGCCAAGACGGCCGACTACGTGGCCTCGCGGCCCGACTATCCGCAGGCACTGTTCGAGGCGCTGGCGCACGAGTGCGCGCTGCCGACGCAGGCACAGATCGCCGACATCGGCGCCGGCACCGGCTTGCTCACGCAAGGCTTGCTGGCGCGCGGCTGGGCAGCGTGTGCCATCGAGCCGAGTGCCGAGATGCGCGCCGCCTGCGATGCGCAACTTGGCGCGCTGCCCGGCTACAGCAGCGCCGCAGGCTCGGCCGAAGCGATCCCGTTGCCCGACGCCAGCCTGGACCTGATCACCGCGGCGCAGGCCTTCCACTGGTTCGAGCCGCGAGCGGCACGCGCCGAGATGCTGCGCGTGTTGAAGCCGAGCGGCCAGGTGGCGCTCATCTGGAACGACCGTCAGTCCGATCAGGCGCTGCAACGCGCGCTGAACGACGAAGTCTTCGGTCCCTTCGGCGGCGAGCGCCGCGGCGCGCTGCTGGCGCATGAGGACCGCGGCCAGGTCGGCGCCTTCTTCGGCAGCACGGCGCCACGCCAATGGAGCTGGCCGCACCAGCACGCGCTGGATGCCGCAGGCCTGCGCAGCCTGGTGTTCTCGCGCTCCTACATGCCCAGGCCCGACAGCGAGGCCGGGCGCGCGGCCGCCGCTGCGGTGGATGCGCTGTTCCAGCGCTTCGCCAGCGGGGGCGAGGTCTTGCTGCACTACACCACCGTGCTGATGCTGGGAAGGCCGGCGGCGTATGCTTGAAGCACCATGCGCGCCCTGATCTCGCTGCTCCTGTTGTTCACCCTGTGCGCGCAAGCGTCGGCGCAAGCCCTGCCACGCAAAAACCTGTGGGTGGAGTTGCGCTGGGTCGAAACCCAGGTCAGCGCCGCCGCCGTGGCCGGCGTGCGTGACGGCGCCGTGGTGCTGGGCACCGCCGGCTCGGTCTCACCGCGGGGTCAGGTCGTGATCAGCACCGACAAGCGTCAATCGGGCGTGCAGGAGATGCCACGCCTGCTTGTGCTCAACGGCGCCAGCGCCAGCGTGCAGCTGAGCGAGATGACACCGGTTCAATGGCTGGATTACGGCATAGAGGCTGCGGCCACGACGGGCGGCGGCCCGGCTGGCGGCGCCAAGGTCTATGCCGTGCCACGCAGCGGTCTGTCTACCCAGACGCGCAGCTTCAGCGTCACCCCCCGCTGGCCCGGCGCACGCCAGCCAGCGACAGTGGAGCTGCGCACCCAGCTGGACCAGCCCGCCACCGATCCGGCCGCCACCCGTCAGCAGACCCTGCTGCTGAGCACCGTGCAGCTGCCGCTGGGCGAATGGCTGACCATCGCCCGCAGCGGCGCCAGCCTGCAGACGCAGCAACGCGGCACGCTGTCCACGCGTGATGCCGAAGCCAGCGTCTTGCGTGAATTGCAGCTGCGCGTCGACATTGCTCCGTGATCTGCCGATCAGCCGCGGCGCTGACGACGCACCAGACCCAGTGCCAGAAGCGCCATCGCGCTCAAGGACAGCACGCCCGGCTCGGGCACGTTGTTCGTGTCGCCCAGGGTGCTGACCGGCGCGCTCAGCGCGTCGCCGCCGTTGCCGGTCATCACGACCTCGGACACCTGCAGCGTCGGCAGCGCCGTCGCGTTGGTCACGGCCGTACCGGCCTTCAGCGTGACGACGTCACCTGTGGTGAACAAGGCATTGCCCACGAAGCTGATCGTGAAGTCGTCCGTGTCGATCTCGTTCAGCACGCCGCCACCAAAGACGCCCCACAGGCTGTTTGTGGTGAGGCCGCTGACACTGCTGCCGTTCACCGCTAGACCGATGGTGTTGGACACCGTGCCGAAGGTCGTGAAGCCGCCGGGTGCGGAGGCGTAGGCGTTCTCGAAGACGAAACGGGTGAAGCTGTTCTGGGCACCTGTGGCCACGAAGCTGATGTCCTGCGTCACGGTGATCGACACCTTGCCGCCGGTCAGGCCGAACACAACGCTGGCGTTGGCGGCGGCAGCCGAAACGGCCAGCAGGCCGGCCAGGACGAGTTGCTTGAAGGCGTGCTTGGACATCTGAGGCTCTTTTCTTGAAGACGGTGGAAGTTGAACGGTTTCAGCAAGTCGCATGCCACCCGCCCCTTTTCCCCGCCAGGTGTGAGATTGATCACACCCGAGCACCCTTTGGCGCCTCGGCTGCCAGAGTGCTGTCAAGAAAGCCGACGCGGGAGTGAGCGCCTCTGGCCAGCGCAGGTTCTCAGGACGCGGCGCCCCCAAATGAGTGGACAAGCCTCCCCACCGTATCGTCGCGCTTGATTTCCATCAAACCCAACAGCCTTGAGCGCGACCAATCTTGAAGACGTTTCAGAGACGTTTCAGAGACTGGACTTACTCATGCAACCCAAGCGCATCCTGATCCTTCAAGGTCACCCCGACAGCACGGCACCGCACTTCTGCCACGCGCTGGCCGAGGCTTATGCCGCCGGCGCTGTGGCGGCGGGCCATGAGCTGCGCCAGGTGGACGTGGCCTGGCTGGACTTTCCGCTGCTGCGCAGCAAGCAGGACTGGGAGCACGGCATGCTGCCGGCCTCGCTGCTGGAAGCGCAGCAGGCCATCGGCTGGTGCGAGCATGTGGTGATCTTCTTTCCGCTCTGGCTGGGCGAGATGCCGGCGCTGCTGAAGGGTTTCCTGGAACAAGTCGCGCGGCCCGGCTTTGCCTTCAACTCCGAGGGCGGCAACCCCCTGGCCCACAAGGCCCTGAGCGGCCGCTCAGCCCGCGTGGTCGTCACGATGGGCATGCCGGCGCTGGTGTACCGCTACTTCTACCGCGCCCACAGCCTCAAATCGCTGGAGCGCAACATCCTCGGCTTCGTCGGCATCGCACCGATCAAGGAGACCCTGATCGGCATGATCGAAGGCATGGATGAAGCCCAGCGCCAGAAGTGGCTGGACAAGCTGCGCGCGCTGGGCGGAGAAGGCCACTGATCACCAGGGCAGCGACTCGCCGCTGTAGCTGAAGAAGCCGCCGCTGTCCGCCGGACCCAGGCCATCGATCACACGCAGCAGCTCGGTGGCCGCCATGCCGGCCGGGCGCCCGATCTCGGCGCCGCGAAACGGCGCCGACAGGGCCGAGCTGACCGTGCCGGGGTGCAGGGCCAGCAGCACGGCGCCCGGATGGCTGCGGCGCAGCTCGATCGCCGCGGTTTTGATCAGCATGTTCAAGGCCGCCTTCGAGGCGCGGTAGCTGTACCAGCCGCCCAGCCGGTTGTCGCCGATGCTGCCCACCTTGGCCGACAGCATCGCCATGCGGCCGCAGTGGCGGTCCAGCAGCGGCGCAAAGTGGCGCAGCAGCAGCGCCGGCCCGAAGGTGTTGACCGCGAAGACCGCCTGCAGCTGGGCCAGTTGCAGATCGCCGAGCTTCTTCTCGGGCATCAGTTCCGGGCCATGCAGCAGGCCGGCGGCGTTGATGATGAGCTGGAACGGCCCCTGCTCTGCCAGGCTGGCGGCAGCCGCCGCCACGCCGGCCTCGTCCTGCAGGTCGAGGGCTGGCTGTGAGCTGCGGTGCAGCCCCAGCGCTGACGCACAGCGCGGATCAGCCCGCAGCTGCGCCAGCAGGGCCGCACCGATGGCACCGCTGGCGCCAAGCACCAGCGCGCGATAGCCCTGCGGCAGCGACAGCATCGGCGTCACCATCAGACCCAGCCCTGGCGCCACTGGGCCGCATCGCGCAGCTCGCGCCAGCGGATGCGCCGGCTGCGCCGCGAATGCACCGCCTCAATCTCGATCCACTCCAGCGGCGCGCCTGGTTCTTCCGGCAGCACCAGGGCTGCCACCAGGAAGTGTTTTTCCCGGCCGACCGGCTGGGCCGCCGTCCACTTGCTCAGCAACAGTTTCTTCGGGTGCACGGCGTTCATGGGTGCACCTTAGCCGAGCCCGGCCCGGCCTGCGCAGCAGTGCGCCAGAGAACCCAGGCGCCGCGCGGCCATGCGCAGCCGCCCGGCCCCCGTTTCCGTGGGCTGGGCACAATCGGCCACCCCCATGCATCCAACGCAGCCATGCACCCCCAAGCTCCCGTGGCCGTGATAGGCGCCGGTCTCGCCGGCCTCAGCTGCGCCAGTGCGCTGCAGCAGGCCGGCCTGAGCGTCCAACTGTTTGACAAGAGCCGCGGCCCGGCCGGCCGCATGAGCACGCGCCGCGGCGAGGGTTGGGCCTGCGACCATGGGGCCCAGTACTTCACCGCTCGCGATCCGCTCTTTCGAGACGAGCTGGCACGCTGGCAGGCCGCCGGCGTAGCCGCCCCTTGGACGCCGCGCCTGCAGGTGCTGGGCGGGCTGGGGCAGCATCACCCGGACGCCAGCATCCGGCGCTTCGTCGGCCAGCCGCAGATGACGGCGCCAGCACGCTGGTTGGCGGAACAGCTGCCGCTGGCACTGCAATCGACGGTCACCGCGCTGCGCCGCGACAGCACTGGCGCCTGGCAGCTGCAGAGCGCCGAACAGGGCTGGCTGGCCCAGCCCTTCAGCGCCGTGCTGCTGGCGCTGCCGGGGCCGCAGGCCGCGCCGCTACTGGCCCCGCATGCACCAGCGCTGGCCGAGCTCTCCACCCAGGCGCGGATGCGCGGCTGCTGGGCGCTGATGCTGCAGTACGACGCGCCGGTGGATCTGCCCTTCGAAGCCGCCTTCGTCAATCGCGGGCCCTTGCGCTGGATTGCGCGCGACAGCAGCAAGCCCGGGCGCAACGGCGCCGAGACCTGGCTGCTGCATGCCGAGGCCGAGTGGAGCGAAGCGCATCTGGAGCATGCGCCCGAGCAGGTGGCCGCGTTGATGCTGCAGGCCTTTGCCGAGCATGGCGGGCCGGCGCCGCAAAGCTGGAGCTCGCACCGCTGGCGCTATGCCGACAGCGCGCCCGCGCTGGACGTCGGCTGTGCCTGGCAGGCGGACGCCAGCCTGGGCCTGTGCGGCGACTGGCTGCATGGCGGCAAGGTCGAAGGGGCCTGGCTCAGCGGCCACAAGCTGGCCCAGGCCCTGCTGCAGAGCCGCGTCACAATCGCCCCATGACGCAAGACCTGACCCCGCCGCTGCAAGCGACTCGGCCGCTGCGCTGGGACGCCCACGCCTGCCTGCCGCTGCACCCCGACGCCAGCTTCGCGCCGCTGCAGCGCTATGCGGCCCAGGGCGTGGACTATGTGTCCATCAACGTCGGCATGGACATGAACCCTGTCGAGCAGGTGATGGCGGTGATCGCCGGCTTTCGCGCCCGCCTGGGCGCCGAACCCGAGCGCTATGCGCTGGTGGGCACGGTGGCCGAGATCGAGGCAGCGCGGGCTGCTGGCGTGCTGGCCATCGGCTTCGACCTGGAGGGCGCGCTGCCGCTGCTGGAGCGCCCCGAGATGGTGGCGCTGTACCGCTCGCTGGGGGTCAATCAGATCCACTTCGCCTACAACCGCAACAACAGCGTGGCCGGCGGCTGCCACGACAGCGAACAGGGCCTGACGGCGCTCGGCCATCGCATGGTCGAAGCGGTCAACGCGGCCGGCCTGCTGATGGACTGCTCGCACACCGGGCGGCGCAGCACGCTGGACATCATGGCCGCCTCCAGCGCGCCGGTGATCTTCAGCCATGCCAACCCGGCAGCGTTGGTCGAGCATGGGCGCAACATCACCGATGAACAGATCCAGGCCTGCGCCGCCACCGGCGGCGTGGTCTGCATCAACGGCATCTCGGCCTTTCTGGGCAGCGCGCAGCCCGCTGCCGACGACCTGGCCCGCCATGCGGCCTATGTGGCCGATCTTGCCGGCGCGACCCATGTCGGCATGGGGCTGGATGTGTGCTTCTCCGAACCTGGGCTGGACGACGATCCGCCCGGCGGCCTGGACCGTGGCTACTGGTGGCCGGCTTCGGCTGGCTACGGCCAGGGCCTGGCGCAGATCCGTTATGCGCCGGTCGAGACCTGGGGTGAGATCCAGGCTGCACTGCGCCGCGCCGGCTTCAGCGCCGCCGAGGCGGGCGGCGTGATGGGCGGCCATATGGCGCGGGTGGCGCGCCAGGTCTGGGGCGGCTAGGACAGGTATCGGAAGGTCAAGCGGCCTTCTCCGCTCAGCGCCCCGGCCTGGCCAGCCGCGCCAGCGTGGCCGCGCATTGCTCGGCGCTGGCGATGCAGTCCAGCCCCGCCCGTTCGACTTCGCCCATCAAGCCCAGCCAGGAGCTCAAGCCCTCCAGCGTCAACTTGGTCTTGGAGGTGCGCAGCCAACCCTGCTCGGCCAGCTGCCCCAACAGGATCCAGGCCTGGCGGCGCGACAGGCCTGACAGATCGCCGATGCAGGCCTGCGAGATCGGCAGCGCGAAGCTGCCGGCCTGCTGCGCCTCGGGGTTGTCCGAGGTCAGCGCGGTGGCCAGCGTGGCCAGTACGCTGACCAGGCGCTGCAAGCCATTGCCGGCCAGGCGCATCGTGATCTGCTCCTGCAGGCGCGCTTCGGTGGCGGCACAGAGCTGCGCGGCATCGCTGGGCCGGTGCGGATCGGTCGGCGGCACGCGGCCCAGCGGAATGTTGATCGTCGTGACATCGACCAGCGCGGTGACGTCGTAGCGCGAGGCCAGCTTGCCCAGCGGCGAGCCCCAGCCGATCACATCGCCCAGCCATAGAGCCGCCACCGCCACACGCGTGTCAGTGGCCACCTTGGAGACCAGGCAGGCCGCGCCCTGGCTGATGGCCACCCACTCGGCAAGCTCGCTTCCGGTCTCGACGATGGTCTGGCCGCGCCGGTAGCTCCGCACATCGGCAGATTTCAACCATTGAACTTCGCCGCAGTCCTGTTCAGGCTTGCGGTCCTTTCCCTCTGGGGATTTCATCGGGGTTCCCTCGTTTACTTGCTCTTTGTTCTTTGACTCGCGCAAGGCCAGCCGGCGCCCTGTCCCGGGCGCACGAACCCTGCTTGTAGGGGCGCGCCGTTCTTCGCGATGGCCGGAAAAGCGCCGCCGCACAGGGCACAAAGCGCGTTGACAGCGCCGGCGCCCTGGCCGCCCCCGTCACCAGACGGTCAGGCTGCGTGTCAGCACACGCTGCAGCCAGCTGCGCTGCGCCGCCTCGGAGACCTCGCCCTGGCCGGCGCTCTCCAACAGCGCGTTGACGACGTTGGCCGAGCTGACCAGATTGCCCGGGCCGATGTCGCGCGGATCCACCAGGCCCGAGAAGCGCAAGGTCGTGCCGCCGCCGTTGAGCCGCGTGCTGCGCTCGCCGGCCACCAGCAGATGGCCGTTGGGCAGCACATTGATCACGCTGACCGCAATCTGGCCGTTGAAGCTGCTGGAGGCCTCGGCCGTGCCCGAACCCTTGAAGGCGTCGCTGCCGGCCGCGCTGGCATCGGCGTTCCACAGCGACTCCAGCAAGCCGCCGGATGCGCGGCCTGCGCCCGGCCCCTTGACGGCCAGCTTGTTGTCGCGACTGGTGTCGGTGCTCTGGCGCTGCGCGGCCTTGAAGGATTCGCTGATGTCGACCTTCAGCGTGTCGCCGATGGCCTGCGGCCGCCGCTCGCTGGAAAACAGCGAGGCGGTGGCCAAGTGCGCCTGGTAGATCGCGCCGTTGTTGGGTCGCTCCAGATACATGGGCTGGGACGCCGGCGGCGCGCGCAAGGGCCCCTGCACCAGGCTGGGCGGCGCGCTGGCGCAGGCAGCCAGCAGCAGACTCAGGGCCAGCGGCGCAAACGCGCTACGGCCTCGCGGGTTCTTGTGACATGTCATCGTGAGTTCCTCCTCCTAGCTTTCGAATCCGGTGATCAGCGCCTTGACGACGGCCGCCACCTTGGCGCGCGTGCCGGCCCAGCGGCTCAGACCGAAGTTCTCGTCCACCGCATAGCTGCTGCTGGCCATCAGGCGGCCATCGGCCCTGTGCAGGCTCAGCGACGCGCTGCTGAGAAAGGGCTGGTAGTCCTTGCCCAGCGGCGGCACGCCCCAATCGACGCTGGCCGCGTAGCGCAGCCAGTGACGGCAGACGGCAGGCTCGATGCCGGCCTCGTAGACGCGGCTGCTCACGCCCTGCTGCCGCAGCTCGGCCTGCAGCGCCGGCACCAAGTCGGGCACGGGTGCCTGGCGGTTGAAAGCGATGCAGAGCTCGCGCACCGGCGCATCACCGTGATGCACGGTGTTCTGCGCGCGGCCCGGCCGGTTGCTCAGCGCCGCCGAGGTGGCGCTGCCACCGGCCTTGATCAGCTCCCAGGTCGGGAGCGGGCTGACGATGGCGCAGCCGCTCAGTGAAGCCGCCAGCAGCAGCGTCGACGAGGCGCGCAAGCAATGCGGTGCCATCTACCGCCCCTCAGGCCATGGCGCTAAGCAGCGCCTGGCCGGCCAGCGTGGCGACGGCGCCGTAACCCAGCGCCGCCCCGGCTGCATCGCCCGCCTTGGACAGGCCCTGCGAGACCAGGGTCTCGGCTTCACGCGCCAGCTGCTGCACGCCGGATTGCGCGGTCTCGCCGCCAGCTATCAAGGCCTGGGCGCTTTCGCTAACACTCTCCGCCACGCCTTGCACCAGGGCCTGCGCGGACTCGATGATCTCCACCGCGCTGTCGCCGATCTGTTCGACAAACTCGCCGGCCTCACTGGCCACGCTGTGGGCGGCCTGCTGCAGCACTTCCAGGCTGCGCGGGCTGAAACTGGCACGTACCCCGTAGGCAGGCAGCTCGATGCTGAGCTCGCCGCCTTCGGTCGCCGCGCAGAGCGGCCGGGCATCGCTGGCTGACCTTACGCTGCTGCGTTCACCCGAACTTGGCGCCAGCGCGGCAGCAGTGACGGACAGCGTGGATGGGCCACCGTTGGCGATGCCAACGGCACTGTTCAATAGAGTCATGAATCGCTCCTGAAGGCGGCCGTGGCGGCCGCTGCATTACCGGCGCGACGCCGGTGCGGGAATCAGCGCTCGGGCGTTGTGGCTGCGGCCCGGCTGGGCGGCGTGCTCTGCACGCTTGCTGCGCCCGGCGTGCCGGCTGCAGGCTGTGCCTCCGGCGTCCGGGCGTTCTTCAGCAGATCGCTGAAGGCGGGCGCAGCGCTGCCCGCTGGCGCGGCAGCGGCCGGCCGGGCCGGCGCAGCCGGACTGTGAAGCGAGGGGGTAGTGGGTCTGACTTGCATGGCCTGGTCTGTTGAGTGGCGATGCAATGGATTCTTCGCGCCAGCGCCCGAACGCAAGGGCGGATGTGCGGCAAGGCGGCGCGCCTCATGCACAAGCTGAGTGACATCCATCACTCAAGCTCGTGATGGACGCGGGGATTCAGGACGGAACCATCAGCGAAGCGACAGGCCGGCGCAGCGACGGCGGCATCAGCGGCCCGCGGCCGAAGCGGATCACCAGATCGGGCCGCCCACCGCTCAGGCCCAGCCAGCGCGAGAACTCGCTGCGCAAGGCCGGCACCTCCACCGGCTGATTCAGGTGCGCAGTGCGCACGCCCAGCGCCGTGGCCTGCAGCGCAAAGCGCTCGAAGGCTCGCCCGGCCTGCACCCAGTGCGCGGCATCGTCCGACTCGGTGGAAAACACCGCAATGCCGGCCGAGCTGCGCACATGCGCCGCGTACTTGTCGTTCTCGGCCTTTTCGGTGAAGAACAGGCTGAACAGACGGCTGCCCAGCCAGCGTGGCACCGCCGGGTTGCCAGAGCTACGCGCGAACAGTCCGTCGCGCAGCGCCAGTGCCTCGGCATCGCTGAAGCGCAACCAGGCCTTGAGCTCATCGACAAAGCCGGCATCGCGCATCTGCACGGTATTGCCCTGCACCACGAACTCCAGCACCTGCTCCAGCGCGGGCTTCTCGGTCAGCAGGCGCAGCTGCACGCCGGGCGCGCTGCCGGCCTGCTGCAGCAGCTGCAGCTCGGTGGCGCTGAGCGCTTGCCCGTCGTAAAGCCCGCGGGTGGACTGCCGCTGCGGGATGGCCTCGAACAGCGCGCTGCGCTGCGCGGTCGTCGGTGCCAATGCGACTTCGATGCGGGCACCGCCGTCGCCTGTCTTGAACTCCGTCTCAGCCTGCAGCCCATGGGCCAGCGCCGCCTGCGCGAGGTTCTCGGCCGCACAGCCGAGCGAGACGAACAGATGATGGTCATCCGGATCGACCACCGGGCAGCGCCGCGACAGGTCCGGCAGCAGTGTCAGCGAATGCCCGCCCAGGCGGAACTGCCAGCACTGCGTGTTGTGACTGGACGGCGCCATCGCCGCATAGCGGATCAGCTCGCGCAGGAGCGCCTCGCGCTCAGTGGGCAGCGCCTGCGCGTGGCGCCAGGTCTGGCTGACGGCCTGCTCATAGCCTTCGCCAGCGCGGCCGCAGGCGCTGAGCGCCGCACTGCTGCCCAGCACCGCCAGCGACTTCCCGAGAAAGCGCCGCCGGGGATTCAAGGTCGACATCGTTGCCTCCGCTCGCCGCGCTCTCAGGCGCGCTCGCGCAGTTGCAGCACATTGCCCTCGGGGTCATGCCCGTCGCAGGCCCGAAAGCCGCGCGCCGTCCATTCCTGGTCGGCTGCATCCAGCTGACCGCCCAGCGCCGCGGCCTTGGCGCGCGCCTCGCTGAGACTGGCCACCGGGAAGAACAGCTTGATCGCCGTATCGCTGCGGCGCTCTGGGGGCTGGTTGATCTGGATGCCGGCGGCAATGCGCGCCGGGATGCCGTGGATCACCAACTGCACCTGCGGCGACTCCAGCACGATGTGACCGACGGCGGCATGCAGGCGCTGCATGCCCAGCACGCCTTCATAGAAGCGGGCCACCCGGGCCAAGTCTTTGGCAAACAGCACGGCACCCGCGCAGACGGCATCAGACATTTCATCCTCCGGCTTGATCATCAGCCCGCGCATGGTGACACAGCAGCACGGGCATCAGGGCAAACATCAGCAGCATCAGCAAATAGGCCGTGCCCGACACCGGGTCGCGGCTGGCGATGTAGTCCTGCAAGCCGCGGTCCTGCAGCAGCACGGCCAGCGTCAGCTCGGCGCCAAGCAGCAAGGCCAGTGCGACGCCGCCCGCCGCCAGCGCCTGCAGCCGGCTCAGCGCCTGGCGCCGCAGCAGCCAGCGCGCCCAGCACCAGATGGCCAGGCCCATCAGCGGCATCTCCAGCAGTTCGGCCCAGCGCTCGCCCAGACGCGGCACGACCAGCAGCACCCGCACCGTGCCTAGCACGAAGCCGGTGGCAAACACCAGCGCAAAGTAGCGCAGGGCGAAGGATAGCGGCGCAGGCATCAGGGCTGACGCTCCGGTGTCAGCGCCGCGCGGTCGCCAGCAGCGCGCTGAAGGCGATGAAGGTGGTGCCGGCGGCGCGGTTGACCAGCCGGCCGCCGCGCTCGCTGGACAGCCAGCCCTTGGCGCGGTGGGCGAACAGCGCATAGCCGCTGTGGATCAGCAGCACCAGCGCCGCATAGGTCAGCACCAAGGCGGCGAACTGCAGCCCGTAGTCACGCTGCGGATCGATGAACTGCGGAAACACCGACAGGAAGAACAGGATCACTTTGGGGTTGCTCAGCTGCAGCGTCAGCCCTTCGATGAAACGGCGCTTCAGGCTGGCCTCATGCGTGTCAGTGCTGGCATCAAAACGAAACGGTGGCGCACGCCACAGCTTGATGCCCAGATACAGCAGGTAAGCCGCGCCGACCAGCTTCATCACGGTGAAGGCGGTACTGGAGGCCGCCAGCAGCACGCCCAGGCTGGTGGCCGACAGCGCCGCCACCATCAGCGCGCCGCAGGCGATGCCCAGGATGCCGCCCAGCGTGCCGCGCAGGCCGAAGCGCAGCGCATTGCTGATCGTCATCACCACGCCCGGCCCGGGGCTCAGCACAGTGGCCGCCGCCATCACCAGAAAGAGCAGATACAGCTTCATGCCGCCACGATAGCAGCCACAGGCCCACTTCAGCGCCGTCCGCCACGCGCAGCCCCCTGGCGCGGCCAGTAGCGGAACTCGTCCTCGTGGATCTCGATGTCGAGCTCCTGCACGCGCATCAGCAGGCGCTCCTGCGCGTCGGCCACGCCCTTGTTGTAGAGGCTGGGGCCGATCTCTTCGAGAAAGAAACCCAGCAAGGCGCCGGCGGCGATATTGCCGATGCGCTCGCCGTCCATGTTCTGTTCGAAATAGCGTTCGATCGAGGCAATGGCCTGCTGGCGCTGTTCCTTGGAAAGTTCGATGGGCATGGGATGGCTTCCGAGCTGACGGGGTGCAGCGGCATGGTAGCCGCCGCCAGACCCTGCGGCATGCACCAGGCCGGACCTGGCGCGCGCCGCTGCACACCGGGGCAGTGCAGCCGCGCACCGGCTTCGTCCGCAGCCATTCCACAAGGCTATGCCCCGCCCCTTTTCCGCTATCCGGCAGACGCCCGCGCTACTGGTTTTCACCCGGTCGGCAAGCTGCCGCCCGGACAAGAATCCAAGGTAGAAACAAGAGGCTCGTCCGTGCTTGGCGGCGAGCCTGCGCAGAACCATCAGCCGAGGAAGAGAGCTCACAGCATGTCATCCCACATCACCCGCCGCACCGCCTCTGCCACCTTGTTGGCGTCCAGCCTGTCGCTGGCCTTCGGCCTGAGCGTCTTCAGCAGCCCGCTGCTGGCCGCCACGCCCAAGGACACCCTGGTCCAGGCCCTGGCCTTCGACGACATCATCACGATGGACCCGGCCGAATCCTTCGAGATCTCGGCCGGCGAGATCATGGGCAACACCTACGACCGTCTGGTGCGCCTGAACGTGGCCAACCCGTCCGAACTGGTGGGCGACATCGCCAAGAGCTGGACCGTCTCCGCCGACGGCAAGACCTTCACCTTCGAGTTGAAGCCCGGGCTGAAGTTCGCTTCCGGCAACCCGATCACCGCTGAAGACGTGGCCTGGTCGCTGCAGCGCGCGGTGACGCTCAACAAGACGCCGGCCTTCATCCTGACCCAGCTGGGGCTGAACAAGGACAACGCCGCGCAGCGCGTCAAGGCCACCGGGCCGCTGACGTTGACGCTGGAGACCGAAAAATCCTTCGCGCCCACGCTGGTGCTGAACTGCCTGACCGCCAATGTGGCCTCGGTGCTGGACAAGAAGCTGCTGCTCAGCAAGGAAACCAATGGCGACATGGGCTACGCGTGGCTAAAGACCAACTACGCCGGTTCAGGCCCCTACAAGCTGCGCGAATGGCGCGCCAACGAAATCATCGCGCTGGAGCGCAATGAGCAAAGCGCCACCAAGGCCGTGCTGTCCCGCGTGATCTACCGCCATGTGAAGGAAGCCGCCACCCAGCGCCTGCTGCTGGAGAAGGGCGACATCGATGTGGCGCGCAACCTGGCGCCGCAGGACATCAACGCCCTGGCCGCCAACAAGGACATCAAGACCACCACTACCGCCAAGGGCACGGTGTTCTACATCAGCATGAATATGAAGCACCCGGCATTCGCCAAGCCAGAGGTGCGCGAGGCGATGAAGCACCTGCTGGACTACGACGGCATTGGCGCGACGCTGGTGCAGCACATCGGCCGCATCCACCAGAACTTCCTGCCGGTGGGTCTGCTGGGCGCCGCCACCGACAAGCCCTTCAAGCTGGACGTGGACAAGGCCAAAGCCCTGCTGGCCAAGGCCGGCTACCCGAACGGGTTCAAGGCAACCATCGACATGCGCACCGTGCAACCGGTTCAGGGCATTGCCGAGAGCTTCCAGCAGACCGCCAAGCGCGCCGGCATCGACATCGAGATCATCCCCGGCGACGGCAAGCAGACGCTGACCAAGTACCGCGCCCGCAGCCACGATATGTACATCGGCACCTGGGGCGCCGACTACTGGGATCCGCACACCAATGCCGACACCTTCGCGCGCAACCCCGACAACGCCGACGATGCCAAGGCCAAGCCCCTGGCCTGGCGCAATGCCTGGGACATCCCCGAGCTGACCAAGAAATCCGACGCCGCGATGCTGGAGCGCGACGGCAAGAAGCGCGCCGCGATGTACCAGGAGATCCAGGCCGAGTTCCGCAAGACCAGCCCCTTCGTGATGGTCTATCAGCAGACCGATGTGGCAGCCTACCGCGCCAATGTCGATGGGCTGAAGCTGGGCACCACTTCGGACACCAACTACGTGTTCACCATCAAGAAGCGCTGATCCCCTCGTGTCTTTCGTGGCTCGTCAGAAGCCCAGGGCCAAGGCCCTGGGCAGTTTTCTTGTTGTCATCGCGCTGACCTATCTAGGCTTGCTGGCGGTGACCTTCTTCATCGGCCGGGTGATTCCGGTGGACCCTGTGCTGGCCGTCGTCGGCGATCGTGCCAGCGAGGACGTGATCGCCCGCGTGCGCGAGGAGATGGGCCTCAACAAGCCCTTGTGGGAGCAGTTCGCGATCTACCTGGGCAAGGTGGCCCAGGGTGACTTCGGCACCTCGGTGCTGAGCTCCAACCCGGTGCTGGACGACATCCGGCGCGTCTTCCCCGCCACTTTTGAGCTGGCCACCGTGGGCATCATCATCGGCGCCGGCCTGGGCGTGCCGCTGGGCGTCTGGGCCGCGGTGCGGCGCGGCGGCCTGGCCGACCAGGTGGTGCGGGTGATGGGCCTGATCGGTTACTCGGTGCCGATCTTCTGGCTGGGCCTGATGGCGCTGGTGCTGTTCTACGCCAAGCTCGGCTGGGTAGCCGGGCCGGGCCGCATCGATGTGGCCTTTGAATACAGCGTCAGCCCGGTGACCGGCCTGCTGCTGCTGGATGCGGCGATGGCCGGCGAGTGGGAGGCCTTCCGCAACGCGCTGTCGCATCTGGCGCTGCCCGGCGCGCTGCTGGGCTATTTCTCGCTGGCCTATATCAGCCGCATGACCCGCTCCTTCATGCTCAACGAGCTGAGCCAGGAATACATCGTCGCGGCCCGCGCCAAGGGCATCTCGGAGACCCGCATCATCTGGCGCCATGCCTTGCGCAACGCCATGGTGCCGCTGATCACCGTGATCGCGCTGTCCTATGCTGGCCTGCTGGAGGGCTCGGTGCTGACCGAGACCGTGTTCGCCTGGCCCGGCCTGGGCCTGTACATCACCAACTCGCTGCAGAACGCCGACATGAACGCGGTGCTGGGCGGCACGCTGGTGGTGGGTTCGATCTTCATCGCCCTGAATCTTTTCTCCGATCTCTTGTATCGCTTGCTGGACCCGAGGACACGCGCCCGATGAGCCGCTCTGCTTCTCTTCATGACTGGCTGATGTCGGAACAGCCCGCGTCGCGGCGGCAAGCCGGGCTGGGTCGCGCCTATGCCGGCTGGCGCAGCTTTGCGCGCAACCGGCTGGCGGTGCTGGGCCTGCTCATCGTGCTGGGCCTGGTGCTGGTGGCCGTGTTCGCCAACCAGCTGGCGCCCTACTCGCCCACCGTCGGCGACCTGCGCACCACGCGCTTGCTGGAGCCCTCTGCGGCGCATTGGATGGGCACCGACGACCAGGGCCGCGACATCCTCTCGCGCCTGATCCATGGCTCGCGCATCACGCTCTTCGTCGTCGTGCTGGTGGCGCTGCTGGCCGCCCCGATCGGCCTGCTGGTGGGTACGGTGGCCGGCTATGCCTCGGCGCATGGCGCACCCTGGCTGGACGCCGCGCTGATGCGCGTGACCGACATCTTTTTGGCCTTCCCGCGCCTGATCCTGGCGCTGGCCTTCGTGGCCGCACTCGGTCCGGGCATCGAGAACGCGGTGCTGGCGATTGCCATCACCTCCTGGCCGCCTTACGCCCGCATTGCACGCGCCGAAACGCTGACCATCGCCCGCGCCGACTACATCGCCGCCGTGCAGCTGATCGGCGCCTCGCACAGCCGCGTGGTGCTGCGCCACATCATGCCTCTGTGCCTGCCCTCGGTGATCGTGCGCGTCACGCTGGACATGGCCGGCATCATCCTGACCGCCGCCGGCCTGGGCTTTCTGGGCCTGGGCGCGCAACCACCCAGCCCCGAGTGGGGCGCGATGATCGCCGGCGGCCGCGCCTATGTGCTGGACCAGTGGTGGGTGGCCGCAGGCCCAGGTCTTGCCATCTTCGTCGTCAGCCTGGCCTTCAACCTGCTTGGCGACGGTCTGCGCGACACGCTGGACCCCAAGAGCGTCAAATGACAAGCAGTAGTTCCCCCTCAGCCAGCTTGCTGGAAGTCGAAGACCTGCACGTCGCCTTCCCCACCCGCGACGGCGGCGTCTTCGAGGCGGTGCGCGGCGTCTCCTTCACCTTGGGCCGCGAGCGCCTAGGCATCGTTGGCGAATCGGGCTCCGGCAAGTCGCAGACAGGCCGCGCTATCGTCGGCCTGACGGCGCCGGAGGCGCGCATCACCGCCAAGCGCCTTGCCTTCCAGGGCCAGGACCTGCTGAGCGCCACACCCGAGCAGCGCCGTGCGATGCGCGGCCGCAGCATCGCGATGGTGTTGCAAGACCCAAAGTACTCGCTGAATCCAGTGATGCGCATCGGCGCGCAGATCGCCGAAACCCTGCTGGCGCATCAGAAGCTGGGCCGCGCTGAAGCACAGCAGCGCGTGCTGCAGGCGCTGCGCGACGTGGCCATCAGCGACCCCGAGCGCGTGGCCGCGCTCTACCCGCATGAAGTCTCCGGCGGCATGGGCCAGCGCGTGATGATCGCGATGATGCTGATCGCCGAACCGCAGCTGCTGATCGCCGATGAGCCGACCTCGGCGCTGGATGTGACGGTGCAGTTGCAGGTGCTGAAGATCATGGATGAGCTGGTCGCCGCGCGCGGCATGGGCCTTATCTTCGTCTCGCACGATCTGCGCCTGGTGGCCAGCTTCTGCGACCGTGTGCTGGTGATGTACGCCGGCCGCGTGGTGGAAGAAATCAAGGCCAGCGAATTGCAAAACGCCCAGCACCCCTACACCCAAGGCCTGCTGAACTGCCTGCCGCGCCTGGGCCAGAGCCGCCACCCGCTGCCCACGCTGGATCGCCAGGAGGCCTGGAAGCTATGAGCCTGGGCATCGAGATTCAGGGCCTGCAGGTCCGCTACGGCGACTTCACCGCGGTGCACGAAGCCAGCTTCGCCGTGCAGCCCGGCGAGAGCTTCGGCCTGGTGGGCGAATCCGGCTCGGGCAAGAGCACCATCCTGCGCGCGATCTGCGGCCTGGCGCCGCTGAGCGCCGGCCGCGTGGCGCTGCTCGGCGACAGCAGCCACAAGGATCAGGCCTTGCCCGCGCCCGGAAGCACGCCGTTCCGCCGCCTGGTGCAGATGGTGTTCCAGGACCCTTATGGTTCGCTGCACCCGCGCCAGACGGTCGACCGCATCCTGGCCGAGCCGCTGGCCATCCATGGTTTCGACCGCGCCGAGCAACGCATCCGCGAGGCGCTCGATGCCGTCGGCCTGGGCCAGGGCTTTCGCTTCCGCTACCCGCACCAGCTCTCGGGCGGCCAGCGCCAGCGCATCGCGGTAGCGCGTGCGCTGATCCTGGAGCCGCAGATCCTGCTGCTGGACGAACCCACCTCCGCGCTGGACGCTTCGGTGCAGGCCGAGGTGCTGAACCTGCTGGAGGCACTGCGCCGCGAGCGCGGCCTCACCTTCGTGATGGTCAGCCACGACCTGGGCGTCATCACGCATCTATGCGAACGCATGCTGGTGATGCAGTCCGGCCGCATGGTTGAGCAGCTCTCGGCCGCCGACCTGGCCGCGGCCCGCGTGACGCAGCCCTACACGCAGGAGCTGATGAACGCGGCCGTGGGATTCAGGCGGGGTGCGGTGGCGGCGCAGTAGGATCTGGTGGCGGGTAGCAAGACGGCGCCCTCCAGGACGCTGAAGCAACGTGCGCCTGGGGCTCAGCCGCGCTGATCATCGTGCAACAAGCTCTTCACCTTGGTGGTGATGATGTCCACCGCCGGACCGTTGGCACCATGCGGAAGGATCACGTCGGCGTTGCGCTTGGTCGGCTCAATGAACTGCTTGTGCATGGGGCGCACGGTGTCCAGGTACTGGTTCACCACTGACTCGGTGCTGCGGCCACGCTCCGAAATATCGCGCTGCAGCCGACGGATGAAGCGCACGTCCGAGGCCGTGTCCACATAGATCTTCAGCGACATCATGTTGCGCAGCTTGGTGTCGTACAAGGCGAACAGGCCCTCGACCAAGATCACCGGTGCGGGCTTCACGGTAATGGTTTCGCTGGAGCGGTTGTCGGCTGAGAAGTCATACACCGGCATCTCGATCGCCTCACCCTTGCGCAGCGCGGCCAGGTGCTGCGCCATCAGCGGCCAGTCGAAGGCATCGGGATGGTCGTAGTTCTGCTTGCGCCGGTCCTCTGGCGGCATGTGGGACTGGTCGCGGTAGTAGTCATCCTGCATCACCACCGCCACCTTCTCTGGCCCGATGGCAGCCAAAACCTGGCGCGTCACCGTCGACTTGCCGCTGCCGCTGCCCCCTGCGACACCGATGACGAAGGGCTTGTGAGAGGTTTTTGGCATCAGGTCGAGGTGCGTGTATGAGCGATGCCTGGAACTGTACAAGCTGCCAATCACCTCAAGCGCCCGCATCCCCCATCACTTCAGCACAGGCCGGGCTCGGCACCGCCACATACTGCCCGGCAAAGCGCGGCAGGCCGGTGGCGACGTCGACCGCGAAAACGGCGACATGGTCGCTGCGCTGATTGCAGACGTAGAGGAAACGGCCGTCAGGCGAAAAGCGGGCGCTGCGCGGAAAGGAGCCGCGCGTCCATTCATGGGCCAGCAGGCGCGGCCTGCCATCAGCGGCCAGGGCAAAAACGGCGATGCTGTCGTGCAGCCGGTTCAGCGCGTACAGAAAACGGCCGTCAGCCGCGGCCAGCAGGTCAGAGGCGAAGCTGGTGCCGGCAAAGCCGTCGGGCAGGCTGCTCAGTTCGGCAAGCTGCGTCAGGCGGCCCGTGCGCGGCTCCATCTGCAGCCAGGCCAGGGTGCTGGCCTCTTCGTTGATCACATAGAGCTGGGCGGCATCACGCGGGCGGAACACGAAGTGGCGCGGGCCGGCGCCGGCGCTGAGGGCCAGGTCTTGCCTTGGGCCGAGGGCGCCGCTCTCCGTGTTGAAGGACCAGACCGCCAGTCGGTCGCGGCCCAGGTCGCTGGCCAGCACGAAGTGACCATCGGGGGAGCTCAAGCCCATGTGCACATGCGGCGCGTCGTGGCCACTGATCGCAAAGCTGCCCGGCGGCGCCGAGGCCGCGCGCGTCGGGCCCGGGCGGCAATCATCCGGCCGGCTGCGTTCGCAGCTGGGGTGCAGGCCCGCGGGGGCGAGCTCGCCATCGGCGGCGCGGCGCAGCACCGCCAGATCGGCGCTGCCGTAATGGGCCACGAAGGCAAAGGGCGCACTGGGATGCAGGCTCAGATGCACAGGCCCGCGGCCTCCGCTGGGCAAGGTCTGCAGCAGCTGCAAAGGCGCAGACGCGGCCTCGCCTGCTGCGGCCTGTCGGTAGACATGCAGGCTGGAGTCGCCCTCGTTGACTGCGTAGAGCAGACCTGGCCGACTGGGGTCGGCCTGCAGCCAGCTCGGGCTGTGCGGGTTGCGCGTCAGCCCGGCCGGGCTCAGGTGGCCGGTGGCCGGGTTGGCCTCGAAGCTGTAGAGGCCTTCGGCCCGCGGCGCGTAGCCGCCGATATGGACGCTGAAGCGCCGGGGGCCGTCCGACCCGCCTGCGGCGGATCGGGCGTGTGCCAGCGGCGTCGCGCTGGCCAGGGGAGCCAGAGCCGCCATCAGGAGCAAAGACCGGCGCTGCCGGGCAAGTGGGGGGTGCATGAAGTCATCGGGCCAGAATTGAAAAAAAGGCGGTCGAAGCGGGGGGCTGTCCGCCCCCGCAACGCCCGCCCAAGTCCTCCGGCCGCGCTCGGCCGGAAAGAGGAGCACCCTCTTCTCTCTCGTTCAGGCCATCAGTAGTTGAAACGCAGGGTAGCCATGTAGCGGCGGCCGGTCTTGTAGATGCCGCGCGTCAGCTTGTCGGTCGCCGCGACGCCCGGAACCTCGGCATAAGAGCGGTACTCGCTGTCCGTCAGGTTCATCGCATCCAGCCCCAGGCTCAGCTGATCGCTGATCTTGAAGCCCAGGCTCGCGTCCAGCGACTTGTGGCCGTCCGTCACCAGGAAGTTGCCGCGGTCAGCCTGCGTGTAGTACTTGGAGCGGAAGGAATAGGTGGCGCGGGCGCTCCAACGGTCATTTTCGAAGAAGGGACTGATCGTCAGCTGGTGCCTTGAGTTGAAGGGCAGCCGGCCACCCGCCTGCGCCTTGGCATTGGCATGGGTGTAGTTGGTCAGCAGACCCAGGCCATGACCGAAGTGGGTCTGGAACGCCAGTGCGAAACCCTTGACGTTGGCCTTGCCAGCGTTGTTCGGCCGCGCGATGTCGTACTCGGCCATGCGCTGCAGGTTCTGGTTGTAGTGCGTTTCCTTGCCCGTCGTAACGAGGATGTAGTTGTCGATGGCCTTGTGGAACAGCGTCGCTGCCAGGATGGAGTTCTTGGCGAAGTACCACTCGGCCGAGATGTCCAGGTTGGTGGACTCGTAGGGGTTGAGATTGGGGTTACCGCCGCCGCCGCTCAGGGTCTGGTCGCCGATCCACAGATAGCTGGACATGTCGCCGTAGTTCGGGCGCGCCATCACCTTGGCGGCCGCGCCGCGCAGCACCACGTCATCGTTCAGGTCATAGATCAGGTTCAGGCTGGGCAGCACATCGCGGTACTTCTTCTCCACGTTCACCGCGCCATAGCCGGTTGCGGGGCAAGGCGCCACATTGACCTTGCAGGCGTAGCTCATGCTGTTGGAGCGTGTCTCGACCACGCGCACGCCGACGTTGCCGCGCAGGCGGTCGATGCTGAAGTCAGCCTGGGCATAGCCCGCATTGATGTCTTCAGTGATGTTCCAGGTGTTGGCCGCGAACGAGGGGTCGGCAAAGGTGTTGGGCACCGGCATGGTCTGCCAGGGTGCCAGCCACTTGCCGCTGTTGATGTAGTCCGCCAGCGCCCAGCCGTCGACCTTGAATCGCTTGTTCAGGTCGCCCACATCGCCGAAGCCCGTCAGATAGTTCGACGGCAGCGGGGCCGGCGCGAACTGGCTGGCGCTCAGGTCGCCATAGCCCTTCACGGCGGCCAGCGAGACGCCGGCCATCGACTGGCCGGTGCTGTGCTCGCGCCGCTTCAGGCCGAAGCGCACCTGGTAGATCGGCGCGTCGGCGAACTTGAGGCCGAAGTCCGCCTGAAAGTACTGTTCCTCGTCGGTGGTCGGCTTGGTCACGATATTGCCGCCCCAGCCCGGGCCCCAGTTGGTGGCATTGGGCGGGTTGGTGTGCCAGCCGCCAGCCGGGGCGCCGCCGTCGATTCGGAAGGCGCCCGGCGCGCTGAAGGGGCTGCCCTGATCCGAGGGCGTGGCATGGCGGGGCACATCGCCGAACGGCGCGTTCTGGAAGCCGCTGAAGTTAAGCTTGGGCACCGAGCCCGACAGGTCATAGCTGTAGTTGGCCTTGTTCAGGAACTCGCCGAACACCTGGCGGCCGGTGCCGCCGCTGGCCTTGGAGCTGCCGGCATGGGCCGAGGCAAACCAGTTCTTCTCCTTCCAGCTCAGCTTCAGGTCGGCCGAATCGGTCTCCACCGTGGCCTGGCGGTTGATCAGGTCATAGACGGTGAGCGCATTGCGGAACGAAGCTTTCTCGATCACGCCTTCGTTGACCGACAGCCCCGTCAGGTGACCCAGTGCGTTCCAGGCATTGCCGTTGAAGGCAAACATCGAATGGCTGATGTTGTCAAAGCCGGCCTTCACCTTCAGCGCATTGACCTCCACATCCATCTGCTTGAGCGGCTTGAACTGCGCCGACAGCGACAGCGTGTCGCGCTCGCGCTGCTGCTCGAAGAAGTGCGCACTGATCGAGTTGGGGCCGACGGCGTTCAGATTCGCGCGCAGGGTCGTGGCGCAGCTGCCCACGCAGCTGGGCGGCATCTCCACCGGCGGGTTCTTCGACCAGTCGGTGCTGGTGCTGGTCAGCGAATTGGGCGAGCCGCCGCGGCCATTGGCGTAGTCGGCGCCCCGCACCGTGCCGTAGGACTCGATGCCGTCGCGCCGGATGTGCTCTTCCGAGCGCTGGGCCGACAGCAGCAGGCCAAACGTGTTGGCCTCGTTCTTCCAGCCCACCAGGCCCGACAGCGTGGGCTTGCCGCTGCCGATGCGGTCGTTGTGAAGATAGCTCACCGAACCGGCAAGCGTCAGGCGCTTGTTCATGTCCAGCGGCTTGCGGGTCGAGATATTGACGGTGCCGCCGATCGAGCCTTCGTCCAGCCAGGCTTCCGGCGACTTGTAGACCTCGACCTTGTTGACCAGCTGAGGCGCCAGCAGCGAATAGTTGAAGGTGCGACCCGGCTGGTCGGCGATGAACCAGTCGGCCGACGCGATGGCCTGGCCATTGAGCAGCGTGCGGTTGAGCGCCGGATCAGTGCCGAGGATGGACACCCGCTCGCCCTGGCCGAAGGCCTTGTCGATAGTCACGCCGGGAATGGTGTTGATCGCCTCGGCCACATTGGTGGCCGGCAACTTGCCGATGTCCTCGGCCGTGATGGCGTCGACGATGGAGTTGGCATCGCGCTTGCTGTCCAGGGCCTTTTGCAGACTGGCGCGAATGCCGGTCACGACAACGGAATCCAGCTTGGCCGTGTTGTCCTTGCTGTCCTTGGGCGCCGGAGCCTGCTGCGCCTGCGAGGGCAGGCCCAGGGCCAGCAAGGCTGCGGCCGCGATGGCCGAGCGAACGGGGGTCATCACCTTCTTGTCTCTCATGGTCTTGTCTCCGGCTTCTATTTTCAGGATCAGCACCGCAACGGGTGCAAGAGGGGCACGCCAAAAAGCTCACTGGCGTGTTCATAAAACTGGGCGCGGCGCTTGTTCTTGCGCAGGGCCTCAGGGTCGGTCGGCTTGTCGCATTCCAGCGGGCCGTTGATGGCACGGGTGGTGGCGCCAAAGCCGGCGCCGGCAAACATCGCCGCATGCGAGGTCTGCGTGGACTCGCCCGGCTGCGTCATCCAGTACCAAAGCGCGGTCTGCCAGGCCACCTTGGAATCGCGCGCCACGCGGTCGGGATCAGCCCAGAGGTTCAGCCCCAGGTGGTCGCCGGCTGCCTTGTACTGGTAGTTCCAGCTCAGCTGGATGGGGCCGCGGCCGTAGTACTGCTGGCCGGGAGCACAGCCGATGCCGTCGTCACGGCGGCAGTAGTTGTCCCAGTTCTCGCGGCGGTACTCGCGCTGGGCGCGCAGCTGGTCAGATTCATGCGCGATCTGGCCCAGAAAAGCGGCCATCTCCTGGCGCTTTTGTTGCTCGCTGCCGCGCGAGGCAAAGCCCCGTGTCTGGCGCACCGCGTCCACGAATCCCTCGTAGGTGTAGAAGGCGATGCGCTCGGGGAATAGCTGCTCGAACTGCGCGCGGCTGGGCAGGAACTTGGTGCCCTCGCCTGCCGGCGCAGCCGCCGCCTGCCCGGGCGCCAGCGCAGCAGTCATCAGGAAAAACAGGGAAGACCAAAGGCGGACTCGGATCATGCGGAGGGGTCGAAGCATCGATTGCGGATGGCAGACTGTCCGCCCGAGCGCCTATACGGCACTTCAAGGGCTTGTTAAGACATCCTTAACGCGCAGCTCGCTACAGTCCGTCCATGCGAATCTGTTTGATCGAGGACGATCTGGAGCTGGGCCGCTCACTGCAAGCCTTGCTGCAGAACGCTGAACATGAGGTGATGTGGCTGCGCCGCATTGCCGACGCCCGGCTCTGGCTGCAGGAGGGCGGATTTGACGCGGTGGTGCTCGATCTCGGGCTGCCCGATGGCGACGGCATGGAACTGCTGCATCGCATCCGCCGCAGCGACCGCAAGCTGCCGGTGCTGATCATCACCGCCCGCGACGCGATCGAGAACCGCCTGGACGGCCTGGATGGCGGCGCCGATGACTATCTGGTCAAGCCCTTCGCCGGCTCGGAGCTGCTGGCGCGGCTGCGTGCTGTGACCCGCCGCAGCCTGGGCACCGATGCAGCCGATCAGGCGGCGGAGTGGCAGCTGCGCGATCTGGTGCTGGACGAGCCACGCATGGAAGTGCGCCGCGGCGTGGAGCGGCTGTCGCTCTCACGCACTGAGTTCAGCCTGCTGCTCACCCTCGTCAAGATGCCTGACCGCGTCGTCACCCGCCGCCAGCTGGAAAACCGCGCGCCCTGCCAGATGGATGGCCGCAGCCTCGACGTCCACATCTCCAACCTGCGCCGCAAGATCGGCGAAGGCTATATCCGCACCGTGCGCGGCGTCGGCTATCTGGTGGAGCGGCATTGAGCGCTGTGCTGGGCGCCCCCGCGCAGCGCTCGCTGTTCGGGCGCAGCGTGGGCGCCCTGTTTGCGGTGCTGTTCCTGACCTGGCTGGTTCTGGTGGCCCGCGAGCTGATCGACATCGGCCTGCTGCAGGTGCGCAACGGCCAGGCCGAGAACGCCCTGTGGGCCGGCCTCGCGCTCGACCGCGCACGTGAAACCGCCGACGCGCAGCCCCAGGCCCTGCGGCAGGCCCTGGACACGCTGGACAACCTGCGCGACCAGGAATGGCGCCAAAAGGGCCATCGCCCGCCGTTCCGGCTCTTGCAGGTGCTGCAGCGCGACCAGCTGCTGATCGAGCTCAGGCCCGATCTGAGCGGCCGTGATCGCGTGCTGCCCGAGGAGGCCCGCGCCGGCGAAGACACCAACTGGCTGTTCGTCGAGCAGCGCGACGATGCACGTGGTTTGGTGGTGCGCCGATGGCAGGAGCGCCCGGGTGACTGGCACTTCAGCCTGGATGGCCTCAGCTACTACGCACGGCCCTTGCTCTACGGCCTGCCGCTGCTGGTGCTGCCGCTGTGGCTGCTGTTCCGGCTGGGTTTTGCCCCGCTGCGGCGCATGGGCACGCTGATCTCGCAACGATCGGCGCAAGACCTGACCCCGCTGCCCCCGACCCCCTACAAGGAGCTGGAGCCGCTGGTGAACGCCGTCAACTCGCTGATGTGGCGGCTGCAGCAGCGCATGGACCGGGAGCATGAATTTCTGGTGGATGCCGCGCATGAGCTGAAGACGCCGCTGGCCGTGGTGCAGCTGGGCGCCGAGGCGCTGGACCAGGGCGACGCGCAAGCGCGCGAAGAAGCGCGCGAGCGCCTGCGCCTGGGCGTGCAACGGGCAACCCACACCGTGCACCAGCTGCTGGCGCTGGCACGCTCGGGCGCCGACTCGCTCGACCTGAGCAAAAGCCACCACGACCTGGTGGACCTGGTGCGCGAGCGAATCGCGCTGTCTAGCGGCCTGGCGGTGCAGCGCCGCATCGAGCTGGAGCTGGAGGCGCCCGAACACCTGGAGATGTGGCTGAACCGAGAATCGATGGGCAGCCTGGTCGACAACTTGGTGGACAACGCCATCAAGTACTCGCCCGACGGGGCCCATGTGACCGTCAGCCTGGACGCCACGGATGAAGAAGCCGCAGCCATCGTGCTGCGCGTCAGCGACCAGGGGCCCGGCATTCCGCCGGCCCTACGCGAGCGCGTGTTCGAGCGCTTCGTTCGCCTCGACGGCGCGCGCTGCCACGGCAGCGGCCTGGGCCTGACCATCGTTGAGCGCGCCGCCGGCCAGCACAGCGCCACCGTGCGCCTGCTGGATGGGCCGGGCGGCGTGGGGACGACGGTGGAGGTGAGGTTTCCGAGGGGACTGGGGGGCTAAGCTGTGCTGGGCCGCGGATCTGTTCGGCGCTAGCTCGATGAGGGGTGAGATCGCGATTGGGTTTAAGTGTGTGCCAGCCGGGGCGGAAGGTAGAAGGGCTGTTTACGACACTCAGCGGCCCTTGGCTGCGACAACCTTAATGTCGCCGATGCAGCGTTATGCACAGAACGTAGTTATGAACAGTTCTCGGGCTTGATCCGGCCGCAGGCCGCGATCTCCTTGGGCGCACTGCCATGAGGGTGCCGTTGAACTGGACATAAGTTCGTGGCCGGGCGCATGGATGGCGATCTCCCAACTGGAGATCGCCATGGACTTGATCAGCTCAATGCACCCGTTGGCCAGGGCTTGGTTGCTCGACGGCCCGCTGTAGACATCAGCGTGATCGCCCTGTGGCTCGGACACGAGAGTCTGGCGGCAACGCATCAGTACGTAGAGGCCGACCTTGGCATGAAGGAGAAGGCGCTGGCCAGGCTTCAGGATCCCAATGTGGTCCAACGTCGGTTCCGGGCAGACGACGAGCTGTTGAAGTTCCTCAAGACCTTGTGATTACGCGCAGTTCAGAGGCGCGACCGCCGTCTTCGTACGAGGGCGGAAACGTCTCGCTGCTGGACCAACTGTGCATAACTTCGTGCTGTGCATAACGCTACGTTGCTGACGCACAGGCTCGGCGCCAACACCCGTCCATTTCAGCGCGGAAGGAGTGGCGCCACAAACGACCTGGCGGCCCTCAGATTCTCGTGAGCCAGCTGACGCATCTCGTGCGACAGCGGGATCGGCAGATTCTCGTTCAATGCAGCCATCCAGAACAGTTCAGCCGCCGCGGCCGCGCGTGCCCACACTTCGGGCTGGGCGCCGATGGCGCCGACTTTCGGCTCGATGGGAGTCAGGTCCGGGTCCACCCCGCCGCCTAGCGAGGAGTAGCGCATCGGGAGGATGTCGTAGGCCGGCGCGACGCCTTGGTATTCACCATCCTCGCGGATGAGCAGCGAGATGTTCTCGAAGTGCCGGTCGTTGTTGCCGATGAGCTCGCTGAAGGCGGCCATAACATCGATGTTCCTGGCGTCTTCGGCTGTGAGGTAGCGCTCTTGCTCGCAGCGTGCTGCGAACTCGGACCAGGAATCCCTCATTCCGAAGTACTCGTCGTCGACGGAGCCGGCTGAAAGCATGCCGACTCGGCCATTCAAGCCGATGCGGTCGAAGCGCTGCACTTCCAGGAAAACATAGTCACCTCCTGCAAGCAACTGAGTGCTGCTCGCGGGAACGCCGACCTCGGCCAGAGACCGCAGGGCTAGGTGCTCAAGCGGCAAAAGCTCAGCCATGCGGCTGCCGACCTTGGCGAACTTGACGATGACGTGCCCGGCATCCTCCGTCAGCCAGAGGAACTTTGGCTGCTCGCCACCTGCACTGGAGCCATAGGCAGCACCCCGCAAAGCGGTGGCCATGCCGACGTAGTAGTCGATCTTGTCCTCGGCCGCCGTTGGCTTGACGGCCAAGAAGGCCAACTCCCTTTCAAGGGGGGCACCGCCGAAGATCAGATTGCCGGGCAGGTTTAGTCCCTGCGTGAAGATGTATGCAACCCGATGGTCGTCGTTCCAGTCCTTGAGGCTGGTCGGGAACGGCTGGTTTCTCGCGGCCTCATGTGCCAGTTGCCGCCCCAGGAAGCCTGAGGGTGCTGCGAAAAGCATGTATGGCGGCAAGCCTTCATAGAGGCGCGTCACGTCGCCGATCCGCTCAACAGTGGCGCCGCCAGCCAGGAACTCGACGTCGGCAAACGGCTCAATGTTGCCTTCGCGCATATGCCGGTAGATTCGTTGGCGTGCACTCAGGCCCATTGGAAGCTGACGCAGAAGGCCGTACATCGGCGTACGAATCCCCGTAACACGGAAGTTCGTCACAGTGCGCGATAGACCCTGAATAGTTCGAGAGAGCGTTGGTTGACTGATCCCGAGCGCGGAAATGAGTTGCGCAGCTGTACGACTCCCGTACCGAAGCTGCCGCTCAATCTCCTGAGAGAGTTCGGCGTTCGATTGACGGTTGGCGGCGTTCAAATGCATTTCTCGCGAATAGTTCAGTGAATTTTATATGAATACCAATGTGAATGCTTCAAACTTAGCCTCAGGACTCCTCGGCAGCAAGGCATCAGCAACTCTGCGAAAGGCGGCAATGCCAACCTTGGGCTTCGACGTTGAACGGCCGCCTTTCGGCAACGAGCTCTGCGAGACGGATGTCTGCAGAGGGTCGCTATGGAGAGCTCTCCATAGCGACCCGCAGCGGTTACTCACCTAGCAACGACCAAGGTCAGCTCCTAGCCAAGAGCGCGAGCCCGTCCAGAGACGATCCCAGACATGCCCTGCACCAAAAGGCTCAACGACCTAGGTCGCCCCATCACTAGGCCTCGATGCGAAGCTCACGAATAAGCACCCGCCCCGCACACCGCCTCGCCTGCCCCCGCTCCCACGCCAGCTCGCCGTTCACCCAAACCGCTTCAACGCCGTCGGCCGGCAGGCAGGGGGTGGCGTAGTCAGCGCGGTCGCTGAAGCGCGCCGCATCGAAGAGCAGCAGGTCGGCGGCCGCGCCTTGGCGCAGCACGCCGCGGTCGCGCAGGCCGAAGCGCTCGGCGGCCAGCCCGCTCATCTTGTGCACCGCCTGTTCCAGCGTCAGCAGGCCGCGTTCGCGCCCGTAGTGCGACCAGACCCGGGCGAACGCGCCCCACAGCCGCGGGTGCGGCACGCTGTCATGCGGCAGGCCGTCCGAGCCGATCATGGCCAGCGGATGGGCCAGGATGCGCGACACATCGTCCTCATGCATCTGGAAATAGCAGGCGCCGCCGGGCTGCAGGCGGGACACCGCCTCGCTCTCGCTCAGCTGCCACTCGGCGGCGATGTCGGCCAGCCAGCGTCCGGCCAGCTCCGGGTGGGCGCTTGACCAGGTCAGCCGTATCGGCGTCAGCCCATCGGCCAGGTCTTCGCGCAGCACGGTGGAACCCGCCAGATAGGGATACACATCGAGCCCCAGCGACTGGCGCTGGGCCAGGCGCTCGATCAGGGCCAGCGTCTGCAGGCTGCGCCCCCATTGCGCGCGCCCCGCGCATTTGTGATGCGAGATGATCAGCGGTAGCCCGGCCTCATGGGCGCAGTCGGCCGCTTCCTGGATGGCGTCCAGCACGCCGACCATCTCGTCGCGCAGATGCACCGCGTAGACGCCGCCATGCCGCGCTGCCACCCGGGCCAGCGCCAGCAGCTCGGCACGGTCTGCCGCCGCAGCGGGCGTGTAGAACACGCCGGAAGACAAGCCCATCGCGCCTTGGTCTAAGGCCTGGTCGAGCAGCTCGCACATGGCGGCCAGCTCTTGCGGATTGGCGGGCCGGTCCCAGCGCGCCATGCAGCGCATGCGCAGCGCGGTGTGGCCGATCAGGCCCACCGCGTTGACGGCCGGCCGCGCCAAGTGCACCGCGTCGCGCCACGCGACGAAGCTGCCGTAACGGAACTGCTCGCGGGCCAGCAGGTTCATCGGTGGGGCCGGCTCGTCAGTGAGCAGCGGCACCAGCGAGATGCCGCAGTTGCCCGTCACCACGGTGCACACGCCCTGGCTGAGCTTGGCCGTCATGGCCGGCCCGGTGATCAGCGCGGCGTCGTCATGGCTGTGCGCGTCGATGAAGCCCGGCGCCAACACCAGGCCTGCGCAATCGCGGCGCGGCAGTGCAGGGTCCAGCTCGCGGTGGAGCTGAGCGCCCAGCGCTGCGATGCGCCCGTCATGGATCAGCAGATCGCCCTGCCAGGCGGGCGTCTTGCCGGTGCCGTCCACCAGGCGCGCGCCATGCAGCAACAGCGAGCAGGAAGACGGGGCCATGCTGCTACTCAGCTGAACTGCGTGGTGATGGCGTCCACCACCTGGTCGTCATCGTCGACCACGGCCATCCAGGCCCATTTGTCAAAGGTGGTGCAGGGATGCGAGGCGCCCAGCGCCACTCGGTCGCCCACGGCGGGCCCGGCCACGCTGTCAGGGTCCCAGCGCAGATAGGCATGCTGGTCGTTCAGGCCGGTGATGGCCCAGCCGGGCGGCGCTGCACGGCGCGCCGCAGCGTGCGCCTGAGGCAGGTGCCAGACCGGCAGCGGCCAGCCCTGATCGAAGCCCACGTCGCGCCGACCCGCATTCAGCAGCGCCAGGCCGGGCTCGGGGCAGGACAGCACCTGCGTCCAGACCTCCAGCGCGGGGCGCAGGCAGGAGGCGCTGCCGTCGTGGCCTGCGGGGCCTAGCGGCGTGCCCAGGCGAACATCGACTTCGGCGACCATGCGCTGATAGAGCCCCCGGTCATGGCAGACATAGCAGCCCGAGCGCAGCAGGCCCAGGCGCGGGCGCGCGGCGCGGCCTTGCACACCTAGGGCCGCCAGCACCGGCGCCACCAGGTCGAACAGCGCCGACCCGCCACCGCTGAGCCACAGCGGCGCTGCGTCAGCTTCCATCAGGCCCTCCGACTCGATGCCGGCCAGCACCGCATCCACGCGCTGCTGCCAGTGCTGCATCAGGGCCCGGTCGGCGGCAGATTCGCCGCTAGCCTCCAGCCCTTCGTAAAAGGCCAGCCCGCGCAGCCGAAGCGCCGGGTGCTGCTCCAACTGGCGGGCCAGCTCCAGCGCCTGCTCGGGCTCACGCACGCCGCAGCGCGAACTGCCCAGCTCTATCAGCACATCCAGGCGGGCTTCGCCGCGCTCCGTGGCGCCCAGCGCCTGCCAATGCCCGGCCAGCTGCGCCAGCTGCGCGCTGGAATCCACAAAGAAGGCCAGCTCGGGATGGCCATGGCGGCGGCGCAGATCCAGCAGCTCGACCAGATCTGCTGCGCTCAGCAGCTGATTGGCCAGCAAGGCGCGACGAGCACCGGCCGCCAGACCCAGGCGCAGCTGGTGGACATTGGCGAATGTCAGCCCCCAAGCCCCGGCCGCAAGCTGCTGCTTGAAGAGCTGGGGGCTCATCGTGGTCTTGCCATGCGGCGCCAGCTGCACGCCCTGCGCCTGCGCAAAAGCCTGCATCCAGGCGATGTTGTGAGCCAGCGCCGATTGGCGCAGCACGGCCAACGGCAGCGGCAGCTCAGGCGCACCGAGACGCCAGCCGCGCTGCGCCACCTGATCCACCGGCAGCGGCGGCTGCAGGGCAGGAAAGCCTTTCAGCCACGGCCCCAGCCAGCCGGCACGCGGAGTGTCCGGATCGTTGCTGTTGTTGTCGTCATCTTGCATGGCGCCATCATCGCAAGCGCTGTCTGAAGGCTGTCTAAAGGCCCGGCTTGCCTACGGCGATGCTGGCGGCGAGACTGCCGGCCCATGAACCCCAGCATCCCCACCCCCAAGCCCAGCCGCCTCGTATATCTAGGCGCTGAACCTAACGCGAGCGATCGCCAGCCGCGCCCCTTGTCACCCGCCGTTCGGGCCGGTGATTTTGTCTATGTGTCGGGCCAGGTGCCGGTTGATGCCGAGGGTCAGATCGTGGCGGGCGGCATAGAGGCGCAGACCCGGCAGGTGATGGCCAATCTGCAGAATGCGCTGGCATTGGCCGGCGCCACGCTGGACGAAGTCTGCAAGACCACGATCTGGCTAGAAGACGCGCGCGATTTCGGCGCCTTCAACCGCGTCTACATGGGCTACTTCCCGGGCGGAAAGCCGGCACGCTCCACGGTGGAGTCGCGGCTGATGATCGCCGCCAAGGTGGAGATCGACGCGGTGGCCTACTCACCCTTGTAGCCCCTTGCTGGCAGGTGCACGCCGTCAGCCTTGAGGCAATCTTCAGCTTTCCTTGAGGCGCGCAGAAGTCGGCCGGACGCAAGATGGCCGCCATGTCCGTTTCACTTGCTGCCGCCTCCCCTCTGCACGCGAGGTTCATACCGCCGCGCGCTGATGCGGGACTGCTGCCGGCGCCGCAAGCGCTGCGCTTGATGCCCGGCGCGGGGCCGGCCGTGCTGGGCCTGCGCGACCTGTATGCTCTGCCGGCCGAGCTCGGCCCGCTGGCTCAGCGTCTGCTGCCGGCCTTGGCCGGTACCGATTCGGCAGCAGCAGTGCTGCGGCTGCATCTGCCCGCCTGCGCAACGCTGGGCCACTCAACACCGCAGCTGGGCGACGATGAATCCTTCCAGCTGCGCCTGTCGGCCGACGAGGTGCAACTGACCGCGGCCACCCGAGCTGGGGCCAGCCACGGATTGCATGCGCTGTCGCAGCTGTGGATGCAGGCACGCATCGATGGCGCTAGCGCTTTGCCTGCGCTGCAGATCGAGGATGCGCCGCGCCACCCGTGGCGCGGCCTGCTGGTGGATGTGGCGCGCCGGCCGCTGCCGATGGACGCGCTGCTGCGCCTGCTCGACACCATGGCCGCCGCGCGGCTGAACGTGCTGCACTGGCATCTCTGCGACGACCAGGCCTGGCGCCTGGCCTCCGAACGCTTTCCCCGCCTGCAGCAGTTGGCCTCGGGCGGCTTCCACTACAGCCTTGACCAGGCGAGGACCCTGGTGCAGCAGGCGGCGGCCCGCGGCATCCGTGTACTGCCCGAGTTGGACCTGCCCGGCCATTGCTGGGCGCTGGGCCTGGCCTATCCGGAACTGCTGTGCGAACCGCGGCCCACCGCACCCCAGCGCGACTTTGGTGTCTTCCCCTGCGCGGTCGACCCCGAGCAGGAGGCACTGTACGACTTCATCGATGGCCTGCTGGGCGAATGGGCTGAGGTTTTCCCCGACCGCTATGTGCATCTCGGCGGGGATGAGATGGCGCCACAGCCCTGGGCACAACGCGCTGCCGCCACGGGCACGACGGTAGCGGCGCTGCAAGCGCAGTACCTGAGCCGTGTGGGCGAGATCCTGCAGCGCCATGGCCGGCAGCTCGTGGCGTGGGACGAGCTGAGCGAAGCCCCGGATGCGGTGCTGCCCGCCGGCAGCGTGTTGCAAGCCTGGCGTGGCGAGGCGGCCTTGCGCTGGCGCACGCAGGGCTTGGCCGGCCGGCTGCGCAGCGCGGGCTACTACCTCGACCAGTTGCATGGCGCGGCCTGGCATTGGCGGCGCCTGCCCGCGCCCTCGCCCGTGCCAACTGTGCCCGACACCGGCATGGCTTGGGCGCTGGAGGCCCAGCTGGGCACATGGTCTGTGGAGGGCCGCCTGTGGCTGGACGCCAGCCAGGGGCCAAGGCTGTGGCTGCGCAGCAGCGGCACACTGGCCGAAGCGCTGGTGCCCCAGGCCATCGAGGATGCGCTGTGCCGCTGGCGCGTTCAGGTCGACAGCGATCTGGGCGAGCTGGAGCTTTGGGGGCCGGAAGCCGGCGCGCCAAGCGGCGATGGCGAGAGCAGCGGCTGGCTGCGCCTGGGCAACCGGCGCGTCAGCTGCCGCTGGCATTCACTGGGCGTGCACGCGGCAGAAGGCTGGCCCAGCGCGGACCCGTCTGCAGCGGCGCTGGCCGTATGGGGCGGCGAGGCCGCGCTGTGGTCGGAGCTGATTGAGGCGCCGCAGCTGGCGCTGCGCTGCGGCCCGGGCCTGATGGCGATTGCCGAGCGTCTGTGGCGTGACCCAGCAGCGAGCGCCGAGGCATTGGCCGCCCTGCCCGCGCGACTGGCCGCCAGCCAGCGCTGGTTACAAGCCACGGGCTGCGTGGACCCGGACCCCGTCGGCCCGCTGCTGCAGCGCCTGGCCCCGGCCGACACGCCGGCGCTGCGTGCGCTTGCGCTGTGGCTGGAGCCCGGCGCGGGCTATGCCCGGCATCACGCCAAGAAGCAGACGCAGACCTACCTCCTGGATCAGGCGCTGGATCAGCTGGCCGATGCCTTGCCGACCGAAAGCCCCCTGATGGCCCAGCTGGGTGATGACGCTCCCGCGTGGCTCTCGGCCTTGCAGCAGCTGCTGCAACAATTGCCCGGCTGGCGCCACAGCCTGGCCGTGCCGGCGCTGTTGCTGGACCGGCTCGAACTGCTGGCCCAGCTTGGCCTGGCGCTGTGGGGCGAGTCCGGGCCCTTGCCAGCGGCGCAGGCGCGCGCCACGCAGCGCTGTCTGCATCAGTGTGCCGAGCTGGTGGACGAAATGGTGCCCGCCCTGGTGAACGCGCTGCAGCAGCGCCTTGATCTGCGCTGCCGGCTGGAGGCCTGCGCATGAGACGCCACCTGCTATTGGCTTCGATGATCGCCCTTTCAGCACAGGGCCAAGCCAAGGATCTGGAGCTGCTGCACTGGTGGACAGCCGGCAGCGAAGCCGCGATGGTGGCCGAGCTGCGCCATCAGGCGCGCCAGGCGGGCCTGCCCTTGAAGACCTCGGCCGTGGCCGGTGCCGCCAATGCCAACACGGTGCTCAAGACACGGTTTCTGTCGGGCCAGCCACCCTCGCTGGCACAGACCGACAAGTCGGTGCGGGTGTGGGGCGAGGCCGTGCGGCTGGCCGACCTGGGGCCTGTGGTCGCGCAGGCCTTCACGGCGCTGCCGCATGCGGTAACGGCCGAGCTGCGCCATGAACAGCGTCCGGTGGCCGTGCCACTGAATGTGCACCGGCTGAATGTGATGTGGAGCAATCTCCGCCTGCTGCGCACGCAGCAGCTAGGTGTGCCGCGCGACTGGGACGAGTTTCATGCCACGGCCAAGGCCCTGCAAGCGCGCGGCGTGCTGCCGCTGGCGATCGGCAGCTCGGCCGGCCAGCGGCTGAGCCTCTTCGTCAATCTGGTGCTCGGCCGGGCGGGCCGCGACTACTTCGAGCGCGCGCTGCTGCAGGCCGACGCGCGCCTGCTGCAAAGCCCTCAGATGCTGGACCTGCTGGCCGAGTTCCGCAGCCTCAAGGCCTATACCGATGCGGGCCAGGTCAGCCGCGACTGGGCCGGCGCCACGGCGCTGCTGCTGCAGGGCAAGGCGGCCTTCCAGTTCACCGGCGACTGGGCCAATGGCGAGTTCCAAAAGGCGGGCTGGCAGGCCGGGCAGGACTACGACTGCACATCGGCACCGGGACATGGGCGCTTGCACTATTTCGAGTTCGACCGGCTGATCTTCTTCGCCGCCGACGACCCCAAGGAAGTGGCCGCACAACGGCAGCTGGCCAGCCTGCTGCTGCGCGCCAGGACATCGCGCCAGCTGGCCCAGATCAAGGGCGGCATCCCGGTGCATCGCAACGCCGATCTGGCCGGCTTCAACGCCTGCGCCCAGCGCTCGGCCGCCGACTTCAATGCCGGTGATGAGCAGGGGCAGCTGGTGCTGGCGCTCAGCGCGCGGCTCGGCGAAAGCGCGTATGGCGGCCTGCGTGATGCGCTGTCCGCCTACTGGGCCAGCGATCGCATGACGGCGCAGCAGGCGCAGCGCCGGCTGATGCAGGCCATGTCGAGCAGGGACTGAAACCTCATGAAGATGCTGATCAAGGGCCTGCGGGCCGCCGGCGCCGAGCGCCGCAGCGCGCTGGCCTGCCTGATACCGATGCTGCTGCTGGGCGCCGTGTTCTTCTACGGTTTCCTGCTGTGGACGGGCTGGTTGTCGCTGACCCGCTCCAACCTGCTGCCCAGCAACGATTTCGTCGGCCTGCTGCAATACCGTCGCCTGCTGGAAGACCCGCGCTGGCAGGCCTCGCTGTGGAACCTGCTGCGCTTCAGCCTGGGTTTTGTGCTGCTGCCCTTGCTGATCGGCTTGGGCTTGGCCGTGCTGCTAGACCAGCGCTTGCGCGCCGAGGGTTTGCTGCGCTGGGTCTATCTGCACCCGATGGCTTTGTCGATGGTGGTCACCGGCAGCGCCTGGCGCTGGCTGATGGACCCGGAGCAGGGTCTCGCCGAAGGTGTGCGGCAGCTGGGCTGGACTGAGTTCCGCTGGGATTGGCTGGCGCAAGAGGACATGGCGGTCTATGCGCTGGTGGTGGCGGCCGTCTGGCAGATCAGCGGTTTCGTAATGGCCATATTCCTGGCCGGCCTGCGCGGCATCGATGAGAGCATGGTGCAGGCCGCCCGGCTCGACGGCGCCAGCGGCTGGACGCTGTACCGGCGCGTGCTGCTGCCCCAGCTGGGGCCTAGCCTGTTCTCGGCCCTGCTGATTCTGTTGCCCGCCGCGATCAAGACCTTCGATCTGGTGGCCGTACTCACCGAAGGCGGGCCGGGCCAGAGCAGCGAGCTGCCCGCGTTCTACATGTTCCAGATGGCCTTCGAGCGCAGCCGTCTGGGGCTGGGGGCGGCCAGCGCCATCGTGATGGTGATGATGGTGCTGTCAATTGCCCTGCCCTATGCCTTCAGGCGCAGCGCGCCGCGGAGTGCGGCGGCATGAGGCGCCTGCTGCTTTACGTGATCGCCGTGCTGGCCGCCGTCATCGTGGCCATGCCGGTGCTGCTGATGCTGGCCAACAGCCTGAAGTCCGGGCTGGAGGTGCAGCAGGGCAGCTTTCTGTCCTGGCCCACCGAGCCCAGCTTCGCGGCCTGGCGCCAGGCCTGGCGTCTGCTGGCCGGCAGCTTTGGCGCCAGCTTGATGCTGGCCGTGCCGGCGGTGCTGCTGTCGGCCCTGCTGGCGGCCATCAATGGCTTCGTGCTGTGCAAATACCGTTTCAAGAGCGAGCGCTGGGTGGGGCTGCTGCTGGTGCTGGCCTTCTTCCTGCCGATCAAGGTGTATCTGCTGCCGCTGGCGATCAGCATGGCGCGGCTCGGCCTGGACCGTTCGCTGGGGCTGTTGATCGCGATTCACGTGATCTACAGCCTGCCCTTGGCGCTGTTCTTCCGCAACCACTTCCTGTCCTTCCCGGATGAGCTGCTGCATGCGGCGCGCCTGGATGGCGCCAACTTCTGGCGGCTGCTGTGGCGCATCATGCTGCCGCTGTCACGGCCGATCTTCGTGGTGGTGCTGATCCTGCAGTTCACGACCATCTGGAACGAATACCTGTTCGGCCTGGTATTCGGCCCTGACGGCGCGCGCCCCATCACCGCGGCGCTGGCCCAGCTCGCGGCGCAGACCGAGACCGGCGCGCGCGCCTATCCGCTGGAGATGGCCGCCGCGCTGCTGGCCGCAGCGCCGACGCTGCTGCTCTATCTGCTGGCCGGGCGGCACTTCACGCGCGGCCTGATCGCGGGCGCCGTCAAGGGATGAGCAAGTAAACGATGATGACAACAACGAACGAACGCAGCAGCGGCTTGCGCATCCGCGGCCTGCACAAGCGGATTGGCGCCCAGCAGATCCTGGACGATATCCATCTCGATCTCGACCCCGGCGAGATGCTGATCCTGGTCGGGCCTTCGGGTTGCGGCAAATCTTCCTTGCTGAACATCGTGGCCGGCCTGCAGCAGGCGGACGCCGGCGAGATCACGCTGGACGGACGGCGCATCGATGCCCTGAGCCCGCGTGAGCGCGACATCGCCATGGTGTTCCAGAACTACGCGCTGTACCCGCATATGAACGTGGCGCAGAACCTGGGCTTCGCCCTGGAGATGCAGGGCTGGCCGCGGGTGCGCCGCGAGGCCCGCGTGGCTGAGGTAGCCCAGCTGCTGCAGTTGCAGAATCTGCTGGAGCGCCGGCCTGCGCAGCTCTCGGGAGGGCAGCGGCAACGCGTGGCCATGGGGCGCGCGCTTGCCCGCCATCCGCAGCTGTTCCTGTTCGATGAACCGCTGTCCAACCTGGATGCGCAGCTGCGCGCCGAGATGCGCGGCGAAATCAAGCTTCTGCATCAGCGACTGGGCCGCAGCGCGATCTATGTGACCCATGACCAGACCGAAGCGATGACGCTGGGCCAGCGCATCGCGGTGCTCAAGCAGGGCCGGCTGCAGCAGGTGGGCACGCCGCAGCAGATCTACCAGCAGCCGGACAATCTCTTCGTCGCGCAGTTCCTGTCGGGGCCGGGCTTGAACCTGCTGCCGGCCCGGCTGGCGACCGACGGCGCCTTGCGCCTGCTGGCGCCTGGCACCGAGCCGCTGGAGTGGATGCCGGACCGGGCCTGTCTGCCGCCCTTCAACAGCATGGTGGGCCGATCCCTGCTGCTGGGCTGGCGGGCGGAATCGCTGGGCTGCACCGAGCAGCTGCGCAGCGAACCCGGCACGTTGCGCCTGCAGGCCCAGCTGCGCCTGATCGAGCCGCTGGGGCCGGACTGCTTGCTGCAACTACAGCTGGGCGAGCAGCGGCTGCACATGCGCCTACCGGGCTGGCCCGCGCTGTCGCCCGGGCAGGACATCCGGGTCGAACTGCCCAGCGCCTCGATGTGGGTGTTCGACGCCGAAACCGGCGAACGCCTCAGCTGAGGCGATCCCGCTCGTCCGGCGAGAGTGGTGCCAGCGGGGGCAGCGGCTGCGGCTCGCGGTAGGCAAAGCCCTGCGCAAAGTCCACCCCGAGCTGGCGCAGCTCGCCCAGCACGGCTTCGCTTTCAGCGTACTCACCCACGGTGCGCAGGCCCATGATGTGGCCCACGCGGTTGATTGTCTCGGCCATGGCGCGGTCGATCGGGTCGGTGGCGATATTGCGGGTGAAGCTGCCGTCGATCTTCAGATAGTCCACCGGCAGCGTCTTCAGATAGGCCAGTGAGCTGCTGCCCACGCCAAAATCGTCCAGCGCGAAACGCAGCCCCATCGCGCGTCCGGCCTGCATGAAGGCAGTAGCCGCGCGCAGATTGTGGATGGCCGCCGTTTCGGTGATCTCCAGGCAGATCGCGCCCGCCGGCAGCTGGTGGCGCTCAAGCTGTTCGCGGATGAAATCGAGCGTGCCCTCGGCATTGATGCTGGTGGCCGACAGATTGATCGAGCAGGTCAGCGGCGCAGCCCCCAGTGACTGCTCCAGGCTGCGGTAGCGCGCCAGCACTGTGCCGATGACCCAGCGGTCGATGGCCGGCATGATGTTGTAGCGCTCGGCCGCAGGCAGAAAGGCGGTCGGCAGCACCAGCGTGCCATCGGCCTCGCGCAGGCGCAGCAGCACCTCGATATGCAGGCCGTCGCCGGCCTGCGTCTGGCCGAGCGGCAGATATGGCTGGTAATGGAGCAGGAAACGGCCCTCCTCCAGGGCGCTCTGCAGGCGGGCCGCCCAGCCCACGGCAGCGCGGCGCTGCTGCATATCTGCATCGCCGCTCTGGAACACGCAGACCCGGTTGCGCCCCTGCTCCTTGGCCGTGTAGCAGGCCGTGTCGGCGCAAGCCAGCAGCTCATTGCGGCTTTGCAGCTCCGTTTCGGCAGCCGCCAGACCGATGCTGACGCCGATCGTGAACGCACGCCCCTCCCAGACGAAGCGGTGCTGATGCACGGCCGCGACCAGGTCGGCTGCGATCAGGCGCGCCCGCTCCATCGAACAGCCGTCCAGCAGCAGGCTGAACTCGTCACCACCCACCCGGGCCAGCGTGTCCGATTCGCGCAGCCGCGCCCGCAGCAGCTCCGCCACCTGCTTGAGCAGCAGATCGCCGGCCGCATGGCCGCAGCTGTCGTTGACGATCTTGAAGCAGTCCAGGTCCATGCAGGCGACCACCAGCGGCCGGCCCGAATCGCCACCCGCCTTCAGCGCCTGGTCCAGGCGCGTCTCGAACTCGCGCCGGTTGGCCAGGCCGGTCAGCGCGTCGTGCGTGGCCGCCCAGCTGATGCGCTGCGCCATGCGCCGCGTCGCGGTGACGTCGCGGAACACCATCACGCTGCCGACAATGCGGCCCTCGCCATCGCGGATCGGCGCGGCCGAGTCCTCGATCGCGATCGAGCTGCCGTCGCGGCGCAGCAGCGCCACGTCACGGCCGGTGAAAGGACAGAACAGGCCTTCGGCGATGGCGCGCGGCACCAGCGTCGGCATGGGCTGCATGCTGCGTTCGTCGACCAGGCTGCAGACCTCGGCCAGCGGCCGCTCGCGCGCCTCGTCCAGCGTCCATTGCAGCAGGCGTTCGGCCACCGGGTTCATATAGTCGATGCGGGCCTGCGCGTCGGTGGTGAGCACGGCATCGCCGATCGAATGCAGGGTCACGCTCGCGCGTTCCTGCGCATCGCGCATCTGGGCTGCGATGCGGCGATTGGCGCGCCGCAGATGGTGCAGCACCGCCATCACACCGCCGGCCACTAGCAAGGCGGCCAAGGCCACCACCGCAGTCTCGGCCCAGAGTTGCCGCAGCGAACCGCGCATCTCGATGCGGCCCGCCGGCTGGCCGGCGTCGAAAAGCGGCACGCTGCGCACCAGCAGCGGCGGAGCCAGCTCGTGCCTGGATTCGACCACCACCGAGCCGTCGCCGGCATAGACCACCGCATGCTCGTCCTCGAGCTCCAGCGGCATGCGCTGGATCAGCGCCAGCAGGCGTATCTCCTCATAGCGCCATAGCTGCGGCGAGCGACTGATCAGCTGCGTCACCAGTTCGGCCTTGACCTCGGCCTTGGTCTGCAGTGCGGCGGCGCGCGCGCCATAGTTCAGGCTGAAATAGGCGGCCGGCACCGCCAGCGCAAGCAGCAGCAACAGGGCCAGTACGGTCCCCAGCAATAGGCCCGATGCGCGCCGAGTGAAAAAGCCTGCGCTCATGGCACCCAGTAGCCGTTGCGCCTCAGTATCTCGCGGCCCGCCGGCGAGCGGGCGAACTCGATGAAGCCGCGCGCGGCCGTACCGGAGCGCGGCCCGCTGACCAGCAGCAGGGACTTGGCGAGTGGATAGCGGCCATCGGCGAGATGACGCGGTTCAGGCGGCACTCCGTTCAGCGTCAAGGCCTTCAGCGCACGCTTCTCGCTGATCAGCAGAGCCAGCGTGGCTGGACCGAAACTGCCGGGCGTGCGCTCCAGCGCATCGGCCGCCTCCTGGTCGGTGACGGCGAACAACATGCCCTTGCGCTGCTCGGCCGCCAGCTTGGCCTCGCGCAGCGCTGGCGAGATGGACTTGATGGTCTCGCTGTCGGCGTCGCCGACAGGCCGCAGCACCAGCCGGATCGGCGTGCCGTCGGGCCAGCGGTCCAGTCTGCCGGCATAGATCTCGACCAGCTCCTGGCTGTTGATGCCGCGCGCCTTGTTGCTGCTTTGCGTGGCAAAGACGAAGGGCGTGCGCCCGTACTCCACCGCCTGGGCGCCGGCCTGCTGCTCCTGCGCGCTGAGCGGCCGCGCGCTCACCGCGAGCTGGATGGCGCCGGCCAGCACCGCCTTGATGCCACCGCCGCTGCCCATGCTGGGCAGCACCTGCACGCTCAGCCCCGGCTGCTGCCGGGCATAGGCCTCGCCCAGAAGACGCATAGTGCCCAGCGCCGCACCCGTGCCGCCGATGCTCAGGACTTCCGCCTTCGCGCCAAGCGCCAAGCCGACCAGCGCCAGCACTGCCAGCGGTCTGCCTATGGACAAGCTTTGCATCATGTAGGGCGGGTCCAGCACCCGTCAGGAGACGACCTGTGCAGGATAGCCCAGCGCCCCGACCGCTCCGTGTCAGGCAGACCTGGCTGACTTGCGGTGCAACAGCGGCACCAGCGTCAGCCCAGGGCTGAGCTCGGGCGGCAAATGCTCAATGCTGGCCTGAGCTTGCAGCGACAGGGCCGCGGTGGTGATCAAGCCGGACAACTGCGAGCCGTCCTCAGTCGGAATGCACGGGCCGGCACCGCTGTCCCCTGATTGTGGGACCGCGGCCGACAGGCGATGCCAGGGCTTGGCACCTCCACGGTGCGACGACCGCCCGCCGCGCTAGCTTCTGGATTCGCCGTCGGCGTGCTGCAAAAGAGTCATGGCAACCCTAAAGAAAGTCATGGCTTCGCCCGCTTTTGTGGCATGCAACTTGCGCCGGTTCGGACAAGCCAGCCCCGCCGAACCCGGTGCGCTTCCGATGAAGCACCGAGACGGTGCTCCTGCTTGACGTCCGTCAGGACGGCCAACCAAAGCGGTGAGCCATGCCCCGCCCGAGGGCATGCAGGCCCGGCTGCGGTGCGGAGATCCCGGGCCGCTGCAAGGCAGATCTTGCCCCCAACAGCGTTGGGCACGGGGGCCAGATCGCCGTCTCGATGCGCGTTTTGGGATAGACAGATCGATGAGTCAGAGCAAGGTATGGCGGCGCGGGGTTCCCTTCAGCGCCGCAGTGGCGCCCTATGTGCGGTACATGCCGCTGGTCGACGAGCACCGCGAGAACCTGCTGAGGCTGCAGGCCGTCTGGGATAGCCTCGCGTTGATGACGCAGATGAGCGGCTCGGCCGCCGACATCTCCAAGACGCGCAGCGCCTTCGAAGACCTGACGGGCCGCCTACTGGACAGCCTGGCGTTGCGCCTGCTGGGCAACACGCGCCGGCGCCTTCAGGGCAAGGCGCAGGTAGCGATAGATATCCTGGTGCGCAACCTGTTCGAGCGCACGGCCGACATCGGCTTCCTGGCCGCGGACGCGCCCGTGCGCGAACTGCTGGCGAGCGGCAGCGCCGATGCCGCCCAGCGCCAGGCGCTGGAGGCGCGCTTTCGCGCGTATGTGGCCAAGTACTCGGTCTATGACGATGTGATTCTGCTGGCGCCCGACGGTCGGGTTCTGGCGCGCCTGGACGCGACGGCGCGCTGCCAGCACAGCAGCGATCCATTGGTTGCGCAGGCGTTGCGCGCCAGCCCGGCCTTCGTCGAGCGCCACGGCGCCAGCGATCTGCTGGACGGGCGCAGCGGCCTGCTCTATGCCAGCGCGATCACGCTGTCCGAGAGGCCCGGCGGTGTGCTATGCCTGTCCTTCCGGCTTGCCGACGAGATGACCGGGATCTTCGAGCAACTGCTAGGCAAGGCCGACGGCACGCTGCTGGCGCTGGTGAATGCACGCGGCGAAGTCGTCAGCAGTTCCGACCCCTGGCAGGTGCCGGTCGGCGCACCGCTGCGTCTGCAGGCCGATGGCAGCGGTCGCCTCAATTTTGCCGGCCGCGAGTACCTGGCGGTCGAGGCCGCCGCCAGCGGCTACGAGGGCTATGGCGGCCCCGGCTGGTCGGCCATGGCGCTGCTGCCGCTGGAGCAGGCCTTCGCGCTGGGCGAGCAGACCGGGGCGTCGGCGGGCCTGGGCCCCGAAACCCTGGATACGCGCAACTTCTTCGACGCCGAGCTGCGTGCCATCCCGCTGGAGGCGCAGCGCATCCAGCGCGAGCTTTCGCGCTCGCTGTGGAACGGCAAGCTGCACAGCCGGTCCGAGCCCTCGGCCAAGGGTTTCGCCGTCACGCTGCTGGACGAGATCGAACGTACCGGCCAACGCCTGCGCCAGGTGTTCGAGCAGGCGATTTCGCATCTGCAGAACTCGGCCTTGTCGGCGGTGTTTGATGAGGCGGTGCTGCACGCCCGCCTGGCCATCGACATCATGGACCGCAATCTCTACGAGCGCGCCAACGATTGCCGCTGGTGGGCACTCGACGCCGAGTTGCAGCAGGCGCTGGCCGGCGGCCCGCTGGCGGCCAGCGCAGCCCGGCTGCGCCGAATCAACAGCCTCTACACGGTCTACGCGCTGCTGCTGATCTTCGACGCGGACGGCCGGATCGTCGCGGTCTCAGACCCATCTGCCGAGGACCGCATCGGCCAGCCGCTGGAGCAGGACTGGGTGGCGGCCACGCTGGCACTGCAGGATCGCGAATGCCACGTCGTTTCGCGCCATGAGCCCTGCGGTCTGTACGGCGAGCAGGGCCGGCAGGCGAGCTACGTCTATGCCGCTGCCCTGCCCGATCCGCAAGAGCCACAGCGCGTGCGCGGCGGCGTGGCCGTGGTGTTCGACGGGCTGCCGCAGTTCGGCGCGATGCTGCGTGATTCGCTGCCGGCGGCCGGCGGGGCGCAAGCCCTGTTCCTGAAGCGCGATGGCCGCGTCGTCGCATCGACCGATGAACGCTGGCCCGTCGGCGCGCACGGCCCGCTGCCCGCAGCAGCGCTTGACCTGGCCGCGGGCCGGACCCAGAGCACCGAGCTGGAAATCGACGGCCTGGTGCATGCCGTCGGCATCGCCATGTCAGGCGGCTACCGAGAGTACCGCCAGGGTGCACCGCGCAGCAGCGAGGACGTGGCCGCCGTGATGCTGGTGCCGCTGGGTCCGCGCCTGCGCGCCGCGCCGCCGCCACCGTTGGCCTTCCAGCCCCTTGCGGCACCGGCGCAGGAGCCGGGCGCGGCCCGCCTGGACATCGCCAGCTTCCTGGTCGACGGCCAGTGGCTGGGCCTACCCGCCCGGCAGACGCTGGAGGCGCTGGAGCGCCCCAGCATCACCGGAATGCCGAATGCCGCGGCCGGCGTGGTGGGCATGCTCAGCCACGAGGGCCAGATGCTGCCGGTGCTCGACCTCGGCCAGCTCTACTACGGCAGCCAACGCGCGCCGGTCGAGTCGCCGGTGCTGGTCTGCCAGACAAGCCAAGGCCGGCGCCTGGCGCTGCGTGTGCACGAGCTGGGCCAGGTGTTCGGCGTGCCAGCATTGGCGCCTCAGGCCTGCCCAGCGCTGGGCAGCAGCAGCAACAGGCCCGGCGCCCGCGGCGAGCGCCTGCTGCGCGGCGCGGCTGCCGGATCGATGCTGACGCTGCTGGACATCGACGCACTGTGGGCCGCGCTGGCCGGCCTCGACCCCATCGAGCCTCTGGCGCTAGGTGCAGAGAACACGCCGCAGTGAGCCCGCAGCCCGCCGTCAGAACTCGTTCTCTTCGCCCCAAGGCAGCATCAGCGTCAGCATCAGCAGCTTGTTGAACTCGGGGGCGAAGTGGTCAATGATGGCCTGCGGCTCGGGCACCAGCGCCTCGGCCGTGATCAGGCCGAACTGCACATTGCCGGCATAGGTCAGGATCGAGACGCCCACACCGATGTCTCCGGATTGCGGCACCCAGAACATCAGGCGCTCCACCGTGCTGCCGCAGAACTTCAGCGCCTCGGCCGGGCCGGGCAGATTGGTCATCACCGCGGTGGTCTTCTTGGCGAAGATGCCCAGCATCGCCTGCTGCACCGGCTTGATCAGCAGGCCCGCCACCGCCAGCAGGCCGAAAGCCAGCACCGGCTGGAAGCTGCCCTTCAGCTCCTGCATGCGCTGGCGCACCGCATACAGGCGCTCCACCGGATTGGCGATGCCGATCGGCAGCACCAGCGGCACCAGGCCGAAGCGGTTGCCGAGCTGGTAGGCCTTCTCCAACGGGCGCAGGTTCACCGGCACCATCACACGGATCTCCTTGCCGCTGGGGTTCTCACCCTGCTCGCTGAGATAGCGGCCAAAGGCGCCGGCCACGCAGGACAGCAGCACATCGTTGACTGAGGCATTCATCGCCTTGCCAACCGCCTTGACGGCGTCCAGCGGCAGGCCGTCGGCCCAGGCCACCTTCTTGCGCGTGCCGGGCGAGCCCTTGAGCAGGGTGGGCGAGTCATCCTCCATCAGCGCGAAGGCCGCGACATCGCTGACGGCCTGGTAGCCCATGCGCGCCATGTCCATCGAGCTGTCGAGCGGATGCGGCGGGTGCGCCAGCACCTCGACCGACTTGCCCACGCCATCGCCAGCCAGGTGGATGGCCTTGATGGTCATGTCGCTGATCGGGCGCAGCAGCACATCGGTCAGCCAGTCCTGGTCGTCGCGCGGCTGCTGCAGGCGCTTGGGAGGCGCCTTGCCGCCATCGGTGATGGACAGCGTCACCGTCACCAGTGCCACGCCATCGGCGATGCAGTGGTGGATGCGCGCGATCATCACGCTCTGGCCGTTCTCGTAGTCCTCCACCAGCTGGAACTGCCACAAGGGATGCGCGGGGTCCAGCGGCGTGGCGGCCAGCTCGGCCACACGCTGCTGCAGCGCGGCCTCGCGCGACTGCCCGCGCCGCGGCATCAGGATCTCTTGCAGCACATGGCGGTTGATGTCGAAGTCCTCGTCCTCTTCCCAGACCGCACCCAGCGCGTCCTGCACCACGCGTTGGCGAAAGCGCGCGTACTGCAGCAAGCGGGCCTCCACCCGTTCGCGCAGCGCCGCCACCGTGATGCCGGGACGGATGAACCAGACGCCGACGATCATCATCAGATTCGCTTCGGTGTCCATCCGAAGCCAGGCGGTATCCACCCGCGACATGCGTTCCTGTGCTGGGGCCAAGGCAGTCTCCTGTTGTGTCGTTCTAGAGTGACGAGACCACACGATGCTGGGTAACATCAAGGCCGTCCATCCCGATTGTCACCAAGTCGGGTTCAGCCACACACCCAGGAGACATGATGAGCCTCAAGGAAAAATTCGAAGCGGCCATGGCCGAGTCCAAGAACCTGCCCGAGCGTCCGGACAACATGACGCTGCTGAAGATCTACGCGCTCTTCAAGCAGGGCAGCAGCGGCGATGTGGAAGGCTCGCGCCCCGGCTTCACCGACATGGTCGGCCGCGCCAAGTACGACGCCTGGGCCGCCCTCAAGGGCACCAGCGCCGACGACGCCATGCAGCAGTACATCGACCTGATCGAATCGCTGAAGTAAGCCTCAGCCGCGAACGCGGCGCTGCGCAAAGCGGGAAATGAATGCGGCGGCCTCATGGCCGCCGTTTGCTTTCCGAGGTGCGCGCTCAGGCCTTCTTCTTGGGCGCCGCCTTTTCCGCAACTTTCTTATTCGCCGTCTTCGCCGGCTTGGCGCTGCTCAGCAGCGTGTCCAGCTCCTTCTGCACCTCGGCTTCGATGCTGCCGCGGAAGGCGCCCAGCAGCAGGCCCAGCTTGGCCGTGAGCTCGAAGTGCTCGGCGGTGACGATCAGCTCGCCCTTGACGCCGGAGCGGGTGAAGGTGACGGTGTCGCTGGTCTCGCCTTCCAGCACCGTGCATTCCATGTCGAACTTCTGCTCGACCTGCTCGGCCCAGTCCCAGGCGATCTCGCGGGCGCGCTCCAGGCCCAGGCTGTGCTCGCGGTGGATATGAATGTCGGCCATGGTCCGGGTCTCCTAGGGTTGCGGCTCTGTCTTGCTGACATCATCGCCGAGTTCGCGGCGGCGCTGCTCGGGCGGCAGCGCGGCGAGGCGGCGCACCTCGGCATGGAAGCGGCCCCAGTCGCGCTGCTGACGCTCGAACAGGGCAACAAAGCCGGGGGTCAGGTCTGAATAGGCGGCCTGGATGGCCAGGCTGGCATTGCTGGCGCCAGCCATCCACGTGTCATAGCGCTTGTCACCGCCCCAGGGGCCGTCACGCAGCGCGGCATGCTCGGCGCGCAAGGCGGCCAGCAGCTCGGCCTTGCGCTCGCGCTGGGCCTGAGGGACAAGGCGGCTGCGGTAGAGCGCATCCAGCTGCTGACGGTAGCGGGCGGTAAGCGCCTGGAACTCGGCACGTCGCTGCTGGCGCTGGGCGTGGGCTGCAGCGTCGACAGGCCCTTGCGCACCGCGCTGCGCCAGCCAGGCCCGCAGGCCGAGCTGCTCGACCGCGCTGGCATAGCTCTCGTTAAAGGCGGTGTCGTCAGCCACATACAGCACCTGGTGCGCCAGCTCGTGGAAGATCAGGCCGGCCAGCTCGGGCTCAGGGTAGCGGATGAAGGTGCTCAGCAGCGGATCGCCGCCCAGCCAGTTGGTCCAGCCCAGCGTCGAATAGGCCGGTACGCCGTAGACCCAGACATCCCAGCCCTGGCCTCGCAGCTCGGCCGCCAGCGCCTCGGCCTGCTCGCGGGCAAAGAAGCCGCGGTAGCCGGCACAGCCCATCAGCGGATAGCACCAGGTTTTCAGTTGCAGGCTCAGCTCCGGCGCGGCCACCACATTCCAGACCACGGCCGGCCGCTGCAGATCGGCATAGCGGCGGTAGCTGGCGTTGTCAGGCAGCGCCAGCTCGCGCACCGCGAACTCGCGCATCTGCTGGCTGAGCGCCAAGCGCTCACGCAGCGCCGGCGCCAGATCGGGCTGGGCCAGCCACTCGTCCACCGGCTTGGCCTTGGCCAGCAGCTCCAGATGGCCGCCCACCGCCTGCCCCAGATAGCCGACCTGGGCGCAGCCGCTCAGCAGCGCCAGGCTCAAGGCCGCCAGCCAGTGCCTCATGCGGCGGCTTCGACCTCGACCAGGCAGTCGTAGAAGCATGGCGCCTCGCCCAGATCGGTCAGGCGCTGGTGCGTCACTTCATTGACATTGCTGCCACGCGGCCCGAGCTTGCGCCACCACACACCCAGGCCGTTGACCACGCCGGGCCGCGCGCGGGCGCTGATGCTCGCCTTGCAGTGGTAGCTACCGCGCTCATTGAACACGCGCACCAGGCCTCCATCGGCCAGGCCGCGCGCGGCGGCGTCGTCGGCATGGATCTCCAGCAGCGGCTCGCCCTCGATATCGCGCAGGCTCTTCACATTGACGAAGCTGCTGTTGAGGAAGTTTCGCGCCGGCGGCGAGATCATCGCCAGCGGAAAGCGCGCCGCCAGTGCCGGCGTCGACTGCTGGCTTTCGTAGTTGGGCAGGTAGTCGGCACCAGCGGCATTGGCGCGGCCGTTCGGCGTGGCAAAGCCGCCGTCGGCAAAAGGCGCCTCGGCGATGGGCAGGCTCTGCCAGCCCTGCTCTGCCAGCGCGTCGAAATCGACTGCGGCGGTGAAGGCCTGACGCGCCAGTTGCTCGTCCGTCTCGGCGAAGCAGGCTTCGTCGAAGCCCATCGCGGCGGCCAGCTCGCGGAAGATCTGCGTGTTGGGCTTGGCCTCGCCCAGCGGCGCCACGGCCGGGTGGTTGATCAGAACATCGGTGTGGCCATAGCTGGTGTGCACATCCAGATGTTCCAGCTGCGTGGTGGCCGGCAGCACATAGTCCGCCAGGTCGGCGGTGTCGGTCATGAAGTGTTCCAGCACCACGGTGAACAGATCGCTGCGCTGGAAGCCTTTGACAACCTTGGGCGACTCGGGCGCCACCGCCACCGGGTTGCTGTTGTAGACGATCAGCGCTTCGATGCGCGGAGCCAGCGTCTCGTCCAGCAGCGCGTCACCGATGCTGCTCATATTGACCATGCGCGGCTGGCGCCCGGCCAGCAGATCGGGGCGCTCCAGCTGCGGATTCTTGAACGGCGCGAACCAGCCCGAGCTGGACAGCAGCAGGCCGCCGGCGCGCGAGCGCCAGGCGCCCGTCAGGCAGGGCAGCAGCGCCACCAGGCGCACCGCATTGCCGCCGCCGCGCACGCGCTGCATGCCGTAGTTCAGTCGGATCGCGGCCGGCTTGGTTTGCGCATAGTCGCGCGCCAGGCCGCGCACCTCATCGGCGGTGATGCCGCAGACGGCAGCGGTCTTCTCGGGAGTCCAGGCCAGGGCGCGAGTCTTCAGCTCCTCGAAGCCGTCGACATGGCGGGCGATGTAGTCATGGTCCAGCCAGTCATTGGTGATCAGCTCGTGCATCAGGCCCAGCGCCAGCGCACCGTCGGTGCCGGGCAGCAGCGCGATGTGCTGGTGGCATTTATCGGCCGTCTCGGTCTTGCGCGGATCGATGCAGATCAGCTTGGCGCCATTGCGTTTGGCCTGGTTGGCATAGGTCCAGAAATGCAGATTCGAGGCGATGGAGTTGCTGCCCCAGATCAGGATCAGCTGGCTCTCGGCAAAGAAAGGCAAGTGCATGCCCAGCTTGTGGCCGTAGGTGGCGCTCAGCGCTGCCGCACCGGCCGAGGCGCAGATGGTGCGGTCCAGCCGCGCCGCGCCCAGCTTGTTGAAGAAGCGCCCGGCCATCGCCTCGCCCTGCAGCAGGCCCATGGTGCCGGCATAGCTATAGGGCTGGATGGCTTGCGGATCGCGCGCGGCAATGGCCTTCAGGCGGGCGGCGATGTCGCTCAGCGCCTCGCCCCAGCTCACCGTCGAAAACAGTGGCGGCTCGGTCTTGGCGCTGACGCGCTTCATGGGTTGCAGCACGCGCTCAGCGTGGTAGGTGCGCTCGGGGTAGCGCGAGACCTTGGTGCACAGCGCGCCATGGGTGCTGGGATGGTCGGGCTGGCCCTGCACCTTGATGACGCGGCCGCCCTCCACCGTGATGCGCAGCGCGCAGGTATCGGGGCAGTCGTGCGGGCAGGCGCCCTTGACGAGGGTCGTGGTGGTGGCGGTCGGGGCAGTACTTTCACTCATGGCCGAACTATTGCACATCGCCCAGTCGTGAGACCTTGGTCATGCCATGCCAAACCCCGCCGAGTAAACTGGTTTGACACCTTGCAGCCCGGCCCCGACGGCCGGCTGAAAACGGAGCCCACGCCCATGAAGCTGATCGATTCCATCCTGGCCGATGCATCCAGCATCGCCACCCTGCGACGAGATATCCACGCCCACCCTGAACTCTGCTTCCAGGAAGAGCGCACTTCGGACCTGATCGCCAAAGCGCTGACCGACTGGGGCATCCCGGTGCACCGCGGCCTGGGCAAGACCGGCGTGGTGGGCATCGTCAAGAACGGCACCTCCGACCGCGCCGTCGGCCTGCGCGCCGACATCGACGCGCTGCCGATGACCGAGCACAACCACTTCGCCCATGCCAGCACCTACCCCGGCAAGATGCACGCCTGCGGCCATGACGGCCACACCGCGATGCTGCTGGCCGCGGCCAAGCACCTGTCCAAGCACCGCAATTTCGACGGCACCGTCTATCTGGTGTTCCAGCCCGCTGAAGAAGGCGGCGGCGGCGCGCGCGAGATGATCAAGGATGGGCTCTTCAAGCTCTTCCCGATGGAGGCGATGTTCGGCGCCCACAACTGGCCCGGCATGGCGGCCGGGCAGTTCGCGTTGAAGAACGGGCCGGTATTCGCGTCCAGCAATGAATTCAAGATCACCGTGCGCGGGAAGGGCGGCCATGCCGCGCTGCCGCACGTCGGCGTGGACCCGGTGCCGGTGGCCTGCCAGATGGTGCAGGGCTTCCAGACCATCATCACGCGCAACAAGCGCCCGATCGATGCCGGCGTGATCTCAGTAACGATGATCCATGCCGGCGAGGCCACCAATGTGATCCCCGACGCCTGCGTGCTCGAAGGCACGGTGCGCACCTTCACGTTGGAGGTGCTGGACCTGATCGAGCGCCGCATGCAGGCGGTGGCCGAGTCGATCGGCGCAGCCTTCGACTGCACGGTGGAATTCGCCTTCCGCCGCAACTACCCGCCCACCATCAACCACCCCAAGGAAACCGAGTTCGTGCGCAGCGTGCTGACCGATATGGTGGGCAGCGACAACGTGCAGGAGTTCGAACCGACGATGGGCGCCGAAGACTTCAGCTACTTCCTGCAGGAGAAGCCCGGCTGCTACTTCCTGATAGGCAATGGCGACGGCAGCCACCGCGTCGGCGGCCATGGCCTCGGCCCCTGCATGCTGCACAACCCGAGCTACGACTTCAATGACGAGCTGATCCCGCTGGGCGGCTCGATGTGGGTGAAGATGGCTGAGCAGTGGCTGAACAGCCCGCGCCCCTGAGATGAGCGCCGCCCTGCATTTCTCGCAAAGCTACGCCGAGGCACGCGAGAAGTTTCTCGCCGCGGTTGAAGCGGCCGGCCTGGACAACGAACCACACTGGCATCCGCTCTTGGGCCGCGATGGCGAACGCCTGGCTATGGATGTGGCGCGCCAGGGCGCTGCGCCGGGTGAGGCCAGCAAGCTGCTGATCCTCAGCAGCGCCTGCCATGGCGTCGAGGGTTACTGCGGCTCCGGCGTGCAGATCGCGCTGCTGCGCGACCCGAGCTGGCATGCCGCGGTAAAGGCCGCCGGCGTGGCCGTGCTCTACATCCACGCGCTCAATCCGCATGGCTTTTCGTTCTGGCGCCGCGTCACGCAGGAAGGCGTGGACCTGAACCGCAACTTCCTGGACTTCCAGCACCACCAGGCCCTGCCCGCAAACCCCGGCTACGACGAGATCGCCGCAGCGGTGGTGCCTGCGCACTGGCCGCCCAGCGAGGCTGACGAGGCCGTGCTGAAGGATTACGCCGCCCGCCACGGCGAGCGCGGCCTGCAGGCCGCGATGAGCGGCGGGCAGTACGCCTATGAGCAGGGCCTGTTCTACGGCGGCCGCGCGCCGACCTGGAGCAATGTGACGCTGCGCCACGTGCTCGAAGAGCAAGGCCGCGGCGCCCAGGACATCGCCTGGATCGATCTGCACACCGGCCTCGGGCCTAGCGGTCTGGGTGAGCTGATCTGGGCCGGCCGCGACGACGCGGCGGCGATTGCCCGCGCACGCCAGTGGTGGGGCCAGAAGGTGACCTCGATCTACGACGGCAGCTCCACCTCGGCCCTGCTGCAAGGCCTGATGTGGGGCGCCATCTTCGACGCCTGCCCCGAGGCGCGCTACACCGGCGTCGCGCTGGAGTACGGCACTGTGCCCTGGAGCGAGGTCACCCAGTCGCTGCGCGGCGACCACTGGCTGGAAGCCCATCCCGAGGCGCCGGCTGAGCTGGCCGCGCAGATCAAGCAGCGCATCCGCGATGCCTTCTATGTCGACACCGACGAGTGGAAGCAACGCATCGTCGAGCAGGCGCAGGAAACCGCGCGCCAGGCCTTGCGGGGGCTGGGAAGCCCGGCGTGAGCAGCAGCCAGCCGCAGGCCGCTGCCCTGCTGCCGCTGCTCTACAGCTACCGGCGCTGCCCCTATGCGATGCGGGCGCGCATGGCCCTGCTGCAGGCCGGATGCGCCTTCCGCGTGCATGAGATCGTGCTGCGCGACAAACCGGCGGAAATGCTGGCCTTGTCGCCCAAAGGCACGGTGCCGGTGCTGCAGCTGGCCGATGGCCAAGTGCTGGAGCAGAGCTGGGACATCATGGCCTGGGCCTTGGCGCCGGATGCGGACGGTGCGGGCTGGTGGGTGCGCGCGCAGACTGCCGCCAATCTCGATCTGCTGGCGCGAAATGACGGCGCCTTCAAGCAGCAGCTCGACCGCTACAAATACCCAGAGCGCCATGCCGCGCAAGGCATCACGCAGGAAGACGCCAGAGCGCAGGCGGTGGCCATCCTGCTGCAGCCGCTGGAGCAGCGCCTGAGCGCCCTGCCCTACCTGGGCGGCACGACGCCCTGTGCCACCGATCTGGCGATCTTTCCCTTCGTGCGGCAGTTCGCGGCGGTGCAGCCGGACTGGTTTGCCGAACAGCCCTGGCCCGCGCTGCAGGCCTGGCTGGCCGGGTGGCTGGGCAGCGCGCTGTTCGAGGCTTGCATGGCCAAGCTGCCGGCGCAGATGGTGTCGGAGTTTCCAGCGCACCCGGCCGCCCTCACGGGCTGAGCAGCCGCAGCAGCAACCAGGCCGGCAGGCCCAGGTAGAGCGCGACCAGCGCCGCATGCTCGAGCCAGCGTCGCGCTGTGGCGGTCCAGGCAGGGCGCCGCAGCAGCAGCATGGCCAGCGTTCCGAGCTCGATCAGCGTGCGCAGCGCCGCGGCACACAGCACCACGCCAATGGCCCAGGCCGCCCACCACAGCGCAAAGGCCATCAGGTAGGCGCCGAGGCCATAGCTGTAGTACTCGCCGAAGGCACTGCCATAGGCGATGTGTTGGTGCAGTCGGAATGCCGGGATCGCCAGCAAGAAAGGGAGTATTCCGAACTTCAGCCACAGACGGTCCGGCCAGCCGCGCGGCACCACCAGCCGGGCTCGCGCATAGGCCATCGCCAGCGCGGGAGCGCGGGCCTCGTCGAGCTGCACCGCGAAGCCCGCGGCCTGCAAGGCCTGCGCCAGCGCCCAGGGGTTAGCACAGGCCAGCCCCCAGCGCCAACGCGTGCCGTCGGCCAGCCGCAGCCATGCGCCATTGCCGGGCAGCGGCAAATGCCAGGGCTGCAGTGCAGCGAGGCTGCTCAGCGGCAGTGCCAGGCGCCGTCGCCCGTGCGCCAGCAGCAGCGCGCCATCATCGATCGTGGCCCGCGCCGAGAAGGCGCGCAGCACCAGCCAGGCGGCGGCCTCGGGAATCAGAAAGACCGCCGCGAAGGCGCGGATCTGCACCAGCGTATTGCTCTGCAAGGCGCCATCGCCCAGCAGGATGGCGCCGATCATGTAGAGCAGCGCCAGGCGCGCGAAACCACGCAACAGGGCGGCGATCCAGCGGGCGGCCGGCGGCAGCACCGTGACCTCGACGGGCCAGCGCAGCGCTGCCGCGCTCTCGGCGGCTGCAGCGTGTCGCGCCGCCCAGCGTTGCCACGCGACGGCCAGCGCCAAGCCCAGCAGGAAGAGGCCGGCCGCCCGACCGACCCAGTCGCCCCAGGCCAGCATCAGCGTGGGCCGCTGCAGCTCGTTCACCGGCAGTTCGCCGATCACCAGCGTGCGCTCACCGACGCGCGAGCCGGCGATCACGCTGCCATGCGCGTCGATCACCGCACTCAAGCCATTGCTGGTGACGCGGAACTGCGGCAGCCGCGTCTCGATGCTGCGAAAGGCCGCCACCGCCTGGTGCAGCGCGGCGCCCTGCGCATGGCCGGAGAACCAGGAGTCGTTGGACAAGCTGAGGATGGCCTGCGCACCCAGCCGCGCGCCGTCGATGGCCAAGCCTGCATCGACGCCGTCCAGGCAGATCAGCGGCAGCACCGGGATCTCGCGCCCATCGGCCAGGCGCAGCGGGAACACCCTGGCGCCCGTTCCCGGCAGCCAGCTGCCGGCCCAGGGCAGCAGCTGACGCAGGCGCGGCCCGTCCAGCCAGGCCGGCACATATTCGGTCAGGGGGAAGGGTCGGCTCTTGCGGTACATGCCCAGCAAGCCGGTGTCCGGACTGACAAAGGCGGCTGCGTTGTACTCGCCGGCCGCGTCGCGGTCGTAGGTGCCGAACACAAAGGGTGCGCGCGCGGCCGCGACGATGGCGAGGATCTCGCGGTCGAACTCGGCGCCGGCCTCGCTCTTGGCCTGGCCGAAGGTGGTCGGGTAGACCGTCTCGGACCACAGCACCGCATCGGCGCGTTGACGTTCGATGGCGTCGTAGGACATCGCGAAGTGCGTGTCCAGCACCTCACGCACCACCGCACCGGCGCCCTTCTCGCGACGCAGGCGCTCGTAGTCGGTGATGTTGGACTGCACCAGCCCCATGCGCAGCGGTTTGGCTGCCGCGGCAGGGACAGGCGCCGCCGCGGGCGAGAGTGCATAGAGCCCATAGCCTGCCAGCAGCAGCGGCAGCAGGGCCGCCAGCATCAAGGGCCGGAGCGCGGCACGCCAGCCCGCCGTGTGGCGCTGCGCCAAGGCTGCGCAAACCGCCTCGTTGGCGAGCAGCAGCACCAGCGTCAGCCCGGTTGCGCCGCCCAGATCGGCGGCCTGCCGCAGCAGCGTCGACGGATACAGGCCGTGGCCCAAGGTATCGCCGAGCAGCCGCGGCAGCCAGGCTTCGGCAGCCACCCAGGCAGCGGCTGCGGCCAGTGCGCGCAACAGCCGGCCATGCCTGCGCCCGACGAACTGGCGCACCAGCGCAAACACGATGATCTGCGGCTGAAACAAAGGTGCCGCGAGCAGAAGCAGCAGCAGGCCGCTGGTCGATCCGATCTGCGTGTAGGCACCGATGGCACTGCCGAACCAGGCAAACACCGCCGCGGTGAAGGCGACCGACATCGCATAGGCACTGAGCAGCGTGGCGCCGAAGCCGGGCTGGCGATCCAGCGCGCGTAACCAGGGCACCAGCATCACAAAGCCCAGCAGCCAGGCGACGCCTCCGCGGGCATACAGCCAGGCCAGCAACGCGCTCAGCAGCAGCCCCGCCCACCGGCTGTCTCGCAGCCGGCTCCATTCGATCGCCCGGATCAACGGCCGCCTCGGGACGGATCGACCGGCGCCGGAACCACGATGCGCCGCAGCGGCAGCCCGGCAGGCGCAAGCTCGGCCGGCACCACGCGGTCGGCCGGCACCGCGACAGGCTGGCCATTAGCGTCCAGCGGGGGCTGGTGCGGCGAATACATCAAGATGGGCTCGATGCGCTGGCCATCATCGGTGGCCTGGTGGTGCCGCACATAGCCGGCCGGCAGCACAAAGTCCTCCGGGACAGCGAGCCCGATCAGCGGCGGACGCGTGCCGGGCGGCGAGAAGGCACCCAGCCCGGTATGCACGCCAGCCAGATGCAGCCGCGCAATCACTTCAGCCATCGTGGGTGTCTCGCCTTGATTCACGTAATCGGCCAGATCGGGAGTCTGGTCTCCATCGATCTCGCGTTTGCGCCAGATGCGCGGCGCTTCGGTCGGCGCGCCGGGCTGCGGCGCGGCAGCCTGGGACAGCTGCTGCGCGCCAGCAGCGGGCACTGATGCAGCCAGCGCCTGAGCCGTCGACGCCGCAGCTGGACCGGGCGCCGGGGCCGCGCTGCGACCGGCGGACGGCGCGGCGTCCGCGGCAGCCGAGGCCGACACCCACCACCATGCCAGCCCGCCGACCACAAGAGCCGCAGCGAGGGCCAGCAAGCCGATCGACGGTCCCCAGGCCGGACCAGCCCCATGCAAGTCAGGCACTTGGCGTGGGGGCTTCGGACGGCTTGGCCTGGGCATGGTCTGCTGGCGTCAGCGCACAGCGCTTCAGGGCGCCGCCGGGTTCGAGGTCGAGATGGCCCAGCCCATGCGCTCATGCCCAAACTGGTTCCAGATCGGGTTCTTGCCGTTGGTGAACGAGGTGTAGCGCGGCGCGCCGGAGCCGGTGGAGCCACCGAACAGGCCCGCGGTGACGGTGCCGCCGGAATAGGTCGGGTGCGTGTTGTCGGACTGGATGTAGTCGTAGCTGCTGCTCGCCGTCACGAAGTGCGTGTTGGCATCCCGGAGGGTGGAGCGCAGCGTCGTGCTGATGCGCGTGACATAGCTGGCCTCGCTCTCTCCTGCCACATAGCGCAGCGCTTCGGAGTCGACCTTGCCATCACCGTTGCTGTCGTAATCGGCACCCATGTACTGCGCAAAACTGTCCGCACACTGGAAACCCTTCTGGCGCGCGTACTCGCACATCCAGTAGTTCATGGTCGCCAGCTTGGGCAGGAACAGCGTCTGCATGTTCACGGTGGCGCCGGTGCCGGCGTCCTTGCAGCTGCTCTGCACATTGTCGGCGGCATAGCCGGGGTAATGCAGGTTCGAGATGACCTTCACCTTGGTGCCGGCATAGGCGTTGGCATTGATGAAGTCCATCGCTGCAGCGACATAGGTCTTGCAGTTGTTGACGGCCGCATTCATGCCAGCGTAATTGCAAGTGCCAGTCTGGCTCTTGAAGGCGGAGCGCGCCTGCAGACCATCATTGCCGCACATCTCGAAGGTCACGACCCGCGTCGTGCTGGCCTGCATATAGGACTTCTCGGCGACGATCTTGTTGTTGTAGACGTCCGAGGCCACCGCGCCGGACTTGGCGCGACGCACGCTCTCGATGTCCGCGTTCCAGAGTGCCGAGAGGTATTCGGCATCCACCGTGGGCGCAGCGTACTTGGCGGCATTGATGGTCGAGCCGTTGTAGCCGGCATAGATGGAATCGCCATAGGCCACCACCCGGTACTTGGCGGTGGTGCCGGCACGATCGATCGTCCAGGAGACGTTCTGTGTCAGCGTGTTGGCCGCGGCGTCAGCGCCCACCGCCAGCAGGGCCAGCGCGGGCAGCAGCGTACGCAGCACCGCACGGCAGCGCGCACGCATCGAGACTGCACTGCTGAGTCGCTGCCGCAGAGGAATACAAGGGCTCATCGTTGTCTCCTTGGATTGTTGTGCAGCGGGCTCGTAGAGCGGCTGCATGGCCGCGCCCGGCTCGATGCCGGCATCACGCCGCCTCAGGCTAGCACCGCACTCTCTGGGGAGGTTGCCGGGATTCCCCTAACGTGCAGTGCAACATCCTGTCAGGACGCCGGCACCGCCGGTCTTGCGGCGTGACGCTCTTCGCGCTGCAGCAGCACCAGCAGCGCAGCGCCCAGCCCCAGCACGGCGGCGGTCAGCCACAGCGCGCCGGTATAGCTGCCACTGGCCTGCGCCATCGCGCCGGCCAGCGCCGGCGCGCTGACCTGGGCAGCGCCATAGCTGAGTGTGAGCCGCGCCATCGCCTTGCCAGGGTTGGCAGGCGAACGGCGGCCCACCAGGGCCAGCGTCAGGCTGACGATGCCGATGAAGGTGGCGCCATAGAGCAAGGCGCCGCTCAGGGCCGCCGCCAGCCCGTTGGACCAGGCTGGCAGCAGCACCGAGACCAGCTGCAGCAGCATGGCCAGCAGCAGTGCCTGCAGATCGCCGATGCGGCGCGCGATGAAGTCCCAGACGAAGACGGCCGGCGTCGCGGCCAGGCCCACCAGCAGCCAGGCCCAAGGCCCCTGGCCGGCCAGCAGCGGCTGGCGTTCGACGATGGCGACGGTGAAGGTGGCGCTGATGACGAAACCCCAGCCCGCGCAGAAGTACATCGCCATCATCTGCAGAATCCAGCGCCGCGCCGGCAACACGACAGCTGCCTGTACGGCAGCCGTCGGCGGCACCGGCGGGCGCCAGGCCCAGGCCGGCAGCAGCGCCAACGCGCCGATCAGCACAAAGCCCCACCAGTGGCCGCGCCAGTCCAGGCCCAGGCGGCCCATCAGCATGGCGCCCAAGGCCGAGACCACGATGCCCAGCCCCAGGCCGGTGAAGTACAGGCCCAGCTCCGGCCGCCGGCCATGCCGCATCAGCCAGCCCAGTACCAGGCCCGAACCCAGCAGCATGCCGGCCGCGCCCGCCAGCCCGCCCAGGTAGCGGGACAGCGCCCAGACCCAGACATTGCCGCTCAAGCCCATCAGCGCGGTGCTCAGCAAGCCGATCAGCAGACCGGCACTGTAGAGGCGGCGGCGCCACAGCGGGCTTTCCAGCCAGGCGGCGAGCAAGGCGCCGCTCATATAGCCCATGTAGTTGGTCGCGGCCAGCCAGCCAGCGGCCAGATCCGACAGGCCGGCCTGCTGCTGCATCAGCGGCAGCAGCGGGGTATAGGCAAAGCGCGCCACGCCGATGCACAAGACCAGCGCCAGAATGCCGCCGGCGATGACCTGCCAGGCCTGCAGCGTGGTGTCGGGGGAGGGTTTCGTCGTCACCGGACAAGGGTAGCGGCCCCACGCTTCAGCAGGCTGACAGCGCGTCGCAGGGCATTCCCTAGGAATCAGCGGCACGGGCTTGAATTCGCTCAGCCCTCGCCCATCTGACACCCGGTCACCTCATTTCCGGAAAGCCTTCATGGCCCTGCTTATCGTCGTTGCGCTGGCCCTGGCCTTGATCGGCTGGATGCTGGGCCAGCCGCTGTGGCGGCGGCGCCGGCGTCAGCGCCTGCAGCAGCAGCCTTTTCCGCTGGCCTGGCGGCGCATCCTGCGGCGGCGAGTGCCGATGGTGCAAAAGCTGCCGGCCGGCCAGCAGCTGCGGCTGAAACAGCTGATCCAGGTCTTTCTGGCCGAGAAACCCATCATCGGCTGTGCGGGCATGGAGATCGACGACGAGGTGCGTGTCACGATTGCCGCGCAGGCCTGCCTGCCGCTGCTGGGCGATGCACGTGGCTTCTATCCCAAGCTGAGCCAGGTGCTGGTCTATCCAGGCGCTTTCGTGGTCGAGCGCGCGGCGCCCGGCCCGGCCGGCGTGCAGATGGAACAGCGCCGCCTGCTGACCGGCGAATCATGGAGCCAGGGTCAGGTGGTGCTGTCATGGCAGGATGTGCTGCAGGGCGCGGCCGATCCCGGCGATGGGCACAACGTCGTGATCCACGAGTTCGCCCATCAGCTGGACCAGGTCAAGGGGCATGCCAACGGCGCGCCGCCACTGCCGGGGCGCCAGGCCTACCGGCGCTGGTCCCGCGTGATGCAGAGGGAGTTCGATGCGCTGCGCGAACGCGCGGCGCTGGGCCTGCCGAGTCTGCTGAGCGACTATGGCGCCACCGACCCGGCGGAGTTCTTTGCCGTGGCCAGCGAGGTGTTCTTCGAGTGCCCGCAGGCAATGGCAGAGCAGCATCCCGCGCTCTACCAGGAGTTGGCACGCTACTACCGGGTCGAGCCCGTCAGCTGGTAGCACGCCGCCGAAGCATCAACGGCGATAGTTGCTGTTGTTGGTCGGCATCGGTCCGCGACGCTCGATGTGACGGAAGGTGATGCGGCCCTTGCTCAGGTCATAGGGCGACAGTTCCAGCGACACCTTGTCACCCGCCAGGATGCGGATGTGGTTCTTCTTCATCTTGCCCGAGGTGTAGGCAATCAGCTTGTGGCCGTTTTCAAGCGTGACACGAAAGCGCGTGTCCGGCAGCACTTCGTCTACCTGGCCTTGCATTTCAATGAGTTCTTCCTTCGCCATCCGGGTGCTCCATTCCTTGTGCGCACCCGGTCATGAAACGCCCGGCACGCTGAAAAACAAAACCGCCACAGCGCAGGCACTGGGGCGGCAACAGCTCGCATTCTAACCGATCAGGACCAGAGATCGAGCGGCGCCTCCCGGGTCATGGCCCGCAGCAGGTCGGTGCGTGACAAAAAGCCCAGCAGCCGGCCCTCGTCGGACAGCACCGGCAAGCCCGGCAGCTGCAGGTCCAGCATCAGCTGAGCCGCCTCCCGCAGCGGCGAATCGGGCTGCGCCGCCGGCACCGGCGACCACATCAGCTCGCTGACCGGCTGGGCCAGGCGCGCGCTCCAGGCCAGCGCGCTGGGCAGATCGGCCGGCATCATTTCCTCGCGCATCAGCGCCGAGCGTCCGACCAGGCCTACCAGTTGGCCCTGCTCGCCGACCACCGGCGCCTGGCCGATGCCGGCTTGCGCCAGCACGCCCCAGGCCTGGCGCAGTGTGGCCGTCACCGGCACGGTGACCAGCTTGCGACTCATCAACTCGCCGACCCGCGCGATCACATGGCGCGTCGCAGCGCCCGCGCCTTGCTGGGCCTGTGCATACGCAGCCAGCGCCTGGCGGGGCCCGCTTTCACCCAGCAGGCCGGCGTGGCCACCCGCCTCACCCTCGCGGCGGGACAGCAACACAGCGGCGGACTCCGCCTCTTCCCGCCCGATGGGAGCCACCGCGCGCAGCCGGGCGACGGCCTTGACCTCGGCCAGATCCCGCACCTGCTCCAGCGGCCCGTTATAGAGCCGCCCCTGGATTCCATACACCGAGAACATGCTGGCCCTTGCCTTTCCCATGCAGTCGAAGCCGCGCAAGCATGACACAGCCGCAGGCTTGGGCACAATGAGGGCCTGTCCGCCCTGCACCGCCATCTGGCCCCTCAGTGATGATGAATCGTCGTCCCCTGCTCACCCTTGCTCTTGCCCTGCCGCTGCTGCTGTCGCTGCAGGCTTGCGCTGTCGTGTCGGTGGCCGGCGCGGCTGCCGGCGCCGCCATCTCGGTCACAGGGGCGGTGGTCAGCACCACGGTCAAGGTGGGCGGCAAGGTGATCGAGAAGACCATCGACGTGGTCACACCCTCACCGAGCACACCCGCGGCGCCCGCACAGCCCTGAAAGGCAGCGCCGCGCGCTACGCCGATCTCTATTGCGACTTGGCGAGAAAGGCGTCGATGGCAGTTTCTGCCGCGGGCTGAGAGTCGAACACCTGCACCGCCAGGCCGTGGCTGTTCATGATCTTCGACCACACCGGCAGCATCAGCAGCCTGGCTTCTACCCCCGGGGGCACGGTCCAGATGTGCAGGGTCTTGGGCGGCAGCGCTTTCGCCGCGCGGCCCATCATCTCGTCGAACAGCTTCAGCGCGTCGGGCGAGGTCAGCATGGAACCGGCCCAGACCGTGTGCACCGCCAGCGCACCGTCGCCCGCCCAGTCAGCCAGATGCTGGCGCCACATCGCGCCGTAGGCCTGCATGAATTCCGTGTTGAACGGACCGCGGGCATGGCCCGTCACGATGGCGCCTTGCTTGCGGATCTCCATCGTCCCGTGCGGCGTGAAGCCAGTCTGGGCATAGTTGCCGACTTCGGCATCTGCACGTGTTCCGTCGGCGTCCTTGCTCTGAGGGTCATTCATCTTCGGAAGCTCTCCTGGGATCGGCCGAATCCTCGACGACGGTGCTGACGGCAAGCTGGCACGCGATCATGCCGATTCCAGCAAGGCTGCAACACGGGCCAGCACCGCAGCATCGAGCCGCCCGCTCTCGGCCGCCAGGGTCAGCTGGCGGCGTGACAGCTCACGGTAGAACTGTCCATGCGATTCACCCAGTGCGTCGAACGCCTGCAAGTGGCGCGCAACCACGCCGACATCGCCGCGCGAGATCGGCCCGGCCAGCGCCTGCGCCAGGCCCTTGGCCTCGGCGGCATCCAGCGTGCCGCGGGCCAGCGGCAACAGTGATCGCAATGCCTGATCGCGGGGCAGGCCGATCGCCGCCCAGACCTGGGCCGCTTCGTCGAGCATCGACAACAGGAAGCTCGCCGCAAAGCTGGCGGCCCCGTGATAGGCCGCACGCGTACCGGGGCGCAGCGCCAGGGGCTGCATGCCCAGCAGTGCGGCCAGCGCGTGCAGTTCGTCAGCCAGCACACCCTCGGCCTCAATCGCCACCGTGCTGCCGGGCAGCAGCGCGAGCGCCCGCTCGGGGTCCGAGAAAATCTGCAGCGGATGGAAACCGCCCACCAGCGCGCCCTGCTCTTGCGCCGCCGCCAGCGCCGCGACCTCGGTGGCGCCGCTGCAATGCACCACGCGCTGCCCCGGAAGCCAGCGCAGCGCCGCGGCGCTGGGCGCGATGGCGTCATCAGGTACGGTCAGAAAGACCAGCTCGGCCGCCGCGGCCGCCTCCTGAATGGGCAAGGCCGTGCAGCCACCGAGCTCAGTCGCCAAGGTATGCGCTGCACTGGCCGAGCGGCTGCCCACCGCACGCACCGCCACGCCCTTGGCGGCCAGCCCGCGCGCCAAAGTACGGCCCAGGCGGCCAGCGCCGATGAAGGCCACACTGGGAAAGGAGACGGCAAGGGGGCTTGCGAGTTCGTTCATGCGACTTGGGAGGATTTCGCCATGTCCACGCTGGCTGGCGGCTTGAGCAAGGCCTGTGCGGCAACGAGCATAGCTGAGCAAGCCGGCAGGCACTTCAGCGTGCCCGCTGCCTGCGTCTAAGATGATCCAGCAGCCTCACCCCGACCGTATGCTGAACCGACTCAATCGAACGCCCGTTACTGCGCTGGTCTATGCCCTGCTGCTCGGCACGTTGTCGGCTGGCATCCAGGCTGCGCCACGCGAACCGCGGCCCACCTGCACGCGCACCTTCACGCTGGCTTACCACGACCACGGCATGCTGTACTCCAAGGCCAGCAATCAGGGCATCGACAAAGATGTGGCGCACGAGCTGATGAAGCGCAGCGGCTGCCGCTTCGAGGTCAGCGTAATGCCGCGCGCCCGCATCTGGAAATGGATCGAGAGCGGCGAACTGGACTTCAGCATGTCCGGCATCACCAACGAGTCGCGCGACCAATTCGCCGGCTTCGGCTGGTATCTGTACAACAAGTACTACCTGATGGTGCGCAAGGACCGCCAGGTGGGCACGCTGGCCGACTTCGAGCGCGACGCCAGCCTCAAACTCGGCGCGATCCGCAGCTTCCGCTACAGCCCCAGTGCCAACAAAATGGTCGACAGCATCACCGCGCAGGGCCGCGTCGTCGATGTGGCCGACCACGAACAGCTGCTGGCGATGATGAAGCTGGACCGCATCCAGGCCATGATCATCGAACCCTTCAACTACTCTCAGGTGGACGCCAAGGCGCTGCGCGAGATCACCCGTATCGTCGAAGTCGGCGACCCGCCGACGCTGCACGGCCTGATCATGTCCAAGGCCTCACTGCCTGAGGCCGAGCTGAGCAAGTGGCGCGGCATGATCGACGAGATGCGCCGCGACGGCACGCTGCTGAATATCCTGCGCAAGTACTTCGCCCCCGAAGAGGCGAAGGCCATGGTCACTTTCTGATCAAACGGCGAGCAGCTCGACTTCGAACAGCAGCACCGCGTTCGGCGGAATCACGCCGCCTGCGCCGTATTCGCCATAGCCCAGCTCGGGCGGGATCACCAGCATGCGGGTGCCGCCGACTTTCATGCCGGCCACGCCTTCGTCCCAGCCCTGGATCACCTCGCCGCCACCCAGGCGGAAGCGGAAGGGATCGCGGCGATCCTTGCTGGAATCGAACTTCTTGCCGCGCGCGCCGTCCTTGTAGAGCCAGCCGGTGTAGTGCACGGTGACGCGCTGGCCCTTGGCTGCCTCGGCGCCGGCGCCTTCCACGGTGTCCTGGTACTTCAGGCCACTGGCGGTTTCCTGCAGATTCAGGTGGATGGTCTCTGGGCCGCCGGAAACACCCAGCAGCTTGACCTCGAACTTCAGCGTCGCATTGGGCGGAATCACGCCGCCGGCGCCGCGCGCGCCGTAGCCCAGCTGCGGCGGGATCAGCAGCACGCGGGTGCCGCCGACCTTCATGCCCTGCACACCCTCGTCCCAGCCGCGGATCACCATGCCGCCGTCGAGCTCGAAGTCGAAGGGCTCGCCGCGGTCCAGGCTGGAGTCGAACTTTGCGCCCTGCTGGCCATCCTTGTAGAGCCAGCCGGTGTAGTGGACCGACACGTCCTGGCCGGCCTTGGCTTCGGCGCCTTCGCCGACGACCGTGTCTTCGTACTGCAGGCCGCTGGAGGTGGTGTTCATGAGGATTCCTTGCGTGTTGAAACAGATGCGGACGGCATCATGCCACCAAGCGCGTCCGGCCATTGCGCCACGGCTTCCGCCAAGGCCTCGGCCAACGTGGCCGACTGCAGGCGCAGGCCCAGCACGGCGGCCGCCTGGCGGATCGCATGCAGCGGGTCAGCCAGGTCCAGCGCCGCGGCGCCGTTCTGCTTGGAGAGCTTCTCGCCATTGGTGCCCAGCACCAGCGGCGTGTGCAGATAAATCGGCGTCGGCAGGCCCAACAACTGCTGCAGGCGGATCTGGCGCGGCGTGTTGTCGGCCAGGTCTTCGCCGCGCACCACATGCGTGATGCCTTGCGCCGCGTCGTCCACCACCACCGCCAGCTGATAGGCCCACAGGCCATCGGCGCGCTTGAGCACGAAATCACCAACGGCACTGTCCAGGCGCTGCTGCTGCTGCCCCAGCCGCCGGTCATTCCAGTCGATCAGCAGCGGCTCGATGCCGGCGCGGTCCGCCGTGCTGAGCAGGCGCCAGGCGCGTGCCTCACGGCCCTGCGTGCCCGCCCTGCAGGTGCCAGGATAGACCAGCTCACCATGGCGCTGCAGCGTCAGCCCCAGCGCGGCCTGGGCTTGCGCGATCTCCTTGCGCGAACAGGCGCAGCCATACACCCAGCCGTCCTGCTGCAGCCGCGCCAGCGCCTGGGCATAGAGATCGCCGCGCTGCGATTGCCAGACCGGCGGCGCATCGGGCAGCAGGCCCACGGCGGCCAACTGCTGCAGGATCAGCTGGTCGACACCGGGCACGCAGCGGGGCGTGTCCACATCCTCGATGCGCAGCAGCCAATGGCCGCCCTGCGCGCGCGCATCCAGCCAGCTGGCCAGCGCCGCCACCAGCGAACCGGCGTGCAGCGGCCCAGTGGGCGATGGCGCAAAGCGACCTATGCCGCGGCCCATGTCGACTCTCAGAGCAGCAGCCCTTCATGCTGCTGCAACAGGGCCTGTCGGGTGGCCGAACTTTTGAGCTGCTGCAGCCACCAGGCCAGCGCCTTGGCAGGCGGGTGGCCGGTGTTGCGCCAGGCATAGTGCAGCGGGAAGGCGCGCCGTTCCACATAGGTCCGCTTGGCCACCAGGCGGCCGGCCTCGACATGGCGCCGCACCATCGGCGATGGCAGCGATCCACAGCCCAACCCGCGCAGCAAGGCCTCCAGCTTGGCCGCCATCGAGGGCATGGTCAGCACCTCCTGGCCGGGGATCACGCCGGCCGTGACCGGCGCCAGGCTGCGCGCGGAATCGGCCACCGTGATGATCCGGTGCTCGGCCATCGTGGTGGCAGCCAGGGGTTCTTCGGCCTTGGCCAGCGGGTGATGCGGCGCGACGCAGAACAGCATCTCCATCTCGCCCAGCAGCTCGGTATAGACGCTGCCGCCCGGCGCCTGGGCCGATGTGCCGATGGCCAGGTCCGCCTGGCCCGAGGTCAGCGCCTCCCAGGTGCCGGCCATCACCTCGACGCGCAGCTTCAGCCGCGTCGGCGGGCCGCGCGGCGCATCGGGGGTCTCGTCCACCGGCAACTGGTAGAAGGCCTCCATCAGGTCGAACACTGCGCGGCGGGCGATCGCGTCGTCGATGGCCACGGTCAGCTCGCTCTCCCAGCCGGTGGCGATGCGGCGCACGCGGTTGGCCACCGCGTCCATCTCCTGCAGCAGGCGCCGGCCTTCGAGCAGCAGCTCCTGGCCAGCGGCCGTCAGCACGGCCTGGCGCGAGCTGCGGTCGAACAGCAGCACATCCAGTGCTTCTTCAAGCTGGCGCACGCTGTAGGTCAGCGCCGACGGTACCTTGCCCATCTCGCGCGCCGCGGCGGCAAAGCTGCCGGTGCGCGCGATGCTGTCCATCATGGCCAGGGCCTCGGGCGTCAGCACGCGACGTTTGAGCACCGGTTTGTCGGCGGAAGTCCTGTGGTCTGAATTCGGCATGGGATTCATCTTATTTGAACGCTCGCTTCAAGCCGACAAGCCCCTCACCTGCGCCCGCCCACCTAAAGTTGCTGCATCAAACCAGGAGACCCCGCCATGCTCGAACTGATCAAGTCCTGCGACCGCGGCTACGCCGACCACGGCTGGCTCAAGTCCTTCCACAGCTTCTCGTTCGCCGACTACTACGACCCCAAGCGCATGGGCTTCGGCGCCTTGCGCGTCATCAATGAAGACCGCATCGCCGCCGGCAGCGGCTTCGGAACCCACGGCCACCGCGACATGGAAATCATCAGCTATGTGCTGGCCGGCGAGCTGGCCCACCAGGACAGCATGGGCAACGGCAAGCCCGGCGGCGCCAACGCCGGCGTGATCCGCCCCGGCGATGTGCAGCGCATGAGCGCCGGCAGCGGCGTGATGCACAGCGAGTTCAACAACGCCCAGGGGCAGCAGACCCACTTCCTGCAGATCTGGATCCAGCCGAACCAGCGCGGCATCACGCCCAGCTATGAGCAGCGCCATTTTGCCGAGACCGACAAGCGCGGCCAGCTGCGCCTGATCGCCTCGCCCGATGGCGCCGACGAATCAGTGCGCATCAGCGCCGATGCCTGGCTCTACGCCGGGCTGCTGGACGGCGCCGAGCAGGCCACGCTGGCCCTGACGCCCTCGCACAAGAGCTATGTGCATCTGGTGCGCGGCGCGCTGACGGTCAACGGCCAGCGCCTGGCGGCCGGCGATGCACTGCAGCTCAGCGGCGAGACGCAGCTGGCCCTGAGCGAGGGCGAGGACGCCGAGGTGCTGGTGTTCGATCTGGCCGCCTGAGACTGGCGGCCGAAGCCGGCCTAGACTCCAGGGCATGGAAAAGATACTGAACGTGCTGGCCTTTCTGCCCTGGCTGGACTGGGTGGCGCTGCTGGTCTTCTTTGCCGCCTGGATCGGCTATGCGCAGTTCGCCCGGCGCAGCGCGGTCAGCCGCGGCTCGCTGCTGGCGGCCACTAACCGCGAGCGCCACCGTTGGATGCTGCAGGTCACCTACCGCGAAGTGCGGGTGATCGACGGCATCGTCGTGCAGAGCCTGTCGACCAGCCCTTCCTTCTTCGCCTCGACCACCATCCTGATCATCGGTGGCCTGCTGGCCGTGCTGGGCGCCAGCGACCAGGCCAGCGAACTGGTGCGCGAGATTCCCTTCGCCGCCCGCACCTCCACGCTGGTGTTCGACCTGAAGCTGATCCTGGTGGCGGGCATCTTCGTCTACGCCTTCTTCCGCTTCACCTGGAGCATGCGCCAGTACACCTTCGGTGCGCTGCTGGTGGCGGCAGCGCCAGGGCACGACCGTTTTGCTGAGGACTCCAGCCTGTCGCGCGAGGCCTTCGCCGACCGTGCCGGCCGCATCGTGGCGCTGGCCGCCGAGACCTTCAACGATGGCCTACGCGCCTATTACATGTCCTTCGCCGCCATCGCCTGGTTCTTCGCGCCCTGGGCCATGATGCTGGCCACGCTGAGCGTGATCTATGTGCTCTACCAGCGCGAGTTCCACTCGGATGTGCTGGAAGTGCTCAACCAGGACTAGCAGCGGCGCGGACAGCTCAGAAATTCTCCCACTCGCCTTCGCCACTCGGGGCGGCGGTCGAACGCGGAGTGCTGGCAGTCGGAGCTGCGGCATGCACCGCCGCTGTGGCAGATGGCGCATTGCGCTCAATCTCGGGGGCGCGCACGACCACGGGCGCGGCGCCGCACGGCAACAACGGCCAGCTTGGCACGCGGACTCAGTACGGTGCTGGCACGCGAACACCCTCGGTGCCCTGGAGCTTGAACACGGCGACGGCCTGAACCAGCTGCTGCGCCTGCGAGCGCAGGCTCTCTGCGGCGGCAGCCGACTCCTCGACCAGCGCGGCGTTCTGCTGAGTGGTCTTGTCCATCTGTGTGACCGCCTCGCCGACCTGGGCCACGCCCTGACTCTGCTCGCTGCTTGCCGCGCTGATCTCCCCCATGATGTCGGTGACGCGGCGAATCGAGGCCACCACCTCGGTCATGGTGCTGCCGGCCTGATCTACGAGCACCGTGCCCCGCTCCACCCGCTCGACGCTGGCGCTGATCAGGGACTTGATTTCCTTGGCCGCATCGGCGCTGCGGCTGGCCAGCGAGCGCACTTCGGAGGCCACCACGGCAAAGCCGCGGCCCTGCTCACCGGCGCGCGCGGCTTCCACTGCCGCGTTCAGGGCGAGGATGTTGGTCTGAAACGCGATGCCGTCGATGACGCTGATGATGTCGCTGATCTTTCTCGAACTCTCGTTGATGCCCTTCATCGTGTCGACCACCTGGGCCACCACCTGGCCACCCTGCATGGCCACCGTGCTGGCGCCCTGCGCCAGCTGGTTCGCCTGACGGGCGTTGTCGGCGTTGTGCTTGACGGTGGCGCCCAGCTCTTCCATCGACGCGGCGGTCTGCTCCAGCGCGCTGGCCTGCTGCTCGGTTCGGGCCGACAGGTCGTTGTTGCCCGACGCAATCTCGGCAGAAGCGGTGGAAACACTCTCGGCACCCAAGCGCACCGTCGAGACCACGCGAGCGAGCGCGCTCTGCATGCGATCCACCGCCGCCAGAACGCTGCTGCTGTCGCCGTTGCGCAGTTCGAGTCGGGTGCTTAGATCACCATCGGCAACACGGCTAACCACGGCGGAAAGCTCGGCCGGCTCGGCGCCGAGCGCCTGCACCAGACTGCGCGTGATGAGCACACCGGCAAGCACGGCGACGGCCAGGGCGATCACGCAGCCGGCGATCAGCAGATTGCGCTGCGCAGCGTAGCTGGCGGCTGCGTCCGCAACCAGGCCAGCCGCGCGTTCAGCCATGTGGTCGGAGAACTGCGTGGAGACCTTGACCAGCGCGGCCAGCAGCGGCCGGCACTCGGTGTTCATCTTGGCGATGGCTTCTTGCTGCTTGTTGTTGAGCGCCAGATCGACAACGCCAAGCGCCACAGGCGTATAGGCCTGCTCGATTTTGTCCATTTCGCCGATCATCCGACGCCCTTGTTCGCTGGTTCCTGCATCCTGCGCCAACAGCTTGAGCTTCTGGAGTTGGTGCTGCGCTTCGGCATGCGCCTTGGTCACGACTGCCTTTTCCAGCGCCATGTCCTCAGGAGTGGTGACCAGCACCAGATTGCGCGCGGCGATGGCTCGCAAGTCGATGGCTTCGCGTAGCAGATGCGCAGTGCTGGCGCGGGCATTGACTCCGTTGACGTAGCCCTCGAAGCGCGCGTTCGCGTCTCCGAGAGTCTTGACGGCCAGCCCCGCGATCAGCAGGACCAGCAGGGACAGGCCGCCGAAGGCCAAGGTCAGCTTGGCGCGCACGGTCAAGTTGTTCATTCCTGTTCCCCTTGTCAGCTGATTTCGCAGGGTGCGGCGACCAGGCCCATGTCGGCGCTGTTGAGCAGCCTCTCAATGTCAAGCAGGATCAGCATGCGTTCGTTCTCACCTGCCTGGCTGGTGCCGATGCCCGTTATGTGCTCGGCACCGACGGCAGGGCCGAATTCGGGCACAGTCTTGATGTCCTGGCCGCGCAGATCGACCACATCGGACACCGCGTCCACCACCACGCCAATGACGCGCTGGCCAATATTGAGCACGATGGTCACGGTCTGCCCGTCGTACCGCACCGAGCTCAGGCCAAAGCGAATGCGCAGGTCGATGATGGGCACGATCGCCCCACGCAGGTTCAGCACACCCTTGATGAAGGCCGGCGCGTTGGCGATCTGCGTCGGCGACTCGTAGCCGCGGATCTCCTGCACGCACAGGATGGCGATGCCGTAAGCCTCGCTGCCGAGGCGAAAGCTCAGGTACTCGCCGGCGCGACCTCGGATGGCTGTCGAAGGGCGGGATGGCGCGAGGGCAATTTCACTGGTCATGGGGCTTTCGGTCCTTGGGTGTCGAGGCTGGACTGAGCAAACAGCGCAGCGCATATTTGCAATTTTCTCGGGACTGAAAGTTATCGTTTTTATCGATTCATAGCAAGCACCGGAGTCCAGCAGTGCGCATGCGCTTGGCGCCCGCGTGAAGCAGATCACGCGTGGATTGGCCCCGCGCAGAGCGTTGCTTTTCTGAGATCTGGCGATTGAGCGGTGGAAAGGGTTGCTCTGCAAGATCAGCGGAAGGCCTGGCCTGGCCTGGCCTGGCCTGGCCTGGCGTGGCGGCGCGGCCCGGCGCTGAGGGCTGAGCCTTTGGCTGTGCGCCTTCGCCCCCGATCAGCAGAAGTGAATCGTTTTTATCGTTTTATAGACATGGTGCAAGGGTCGAAATTCGACCGCTGCCTCTGAGCCTCAGTCCACCGGCAGCGCCGTCTCGTACTTGACCTCGCGCAGCACCACATTGCTGCGCACACTGGCCACGCCGGGCACCTTGAAAATACGGCTCTGCAGGAACTGGTCGTAGGCCTTCATATCGGGCACCACCACCTTGATCACGTAATCCGCCTCGCCGGTAATGCCGTGGCATTCAATGATCTCGCGGCTGGTCTGCACCAGCTGCTCGAACTGCTCCACCGCGCCCTCGCTGTGGCGCACCAGGCTGACATTGGCCAGCACGCAGATGTTCAGGCCCAGCTTCTCGCGGTCCACCAGGGCAACATGCCGGCGGATCACACCGCTGTCCTCCAGCTCCTTGACGCGGCGCCACACCGGCGTGGCGGACAGGCCCACCTTGTCGGCCAGGGCCTGGGTGGACAAGCGGCCATCGGCCTGCAGGGCTTCAAGAATCTGCTTTGTCGCCCGATCGAAACGTTCATTTTCCATTTGAGCCATCCTTGAGAGCAATTCTCTCAAAACCGAGTTGCACAGCGACCAGTCAGGCAAGAAACTCTCGGTCTCAGGGCTAAAAATTCGGCACCCCGTTTCCGCTTGACCTGAGTCAGGAGCCGCCATGTCCGAAGCCATCGCCGATCTCTCCCGCGCTGCAAGCCCCGCCTTGCGCGACTACAAGCTGTCGGACAACCTCGGCGCCAAGAGTGGCGCCGTCTTCATGACCGGCACCCAGGCCCTGGTGCGCCTGCTGCTGGCCCAGAAGGCGCTGGACGAGCAGGCCGGCCTGAAGACCGCCGGTTTCGTCAGCGGCTACCGCGGCAGCCCGTTGGGCATGGTGGACCAGCAGTTGTGGAAGGCCAAGAAGTTCCTGGACGCGGCGCAGATCAACTTCCTGCCGGCCATCAATGAAGACCTGGCCGCCACCGCCTGCCTGGGCGTGCAGCGCGTGGCGCTGGACCCCAAGCGCATCGTCGATGGCGTGTTTGCCATGTGGTACGGCAAGGGGCCGGGCGTGGACCGCTCGGGCGACGCGCTCAAGCACGGCAATGTCTACGGCACCTCCGCACAAGGCGGCGTGCTGGTGGTCTGCGGCGATGACCATGGCTGCGTGTCCTCATCCACCCCGCATCAGAGCGATCTGGCGCTGCAAGCCTGGCACATGCCCATCGTGCATCCGGGCAATGTGGCCGAGTACCTGGAGTTCGGTCTATACGGCTGGGCGCTGTCGCGCTTCTCGTCCACCTGGGTCGGCTTCAAGGCAATCTCAGAAGTTGTCGAGTCGGGCATGACGGTGGACCTGGATGCGGTGCCGCTGGACTTCCAGCTGCCGGTCGATCACCAGCCGCCGGTCGATCTGCACATCCGCGCGGTGGACCTGCCCTCGCTGGAGCTGGAGACCCGGCTGGAGCACAAGCTGAACGCGGTCAAGGCCTTCGCCAAGCTCAACAGCATCGACAAGCACATCGTCGTCAGCCCGCGCGCCACGCTGGGCATCGTGACTGTCGGCAAAGCGCATTACGACTTCATGGAAGTGCTGCGCCGCCTGGACCTGGACCCCAATGCGCTGGCCGCCGCCGGCGTGCGGGTTTACAAGGTTGGCCTGGTGTTCCCGCTTGAGTCCACGCGCATCCGCGAGTTCGCCCAGGGGCTGAGCGACATGCTGGTGATCGAGGAGAAGGCGCCGGTGGTCGAGCGCCAGATCAAGGAACTGCTCTACCACCTGCCCGACGCCCAGCGCCCACGCGTGGTCGGCAAGACCGATGAGCATGGGGGTCAGGTCTTGAGCGCATTGGGCGAGTTGCGCCCCAGCCGCATCATGAACACGGTGGCCGACTGGCTGGCACGCCTGAACCCCGCGCTGGACCGCCGCCATCTGGTGGTGGACTTCCTCACCCCCTGCCTGCTGTCCAACGCGGCCGACGGCGTGCGCCGTCAGCCCTATTTCTGCTCGGGCTGCCCGCACAACACCAGCACCAAGCTGCCCGAGGGCTCCAGGGCTCTCGCCGGCATCGGCTGCCACTTCATGGCCAGCTGGATGGAGCGCGGCACCTCAGGCCTGATCCAGATGGGCGCCGAGGGCGTGGACTGGGCCGCGCACAGCCGCTTCACCACCGAGAAGCATGTGTTCCAGAATCTGGGCGACGGCACCTACTACCACTCTGGTTACCTGGCCATCCGCCAGGCCATCGCGGCCAAGGCCAACATCACCTACAAGATCCTCTACAACGACGCGGTGGCGATGACCGGCGGCCAGCCGGTGGACGGCCAGACCAGTGTGCCGCAGATCGCGCGCCAGGTGGAGGCCGAAGGCGTCAAGCGCCTGGTGATCGTCTCCGACGAGATCGGCAAGTACGCCGACCACCACGGCCTCTTCCCCGCCCACACCACCTTCCACGACCGCAGCGAGCTGGATGCAGTGCAGCGCGAGCTGCGTGAGATCGAGGGCGTGACGGTGCTGATCTACGACCAGACCTGCGCCGCCGAGAAGCGCCGCCGTCGCAAGAAGAAGGAATTCGTTGACCCGCCCAAGCGCATCTTCATCAACGAGCAGGTCTGCGAAGGCTGCGGCGACTGCGGCCAGGCCAGCAACTGCTTGTCCGTTGTGCCGGTGGAGACCGACTTGGGCCGCAAGCGCGCCATCGAGCAGAGCAGCTGCAACAAGGACTTCAGCTGCGTCAACGGCTTCTGCCCCAGCTTTGTATCGGTGCACGGCGCCCAACTGAAGAAGAAGGTGGGCTCGGGCTTCACGCAGCAAGACCTGGCACGCGAGATCGCCGCCATCGCAGCGCCAGCCGCCTGGCAGTGGACGGGGCCTTTCGACCTGCTGGTCACCGGCGTCGGCGGCACCGGCGTGGTGACCGTGGGCGCGCTGGTAGCGATGGCCGCGCATCTGGAAGGCAAGCAGGCCTCGGTGCTGGACTTCATGGGCTTTGCACAGAAGGGCGGTTCGGTGCTGTCATTCGTGCGCCTGGCGCCGACGCAGGACCTGCTCAACCAGGTGCGCATCGACACGCAACAGGCTGATGTGCTGCTGGCCTGCGATATGGTGGTCGGCGCCAGCCCGGATGCGCTGGGCACGGTCAAGCCCGGCCGCACGGTGATCCTGGCCAACACGCATGAGCTGCCCACCGCCGCCTTTGTGCGCAACCCTGATGCCAGCCTGCAAGCGCCTTCGCTGCTAGCCAAGATGCAGCATGCCGTCGGTGGAGATACGGCCTTGCTGTCGACCATCGACGCGCAGACCATCGCCAACGATCTGATGGGCGATGCGATGCCTAGCAATATCGTAATGCTGGGTGCCTGCTGGCAGCGTGGCCTGGTGCCGCTGAGCGAGGCCTCGCTGATGCGCGCGATCGAGCTCAACGGCGTGGCGGTGGAAGGCAACAAGACCGCCTTCGCGCTGGGCCGGCTGGCGATCGCCGCGCCCGAAGCGCTGAAGCGCCTGGCGGGCAGCGATATGCAGGCCGTGAAGTTCCTACCCAACTTCGACAAGCTCGACGGCCCCGAGGGCCTGATCGCGCGCCGCGTGGCCCTGCTGACCGACTACCAGGACGCCGCCTATGCGCAGCGATATCGTCAACTGGTCGAGCGCGTGCGCGCCGCCGAGGCGGCACTGGGCCAAGCCGGCGAGGCCGAGCGCCTCACCAAGGCAGTGGCGCGCTACTACGCCAAGCTGCTGGCGATCAAGGACGAGTGGGAAGTGGCCCGCCTCTACACCGACGGCAAATTCGAAGCCGCGCTGAAGGCGCAGTTCGAGAACTGGGAGTCGCTGTCTTTCCACATGGCCCCGCCGCTGCTGGCCAAGCCCGGCGCCGACGGCCGCGTGAAGAAGATCGAGATGGGTTCCTGGACCTTCAAGGCGCTGAAGACCCTGGCGCGCTTCAAGCGCCTGCGCGGCACGGCGCTGGACCTGTTCGGCAAGACCGAGGAGCGCCGCATGGAGCGCCAGCTGATTGCAGACTACGAAGCGCTGCTCAATGAACTGCTGGCTCATCTCAGCGCCGACAAGCTGGACCTTGCCGTGCAACTCGCCCGCCTGCCCGAGAAGATCCGCGGCTACGGCCATGTGAAGCTGGCCAATGTGGTGACGGTGCGCGCGCAGTGGCAGGAGCTGCTGGATCGCTTCCATGGCCGCGCGGCCGTGGCCGCAGTTCAGACGGTGGCGCTGCCTGCGCGCATCAAGAGCGTGGCCGAACTCTGAGTCTGCGCGCATGCCAGAATCCTCGCAAAGATCGCTGAAGGCGATGATTGGCGGAGTGAGGCAGACATGGGTGTTGCGCAGCGACTGAAGACCTATCGCGCCCTGCTGCAGCGGGTGAGCGCCGAACATGGCGTCGCCGTGCTGGCGCAGCTGCGCGAGATCCGGCAACTGCGCCGCAGCCTGGGCCGCATCGGCCCGGCCGATTACTTCAACTACCGACTCTTCGACCCGCAGCTCTCCCTCGCCGACAAGGCCCGCTTTGCAGGCTGGCGCATGGAAGCGGTGCTCGATGCGCTGAACGACAGGCACTGGGCCTGCCTCGGCCTTGACAAGGTGCTGACCACTGCACTGCTCGATGCACAAGGTCTGCGCTGCACCGAGACCCTGGCCATCTACAGCCCCGTGCGCCCTCGACTGCTGCAGCAGGCCACGGCGCTGACGCACGAAGCGCAACTGCAGGACTGGCTCCGGGACGGCCGCAACTACCCCTTCTTCTCGAAGCCCGCCGCCAGCGGCTTCGGCCGCGGCGCGTGCTTCGCGCTGCGCTACGACGCGGCCAGCGACAGCATTGAGCAGCGCAATGGCGAACGCCTTCCGGTGCAGCGCTTCGACCTGCATCGCAGCGATCACGAACAGCTGGGCTATCTGTTCCAGCGCCCGGTCGAGCCCGATACCACGCTGCGCCCGGCGCTGGGAGGCATCGTCACCAGCCTGCGCATCATGCTGCTGTGCGACGAGCAGGAAGGCCCTCTGATCCATCGCGTGTTCTGGAAGTTGCCGACCGGCCGCAATATGCAGGACAACTACAACGACGGCCGCGGCGGCAACCTGGCTGCCGCGGTCAATCTGCACAGCGGCCAGATTCAGCGCGTGATCAATGGCAGCGGGATGGATCTGCGCGAGTTGCGCGAGCACCCGGACAGCGGCGCCGATCTACACACGCTGTTTATCCCCGGCTGGGCAGAGGTGCAGGCCTTCGTCGCACGGGCTGCCCTGCTGTTCCCCAAGCTGCGCTACCAGCAATGGGACATCGCGCTCAGCGCCCAAGGCCCGCTTGCGCTGGAGCTCAATCTTTTCGGCACCGGCGGCAGTGAACTCAGCCAGCTGCTGTATCGACGCGGCCTGCTGGACGAGACCCTGTGCCGCTTCCTGCGGCGTCATGGTCTGCTGCCAGGCCCTGCCGCCTGAGCCCGCTGCACCGTCTGCATCAGGGTTGACACTGACATGGGCGACCGACAAATACTCAGTGGACAAGCCCACTCCAGGCTTGGCATGCTCGCGCGATGCTGAAGCCAACCCATCCACCACTCATCCGTCCTCGGCGGCTTTGGCTGCAGACCGCCCTGGCCGGCGCCCTGCTGGTGCTGGCCGGCTGTGCCGGCAGCCCGAAGGCGCCGCCGGAGTTTGAAGCTCCTGGCGCGCTGTTCCATGCCGTCAACCGCATCGGCTGGGGCGCCACCGCGGCGCAGCTCGATGAAGCCCAGCGACAGGGCTGGGGCGCTTATGTGGAGCGCCAGCTGCGCGCCGACCCGCGCCGGCCGCTGCTGCCAGCCGCGCAGGCGCAAATCGACGCCTTGAGCATCCAGCAGAGCGACGCGCTGACGCTGGCCCAGAAGATCGAGCAGCTGCGCCGAGACCAGGACAAGCCACCCACCGAGGAAGAGCGCCGCGCCGCCCGCCAGGCCTACCAGAACGAGCTGAACCGTCTGGCCCGCCAGGCCGGCCACCGCCAGCTGCTGCGCCAGCTCTACAGCGAGCAGCAGCTTCAAGAGAACATCGCCTGGTTCTGGTTCAACCACTTCAATGTGCACCAGTACAAGCGCGAGCTGCGCGCGCTGCTGGCCGACTACGAGGAAAGCGCGCTGCGGCCGCAGGCGCTCGGCTCCTTCCGCCAGATGCTGGGCGCGGTGGCGCGCCACCCGGCGATGCAGCGCTACCTGGACAACGACCAGAACAGTGCCGGCAAGCCCAACGAGAACTACGCCCGCGAACTGCTGGAGCTGCACACGCTGGGCGTGGACGGCGGCTACACGCAGCAGGACGTGCAGGAGCTGGCTCGCGTGCTGACCGGCTTCGGCGTGCGCATCGAGCCCGGCCGCCCCAAGCTCAAACCCGAGCACGAGGCACTCTACCGCCGTGAAGGCCTGTTCGAGTTCAACCCGGCGCGCCACGACTTCGGCGACAAGACCGTGCTGGGCCATCGCATCAAGGGTCGCGGCGCCGAGGAGCTGGACGAAGTGCTGGACCTGCTGGTGGCACATCCTTCCACCGCACGCTTCATCGCGCGCAAGCTCTCGAACTACCTGCTGGGCGAGGCGCCGCCCGCACTGCAGCAGCGCATGGCCGAAGCCTTCAGCAGCAGCCGCGGCGACATCGCCGCCACGCTGCGCCCGCTGCTGCTGTCGCCCGAGTTCGCACAGGCGCCGCGCCAGTTCAAGGACCCGCAGCACTACCTGTTGTCCGGCCTGCGCGCAGCCTATCCGCTGCCGGCGGCAGGCGGCCCGGTGATCGTCAACAGCGCGCCGATCCAGGCCTGGCTGCGGCGCCTGGGCGAGGGCCTGTATGACAAGGTCACGCCCGACGGCTACCCGATGGCGGCCGAAGCCTGGAACAGCGCCGGCCAGCTAAGCACGCGCTTCGAGCTGGCGCGAACCCTGGGCGCGGGCCAAGGTCTGGCCGTGCTCTTCACGCCGGAAGGCGGCAAGGCCCCGGCGCCGGGCAGCACACCCAAACCTGCGCTGGACGGTGTGCTGTTCCAGCAGCATCTGCAGGCCAGACTGAGCGCCAACAGCCGCGAGGCACTGGCACAGGCAAGACCTGGCACCGAGTGGAACGCGCTGCTGCTGAGCGCGCCTGAGTTCATGCTGCGCTGAGGACAAGAACGCGATGACGATGCCACTGAATCGACGCCAGCTGCTGCTGGCCAGCGCGCTGGGCGCCACGCTCGGCGGCAGCGCCACCCGGCTCTATGCCGCGGCGGACGAAGCGCCCAACGCGCCGCGCTTCCTGCTGGTCTTCCTGCGCGGCGGCTATGACGCCACAAACCTCCTGGTGCCGCATGCCAGCCCCTTCTATTACGAGCAGCGGCCACGCATCGCCATCGCCCGGCCCGGCAGTGGTGCCGACGCAGCCCTGCCGCTGGACGCTGACTGGTCCTTGCACCCGGCGCTGCGCGAATCGATCTACCCGCTGTTGCAGGCGGGCCAGGCGGCCTTCATCCCCTTCGCCGGCTTCGGCGAAGACCTGAGCCGCAGCCATTTCGAGACCCAAGACAGCATCGAGTTCGGCCAGCCGCTGGCCGGCAGCCGCGATTTCAGCAGCGGCTTCATGAACCGTCTGGCGCTGGAGCTGGGCGCCGGGCAGGCGATCTCCTTCACCGACCAGCTGCCGGTGGCCTTTCGCGGCAGCGCCAAGATCGGCAACCAGGCGCTGCGCGAAAGCCCGCGCCCGGCGGTGGACGCCAAGTCGCGCGAGCTGCTCACGCGCATGTATCGCGAGCAGGCGCTGGCGCCCCAGGTGCAGGAAGGCTTTGCGCTGCGCGAGGAAGTGGCGCGCGAACTCGACCCCGCACGCCTGCGCCAGGGCATGGACCCGGCCAGCCGCAGTCCGCTGATCGACGCCAAGGGCTTCGAACTCGAAGCGCGCCGCATTGCGCGCCTGATGCGCGGCCGCTTCCAGCTGGGTTTCGTCGACATCGGCGGCTGGGACACCCATGTGGGCCAGGGCGGCGCCAGCGGCTTGCTGGCCACGCGTTTCGAAGAAGTGGGCCGCGGCCTGGCCGGCTTTGCCGACGAGCTGGGCCCGCAGCGCTGGGCCCAGACCACCGTGCTGGTGATCAGCGAATTCGGCCGCACCTTCCGCGAGAACGGCAACCGCGGCACCGACCACGGCCATGGCAGCTGCTACTGGCTGCTGGGCGGCGGTCTGGCGCGCTCCGGTGTGGTGGGCGAGCAGGTGCAACTCAAGGCGCAGACCCTGCACCAGGGCCGCGACTACCCGGTGCTCAACGACTACCGCGCGCTGATGGCCGGCCTCTGGCGGCGCCAGTTCGGGCTCTCCACCGAAGCGCTGGCGCGTGTCTTTCCCGGCGGCGCCAAGGCGCGCGACCTGGGGCTGCTGTGAGCGTGCCCAGGCGCTAGCTAGCAGAGAACCTGCGCGTCCCTCAGGTCCCGACCAATCCGCCGTCCGCCCTGCGAATCACCACGGTGGCCGAGCGCGGGCGCGCACCGGGGCGCTTGTCCGGCCAGTTGGAGAAACGGTCGGGCTGGGCCGGGTCGCTGCGCTCGCTGGGGCTCTCGCCCGGGTGCTGGATGTTGACGAACATGCTGCGACCGTCCGGGGTCATGGTGGCGCCGGTCACCTCGCAACCAATCGGGCCGGTCAGGAAACGGCGCACCTCGCCGGTCTGCGGATCGGCGGCCAGCATCTGGTTCTGGCCCATCACCGCCAGCTCGCCCTTGCCCATGGCCGAGGTGGACATATCGGTCTGGATCCACAGCACGCCGCGGCCATCGACCCACAGGCCGTCCGGGCAGGCAAAGGTGTCGCCCTTGACATTGCCCTTGGCTTCGGCGCGCTCGTTGAAGGGGTCGCCGGCCAGCACGAAGTGGTTCCACTCGAAGACCAGCCCGTCATGGTCGCCGTCTTCCTTCCAGCGGATGATGTGGCCCATGCTGTTGTTGGCACGCGGGTTGGCCGCATCGACCGCCGGATGATCCTTGCCGCCACGGTTGCTGTTGTTGGTGAGCGTGCAGTAGACCCAACCTTGCTTGTCCACATCGATCCACTCGGGGCGGTCCATCTTGGTGCCGCCGAGCAGGTCGCTGGCCTGGCGCGACTTGAGCACCACCTCGCCCTGGTCGGCAAAGCCATTGGCCGCGCTGAGCGGGCCCTGGCCATGCACCAGCGGCAGCCAGCGGCCGCGGCCCTCGGCGTCGAAGCGGGCCACGTACAAGGTGCCATGGTCCAGCAGCTCGCTGTTGGCGGCGGCGCCACCGGGCTTCACCGCATCGCGGCTGACGAATTTGTAGATGTACTCGAAGCGTGCGTCCTCGCCCATATAGACCACCGCACGGCGGTCGCGCGTCAGCGCAACCGTGGCGCCTTCATGCGCCGCGCGACCCATGGCGGTGCGCTTGATCGGCGTGCTGCTGGGGTTCATCGGGTCGATCTCGACCACCCAGCCGAAGCGGTGCGGCTCGTTCGGATGCTTGCTGGCGTCGAAGCGCGCGTCATGCTCGTGCCAGCGATAGCCGGCCGGGTTGCCCTTGCGCAAGCCCCAGCGGGTCTCATGGGCGCTCGGGGTGTCGGGGCCGTTGAAGTAGAAGATGAAGTTCTCTTCACAGGTCAGGTAGGTGCCCCAAGGGGTGATGCCGCTGCCGCAGTTGTTGAGCGTGCCCAGCACGCGGCGGCCGCTCGGGTCGGCAGCGGTCTTCATCAGCGCATGGCCCGCCGCCGGGCCGCTGACCGCCATCGGCGTGCTGGCGGTGAAGCGGCGTGCCCAGGGCGAGGGCAGCACCACCTGCCAGCGCCCGTCCTTCTCCGTGACTTCGCAGACGCTGACACCGTGGGCGGCCTGCGCCTTGCGCACCTTCTCGGCCGACCATTGCGCCAGACCATCGCGGTGCAACAGGCCATCGTCCACATACTCGTGGTTCATCACCAGCAGGCCGCTCTTCGAGCCTTCGATCGCGAAATAGTGGATGCCGTCATGGTGCATGCCGAACTGCGCCAGCTGCTCGGCCGCGCTGTTGCTGCCGTCCGGCTTGAAGGCCGGCAGCTCGCCAGACAGGCCGACCGGCTCACCCCAGGCGGCGATCGCCTGGCTCACATAGCCGGGCGGCACGGTAACGGTGTCGGCATTGCTGATCGGAATGCCAGCAAAGCCCAGCAAGGGGCCGCTGCCCGCTGCACTGCCACCTGCGGTGGCGCAGCCGCCCAGCGCTGTCAGGGCTGTCAGACCGCTCAGCGGCGCCAGAAAGGCCGCGGCGGCACTGCCGCGCAGGAAGGTGCGGCGGCTGGGCTCGCTGATGTCGTGGATGCTGGGGTTGGAGGAGCGGTTGCTGTCCTCCATGGCGGAGAAATCCTTGGCCATTGCGGGAACCTGATGAGACTAGGGAGACCGACAGCTTCCCTTGCGCTCATGACAGTACTGTGACGGTGCAGCACTCCCCCAAAAACCGCTGGGCCTTAATCACAGCCCCTTGAACGGCCCCGCGCTGAGCCACTGCTCGATCTGCGCCTGCCGGTCATTGCCCCAGAAGGGCTCGCCGTCGACGATGAAGAAAGGCGCGCCGAACACACCGCTGGCGATAGCCTGCTCGTTGACGGCCTTCAGCCGTTCCTTCCACTGCGGATCCTGCCAGGCCGCTTCGGCGGCCTCGGCATCGATACCGCTTTCGGTTGCCAAGGCCTTGAGTTGCACCGGATCGTCCAGCTGAACGCCGCGCGTGAAATAGGCGCGCAGCCCGGCATGGGCCCAGGCCACGGCGCGTGCCGGGTCTTGCGCGTCCAGCCACCAGAACACGCGCGCCGCGTTCTGCGTGGCGATGGGAAAGCACTCCGGCTGCTTGTAGGGCAGGCCGGCGAAACGGGCCGAACGTTCGAAGTCGCGCAGCACATAGTCGCGCTTGATCGGGTAGCTCATCGGCGGCTTCAGCTCCGCGGCCTGGAAGGTGGCGCCCAGCAGTACCGCATGCCACTGCACGCGCCGGCCGTGGCGGGCCGCCACCGCTTCCACCCACTCGGAGGCGATATAGGAATAGGGCGACGAGAAGTCGAAATAGAAATGGATCGGGGCACGCAGATTCATGGTTTGCCAAGCCTAGCCCAGCTGTGTGGCGATGCCAGCCCTGTGAAACCCTCAAGCAGGCCACCATGCCAGCATTGATGTCGAGCAAGCGCCTGCTGCGCCCCAGCGGGCAAGATGCGCCCCTGCCTGCCCTGCTGATGAATACGCCACTCCTTGAACTGCTGATGATTGCCGCTGCCAGCGCGCTGGCACTGGCGCTGCGCCCCTGGCAGATGCTGCGTGCGCCGGCGCTGCGCTCACCCTGGCTGGCGGCCCTGGTGCTGCTGCCGCTGGCGTGGAGCGCGCAACGCGCCCTGCCCGGCGGCCTGCTGCTGCAGCTGTCGGGCGCCAGCCTGCTGGTGCTGATGTTCGGCTGGCCACTGGCCATGCTGAGCCTGCTGCCGATTGCCGCCGGCGGCGCCTGGCTGGCCGAAGTGCCGTGGCCGCGCGCGATCGAGCTGCTGGCCTGGAACGGCGTGCTGCCCGGCACGCTGGCGCTGCTGCTGGGTCTGGCGACGCGCGCGCTGCTGCCGCATCACCTGATGGTCTACATCCTGGCACGCGGCTTCTTCGGAACCTTGCTGGCGATGAGCTTGGCTGGCTGGGCGCAATTGCTGTGGCAGCCCCTGCCACCCGGCGGCGAGCTGGGCCTGCTGATGGTGGGCCGCTGGCTGATCGCCTGGGGCGATGCGGTGCTGACCGGCATGCTGTGCGCCGTCTTCGTGGCCTTCCGGCCCGAATGGCTGGCCACCTACTCGGATCGGCGCTACCTGCCGCCGCGCCAGCCGCCACGCTGAAGCAAAGCCGCCGGCCCCCAAGTTGTCGCCTGCCGGACAGACCGCGCCCGCCTCGCAGCGCTACGGTCGCAGCGCGCCCATGTTGGCGCACACACAACAATGCATTGGAGACAACGGTGAACAAGCAACACGCAACACACGAGGGCGGCGGCGCCTGCCGCATCGGCCTGGGGGTTCTGGCCATAACGGCGCTGCTGAGCGCCTGCGGTGGTTCCGACCCGGAACCCGAACCGGTCCGCCCGCAGGACAGCCGTATTTTCAAGCCCGTGATCGAGACCAGCTTTGCGGCCCTGCCCGGCAGCGCGATCGAGACCGACCGCTGGGTCGGCGTTCTCAATGGCTCGGCCTACCGCATCGAGGTGCCCAAGAACTGGAACGGCCGGCTGGTGATGTGGGCACACGGCTATGCCGGCACCGGCGAAAACCTCAGCGTCGGCAACCCCATCATGCGCCGCCACCTGGTGGAGAACGGCTACGCCTGGGCTGCGTCCAGCTACAGCAAGAACTACTACGACGTGCGCGCCGGTGTTGAAGACACCAATGCGCTGGCGCTGGCTTTCAACAAGATCGCTGCCGACAAGGGCCGCACGCTGGCCGCGCCGAGCAAGATCTTCATTACCGGCATCTCGATGGGCGGGCACATTGCGGCCGCCGCCATCGAGAAGGAGGCGCTGGAGAATGCCGTCAACAAAGTGAGCTACAACGGCGCCGTGCCGATGTGCGGCGTGGTGGGCGACAACGCGCTGTTCAACTACTTCGGCGGCTACCAGTTGGCCGCCATGCAGCTGGCTGGCGTCGGCGCCACCAGCTTCCCGGTCAATGACTGGGCCGCCAAGGCGCCGGTGATCCAAGCCGCGCTGTGGAGCAAGTTCCCAACCCAGAGCAATGTCCAGGGCGACAAGCTCAAGGCCATCGTAATGAATATGACCGGAGGCCCGCGTCCCTTCTATGCCGAAGGCTGGGCCGATCCGGCCAACCAGGGCAATGTCTGGGCATCGCTGGGTGGCGATGGCACGATCAACGGCATCCTGAACGCCAATGTGCTGGACACCACCGGCATAACCTACCGCTTCGAGACCACCAGCGGCACGCTCAGCGCCGCCGAGCAGAGCTTCAACGCCGGCCTGCTGAAGATCAGCCCAGTGGCGGATGCCAACCGGCTGCGCCGCGACGGGCTGCGCTGGATTCCGCAGGTCAATGGCGAGTTCAGCGTGCCGGTGGTCACCATTCACACGCTGGGCGACCTGTTCGTGCCCTTCCACATGGAGCAGGTCTACCGGCAGCGCGCCACCGCCAAGGGCAATGACAAATGGCTGGTGCAGCGTGCCATCCGCGATGTCGGCCACTGCGCCTTCACCGCAGCCGAAGCGGCCTCGGCCTTCAACGCCATGGTGCAGTGGGAAGGCGGCGGCGCCAAGCCGGCCGGCGATGATGTGCTGACGCCGGCCACCGTGGCCGATGGCCGCTACGGCTGCAGCTTCACCAACAACACGCCCAGCCTAGAGGACTACACCCCGCCGGCCGTGCGTGCCGCCCACCAGGCCAAGTACCCGGCCTGCAACTGAGCGATCTGGCGCTCAGGGCCCGCAGTGCCGCAGGCGCTGCGGGCTCATCAAGACCGGATCGACGCCTTCGCGCTGCAGGTTCGCACTGAGCGGCTGGCCCAGCAGCAAGGCCGCCGCCAGCTCCGAAGCAGCAGCCGCGCTCTGGATGCCATATCCGCCCTGGCCGGCCAGCCAGAACAGGCCTTCGCAGGCCGGATCGGGGCCGATCACCAATTCGCCATCCGGCACAAAGCTGCGCAAGCCTGCCCAGCTGTGACGCGGGCGGGGGATCTGCAGCGTGGTGGCTGACTCGATGTTGTAGATGCCAGTGGCGATGTCCAGTTCCTCGGGCTGCACGTCCTGCGGCTCGACCGGATCGGCATTGGCCGGTGAGCCCAGCATCTGGCCCGCATCGGGCTTGAAGTACCAGCTGTTGTCGATCGCACCCACCAAGGGGCAGCGCTGCATATCCAGGCCCGCTGGCGCGTCGAAGGTGAAGGCGCTGCGGCGCTTGGGCTGCAGGCCCACGGCTGGCGCGCCGACGAGAGTGGCCACCACATCAGCCCAGGCGCCAGCGGCGTTAACCAGCATGGTGCAGCTGGCGCTGCGGCCATCGGCCATGCGCAGCAGCCAGCGCCCTGCTTCGCGCTGCGCCCGCTGCAGCCGGGCTGCTGTCCAGAGCTCGGCGCCTTGTCGCTTGGCCCCTCTCAAGAAACCCTGGTGCAAGGCATGCACGTCGAGGTCCATCGCATCGGCTTCGTGGAGCGCGCCCAGCAGGCCGTCGGGCTGCAGCTGCGGAACCAGGGCCAGGGTGGCGCCGGCGTCAAGATACTGCACGGTCGTGCCGGTGGCGCGCAACTCGGCCGCGGTCGCATCCAGTTCGGCTTGCTGGCCTTGCCAGGCCACGTACAGGCAGCCGCGCGGGCTCATCAGCGCCGACTCGGCAAAGCCGGGCGGCGGGCTCTCATAGAAGGGACGGCTGGCGCGCGTCAGCGCCCGCGCCTGCGGCGGGCCGTAGCTCTCCATAAACATCGCGGCGCTGCGACCGGTGCTGTGATACCCCGGCTGTTCCTCGGCTTCCAGCAGCAGCACCGAGCGCTGCCCGGCTAGGCGCCAGGCCAGCGAGGCACCGGCAATGCCGGCGCCGACAATCACCACATCGAAGGCCTGCGCCGGCATGTCCATCAACCCAGCGCGCGGCCGATCAGGATCTTCTGCACTTCCGAGGTGCCTTCGTAGATCTGACAGACGCGCACATCGCGGTAGATGCGCTCGACCGGGAAGTCCGACACATAGCCGTAGCCACCGTGGACCTGGATCGCGTCGGAGCAGACCTTTTCAGCCATCTCGCTGGCGAACAGCTTGGCCATGGCCGCTTCCTTCAAGCAAGGCTGGCCGGCATCCTTCAGTGCGGCCGCATGCCAGATCAGCTGGCGCGCGGCCTCGATCTGCGTGGCCATGTCAGCCAGCTTGAACTGGATGGCCTGGTGCTGAAAGATCGGCTGGCCGAAGCTGCTGCGGTCCTTGCTGTAGCGCAGCGCGGCCTCGAAGGCGGCGCGCGCCATGCCCACGCTCTGGCTGGCGATGCCGATGCGGCCACCCTCCAGGCCCGAAAGCGCGATCTTCAGCCCCTGGCCTTCGTCGCCCAGGCGGTTGGCGGCCGGCACGCGGCAGTTCTCGAAATTGATCTGCGCGGTGTCGCTGGCATGCTGGCCCATCTTGTCTTCGATGCGGGCGACCACATAGCCGGGCGTGTTGGTCGGCACCAGGAAGGCGCTGATGCCCTTCTTGCCAGCGGCCTTGTCGGTGACAGCCATCACGATGGCCACATCGCCGTTCTTGCCGCTGGTGATGAACTGCTTGACGCCGTTGATCACGTAGTCATCGCCGTCACGCACGGCAGTGGTCTTCAGCCCGCCGGCCTCCGAGCCGACATGCGGCTCGGTCAGGCAGAAGGCGCCCAGCATGTCGCCGCGTGCCAGCGGCTTCAGGAAGCGCTGCTTCTGGTCCTCGTTGCCGAAGGCCATCAGGATCGAGCAGACCGGGCAGTTGTTGACGCTGACCACGGTGGAGGTGGCGCCGTCGCCGGCGGCGATCTCTTCCAGGATCACGGCCAGTGCCAGATAGTCCAGGCCCGCGCCGTCGTACTCGGTGGGCACAGCCACGCCGTAGCAGCCGAGCTCGGCCAAACCTTTCAGTTCGGCGGCCGGGAACTGGTGGCTCTTGTCCCACCCGGCCGCCTTGGGTGCGATCTGGTCTTGCACATAGGAACGGATGGCGTCCTGGATGGCGCGGTGGTCGTCAGAAAGAAGCATGGCGGTCAGGTCTCCGGCCGGGTTGGAATGGGATAACGGTGGCTGCGCGGCTCGTCACCCGAAGCGCTCCAGCCGCTCGCAACGAGATCGTCGCCGTCGAACTGCAAGCGCGCAAGCAGGCGCGGGTCGATGTCTTTGCGAGCTGCCAGCCAGGTGGCACGCTGTGGCGGCGCCTGCCCTGCGGCGGCCAGGGCCAGTCTGGCCGCCTCGTGCTGCAGCAGGAAATTCGCCTGGCGATACGCATGGACCTCGTAAGCAGGCCAAGCCGTGTCGACCAGCCAGTGGCCGATGCTGTTGCGCCAGGCCATGCCCAGCACACGCTGGCCCGAGGCCGGCGGCTGCCAGTCCAGCAGGTTCAGCACATCGCCACGCGCCTGCGTCAGGCCCCGCTGCCATTGCTCGTCCAGCAAGTGCTGGGTGGCGTTGGGCAGAAAGGCCAGCATCGGCGAGCACTGCAGGCGGGTATCCAGCGTCACGTCAGCCTGCACACGTTCTGGCGAACAGCCCAGGCCGAGCTCGCGGATCACCTGACGCTGGAAGAAAGCCTCTGCAGCGATCCACCGGCCAGGGTTGCGCGCTTCGGCGGGCAGCGGCGGCAGCAGTGCCGCCAGCTCTGGCAGCCGCGCCGGCCGGGCCGACGCCATCATCGTGACCAGTCGCGCCTGAGCGCCAGCCGCAGTCCAGGCCACCGATGCCGCAATGAGGCTGCGGCTGCCGCGCAGCAGTGCATTCACCAGCACGTCGGCGCCTTGCAGATGGGCCAGCATGCTCGCCACGTCGCCGCTCTGTTCGGCCAGCACCGCCCGCATCCGCAACCAGCGCAGGCAGTCTGTGGCGTTCAAGGCATGTGGTGCAGGCGGCTGCGCCACGTACTGGTCGCTGAGCACGCGCAGTTCGGAGCGCGGCTGCGGCAACAGTTCCTCGATCACCAAGCCGGGGGCCGCCAGGCGCTCGCAGCGCGCGCCCAAGGTGGCGTGCACAGGCAGCAGTTCCATCAAGGCGCTGCTCTCGCGCCGCCAATGCTCGACGCAGTCTTGTCGCTCGGCCGAACAAGTCCAGGCCGGACTGGCCCGCCCGTCCCGTCCCGGCCAGCGCAAGCGGCCCGCCGCCAGCGGCTCATGGGGCGCGTTCCAGCGCCGCAGCCCCTCAGCCGAAGGGTCGACGCCCTCGGCCGCGTCCAGTCCGATCAAGGCGAAGAAGCCGTTGGCCGCCGGCGGCAGCCCAGGCTCGGGCAGGCGCAGGGCTTCAGGCACGGGCGCCGGCGCTGCATCCACCCAGCGGTTGTTGAACGCCAGCCAGGCCAGCGCGAGCAGCAGCAGGGCCAGCAGCAGGCGGCCCGTCCACTTGATCGTCAATGCAAGGTTCTTCCTCATCTTTGTTCTCCCCGGAAGCTTCGCGAACACCGGAAGCCAGGCCGGGAGATTAACTGTTAGCGCACCGCCATACAGCGTCTGCGCAAGGACGCTGCAAAGGCCCCCGAGGCGCGAGCCTGGCGTCCTTGAGCACCAGCCGCCTGTGAGGCACTGCGCTCGTCACTGCGCCGCATGCTGTCGGGTCTCCGAGAGATCTTCCTGGTAGGCCGTGCAGAACAGCACCTTCCAGCCACCGGCCAGCTTGGCCAACTGGTAGCCGGTGCAGAACTGTGGCAGCACCTCGCCGCCGGAACGCTTGAGCGTCCAGGCGACATGCGTAAAGGCGTGATTGAGGCCCAGCGGCACATGGTCGCGAAGCTCAAACATCCAGTCATGCGGCCCTACATCTCGATAGACGCCGCACAGCGCCTGCATATTGGCGCGCATCGGGGCGTCTTCGCCCCACCAGCTGACGCGGGCCACGCCATCGCGGCTGTCGGTGATCGCGCTGGGGCTGTGCCAGAGATCGGCAACAGCGTCGCCATCCCCGGCATTGAAGGCGTCGCGGTAGCGCTCGAAAAAGGCCTGCGCTTGCTCCAGCGTCATCGCCGCCTCACCAGTCCAGCGCCTGGCCGTCGTAGTTGAAGAAGCAGCCGTTGTGCTCGGGCTTGAGGGTGGCCAGCACGGTGCGCATGCCGGCCACGCTGGTGGTCACCTCGATGTCGGCACCCTCACCGCCCATGTCCGTGCGCACCCAGCCCGGGTGGAAGCTGATGCAGATGGCGCGGCCGGCCAGTTCCAGCGAGGCGTCCTTCAGCAGCGAGTTCAGCGCTGCCTTCGAGGCGCGATAGAGCCAGCCATGCGTGCCGGACCGCAGGCCGATGGATCCCATGCGGGAGGAAATGACGGCCAGGCGCGCCTGCGGCGCCAGCGCATCGACCAGCTGTGGCAGCACTCGCATCGGGCCCAGCACATTGGTGTGCATCACGGCATCGAAGTCCACCTCGGTGGGTGTCTGCAAACCCTGGCTGCGCGGGCCGAAGATGCCGGCGCTGATCACCACGGTGTCGAACTGTTGGCCGTCGATCTGCCAGGCCAGGCCGGAGACGCTGGCCGTGTCAGCCACGTCGAGCTTGAGCGCGGTGGCGCCCAACTCGCGCAGCGCGGCCAGGCCCGCATCGCTGCGGGCCGTGGCAACGACCTGATCGCCGGCCGCCCGGTACTGGCGCACCAGCTCCAGGCCGATGCCGCGCGAGCCGCCGATGATCAGGATCTTCTGCTGGCTCATCAGATCAGCTCAACGCCCATTGCCGTCGCCTCGCCGCCGCCGATGCACAGCGCCGCGACGCCGCGCTTGAGGCCGCGGTGCTTCAGCGCGCCCAACAGCGTGACGATGATGCGGGCGCCCGAGGCACCGATCGGGTGGCCCAGCGCCACGGCGCCGCCGTTGACGTTGACGATTTCGTGCGGCAGCTTGAACTCGGCCATCGCGGCCATGGTGACAGCGGCAAAAGCTTCGTTGACTTCCCACAGATCGACGCTCTTGGCGTCCCAGCCGTTCTTGGCCAGCAGCTTCTGGATCGCGCCGACCGGCGCGGTGGTGAACCACTCGGGCGCGTTGGCGTGCACCGCGGTGCCGACGATGCGCGCCACCGGCTTGAGGCCCAGTTTGGCGGCATGGCTCTCGCGCATCAGCACCATGGCGGCTGCGCCGTCAGAGATCGAGCTGGACGTAGCGGCGGTGATGGTGCCGTCCTTCTTGAAGGCCGGCTTGAGGCCGGCGATCTTGTCGAGCTTGGCCTTGAAGGGCTGCTCGTCCTTGTCGAACACCTGCTCGCCTGCGCGACCGGCCACGGTCACCGGCGCCATTTCCCAGGCGAAGCTGCCATCGGTGTTGGCGCGCTTGGCGCGCTCGGTCGATGCGACCGCAAAGGCATCCTGCGCTTCACGCGTGAAGGCGTACTTGGCCACGCATTGCTCGGCGAACACGCCCATGGCCTTGCCGCGCTCATAGGCGTCTTCCAGGCCGTCCAGCGCCATGTGGTCGTACATCTGCGTGGCGCCGTACTTGATGCCCTTGCGCGCGAACATCAGGTGAGGCGCGTTGGTCATCGATTCCATGCCGCCGGCGATCAGGATGTCGGCGCTTTCAGCCTTCAGCGTGTCGTGCGCGAACATGGTGGCGCGCATGCCGGCGCCGCACATCTTGGACAGCGTCACCGCACCCACCGATTGCGGCAGACCGGCCTTGAGCACCGCCTGGCGTGCCGGGGCCTGGCCCTGACCGGCCATCAGGCAGTTGCCGATGAAGGCTTCGTTGATCGCGTCGCCGGGCACACCGGCACGTTCGACCGCCGCCTTGATGGCGACGGCGGCCAGCTCCCAGGCCTGCAGGCCGGCAAAGTCGCCCAGCAGGCCGCCGATCGGCGTGCGGGCGGCGGAGACGATGACGATAGGGTCAGACATGGTGAGGCTCCTTGTAAAGACTATTGAATCGGCAATTCGCGGTCGTCGGGCTCGGCCGGTTCGGGCAGCGGGGCCACGCCCGACGAGGGCTTGGCATAGAAGCGCTTGTGCGCTTCGTAGGGGAACACATCATGCACATGGCCGGCGAGGATGCGCTCCTTGTGGCCTTGCCAGAAGTCGGCCTCCAGCAGGTCGCCGTGGTGCTTCATGAAGACCGCGCGCACACCCGGATGTCCCAGCAGGAAGGGGCCGAAAGTCTCGGGAAAGACGTCGCGCGGGCCGACCTTGTACCAAATCTCGCCCGACATTTCCTCTTCCTCGTTGCGCGGCGCAGGCACGCGGCGGAAGTTGCAGTCGGTCAGGTATTCGATCTCGTCGTAGTCGTAGAACACCACCTTGCCGTGGCGGGTGACGCCGAAGTTCTTCCACAGCATGTCGCCCGGGAAGATATTGGCCGCCACCAGATCCTTGATGGCATTGCCGTACTCGACGACGGCATGCTCCAGCTGCTCGGGTGTAGCTTCCTGGATGTAGATGTTCAGCGGCACCATACGGCGCTCGATGTAGACATGCTTGAGCACCAGGTCTTCGCCCTGCTCTTCCAGCAGGCTGGGGCAAAAAGTCTTGAGCTCCTGGATCAGCTCTTCCTCGAAGCGGTAGCGTGGGAAGGCGACATTGCTGTACTCCAGCGTGTCGGCCATGCGGCCGACGCGGTCGTGCTGCTTCACCAGCAAGTACTTGCTCTGGATCAGCTCGCGCGTGGTGTCCTTCTGCGGCGGGAAGTAGTCCTTGATCAGCTTGAAGACGAAGGGGTAGCTGGGCAGGTCGAACACCAGCATCACCATGCCCTTGATGCCGGGTGCGATGCGGAACTTGTCCGATGAGTGACGCAGGTGATAGAGGAAGTCGCGGTAGAAGAGATTCTTGCCGTGCTTTTGCAGTCCGATAGCGCTGTAGAGCTCGGCGCGCGGTTTCCTGGGCATCATCGAGCGCAGGAACTGCACGTAGGCGCTAGGGATCTCCATGTCGACCATGAAGTAAGCCCGCGCGAAGCTGAACAGCATCAGCAGATCGTCCTCGCCGAACAGCGCCGCGTCGATGTAGAGCCGGCCATTGCGCTTGTGCAGGATCGGCAGCGCAAAGGGCGTCTCGGTGAAGCCGTTGATGATCTTGCCGACCACGTAGGCGCCCTTGTTGCGGAAGAACAGGCTGGACAGCACCTGGATCTGGAAGTTGGTGCGCCAGCGGAACAGACCCAGCTCTTTCTGCACCGCACCCAGCACATGGTCGATGTCGCGGCCCAGGTCCTCGAACTGCACTTCGAGCCTGAAGTTGTCGACCATGCGGATCATGGTTTCGCGCAGCGTCTCGCGAGTCGGGTAGTAGGCCCGGTAGGTCGGTCGCGCGGCGGGCTCGTCGTTCTCGATGTACTCGGTCGAAACGGCCGGACGAACGAAGATGAAGTCGTTCTGAAAGTAGCTGTGGTGCAGGATGCGCGTGCAGACCGAGTTGAAGAAGGTCTCGGCCAGCTCGGGCTGATGGTGGTCGGTCAGCAGGCCGATGTAGTGCAGTTTGACCTGCTGCCACACCTCCATCGGAAGCTGGCTGGCCTGAAAGCGCTCGTCCAGCAGCGCGACGCCTTCGTCCACGCGCTTGTCGTAGAACTCGATGCGCTCCCGCTGTGCCTTCTGCTGCTCATGCCAGTCGGCCCGCTCGAAGCGGCGCTTGGCTTCGGCCGTCGTGGCGCGAAACAACCGATAGTGCCGGTTGAAGCCGCCCAGCATCGCTTGCGCGATCTCGAACGCGCGGGAATCGGTCAGCTTCTGCGGAAACATCGAGGGTTCCGGGATCTTGGTTCAGGTCGTCGAGCTTAGTCGGGCAGCTTGGTAGCGCTGCTTGACCGAACTCAAGGCCCGCTGGAAGGCCTGGGACAACTGCTCCGGCGCGGCCACGGTGATGCGCAGATCCTCCAGCAGGCCGTTGTGCAGGCCGTAGACCCAGCCATGCACGACGATCTCCTGCCCGCGGGCCCAGGCGTCTTGCACCACGGTGGTCTGGCAGGCATTGCGGGCCTGCTCCAGCACATTCAACTCGCACAGCGCGTTGACGCGCTGCTCGGGCGCCAGGCTGTCCAGCCATTCGGCATGGTGGTTGCGCACATCCTGCACGTGGCGCAGCCAGTTGTCGACCAGTCCGGTGCGGGCGTCCAGCAAGGCGGCCTTGACACCGCCGCAGTTCGAATGGCCGACCACGATGATGTGCTTGACCTTGAGCGAATCGACCGCGAACTGCATCACCGACAGGCAGTTGAGGTCGGAATGCACCACAACGTTGGCGACGTTGCGATGCACGAACAACTCGCCAGGCAAGAGATTGACCAGCTCGTTGGCCGGCACCCGGCTGTCGGCACAGCCGATCCACAAATACTGCGGCGACTGCTGCTTGAGCAGCCGCGTGAAGAACCCGGGCTGGCGCGATTCGGTCTCGGCAGCCCAGGTCTTGTTGCTGTCCAACAGCTCCTGCAGTTCGGTACTCATGCGGGCATTGTCCATGCCTGCAGCTTCTCAAGGCTGACGGCCACGCCGCCGCACACTTCCACCAGCGGCCTCTTGAAACGGGCAAACAACTCGGGATGCACATCCACGGCCGCCAACGCCGCGCCGCAGGCCGGCTCCACCATCACCCGCATCTGCTCGGCCAGCCGCACCGCCGCGTCGCAGGCCTGGGCATCGCTGACCAGCACGCTGTGCGTGGGATGCAGCCGAGCCAGGCGTAGCGCCTCGTCGGCGACGCGGCGCGCACCCAGCGAGCTGGCTATCGAGGTGATGGCCGGCAGGGTCACCGCTTGCCCGGCCTTCAGGCTCTCGTGCAGACTGGCCGCGCCCTCAGTTTCCACTGCAATCACCGGGATGCCATCCAGGCCGTGCCGGCGCAGACCCTGGACGATGCCGGCGAACAGGCCTCCGCCACCGACCGCCGTCACTACCGCGTCGAATTCCAGGCCCTGGTCCAGCACCTCGTCGATCAGGCTGGCATGGCCCTCCCAGAGCAGCGGGTGGTCGAAGGGGTGGACATAGGTCGCGCCACGCTTGGCCGCCAGCGCCTGGGCAAATTCATTGCTGGCATCCCAGACCTCGCCATGGCGCAGCACAGTCGCGCCGCGCGCCTCGATCAGACGCTGCACGGCCACGCTGCTGGTCTCAGGCAGCACGATGGTGACGGTCAGCCCCAAGGCCTGGCCGGCATAGGCGGCCGCAAAGCCAGCATTGCCGCCCGAAGCACAGACGATTTCCTTGGCTCCGTCCTGCACCGCCTTGTGCACAAGCCGCCCCACCCCGCGCAGCTTGAAACTGCCGCTGGGTTGCAGCGCATCCATCTTCAGCCAGACCTCGGGGTGCGAGAACTGGCCGGGCGCGGCGCGCAGCAGGGGCGTATTCAGGTGAAGAGGCTTCATTTACATCGTCTCTGCGAACAGCTCCCTGCCGATCAGCATGCGGCGGATCTCCGAGGTGCCCGCGCCGATCTCGTACAGCTTGGCATCACGCCACAGGCGGCCCAGCGGGTACTCGTTGATGTAGCCGTTGCCGCCAAAGATCTGCACGCCTTCGCCAGCCATCCAGGTGGCCTTCTCGGCGGTCCACAGGATCACCGAGGCGCAGTCCTTGCGGACCTGGCGCACATGCTCGACGCCCAGCAGATCCAGGTTCTTGGCCACCGTGTAGGCAAAACTGCGCGCCGCCTGCAGCACGGTGTACATATCGGCCACCTTGCCCTGGATCAGCTGGAACTCGCCGATGCTCTGGCCGAACTGCTTGCGGTCGTGGATGTACGGAATCACGTTGTCCATCACGCTTTGCATGATGCCCAGCGGGCCACCGGTGAGCACCGCACGCTCGTAGTCCAGGCCCGACATCAGCACCTTGGCGCCGTTGTTGACGCCGCCCAGCACGTTCTCGGCCGGCACCTCGACGTTTTGGAACACCAGTTCGCCGGTATGAGAGCCGCGCATGCCCAGCTTGTCGAGCTTCTGCGCAATGCTGAAGCCCTTCATGCCCTTCTCGATCAGGAAGGCGGTGACGCCGCGCGCGCCCAGCTCGGGCTCGCTCTTGGCATAGACCACCAGGGTGTCGGCATCCGGGCCGTTGGTGATCCACATCTTGCTGCCGTTGAGCAGGTAGTAACCGCCCTTGTCTTCGGCCTTGAGCTTCATGCTCAGGACATCGGAGCCAGCGCCGGGCTCACTCATCGCCAGCGCGCCGACATGCTCGCCGCTGATCAGCTTGGGCAGGTATTTGGCGCGTTGCGCGTCATTGCCGTTGCGCTTGATCTGGTTGACGCACAGATTGCTGTGCGCGCCGTAGGAAAGGCCCACCGAGGCACTGGCGCGGCTGATCTCCTCCATCGCCACCATATGCGCGAGGTAGCCCATATTGGCGCCGCCGTACTCCTCGCCAACGGTGATGCCCAGCACGCCCAGATCGCCCATCTTGCGCCACAGGTCCATGGGGAACTGGTCCGAGGAATCAATCTCGGCCGCGCGCGGGGCGATTTCTGCCTGCGCGAATTCGCGCACCGCGTCGCGCAGCGCGTCAATGTCTTCGCCGAGTTGGAAGTTCAGGCCGGGCAGGTTCATCAGAGTCTCCTTCTTGTGTTGGCTTGGCTGTCTTTTCAGTACTTCAGGCCATCGCGGCCCAGCACTGTCATCACGGTGGCGCTCATGCTGGCCACCAGTTTTCTGTTTGCTTGATCGTCAGGTGCAGCAGCACCCCAGACCCGCCCTTCGACGACCGAGATCGTTCGGCCCGGCTTCAGCACTTCGGCCTCGCAACAGAACCAGGGGCCTCGGGCGGGTGAGAGCAGATTGACCTTGAACTCGATGGTCAGCACGGCGGCCTCTTCAGGCATCAGGCTGTAGGCCGCGTAACCGCAGGCCGAGTCCAGCGCCGTTGACACGATGCCAGCATGCAAAAAGCCGTGCTGCTGTGTCAGCTCGGGCCGGTGCCACATCGTGATGCACACCTTGCCGGGCTGAACGGAAGCCAGCTCAGCGCCCAGCGTCTTCATCACGGCCTGACGCTCAAAAGAGTCGCGCAGGCGCTGTGCGTAGAGCGGATCCGCAGGCTGCATGGGCGCTGACTCCAGGTAGGCGACCGGCGAGACGGTCGGGTTACGTTTACGTAAACGTCAATTGTAAACATCAGCGCCGTGGGTTGGCATCGGGTCTGACCGGGCTTGACCGGCGCTCAGCTCTGCAGTCACCGATCCCCCTCATCCAGGCCTTCAGTCTGCCGCCGGCAGCAGGCGTCTGACCAAGGGATGGGCCACGCGCTTGGCCGTGTCGATGGCATAGAAGTGCTCGTCGACACCGTCACACAGCGCGACCCGGCTCAGTCGGTAGCGTTCGGCCAGCTTGGCATGGGCCAGATCGGCCGCAGGGAACACGCCCATGCCCCCTGCACCGAAGGTCGCAAGCAGGGCTGCATCCTCGAATTCCCCGACGATGCGGGGCTTGACGCCCTGACGCTCAAACCACTGGTCCAGCCTTGCCCGCACCCCCGCATGGGTGGTCGGCAGCAGCACCGGAACGCGCGCCAGGGATGCCGGAAAGTCATGCCTCGCCTCATCGAGCAACTCCGCCGGCGCAAACCAGGCCACCGGCGAGCTGCCCAGCGAGTGGCTGTAGAGCTTCAGATTCGGGTTGCTGGGTGCGGGCCGGTCCGCCAGCACCACATCCAGGCGATGCAGGGCCAGCTCAGCCAGCAGATCCTCGAAACGGTCTTCATGACAGAGCAAGCGCAGGTTCGGCTCGCCCAGCACAGGGAGCAGCAGCTGCCGCACCAGCAGCTTGGGCAGGCCGTTGGAGATGCCGACCGCCAGCCGCATCGACGGAGCCGCCACCGCATCCGCCACCACGCCCGGCAAGGCCATGCCCAGCTGGAAGATCTGCTCAGCCTGGCGCAAGGCCGCCTGGCCGGCCTCAGTCAGCGCCAGCCCTCGGCCGGCCGGCTTGAGCAGGGTGTAGCCCAGCGCCCGCTCCAATTCCCGCACCTGGGTGCTGACAGTCTGCACCGCCATGCCCAGGCGTTCGGCAGCTCGCGAGACACCACCTTCCTTGGCGACCACCCAGAAGTAGTAGAGGTGCTTGTAGTTGAAGCCCTGACTCATTTCTGATTTCCAGAAGTATTGATCAGCCATTCTCTGCTTTTTTGTACTGCCCTTGACGGCTATCGTGCCGCTGACCCTTTCCGTCCCTACTGCAGGAGACCCCTCATGGAACCTCTGAACTCGAACCAAGCCGCCCAGACCCTGGGCGCGCACCAGCACCTGCCAGCCACCGATGCCGCCGGGCGCCACAGCCCGGCCGTGCAACGCGTGCTGCGCAACACCTACGCGCTGCTGTCGCTGACCTTGCTGTTCAGCGCCTTGACCGCCAGCGCGGCCGTGGCCATGAAGGCGCCCGCCCCCGGCCTGCTGATTAGCCTGGTCGGCAGCTTCGGCCTGCTGTTCCTGGTTCACAAGCTGCAGAACAGCGCCTGGTCGCTGCCCGCCATCTTTGCGCTGACCGGCTTCCTCGGCTACACCATCGCGCCCCAGTTGACCGCAGTGCTTTCGCTGCCCGGCGGCGGGCACAGCGTGGCGATGGCCCTGGCTGCCACCGGCGCCAGCTTCCTGACCCTGTCCGCCTTCGCGCTGGTTAGCAAACGCGATTTCAGCTTCATGGGCAGCTTCCTGCTGATCGGCATGGTGATCGCGCTGGTCGCCGGCTTGGGCGCGGCCTTCTTCCAGATCCCGGCCCTGGCCTTGGCCGTGGCTGCGATGGTGGCCCTGCTGTCAGCCGGCCTGATGCTGATGGAGACCAGCCGCATTGTGAACGGCGGCGAGACCAACTACGTGCTGGCCACCGTGGGCCTGTACCTGTCGATCTACAACATGTTCAGCGCACTGCTCGCCTTGTTCGGCATGGGCGGCGGGTCGGACGACTGACGCGCGAAGGCCTGACTCGATGCAGAGTTCGCTGCCGCTACGGCTGAGGAAAGCTGCTCGCAGACTTGGCGAGCAGAGCGTTGCGGTAGGCGAGCTTGCCGCTCTGCAAGGACGGGCCGCGATCGGCTCGCTGCTGATCCTGCTTGCCTTGCCCTGCATGCTGCCTGTGGCCGGTGTCGGCACCGTGCTGGGCATGGGCCTGGCCGGCCTGTCGCTGGGTCTGTGGCGCCAGCAGGAAGAGCTGCGCCTGCCAGACCGGGTGTCAGGCTTCAACATGCCCGCCCGCTGGGCGCGGCGCGTGCTTGAGATTCAGGCCACGATGTACGACTTGGCCGGTCGGGCCGCTCGGCCGCGCCTGCCCGCGGCTTTTGCCTCGGCGGCACAGCGTGCGACGGCACTGACCGTCGCACTGATGGCCGGACTCATCATCCTTCCCATCCCGTTTGGCAATGTGCTGCCGGCCATCGCCATCAGCCTGTTCGGCCTCGGCATGGTGTTCCGGGACGGCGTCCTGATGCTGCTGGGCGGCCTGGTCAGCGTGTTGGCCATGCTCTTCACCGCAACGCTGGCCTGGGGCGCCTGGCAACTCGGACAGACCTGGCTGCCGATCTAGGGCCTGTTAACGCTACAGCAACGGGCCCTAGTGTCCTGTCCCGCGGAACCCTAGAGGAAGCGCTCGAGCAGCTTCTTGGACTGCCGGTCCAGCGCAAACCGGTCCGGCAGCTGGAACTGGATGCCGTGGCTGCTGGAGATCAACAGCCGGCCCTGATCGAGGCGACGGATGTCCTCCTCGGTCCGCAGGATGAACTGAGTCTCGCCACGGTCGGTGGCCACGGTCCACTGGCTGGGCGTGGAAAAGGTCGAGACCGAAAGAATGGCCTTCACGGTCGGCATGAATTCGCGGCTGGCGAACTCGGCCTCCAGCAATTTGCGCTCGGCCGCGGGCAGGGCCGACAGGCGCTCGATCCAGGCCAGCTCATGGCCGTCGGTGCCGACCAGCGAAATGCCTTCGTCGGGCGCCGAGATCGGATGCGCGCGCACCGGGCTCACGCCCACATGCTCGACACCCTGCGGGTCCACCAGCACCAGTCGCCCGAAGGCGTTGCGGGAAAGTTGCAAGCCAGGCGCGCTCATCGCTGCTCCTCGGTATGGGCATTGGGGTTGGGCGGCAACTCGGGCATCTCGGGCTCCGACTCCTCCTGCGCCTCCGCTTCGGCACGCCGTGCCTGCGCTTCGTACAGGCGCCAGTAGGCACCCTGCTTGGCCATCAGCTCATCATGCGGGCCGACTTCAACGATCTGGCCACGGTCCATCACCACCAGGCGGTCGGCCTTGCGCAGAGTGGACAGGCGGTGTGCGATGGCGATCGTCGTGCGCCCCTTCACCAGGTTGTCCAGCGCCTTCTGGATTTCCTTCTCGGTCTCGGTGTCGACCGCCGAGGTGGCCTCGTCCAGGATCAGCAGGCGCGGATTGATCAGCAAGGCGCGCGCGATCGAGATGCGCTGGCGCTCGCCACCCGACAGACCCTGGCCGCGTTCGCCGACCAGCGAGTCGTAGCCTTGCGGCAGGCGCAGGATGAACTCATGCGCATGGGCGGCGCGCGCGGCGGCCACGATCTCCTCGCGGCTGGCGTCCGGCTTGCCGTAGGCGATGTTCTCGGCGATGGTGCCGAAGAACAGGAAGGGTTCCTGCAGCACCAGGCCGATATGGCTGCGGTAATCGGCCACCGCAATGCGGCGCAGGTCGACGCCGTCCATGCGGATGGCGCCTTCGGTGACGTCGTAGAAGCGGCAGATCAGATTGACCAGCGTGCTCTTTCCCGAGCCGCTGTGACCGACCAGGCCGATCATCTCGCCCGGCTTGATGTCCAGCGACACGCCGCGGATCACCGCGCGGTTGCCATAACGGAAGCCGATGTCCTGGATCTGCAGCCCGCCTTCGACCTTGGACAGCTGCACCGGCTGGGTCGGCTCCGGCACATTCGACTGGTGGTCGAGGATATCGAAGATGCGCTTGGCGCCAGCCGCGGCCTTCTGCGTCACCGAGACGATTCGGCTCATCGAATCCAGCCGGCCGTAGAAGCGGCCGATGTAGGCGATGAAGGCAGTCAGCACGCCGACGGTGATGTCGCCGCCCGCCACCAGATAGATGCCGAAGGCCCAGACCACCAGCAGACCGATCTCGGTCAGCAGCGAGACGCTGGGCGTGAAAAGGCTCCAGGTTTTGTTGAGCCGGTCATTGACCTCCAGGTTGTGCCGGTTGGCTTCACGGAAGCGCTGCGCCTCGCGCTTTTCCTGCGCGAAGGCCTTGACCACGCGAATGCCCGGGATGGTGTCGGCCAGCACCGAGGTCACCTCGCCCCAGACGCGGTCGATCTTCTCGAAGCCGGTGCGCAGGCGGTCGCGCACCATGTGGATCATCCAGCCGATGAAAGGCAGCGGCAGCAGGGTGGCCAGCGCCAGCCAGGGATTGATCGAGAACAGGATGGCCGCCGTCATCAGCAGCATCAGCACATCGGTGATGAAGTCCAGCGCATGCAGGGACAGGAACACGCTGATGCGGTCGGTCTCGCTGCCGATGCGCGCCATCAGATCGCCGGTGCGCTTGTTGCCGAAGTACTCCAGCGACAGGCTGAGCAGATGCTCGAAGGTGGCCGTGCGCAGATCGGCGGCGATGCGCTCCGAGGCCAGCGCCAGGATGTAGGTCTTGGCCCAGCCCAGCAGCCAGGACACCAGGGCCGCGGCGAACAGCCCGCCCAGATAGAGCGCCACCAGGCTGGAGTCGATCTGCTGGCCTTGCTGGAACGGGATCAGCACCTCGTCCATCAGCGGCATCGAGAGATACGGCGCCACCAGCGTGGCGGCAGTTGATCCCAGCATCAGCACAAAGCCCAGCAGCAACTCCCACTGGTAGGGCTTGGCAAAGCGGCCCAACCGCAGCAGCACCCAGGTGGAGGGCGGCGTGTGCAGCTCGCGTGCGCAACTCGGGCACTCCTCACTCTCGGGCGGCAGCGGCGCGTGGCAGCTGGGGCAATACTCGGCCTCGTCCTCGCTGCCCTCGGGGCTGCCCTGCCCCTGCGCCTGCAGGCGCTCAAACTGTTCGGCAAAGCGCTGGGCCTGCAGGTTCACCTGCAGGGTGAAGCGCCACAGCGCAAAACGTTGCTGGGGGCCCACAAGTTCCAGGCTGCCCACACCGGCATGGTCGGATATCCGCAGCTGCATATCCGGGCTGATGCGCCATTCCGACCACTGCCGGCTGGCCGGATCCCAACCCAGCAGGCGCTGATTGCTCAGCACCAGCAGCCCCCGCGCGAAACTCAAGCGCGAGTCCAGGTCAACGTCCAGGCTGGCCAGGACGTTCTCCTCTGGCATGAGCCGTGACTGAACGGCGGCCAATTCCGGATGCTGTTCCGGCCCGACAACAGGATGGTGATGCTGCATTCTTTTTCTTCGCCTACGCCGCCCGGGCGGGCTCTGGGCGCAAATCGGCGCCTTGCTAATCAAGGATTTTCACCGATCAAGGCAGCAATAGCGAGAAGCGGGCACTAACACCCGCGACCGGCGCCAGCCGGCCCCGAAGCGAGCACAATTGCAACCTTGCCCATTTCCGGCAAGCCGTCCAGGCCCAATCCAGGCGCTTTTTCCATGAGCAGACACGACGACATCAAGCTTTTGCAGGTCAACTACCTGCGCGGTCCCAATATGTGGACCTACCGCCCGGCACTGGAAACCTGGCTCGATCTGGGGGCCCTGGAAGACCACCCCTCGCACCTGCTGCCCGGCTTCAATGAGCGCCTGACGCAGCGGCTGCCGGCGCTTGCCGAGCACCACTGCGGCGTCGGCGAGCGCGGCGGCTTTCTCGAACGCCTGACCGACGGCACCTGGATGGGCCATGTGCTGGAGCATGTGGTGATTGAGCTGCTGAACCTCTCCGGCATGCCCACCGGCTTCGGTCAGACCCGCTCCACCTCCACGCACGGTGTCTACCGCATGGTGTTCCGCGCCCGTGACGAGCAGGTGGCGCGCTGCGCGCTGGCCGAAGGCCATGCCTTGCTGATGGCCACCATCAACAGCGATCCTTTCGACGTGGAAGCCGCCGTGGCGCGGGTGCGGGACAAGCTGGACGACTGCTACCTCGGCCCCTCCACCGCCGCCATTGTGGCGGCGGCCACCGAGCGGCGCATTCCGCATATCCGCCTGAATGACGGCAATCTGGTGCAGCTGGGCCACGGCGCGCGTCAGCGCCGCATCTGGACCGCCGAGACCGACATGACCAGCGCGATTGCCGAAGGCATCGCCCGCGACAAGGACCTGACCAAATCACTGCTGAAGGCCGTCGGCGTGCCAGTGCCGGAAGGCGTTGCCGTCAAGACCGCCGAGGCCGCCTGGGAAGCCGCGCTGGACCTGGGACTACCGGTGGTCGTCAAGCCTTCGGACGGCAACCATGGCCGCGGCGTCACGCTGGACCTGCGCAAGCAGGAAGACGTGGCGGCCGCCTTTGCCGTGGCCGACAAGGAAGGCTCCGAAGTGCTGGTGGAACGCTACATCCCCGGCAATGAGCACCGCCTGCTGGTGGTGGGCGGCCAGGTGGTGGCCGCCGCGCGTGGCGACGAGGCCTGGGTCATCGGCGATGGCCAGCACACCGTCGTGCAGCTGATCGATCTGCAGATCAACACCGACCCGCGCCGCGGCACCACCGAAGACTTCCCGCTCAACCGCATCGACATCTCCGAAGACCCGGTCGTGCTGCTCGATCTGCAGCGCCAAGGTCTAAGCCCGACGGCCGTGCCGGCCGCCGGCCAGCGCGTGCTGATCCAGCGCAACGGCAACGTCGCGATCGACTGCACCGCCCAGGTCCATCCCGACGTGGCCCATGCAGTGGCGCTGGCCGCTCGCACCATCGGGCTGGACATCGCCGGCGTCGACTTGGTCTGCGAGGACATCTCGCGCCCCCTGAGCGAGACCGGCGGCGCCGTCGTTGAGGTCAATGCCGGCCCGGGCCTGCTGATGCACCTGAAGCCGGCCGAGGGCATGCCCCAGCCGGTGGGCCAGGCCATCATCGACCACCTGTTCGCCAGCGAAGAGAACGGCCGCATTCCCATCGTCGGCGTGGCCGCTTCGCAAGGCGGTAAGCACATCGCTCGCCTGGTGGCCTGGCTGCTGCACCTGAACGGCCGCCATGTGGGTCTGGCCTGCGGCGACGGCCTGTTCCTGGGCACGCGCCGCGTCGAGCGCCGCGACAGCGCCAACTGGGCCGCCGGCCATCGCCTGCTGATGAACCGCGGCGTCGACGCCGTGGTGGCCGAGAACGATGCCGCGTCGATCCTGAAGGATGGCCTGGCCTACGACCGTTGCCACGTCGGTGTCGTCACCGACATGGCCGCGCTGGGCGAGCTCGACGCCTACGACGTGCGCAACGAGGACCAGCTCTACAAGGTGCTGCGCACGCAGATCGACGTGGTGCTGCCTGACGGCATGGCGGTGCTGAATGCCGAGCACCCGAAGCTGGTCGAGATGGCGCCGTTGTGTGATGGCGATGTGGTGTTCTACGCCGCCGATGCCGCCAACGAGGCACTGAAGGCGCATCGCGAAGCGGGCGGCCGTGCCGTGTTCCTGCATGGCGGCGCCGCCATGCTGGCCGATGGCGCGTCCGAGACATCGGGCGCCAATCTGGACGCCCTGCACAAGCGCTTCATTGCCGCCGGCATCAGCATCGAGCTGCACACTTTGCTGGCCGCCGTGGCAACAGCCTGGGCCCTGAACATCCCGCCCGAACTCATCTCTGCAGGCCTGGACACCTTCGTGCCCGAGCTGTCGAACTGAACCCGCCCCGATTCTTCGAAAGACGACGCACCATGGAAGTCTCCCGCATCCGCGCGCTGCGCGGCCCGAACATGTGGAGCCGCCACACAGCCATCGAAGCAGTGGTCCACTGCGACGCGCAGGAACGCGCGATTGCCGACCTGCCCGGTTTCGAAGCCCGGCTGCGCGCGCTGTTTCCAGCCATCGGCGCGCTGCGCCCGGCCAGCGCCCAGAAGATCGACATCTCGCTGGCCCATGTGCTGGAGCAAGCCGCGCTGGCGCTGCAAGCCCAGGCCGGCTGCCCGGTGACCTTCAGCCACACCCACATCACCTCCGAGCCTGGCAGCTACCAGGTGGTGGTGGAGTACAGCGAAGAAGACGTCGGCCGCATGGCCTTCGAGGACGCCGTGGCGCTGGTGACGGCCGCCGCGACGAACGGCAGCTTTGACGCCGACGCCTCGCTCAAGCGCCTGCGCGAGACCGATGAGGACGTGCGCCTCGGCCCGTCGACCGGCTCCATCGTCGAGGCCGCCGCCAAGCGCGGTGTGCCCTACCGCCGCCTGACGCAGGGCAGCCTGGTGCAGTTCGGCTGGGGCGCCAAGCAGCGCCGCATCTGGGCGGCCGAGGTCGATGCGACCAGCGCCGTCTCCGAATCGATCGCGCAGGACAAGGATCTCTCCAAACGCCTGCTGCAGGCCGCCGGCGTGCCGGTGCCGATCGGGCGCCCGGTGGACTCGGTCGATGACGCCTGGGCCGCTGCGCTGGAGGTGGGCCTGCCGGTGGTGGTCAAGCCGCAGGACGGCAACCAGGGCAAGGGCGTGACGGTCAACGTCGCCAGCCGCGAGCACATGGAGATCGCCTACAAGGCCGCTGACGAAATCGGCCAGGTGATGGTCGAGAAATTCCTGCCCGGCAGCGACTACCGCCTGCTGGTGGTCGGCGACAAGCTGGTGGCCGCCGCGCGCCGCGATCCGCCGCATGTGATCGGCGACGGCATGCTGACCGTCAAGCAACTGGTCGACAAGGTCAACGCCGACCCCAAGCGCGGCGATGGCCATGCCACCTCGCTGACCAAGATCCGCTTCGATGACATTGCGGTGGCGCGTCTGGAGCTGCAAGGCCTGACCCCCGACTCGGTGCCCGACAAAGGCCGCCGCGTGATCCTGCGCAACAACGCCAACCTGTCCACCGGCGGCACCGCCACCGATGTGACCGACGATGTGCATCCCGAGGTGGCCGCCCGCGCCATCGCCGCGGCGCAGGTGGTCGGACTGCATGTCTGCGGCGTCGACGTCGTGGCCGAAGGCGTACTGCAGCCGCTGGAAGAGCAGAGTGGCGGCATCGTCGAGGTAAACGCCGCGCCCGGCCTGCGCATGCACCTGAGCCCCAGCTATGGCAAGGGCCGCAATGTCGGCGAAGCCATCATCGCCCACCTCTACGGCCACGGCCACAAGAGCGAGGACGGCCGCATCCCGGTGGTGGCCGTCACCGGCACCAATGGCAAGACCACCACCACGCGCCTGATTGCACACCTGTTCGCCACCTGTGGACTGCGCGTGGGCATGACCAACACCGACGGCGTATATGTAGACGGCCGCCAGATCGACAGCGGCGACTGCTCGGGCCCGAAGAGCGCGCGCAATGTGCTGATGCATCCCGATGTCGAGGCCGCGGTGTTCGAGACCGCACGCGGCGGCATCCTGCGCGAAGGCCTGGGCTTCGACCGCTGCCAGGTGGCTGTCGTCACCAACCTCGGCGATGGCGACCATCTGGGCATGAACTTCCTCAACACCGTCGAGGAACTGGCCCTGGTCAAGCGCGTGATCGTGCAGAACGTCGCCCCGACCGGCTATGCGGTGCTGAATGCCGCCGATCCGGTGGTGGCGAACATGGCGGGCGTCTGCCCCGGCCAGGTCATTTTCTTCGCTGCCGACCGCCATCACCCGCTGATGGCCACGCACCGCGCCCAGGGCAAGCGCTGCGTCTATGTAGACGGCGATCAACTGGTGGCCGCGCAAGGTTCCTGGCGCGAAAGCATCCCGCTGCGCGACATCCCGATCACCCGCAACGGCACCATCGGCTTCCAGGTCGAGAACGCCATGGCATCGGTGGCTGCCGCCTGGGGTGTGGGGCTGGACTGGGACACGGTGCGCCGTGGCGTCGCCAGCTTCGCCAACGATGCCGACAACGCGCCGGGCCGCTTCAATGTAATGGACTACCGCGGTGCCACCGTAATCGCTGACTATGGCCATAACGGCGATGCGATGCGCGCGCTGGTGGCCGCCGTCGAGGCCATGCCGGCCAAGAATCGCTCGGTGGTGATCTCCGGCGCCGGCGACCGTCGCGACGAGGACATCCGCATTCAGACTCAGATCCTGGGCCAGGCCTTCGACGATGTGCTGCTGTTCCAGGACGCCTGCCAGCGCGGCCGCGAGGATGGCGAGGTGCTGGCCCTGCTGCGCCAGGGCCTGGAGGGAGCCAGCCGCACCCGCCGTGTCGACGAGATCCGTGGCGAGTTCATCGCCATCGACACCGCGCTTGAGCGCCTGCAACCCGGCGATCTGTGCTTGGTGCTAGTCGATCAGGTGGAAGAGGCCTTGGCGCACCTGGCCGGGCGCATCGCCGCGGGCTGAGTTCTTCTGCTGCGCCGCCCCCATGCGTCCTTGGCCGGATGCTCGAGCCCCTCGCGTACAGGGAGTACGTTCCGGTCCCTGCGCTCCAGCCGCCTAGCCTGAGGACGGTTCGCGACCAAGAACTTGGCGACTGAACAGGCAAGCCCGCTGGACGGGCTTGTTTTAAATTCCATATTTCGATTATCATAGAATTATGGAAGAGCAAGACGCGATCAAGTCCCTGGCTGCCTTAGCCCATGGCGCCCGGCTGCAGCTGTTCAGGCTGCTGGTGGTGGCGGGTCAGACCGGCCTCACGCCCGGCGCGATGAGCGAGCAACTGGGCCTGCCTGCGGCCACCCTGTCCTTTCATCTGAAGGAACTCGCCAACGCCGGGCTGGTCAGCCAGCAGCGCGATGGCCGCTACCTGATCTACCGCGCGGCCTTCGAGCAGATGACGGCGCTGCTCGACTACCTCACCGAAAACTGCTGCCAAGGCACGGCCTGCCTGCCGGCAGCGGCCTGCAAACCCAGCAAGTCCTGCTGAAGAACCCTTTCAAGGAGCCTCGCCATGAAGCGATTCCATGTCCATGTCCGTGTTGCCGACCTCGGCACCAGTGTTGCCTTTTATTCCAAGCTCTTCGGCGCCGCACCAGCCCGCCAGGAGAGCGACTACGCCAAGTGGATGCTTGAAGACCCGCGCATCAACTTCGCGATCTCCTCGCGCGGCGGCGAGCCCGGCGTCGACCACCTCGGCTTCCAGACCGACAGCGCCGAGGAGCTGCTGGCGATGAAGGCCCAGGCCGAGTCCGCTGACATGACCCTGGCCGATGAAGGCGAAACCACCTGCTGCTATGCCCACAGCGACAAGTATTGGGTGACCGACCCGCAGGGCCTGGCTTGGGAGCATTACCACACGCTGGGCAATGTGCCGCTGTTCAGCATGCCGGCTGGCGATGCTGCCAAGCCCGCCGAAGCCGCAGCCTGCTGCGCCCCGCCGCCGAAGGCCGTGGCGGTCAGCGCTGCAGGCTGCTGCCCGCCGGCCAGCGCCGGCAAGTCCTCCTGCTGCTGAGGCCGAGGTCGCCATGAACCAGAGCAAGCCCAAGAATGTCCTGTTCGTCTGCACCGGCAACTCCGCCCGCTCGATCCTGGCCGAAGCCCTGCTTAACCAGATGGGCCAGGGCCAGTTCCAGGCCTGGTCGGCCGGCAGCCACCCTACCGGCGTCGTCAACCCGCTGACCCTGCAGACGCTGCAGCGCCTGCAGCTGCCCTCGGGCAACTGTCGCAGCAAGAGCTGGGGCGAGTTCGCCGGCCCGGATGCTCCGGAGCTGGACTTTGTCTTCACCGTCTGCGACCAGGCCGCTGGCGAAGCCTGCCCGGTCTGGCCCGGCCAGCCCATCAGCGCGCACTGGGGCCTGCCCGATCCCGCTGCTGTGCAAGGCAGTGACGAGCAGCGCAGCCAGGCCTTCATGAACACCGCGGTGGCGCTCAAGCGCCGCATCGAGCTGATGCTGGCCCTGCCCGTCAGCAGCCTCAATCGCCTGTCTCTGCAGCAGGCGCTGCGCGATATCGGCCAACAGTAAGCCAAGGTTGCTTGTCCATGACCACCAATGTCCTGATCCTTTGCACCCACAACTCGGCACGCAGCGTGCTGTCCGAAGGCATGCTCAACCACTGGGCTGCCAAGCTCGGCAAGGATGTGCGCGCCTACAGCGCAGGCAGCGCGCCCAGCGGCCGCCTCAACCCCTTCGCACTGGAAGCGCTGACCAAGGCCGGCGTTGACGTGACACCCTATCGCAGCAAGAGCTGGGATGAGTTCGTCGCACCTGGCGCGCCCGAGATGCGCATCGTCATCACCGTGTGCGACAGCGCTGCCGCCGAGACTTGCCCCTATTGGCCGGGCTCGCCAGTCAAGGTGCACTGGGGCTATGCCGATCCGTCCAATGCCGAGGGCGGTGAAGCCGGCAAGCGCGCCGCCTTCGAGCTGACGCGCCAGGCCATCGGCTATCGCATGCTGCAGCTGCTGCAACTGCCGCTGTCCAGCATGGGCAATGCCGAACTGCAGCAGGCCCTGACGGAGATTGCGCAGCAATGAGGCTCAGGCATCGTCTGCTGGCCGAGATGCTCGGCACAGCCTTGCTGCTGGCCATCGTCATCGGCTCCGGCATCATGGCCGAGCGCCTGGCCGGCGGCAATGTGGCCCTGGCCCTGCTGGCCAACACCCTGGCCACCGTCTTCGGGCTGTATGTGCTGATCGAAGTGTTCGGGCCGATCAGCGGCGCCCACTTCAATCCGGCCGTCAGCCTGGCGATGGCTTGGCGCGGTGAGCTGGACAAGCGCGTGCTACCGCCCTACATCGCGGCCCAGCTGCTGGGCGCGATGCTGGGCGCCTGGCTCGCACATGCAATGTTCGAGCTGCCGGTGTTGCAGTTCTCGACCAAGCTGCGCGAAGGGCCGGCACAGTGGCTGGCCGAGGGTGTGGCCACCGCCGGCCTGCTGCTGGTGATCCTGCGCGCGCCAGCGGCCCGCGTCAGCAGCCTGGTGGCCGCCTATATCGGCGCGGCCTACTGGTTCACCGCCTCCACCTCCTTCGCCAACCCGGCCGCGGCCTTCGGTCGCATGTTCAGCGACAGCTTCGCCGGCATTGCGCCCTCCAGCGTGCCTGGCTTCATGGCCGCGCAGCTGCTGGGCGCCGCCGCCGGCCTGTTGCTGCACCGGTGGCTGGGTGAAGTCGAAGCCCGCGCCTGAGGCCATGCCCAGCCCGACGCCGCGGGCCTGGCTGATCGTCTGCGCGCTCGGTGTGGCGCAGATCATCTCCTGGGGCAGCTACTTCTATGCCTTTGCCCTGCTGATGCAGCCGCTGCAGCAGCAGCTGGAGACCAGCCAGGCCGTGGTGGTCGGCGCCTTCTCGCTGGCCCTGCTGGTGGCGGGTCTCTTGTCGGCGCCGATCGGCCGCTGGATCGACCAGCATGGCGGCCATGCGCTGATGAGCTGGGGCTCGCTGGCCGGCGCGGCACTGCTGGCCTTGCTGAGCCAGGTGCAGAGCCTGCTGCAGCTCTACCTGGTGTGGGCCGGCCTGGGCGCCGTGATGGCCGCCACGCTTTACGACCCCGCTTTCGCCGTGCTGGCGCGCCTGTTCAAGGAAGGGCCGCGCAAGGCCATCACCGTGCTGACCCTGTTTGGCGGCTTCGCCAGCACCGTGTTCTGGCCGCTCACGCAAGGCCTGCTGGACACGCTGGACTGGCGCCAGACGCTGTGGGTGCTGGCCGCCATCAACCTGCTGCTGTGCGTGCCGATCCATGCGCTGCTGCTGCCGCGCGCCACGCCGGCCGGCAGGCACGCCGCCACTGCCGCGCCGCCGCGCACCCGCTGGCGCGAACTGTTGAAGCGGCCTGGCTTTGCCTGGCTGTGCGCGGCGTTCACCGCCAACACGCTGGTGTTCTCTGCGCTGGCCGTGCACCTGCTGACGCTACTGGGCAGCCGTGGCCTGAGCCCTTCGCAAGCGGCTTGGGTAGGCGCGCTGATCGGGCCGATGCAGGTGCTCGGGCGGGTGCTGGAGTTCGTGTTCCTCGGCCAGGTGCGGCCCTCGCGGCTGGGCGCGCTAACGCTGTGGCTGCTTCCGGCCTCGCTGGCCGTGCTGCTGCTGGCTGAAGGCGCCAGCCCCTGGATCGCGCTGTTCGCGCTGCTCTACGGCGCCGGCAACGGCATGATGACCATCGTGCGCGGCGCGCTACCGGCAGAACTCTACGGCCGCGAGCAATACGGCGCTATCAACGGCGCACTGGCCACGCCGGTGCTGCTGTCCAAGGCCGCCGGACCGGTGCTGGCCGCTTGGCTGCTCGGCTGGCTGGCGCCGCTGCCGCTGATCGGCGTGCTGGCCGCGCTGGGCGCGGTCGCTGCGCTGCTGTTCGCACAAGCCATCACCAGCCATCGCACAAAGTAGCCCGGGATAGGGACATTGTTGGCTGGCCAGAGGCGAGCCGGCAGGAGTAGGCTCAACAGTCAGCTGTAGAGGAGCACGCTTCAATGTCGACTTCCGCCAACACTTCCACAAGTTCCCGCCAGATCGCCTGGCTCAAGGCCGACCGCCTGATGCTGGTGGCCATCAGCCTGCAGGCGCTGCTGGCGCTGGTGCTGGGCTGGCAGTGGGGCCAGAGCGGCTTGGCTTGGGGCATCGCGCTGCCGCTGCTGCTGCTGGCCGGCGGCCTGTACGGCATGGCCGGCGGCACAGCCGTCAGTGCGCATGGCATGGCCTTCGTCACGATGGCGATGGTGGCGCTGCACATCCAGCTGGCCAAGGGCATGCTGGAGTACCACTTCGGCGTCTTCACCTCACTGGCATTTCTGCTCGTCTATCGCAACTGGGCACCCATCGTCACCGGTGCCGCGGTGATCGCGGTGCACCACATCCTGTTCGACCGCCTTCAGCTGGCCGGCATGGGTACCTTCTGCCTGACCGAACCGGACTTCGGCCGCGTGCTGATCCATGCCGGTTATGTGGTCGCGCAGACTGCGTTCGAGATCCTGATCGCCGTCGACATGCACAAGCGCGCGGTCGAGCAATCCGAGCTGATTCGGATGGTCGAGGGCATGGAAGACCAGGGCCGTATCAACCTCAACACCGGCTCGCTGCGTGCATCAATCGGCACGGCGGCGCAGCTGCAGCAGGCGATGGCGCGCATTGCAACCGCCGTTTCGCAGGTGCAGGTGGCAGCGCAAAGCATCGGCACGGCGAGTGCTGAAATCGCCAGCGGCAACCAGGACCTCTCCAACCGCACCGAGCAGACCGCGTCCAGCCTGCAGCAGACCTCATCCTCGATGGATCAGCTGACGCACGCGGTGGGCAACACCGCCGCGTCGGCGCGCGAGGCCAACGGCCTGGCCGCTGGCGCCTCGACGGCCGCCGCCAAGGGCGGCGCGGTGGTCGGCCAGGTGGTCAGCACCATGCAGGCCATCGACGCCAGCGCCAAGAAGATTGCCGACATCACCGGCATGATCGACAGCATCGCCTTCCAGACCAATATCCTGGCGCTCAATGCCGCGGTGGAGGCCGCCCGTGCCGGCGAGCAGGGCAAGGGCTTTGCGGTCGTCGCCTCCGAGGTGCGCAATCTGGCCCAGCGCTCGGCTGAAGCGGCCAAGGACATCAAGGGCCTGATCAGCGCCTCGGTCGAGCAGGTGGCCGAAGGCGCGGATCTGGTGCAGGCCGCCGGCGAGGCCATGAAGGAGATCGAAGGCTCGGTGCAGCGCGTGGCGGGGCTGATCGGCGAGATCGCCGACTCCTCGGCCCAGCAGAGCCAGGAGATCGCCCGAGTCAACCAAGCCATCCTGCAGCTGGATCAGGTCACGCAGCAGAACGCCGCGCTGGTCGAGCAATCCGCTGCCGCGGCCGAGAGCATGCGCGAACAGGCGGCGCGGCTGAGCGAGAGTTCCGCCGTCTTCCGCACCTGAGCCGCGGGCGCTCGCTCAGGCCGGTGGCGCCGCCGGCCAGCGCCGCAGCAGTTCCTCCACCGCGGCCAGCACGGCCGCGTGATAGGCCCGCCAGACCGGATCGCGCCCCAGGCCGGTGTCGCTGGCAAGGAAAGCCTGCGCCTTGGCGGCTTCGGCCTGCAAGGCCGGCACGGCATCGGCGCGCTCGTTCAAGCGTGCCGCCCGGCGCAAGACCGCATAGCGTCCTTCATCGGCTTTGAGACTGGGCGGACTGGCGTTTTGCCGGTCGAGCTGGCAGACCGGCCCCTGCCCCTGCAGACGCGCTTCGAGGCGCGCGATCTCGGCGGCCAGCCAGCGCTGCAGCTCGTCGGTATCGGGCGGATTCATCGAATTTGGCGGCAAAGATTCACGATCCGGCGATTCTGCGCGACCGGCTGCCCTGGGCCGGATGATGCAGATCAACGCCCGCCAGCGGCTTTGCACGCATAGTCCTGCCCTTCGAACTGCTTGCTGCCCCGCCGGCCTTGCCGCGGACTGTTGTCGGAGTCTGGGATGAATGTGATCGTGAACCTGCTCGATGCTGGATGGGATCTGGCACTGGGCACCTGGCCGCTGTTGACGGTGGCCGCCCTGCTGTGGGCCGTGATGATGCTGAGCGCCGTGCGCCGCATTGCAGCGAGCCAAACCGGCGGGCTGAGCCTGGCGCTGCTGGCCGGCGGCTGGGCCGTCGCGGCGGCTCTGGCCGTCTCGCCGGAACTGGGCCAGGCCACCTTGAACCAGCCCATCGCCGGGCTGTCTCTGGCCCTGCTGGCCGCGCTGGTGGGCTTCGGGCTGATGCGCTCGCGCGGCACGCTGCGCTGACGCGCCGCCTAGCACCGATACTCGGGGCCGTCCTGGCCAGCTTCCGCGCCCCCATGTCTGCTGACCCCATCGCCCCGAGTCCCTCCAGCCTGCCGCCCGACGATGCGTTGCGCGGCCTGCTGCACAACGAGGTCCACGCCCGCCCCTCGGCCCGAATCCGCCTGCCAGCGCTGGTGGTGCTGGTGGCCGTGCTCAACGAAGGCGTGAGCCGCGAGGACGAGTGCGCCCATCTGCGCCGCCTGCCCGGGCAGGACGGGCTGCAGCCCGCCGAACTGGCCGACAACTTTCTGCGCCTGCGCCTGGACGGGCTGACGCTTAAGTGGGAACGCCACAGCGAGTTCACCCGCTACTCGCTGGTTCAACCCTTGCCGCAGCAGGCCGCATTGGGCGCCAGCGACCCGGAGCTGCTGTCCAGCCTGGCGCTGGATGCCAGCTGGCTGCGCGAGATCCCCGGCCGCACCGTGGCAGCCGTCAAGCTGGTGATGCTGGAGCATGACATCAGCGACCCACATGCCGCACTGGCGCTGGCGCAGCAGTGGTTCGGCGGCCGCACCGTGGTGGCCTCGATGCTGGGCAACGGCCACTCGATGGCGGTCACCAACTTCCGCCTGATGCCCAGCGGCTTCGAGCGCATGCTGGTGATCGCACCGCCGGGCACCAGCGAAACCCGCGCCGGCCGCGTCTCGCAGCGCCTGCTGGAGCTGGAGATCTACCGCCTGATGGCGCTGCGCGGCCTGCCGGTGGCCAAGGCGCTGGCGCCGATGCTGGCCGAATCGGAAGCGGCGCTGGCTGAGGTCACCGCCAAGCTGGAGGCCCGCCAGGATTCTGAAGCCGAGCTGCTGGACAGCCTGATCCATGTGGCGGCCGGCGTCGAGCGCGCCACCGCCCAGCACCTCTACCGTTTCTCGGCCACCCAGGCCTATGACGCGCTGGTGCGCCAGCGCATCGCCGAGTTGCGCGAGAAGCCCATCCCGGGCACGCAGACCATCGGCGAGTTCATGCAGCGCCGCCTGTCCCCGGCCATCGCCACCGTGGTGGCCACCTCGGCGCGGCTGGCCTCGCTGTCGCAGCGCATCGAGCGCGCCAGTGCGCTGCTGCGCACGCGCGTCGACATCGCCACCGAAACCCAGAACCAGCAGCTGCTGGCCAAGCTGACGCGCGGCCAGGACCTGCAGCTGCAGCTGCAGTCCACCGTGGAAGGTCTGTCGATCGCCGCCATCTCCTACTACGTCGTCAGCCTGCTGCTGTATGGCGTCAAGGCGCTGAAGTCGGCCGGCCTACCGCTGAATCCCGAGATCACCACCGGCGCCTTGATCCCGCTGGTGCTGTGGGGTGTCTGGAAAGCCACGCAGCGGGTGCATGCCCGGCTGAACCACTGAGGCTGCGACCGGCATGCTGGCCATACAGATCGGGCCGGTGGCCCTGCCAAGCACACCGCTGCTGCTGTTGCTGAGCCTGTGGGGCGCCAGCTGGCTGGCCGGCCGTCTGGCGCGCCGCCTACCGGCCGACGCCGAGGTCCGCAAAGCCGCGGCCGAATCGGCCAGCCAAGCCCTGCTGAACGCCGGCTTCGTCGGGCTGCTGGTGGCTAGGCTGGCCCATCTGGGCTTGAACGCGCCGGCCTATCTGGCCACGCCCTGGTCGGCTCTGGATGTGCGCGATGGCGGCTGGCAAGCCGGTGCGGGCGTGGCCGCAGGGCTGGCCTGGCTGCTGTGGCGCGGCTGGCGCAGCCCGGACCTGCGACGCACGCTGGCCGGCAGTGCCGCGGCCGGCCTGCTGGTCTGGCAGGTGGGCTCGGTGGCGCTAGGCCTGCAGCAGCAGCGCCCGCTACCCGATCTGCCCTTGCAGGCCCTGGCCGATGGCCGCAGCCTAACCTTGACCGAGGCGGCGCGCGGCCGGCCGCTGGTGATCAATCTGTGGGCCAGCTGGTGCGGCCCCTGCCGTGCCGAGATGCCGGTGCTGGCGGCGGCGGCCCAGCGCGACAGCGGCGTCGGCTTTCTGTTCGTCAACCAGGGGGAGTCGGCAGCGACGGTGAGCGCGTACATGAAAAGTCAGCAGCTGCAGCTGCCTGAGGTGCTGCTGGACGCCGGCTCGCAGCTGGGGCCGGCACTCGGTTCGACCGGCCTGCCCAGCACCTTCTTCTACGACGCACAGGGCCGCCTGGTCGATGCGCATCTGGGTGTGCTGAACGCCGCCGCGCTGCAAAGCCGGCTGCGCCTGTTGCGCCCCTGAACGACGCCGCCAACCATGCTGCTGGACACCCTGCTCCCCCTGCTGCTCGGCGGCGGCGTCGGCCTGATCATGGCGCTGACCGGTGCCGGCGGTGGCGTGCTGGCCGTGCCGCTGCTGATCTTCGGCCTGCATCTCAGCGTGCAGGAGGCCGCGCCGGTGGCGCTGATCGCGGTGGGCGCGGCAGCCGCCCTGGGCGCGCTGCTGGGGCTGCGCGAAGGCGTGGTTCGCTACCGTGCCGCCGCGCTTATCGGCCTGGTGGCCATGGCGATGGCGCCGCTGGGCGTCTGGCTGGCGCACCAGCTGCCGCCAAAACCCTTGATGCTCGGCTTTGCCGGCGTGCTGCTGTTCAGCGCCTGGCGCATGGCACAGCGCCAGGATGCTACCGCCATGGATACGCGTCCCGCGCCGCCCTGCAAGCTCGACCCGGCGCAAGGCCGGCTGCGCTGGACGCCGCCCTGCGCCGCAATGCTGACGCTGACCGGCCTGCTGTCCGGCCTGCTGACCGGCCTGCTGGGGGTGGGTGGCGGTTTCGTCATCGTGCCGGCGCTGTCGCGTTATTCGGATCTGGACCTGCGCAGCATCACTGCCACCTCGCTGGCCGTGATCGCGCTGGCCTCGCTCAGTGGCGTGCTGGCCGCCAGCGGGCATGGCAGCATGGACTGGGCCCTGGCGCTGCGCTTCGGTGCCGCTGCCATGCTGGCCTTGGTGCTGGGGCGGCGCCTGGCCAAGCGTCTTCCGGCGTCCACGCTGAGGCGGGGCTTTGCCGCCCTGTTGGCGCTCGTGGCTGCGCTGATGCTGGCGCGGGCGCTGGGCTGGATCAGCGGCACCGGCTGAAGAAAACGGCCTGGCCGGCGGGTGCACGGCTCAAGAACCGTCGCCGCTCAGACTTCGTCCTGCAGGCGCGCCGCCTGCTCCAGCGCCTGACGGTCTATGCGGGCCGAGCGACCGGGAAGGATCTCAAGCACGCCGTCGCGCCTGAGCTGGCTGATCAGCCGGCTGGCCGTTTCGATGGTCATGTCCAGCATCGCACCGATCTCCTCGCGCCGCGGCAGCCAGATCACGCCATCGGTATCCGCATGCGTGGACAGGCGCATCAGCAGGCGCAGCACGCGGCGCCGCGCCGGCCCGGTGGCCAGATCGGCGACCCAGGTCTCGGCATCATCGAGCGCGCTCTGCCAGCGCTGCATCAGCTCGCGCATCAAGGGCGTCTGCTGCTCGCCCAGGCTGTCCACCAGGCTGCAGGGAATGCGGCACAGCTCCAGCGCCGTGCAGGCAATCGCTTCGTCCGCGTAGGGCCGGCCCAGCAGGGCCTCCTGACCGATCAGGTCGCCGCGGCCGGCCAGGCGCACGATGCGGCGGTCGCCGCGCTCGGTGACACGTTCGAATCGCACCACGCCCGATCGCACCGTGTAGACCGCCACGCCCTTGTCACCACGGTCATAGATGCGCTCATCCGCGGCCAGCTGCGGACCGGCAATATGCGCATGGATGCGCTCCAGCCCCTGCTCATCGAGCGCGCCGAACAAGGCTGAACGGCGCACCTCGCAGGCGGCGCAGACCGCGGACTGCGGGTGGCGCGAGTCCTTGCTGTACAGCGGTATCACGGACATGGCGGGGAGCGGCGCCCGAGAGCTGCCGCGTTCGAAGCAACCGACGTGGTGTCAGGGATTCTACTGCCCTATATCGTTGGTCACTTATGTTCACAACTCGCACGCAGCCTGTCGACCCACCGCGAGAATCGGCAGGAGAGCGCTGCGATGCCACGACGGGCCTGTCCTGATCGGAGCATGCGCGCGCAGCAACGCAAAAACCAGCAGGAGTTCAACCCATGAAAGCTCACAAGATCGCCGTCATCCCCGGCGATGGCATTGGCAAGGAAGTGATGCCCGAAGGCCTGCGCGTGCTGGACGCCGCGGCGCGACGTTTTGACATCGCACTGGAGTTCACGCCGGTCGAATGGGCCAGCTGCGACTACTACCTGCAGCATGGCGAGATGATGCCCGCCGACTGGAAGGCGCAGCTGCAAGGCAAGGACGCGCTGCTGTTCGGCGCGGTCGGCTGGCCGGCCACGGTGCCCGACCATGTCTCGCTGTGGGGCTCGCTCTTGAAGTTCCGCCGCGAGTTCGATCAGTACATCAATCTGCGCCCGGTGCGCCTGTTCGAGGGCGTGCCCTGCCCCTTGGCGAACCGCAAGCCCGGCGAGATCGACTATCTGGTGGTGCGCGAGAACACCGAAGGCGAATACACCAACCTCGGCGGCGTGATGTACGCCGGCACCGAGCGCGAGATCGTGATCCAGGAATCGGTGTTCAGCCGCTTCGGCACCGACCGCGTTCTGAAGTACGCCTTCGAGCTGGCGAAAGGCCGCGCGCGCCAGCACCTGACGGTGGCCACCAAGAGCAACGGCATTGCCATCAGCATGCCCTGGTGGGACGGCCGCGCCGATGCGCTGCATGCCGACTATCCGGGTGTCACCGTGGACAAGCAACACATCGACATCCTCAGCGCCCGCTTCGTGCTGCAGCCGCAGCGCTTCGACGTGGTGGTGGCCAGCAATCTATTCGGCGACATCCTCTCCGACCTCGGCCCGGCGACCACCGGCACCATCGGCCTGGCGCCCTCGGCCAATCTGAACCCCGAGCGCAAGTTCCCCAGCCTGTTCGAACCGGTGCACGGCTCGGCACCCGACATCTACGGCCAGGGCATCGCCAACCCGGTGGCGATGATCTGGTCGGCAGCGCTGATGCTGGACTTCCTGGGCCACCGCGACGCGCACGCCGCCATCCTGCGCGCCATCGAGCAGGTGCTGCGAAGCGGCCCGCGCACGCGCGACCTAGGCGGCAGCGCCTCGACCGTGGAGATGGGCGAGGCGATTGCGGGGCTGGTGGCCGCGATCTGAGGCCCTGCATCGGGCTCCATTCGCCGAACGGAGCGAGGCGCGCTGCGACGCACTCGCTTTGCTCCATGCCTGGGCCGCTGGCCCAGTCCTTTGCCAGGCTCAATCAGTCCAAAGGATTGATTGAGCCCGGGCGCAGTCCCCCGCCGCCCGCTGGGCGGCTCCTCCTTGACTTACGCAAAGCGAGCGCGCCACAGCGCTCCTTCAGCACGGGCGACATACCACCGCCCGCATGCCACCACCGGGTCAGCAGCGATGGGCTGCTCGCTCCACTTGAGCCTACGTGCGCGAAGTCCAGTAGCCGGGCTCCCGATGCTGATGCGCGATGGCATAGATCTGTGGACCGGCAAGTTCATCGACTTCGTAGACGACGGTGCAGGGGAATCGGTCGAAGTGGTAGACGCGGAACCCGAAGTCGCCGTGGGGCCGCGCAGTGGGTTATCCACGAGAGGATCGCGTACCCGTTCGAACTCGGCGAGAAATGCTTCGGCAACCGGCCGGCTTGCATGCTCTGCGTAACACAGCGCCGCATCGCCCAGCTCGGCTTCGGCGTCTGGATGAATCCAGCAGCTCACCCGAGCCGCGCTCGAACCCGAGCAAGCGCTTCGTCAGCTGGAACCATGCTGGTCTTGCCGGCCTTGACGTCGGCGCGGCGACTCTGCGCAAGAGCCAGCCATGCGGCCTGCGCTGGCGACTTGGGCTCGAAGCTGGCAATCAGACGCTCCACCAGCTTGGCGCGGTCTTCAGGCGGCAGGCGCAGGGCCTGCGCGGCGAGGTCTTCGACGGGCTGGGAGGACATCGCTCGCACCTCTCGGGTATCTGGGACGTAAGCATGCCACACCCAGGCTCGCAGGTCCCGCAGTGCGCGACCCAGCATCGCGCCACCGGCAGCTCAGCCCACCAAGCTCTGCTGCGCCACCCAAGCCTGATGCACCCGCGTCACCGCCTCATCAATGCCCATCAAGGCGGTGTCCACCACCAGCTCGGCGGCGGTCGGCGCCTCGTAGGGCGCGCTGATGCCGGTGAAGTCCGCGATCGCGCCGGCGCGGGCGCGGCGGTACAGGCCCTTGGGGTCGCGTTGCTCGCAGACTTCCAACGAGGCGGCCACATGCACCTCGACGAAACGGCCCGCGCCGATGATCTCGCGCGCCATGCGGCGGTCTTCGAGCAGCGGCGAGATCAGGGCGCAGATCACCGTCAGCCCGGCTCGGTTCATCAGCGCGGCCACCTCGGCCACGCGGCGGATGTTTTCCTTGCGGTCGGCGGCGCTGAAGCCCAGGTCGCGGCACAGGCCGGTGCGCACCGTATCCCCGTCGAGGATGAAGTGCGGCACCCCGTCGTCGGCGAAACGCTCGGCCAGCCCTTCGGCCAGCGTGCTCTTGCCGGCACCCGACAGGCCGGTCAGCCAGATCGTGCCCGCTGCTCCGGCCACCGCGTTCTCGCCCCTCATTAATCTCTGTTTGCTCATGCTCATGCCGCTGCTACCGCAAGCCGGCACCGCGCCCGCTCACTGGCAGACCGGGCGGATCTTGTTGGACTCCACCACCGCATCCACCCAGTAGTAGGTGTGATTGTCGCTAAAGATGTAGTAGACCGTATCGTTGGGCAGCAGCGCCACGGTGATGCCGCCGAAGCCTGACATGAAGGGCACATAGCGGTCGGCGCTGCAACCTATGTAGCTCTTGACGTTGAGAGCCCAGAACCCGTTGTTGTAGCGCAGGTCCTTGCCAGGGCTCAGGCCTGGGTCAGCCGGGTTGAGCTGAAGCGCGGCATTGAGCATGCCGCTGTCCAGCAGTGGCGCACCCGCATGCTGCCCCTTGGCCACACCGATGAAGCTGCCTATCTTCGCCACATCGTCGGGCGTGAAGTAGAGCCCGTAGCCCGCGAAGGGCTGAGCCACCGCGTCAGCGCTGCGGCGCGTCTGGCGGGCGGCTGGGCTAAGGCGCAGGGCACTCCAGACATCGCCCACCAGGGTGTCGGTGTAGATGTCCCGGCCGGGCCCCTCGCGCCGCCGCAGCGCGGCATTCATCGCCGTGCCGGCCAGATAGGTGTCGCTGGTGTGATAGACCCATTGACTGCCCGGGCTGGCCTGACGCGAATACTGATTGCAGGCAAACCCGATCTTCTGTTGATGTGTCAGGCCGCCGAAGAACGGCGCCATGTCGGCCGAGTTCTCATCCGCCTCGTAGGCGGCGGAGCTGTAGTTGCCAGTGGCCATGTCCAGCGCATGCTCGATGCTGACATCGCCCCAACGAGCTGGCGCGCACTCCGGCACGAGATCGCTGAGCTTGAGCTTGGCAGTGCCGGGGTAGCGGGATTCCAGCCGCATCAGCGCCAGCCCGGCAAAGGCCGACTTGGCCGTCGAGTAGCTCGGCAGCACGAGCTGATCACAGAACGGGTACTCGCCACGGCGCGTGGTGCAGCCGCCGCGGTAATGGATGCCCTTACTGATGAACCCGACCGTCGTCACATGCTGTGCGTCGGTCGTGTAGGGTGCCAGCAGCTTGGCCACGTTGATGGATGCGCCAGGGTGGTCGCCAGCCAGCGCGCTCAGCGGCTTGACGGGCAGGCGCGCCGCAAGCTCGGCCTGGTAGGCCGCCGCCACGGCGGCTGCGTCAGCCAGTTCCTGCGGCTGATAGCTCGCCTCAAGCACGCCCCAGAAGTCGGCCTTGAAATAGGCACAGGTCTCGGACGCGATCTGATAGGCCACCTTGGAGATCGAACCGTCCGACTTGAAGAGAAAGCTCAGCACGCCGTTGTGTACGCAGTTCTGGTTCTTCTCCAGCAGCGCGAACGGCAGGGCCACGCGGCTGAAGCCCGCATCGCCCGCCTCGTTCCACACCCGGCCAGGCATCAACAGGTATTCCCAGTCCGGATGGCTGCTGGCGTTCAGGCCGCGCTGCAGCGGCACCAGATGACTGCCGGTCTGCACGAACTGGAAGGCAAATGGCGGCAGTTGCTTGCGGCGGCTGCCCGCCGCCGTGGCGTAGCCATGGCTGTCGAGCACCACCGCGAAGCCGCCATCCGTCTCGGTGCCTCGCAGGCTGATCAGGCCACGCAGGACCTGGGTCGGATGGGCAGCCGACACCGGCAGCGCATAGGCGGAGAAATCGATCGGCCCCGCCGCCCGGGCTGCCTCCGGAGCCAAGGCGCCCGGCGTGAGCAGGGTGCGTGCGACTTGACCGTTGCCGCTCAGAGTGTCGAAGGGACCCGGGCTGGGCACTGGCACTGGCACTGGCACTGGCACGGGTGCTGGTGCTGGTGCTGGTGCTGGCGCCGGTACAGGGGTCGCGGCCACTCCGCTCGCGCCGCCACAGCCCGTCAGGCCCAGGGTCAGCGCTGCCACGGCGGCCATGCCGACCGTTCTCAGGTGTTCCATCATGGTTCTCCGCGTGGCGCGCGCAAGCGCGCAGGGCTCTTACTTGGCGCGGCTGCGCAGCTCCAGCGGACCGAGGGCATCCAGATAAGGCGAGGCTGGCGCGTCAGCGGCGTAGCAAGGAAAGTCCATGCGCGCATCGCGGAAGGACTTGAGCACCTGGCCCAGGCCCTTGATGCCGTTCTCACGCGCATCGCGCACCACGTTCAGGTCCAGCGTCAGCGGGAAAATCTCCTGCTCCTGGCCGGCCTGGTGCAGCACTTCGCCATTGGGGCCGGCCACGATGGACTTGCCGTTGCCCAGCCGGCCGGCGTTGTTGACGTCGAAGAAATAGCACTGGTTCATGATGGCGTTGGCGCGCGCGATCACCAGCTCTTCCTCGCGGTCGATGGTGCCGGTCATCGTGGGATGCAGGATCACTTCGGCTCCGTCGCAGACCATCGCACGCGTGGTCTCCGGGAACCAGCCGTCGTAGCAGATCGACACGCCGAAGCGGCCCACGCCAGGGATGTCGAACACCACCGGCTCGCGCCCGCCTTCGACACCCGCCTCGTAGGGGCGGAAGGGATACATCTTGCGGTAGCGCGCGATCACTTCGCCGTCCGGGTTGATGACCGGCGTGGTGTTGAAGATCTTGCCGTCGGAGAGCTCATAGCTTGAGCCCGGGATCAGCCAGATACCGTGCTGACGCGCCAGCGCCTGGAAGCGCCGCTCGGACTCGCCAGGCATGGCCTCGGCGAAACGTGTTTCCGGACCGAAGGCGGCCAGTTCGGCCAGCATCACCATATTCACCCAGGGAAAGCGTGCCATGGTCGACGCGATCTCGCGCTCGATGGTGTCCCGGTTGTCGCCATAGGGCAGGGCCAGCTGCAAGCCGGCGATGGAAATCTTGCTCATTGCGGGGAAGCTCCGTGAGGGCGTTCGAGAGGGAAATGACAGGCCGCCAGGCGTTCGCCGCTGGCCGCCTCGGGCACAGCCTCGGCGCACAGCGGGCGCGCCTGCGCGCAGCGCGGACGGTAGGCGCAACCCTGGCGGGCCGGGCCGGCATCGGGCAGCGCCAGCGGTGCGGCATCGGTGGCGGGCAGCGTCGGCTGACCCGGCACCGCGGCCAGCAGCTCGGCGGTATAGGGATGGCGCGGCGCGCCGAAGACCTGGTGCACCGGTCCGCGCTCGACCACCGCGCCGCCGTACATCACCAGCACCTCATGCGCCAGGATCTCCACCAGCGCCAGGTTGTGGGTGATGAACAGATAGCTCAGGCGGAACTCGTCGCGCAGGTCGCACAGCAGGTTCAGTACCTGGGCCTGCACCGAGACATCAAGCGCCGAAGTAGGCTCGTCCAGGATCACCAGGCGCGGCCTCAGGATCAGCGCGCGCGCGATCACCGCGCGCTGCAGCTGCCCGCCCGAAAGCTGATGCGGCAGGCGCTCGGCCATCGCTTCCGACAGGCCCACGCGCGCCAGCATCGCCAGCGCCCGCTCGCGCAGCTGCGCGGCCGACAAGTCGGACTCATGCACCTGCAGCGGCTCGGCCACGCTGCGCCAGATGCGCACGCGCGGGTCCAGCGCGGTCAGCGGGTTCTGCAGAACGACGCCGAACTGGCGGCGCAGCGCCACTGTTTCGCGCGAGCCGGCGGCCAGGATGTCGGCGCCCGACAGCAGCACCTGGCCGGCATCGGCCAGCGCCAGCTTGGCGATGCACAGCGCTGCGGTGGTCTTGCCGCTGCCGGACTCGCCGACGATGGCCAGAGAGCGGCCGGGCGGCAGCACGAAGTCCAGCCCCGCCAGCGCCTGCACGCGGCCGCCGCTGCGGCCCGGATAGCTCTTGCGCAGGCCGCGCACCTCGATGACGGCTTGATCAGTAGACATGGCTGGCCTCCGCGGCTTGCAGCACCGGCAGGATGGGGTGGTGGCATTCGACATGGCTGCCGGCACGCAGCCGCACGGTCGGCGGCAGGCTGCGTGCGCAGGCGTCCACCGCGCGGCGGCAGCGCTCGCGGAACACGCAGCCTTGCGGCTGCGCGGTCGCGGGCAAGACCTGACCCTCGATCACCGGCAGGCGGCGCTGCATATCGCCCAGCCGGGGCTGCGCCTTTAGCAGGCTGGCGGTGTAGGGATGCGAGGCCGAGGCCATCAGCTCGCGCGTGGGGCCAGACTCGACGGTGCGGCCCGCATACATCACGTAGACGCGGTCAGCCACCTGCGAAACCAGGGCCAGGTCGTGCGAGATCAGCAGCAGGCCCATGCCCTGGCCGGTCAGCTCCTTGAGCAGCCGCATGATGCGGGCCTGCACGGTCACGTCTAGCGCGGTGGTCGGCTCGTCAGCAATCAGCACCTCGGGCTCGCAGGCGATGGCCATCGCGATCATGGCGCGCTGCAGCTGGCCGCCGGACATCTGATGCGGATAGCGCTCGGCAAAGGCCGCGCCCAGCTGCACCCGCTCCAGCGCCTGGCGCACGCGCTGCTGCCGTGCCGCCCGCGCCTCCTGAGGGAAATGCGTGCCCACCACATCCAGCAGCTGGCGCCCGATCGTGAAGAAGGGGTTCAGCGCGCTGAGCGGGTTCTGGAAGATCATCGCCAGGCGCTTGCCGCGCAGGCGGCGCAGCGCGGCCTCGTCGGCGCCCAGCACCGCGGTGTCGCCGATGTGGATGGATCCCGACGCACGAGTCTGCGGCGGCATCAGGCCCAGGCAGGCCAGCGCGGTGAGCGACTTGCCGCTGCCCGATTCGCCCACCAGGCCGACCACCTCGCCCGGCCGCACGGCCAGCGAGCATTCGCGCAGCGGCGTGCCGGCGCCGATGCGCAGGCTCAGGGCTTCGATCACCAGACCTTGTCGGCTCATGCCAGCCTCCCTTCATGCTTGGGATCCAGCAGATCACGCAGGCCGTCGCCGAGCAGATTGGCGGCCATCACCGCCAGGAAGATCGCCGCGCCGGGGAAGGCCGCCGTCCACCAGTATTCGAGAAACACCGAGCGCGCGTTCGAGATCATCAGACCCCACTCCGGCGTTGGCGGCGTGGCGCCCAGGCCGATGAAGCCTAGCGAGGCGGTGGTGAGGATGGCGTAGCCGAAGTCCAGGCTGGCCTGCACGATGATGGGCGTGCTGCAATTGGGCAGCACATGGCGCCAGATGATGCGGGCATGCGAAGCCCCGAAGGCGCGTGCCGAAACGATGTAGTTCTCGGCCTTCACGCTCATCGCCGCGGCCCGCGCGATGCGCGCATACCAGGGGAACCAGGACACCGCCACCGCCAGCATCGCGTTCTCCAGCCCCGGCCCCATCATCGCCACCAGCATGATGGGCAGCAGCAGCGGCGGGAAGGCCAGAAACAGGTCGGAGATGCGCATCAGCACGCTGTCCACGCGGCCGCCCGCATAACCGGCCACCAGGCCCAGCGGCACGCCGATGGCCAGCGCCACCAGCACCACGCCCAGGCCGATCAGCAGCGAGATGCGCGCGCCGTGCAGCACCTGGGCAAAGATGTCGCGGCCCAGCGCGTCGGTGCCGAACCAGTGCGCCGCGCTCGGCGGCAGCAGCTTGACGGACAGGTCGATGGCTGTCGGATCAGCCACCGGCAGCCAGGGCGCCAGCAGGCTGGCCAGCAGCATGGCCAGCAGCAGGCCGGCCGCCGCCGCGATCGGCGCATGCCGGCGCAGCCAGGTGCCGCAGGCCTGCCAGGCGCGCGGCCCGGCTTCGGCCTCGGCCTCGGCCGCAGCCGGCGCGGGCGCCGCAGTGTGTTCAGAAGGGGTCATCAAGGCACTCATCAGCAACTCAGGGCGACAGACGCGGGTCCATTGCGAAATACAGCAGGTCGATGACCAGGTTGATCAGCAGGTAGACGGTGGACACCAGCAGGGTCACGCCGATCACCGCGGGAAAGTCGTTGGTCACCACAGACTCGACGATGTAGCCGCCGATGCCGGGCCAGTCGAACACGTATTCGACGATCACGCTGCCGCCCAGCATGAAACCGTAGGTCAGGCCGATTACGGTCAGCAGCGGCAGCATCGCGGCGCGCAGCGCGAAGCCGAACAGCAGACGCTGCGGCCCCATGCCGTAGGCGCGCGCGGTGCGCACATAGTCGGTCTGCAGCACCTCGGCCATCACGTTGCGGGTGGTGCGCATCACCACCGCCAGCGAGGCCGCGGCCAGCGCCGTCACCGGCAGCGCCAGGTGTTGCAGCGCGCTGCGAAAGGCCGCCATATCGCCGGCGATCAGCGTGTCGATCAGGAAGAAGCCGGTCACGCTGTCGAACGGTGTGTCCAGCAGCAGGTCCGAATCGATGCGGCCCTGCAGCGGCAGCCACTGCAGCTGCCCGTAGAACACCAGCTGCAGCAGGATTCCCAGAAAGAACACCGGCACCGCCAGCATCGACACCGAGGACGCGCGGCTCAGGCGGTCGAACAGCCGGCCGCGGCGCGCGGCGCTCCACACGCCCAGCGGCACGCCCAGCGCCACCGCCACCAGCAGGGCCAGCGTTACCAGTTCGGCGGTGGCGGCAAAGCGGCCGAGGATCTCGCTGGCCACCGGCTGGCCGGTGCGCAGGCTCTGACCCAGATCACCCTGCACGGCGCGCAGCGCAAAGCGTGCGAACTGCTCGGGCAGCGGCCGGTCCAGGCCCAGCTCGGCGCGGGCCTGCGCAATCTGCTGCGCGGTGGGCTTGGCGCCCAGCGCCATCTCCACCGGCGAGCTGGGCAGCACGCGACTGGCGATGAATACCAGCGCCATCACCCCCAGCACGATGGCCAGCAGCGCGGCCCCTCTCTTCGCCAGATAAACCAACATCCCTATGTGCTTCCTCGTTTGTGTGCGCGGCTGCCGGTGACAGGCAGCCTCGTCGCTGGGCGCAATTCTCGCGAGTGAGGCCCCTGCCGCGCTACGCCCACGCAGCGGCCCCACCAGTGGGTTACTGAGAAACCCTGATGCTGCGGGCAAGCCCCCGGAGAGGGCAGTTCGGCCGGCCGCAGCACACCCCCCGCAGGGGGCACCCCGCGCAGGGAATAGTCAAGCCCCTGTCACAACGGAAAAATCCGCACATCGTGATTCAAGCCGGGTCACCACAATCGCCACCGGGCCGCATCCGCCCCGATGGCGAGCACCGAACACAAAGTTGGGAAAAAGAGGAGCGAATGAAACACCTAAGAAAATGGGCCGTGGCGCTGGTCGCCAGTCTGAGCCTCGGTGGCATCGCGATGGCACAGGCCGACCGGCCGCTGGTGTACGCCATGTACGCGGACATCAAGGACTGGGACCCCGCCATCGCGGCGTCGACCGAGGTCATCCTGCTGAGCAATGTCTACGAGCCGCTGGTCTGGTATGACTCGAAAGCCGGCGGGGGCTCGGCGCTGCGCCCGGCGCTGGCCACCGCCTGGAGCGTCAGCAAGGATGGGCTGGAGTGGCGCTTCACGCTGCGCCAGGGCGTCAAGTTCCACGACGGTGAGCCCTTCGACGCCGCCGCCGCCAAAGCCTCGATCGAGCGCACCAAGAAGCTGGCCAAGGGCTCGGCATTCATCTGGGACAACGTCCAGTCCATCAGCACGCCCGACGCCCATACGCTGGTCATCCGCACAAAGGTGCCCACAGCGGTGGACCTGATTGCCTCGTCGCAATATGCGGCCTATATGGTCTCGCCCAAGGCGATGGCCGCCGGCACCGACTGGTTCAACCAGGGCAATGCCGCCGGCACCGGGCCTTACCAGGTGCGCAAGTGGACGCGCGGCCAGGAAGTGGCGCTGGAACGCTTCGACGGCTACTGGGGCGGCTGGAAGCCGGGCCAGTTCAGCCAGGTCAAGCTGAAGCTGGTGCAGGAAGCCTCCACCCAGGCGCAGCTGATCCGCTCGGGCGAGGCCGACATCGTCACGCTGCCGGCCGCCGATCTGGTGAAGGCGCTGGCGCGCGATCCCAAGATCGCGGTGCTGCGCGGCCCCTCGTGGCGCAACACGCAGTTCCTGATCAACACGCAGAAGGCGCCCACCAACAACCTCAAGTTCCGCCAGGCGCTTGCCCATGCCTGGGACTACAAGGGCGTTGCCGACAAGATCTACGAGGGCGGCGCCAGCGCGGCCACCGGCCTGATCCCGTCGACCATGTGGGGCCACGATGCGCGGCTGAAGATGCCGCGCCTGGATCTGCAGCAGGCGCGCAAGCTGTTGGAGGCCTCGGGCCTGCCGCAGTCGCAGTGGAAGATCGCCGCCAGCTATGTCGGCACCAGCGAGGAATACAAGAACTCGCTGCTGCTGTTCAAGGCCAATCTGGAGAAGATCGGCGTGCAGCTGGAACTGCGCCCTGGCCCCTGGGGCAAGATCTGGGACGACGCCAAGCGGCTGGACTCGGCGCCCAACATGATCTCGATGACATGGTGGCCCACCTACGGCACCCCGTCGGACTGGCTGATCGGCCTGTTCCGCAGCGAGTCGCCAGCGGTGTTCAACCTCTCGCACTACGCCAACCCCAAGTACGACGCGCTGATCAACGCAGGTGTGGCCGAAGAAGCGCGCGACCGGGCGCAGGCCACCGCCAAGTATTCACAGGCCCAGCAGCTGCTGATCGATGACGCGGCAGCGATCTTCGTCGCCGATCTGCAGGGCCGGGTGATCCATCGCAAGTCCGTCAAGGGCGTGGCGCTGAACCCCGCCTACGACGCCGTGATGTTCTATGGCCTGAGCCGCTAACGCGGAAGATCACCTCCCATCCCTGACCGCAAGTCCCCGCCACGGCGCCTGCATCTGCAGGCGGCGCAGGCCTCGTTTTGCCTGATTCGACCGACAAACCCCAAGAAAACCGCACAGGAGTGTCCCCATGACATCGGCTTCGCACATCAAGAGAACACAGCTGGCCAGCGCCGTCGCCATCGCGCTGCTCGGCCTCGGCCACGCCGCCCCCGGCCTGGCACAGACCGCCCCGGCCGCTGACAGCGCCGCCAAGGACGCCAAGAATCAGCAGCTCGACACCGTGGTCGTCACGGCCCAGGGCCGGCGCGAGAACCCGCTGAAGATTCCCTACAACATCTCCGCCATCAGCGGCGACGATCTGCAGGAGCGCCGCATCACCGACCAGGTGGAACTGCTGCGCGAAGTGGCCGGCGCCTCGGTGGTGGATCGCGGCTACCGCAACTCCGGCGTGATGAGCGGCGTCACAGTGCGCGGCCTGAACCTCAACGGCTCGGCGCTGGGCGACTACCAGACCTCGGCCGTGCCCGCCGTCTCCACCTACGTCAACCAGACCCCCATCTACGCCAACTTCCTGATCAAGGACCTGGAGCGAGTGGAAGTGCTGCGCGGCCCGCAGGGCACGCTGTATGGCTCGGGTTCGCTGGGCGGCACGCTGCGCTACATCACGCATGCGCCTGACCTGAAGGCCTTCAGCGGCCGCGTCGAAGGCGTGTTCAGCCAGACCGACGGCTCGGACGGCAACAACCTGTCCGGCGACATCATGCTGAACGTGCCGCTGAACCGCATGATGGCCGCGCGCCTGGTGGCCGGCAAGGTGAAGAACGACGGCGTGATCGACTACGTCAACGTCTACAAGCTCGATGCCAAGGGCAACCCGGTGGCGCCGAGTGGCCTCACCAACCCGGCCGCCGCCTACGAGGTGAAGAAGGATGCCGACACCGTCGACATCGACTACGCGCGTTTCTCGCTGCTGTTCAAGCCCAGCAATGCTTTCTCCGCCACGCTGACCTACCAGACGCAGCAGGACGAGATCGGCGGCCGCCGCCAGCCTACCCGCGGCAACAACGGCAACGGCCTGGCCTATGGCAAGTATGAAAACGGCTCGATCCAGCTGGAGCCTTCCAGCCGCAAGGTCGACATGACCGCGCTGGAGCTGGAAGTCGACCTCGGCTTCGCCACCCTCACCAGCGCCACCTCGCAGTACGAGCAGAACGGCTCCAGCCTGTCCGAGAACACCGGCTTCTACGCCAAGAACAACTGGCTGAAGGACTTCTACTACAACTACCCGCGCCCGATGGCGCAGGCCCAGCGGAGCTATGGCGACAAGGCGCTGGTGCAGGAGCTGCGCCTGATTTCCAAGAAGGGCGGCAGCTTCGACTACATCGTCGGCCTGTTCTACCAGGACCAGGACCTGGGCTCCTCGCAGCGCAGCTATCTGCGCGGCGTAAAGGCCTGGGCCGACGCCGCCGTGCCGGGAAATTTCCTGGTCAACGACAACGACTTCCTCTACGACCGCACACAGAACTTCAAGGAAACCTCGGCCTACGGCGAGCTGACCTACCACTTCAGCCCGGCGCTGCGCAGCACCGTGGGGGCGCGCTTCTTCAACAACAAGTTCAACAACGACACCACGATGGGCGTGCCGGCCTGGGGTATGACGCCCGAGCGCTCGATGTTCGACAAAGAGGACAGCGGCCAACTCTTCAAGATCAACGTGGCCTATGACCTGGCACCGCGCCAGATGGCCTACGCGACGGTCTCGCAGGGCTACCGCCGCGGTGGCGCCAATGCGGTGCCGCTGGTGGGCAATTTCAAGGAAAGCGCCGCCTACCTGAGCTACGCGCCCGACACCAACACCAACTACGAGCTGGGAATCAAGGGCGCCAGTGGCAGCCTCAAGTACGGCGCCTCGCTGTTCTACATCGACTGGCAGGACGTGCAGGTCGAGACCAGCACGCCGAACTGGGGTTTCTTCGCCGCGCAGAACGGCGGCAAGGCCAGCTCCAAGGGGCTGGAGTTCGAACTCAGCGGCGGTCTCTCGGCCGACTGGCGCTTCGCACTGAACTACACCTACGTGGACGCCAAGCTGGAAGACAACGTGCTGCGCGTCGACAAGCCCAGCGTGGTGATCGCCCCGGCCGGTACCCGCCTGCCGGGCACTGCACGCCACACCATCAGCGGCTCGATCGAGCACCAGATGGGCCTGCAGAACGGCTGGCAGTGGGTCAACCGCGTGTCGGCTTACTACCAAGGCGCCACCGAGAACGCCATCTCCGCCAGCGCCAAGTTCAAGGCCACCTGGCCGGGCTTCTCGCAGCTGGGCTTCAGCTCCACGCTGGCCGGCGACAACTGGAGTGCCTCGCTGTTTGTGAAGAACCTGCTGAACAAGGAAGGCATCACCGGCGGCTTCCTGGAGCAGCATATGGGCACCGATCCGGCGCAGAACTACTACGGCAACGGCTCCAAGGTGTTCATCTCGCAGCCGCGCACCATCGGCGTTTCGATGGCGTACAACTTCTGAGCCCGGGCGACAGCAGCGCCGCACGGCGCTGCTAGTCTTGCGCCCAAGAAACAAGCGCCGGTCCGCAAGGGCCGGCGCTTGCACGTCAGCCCCACTGCTTATCCAGACCTCCCTCATGTCGACGACGCCCCTGACGCAACGCCTGCAGACCCTGCAAATGGCCTTCCAGCAAGGGCAGCTTGAGCAGGTGCGGCGCGGCAGCGCCGAACTGGCCCAGCCGCAGGCCTCGGCCGCCGAACTGCTGGCGGCCAGCCAGGTGTTCCAGCAACTGGGCGACTTTGACGCCATGCTGGCCTGCGCCGAGCGCGCCGCGGCGCTGGTGCCAGCCGACGTGAATGCCGCCAGCCGCGTGGTGGAGTGCCATATCTACCGCGGCCGCATCGACCTTGCGCGCGAGCGACTGGCCGCGATGGAGCAGGCCGCGCAGCAGGACGCGGGCCTGCTGCAGCACATCGCCACGCTCTGGCTGCATGCCGCCAGCCATGCCAACGCGCAGCGCTGCTACGAACGCGCGGCACAGCTGCAGCCAGACGAGCCGGCCACGCTCTACAACCTGGCGACCTCGCTGATCACGATGGGTGACATTGGCCGCGCCGAGGCGCTCTATGCGCGCGTGATCGCACTGCGCCCTGACGATTTCGATGCCTACCAGAACCGCGCCACGCTGCGCGTCTGGAACGCCGACAACAACCATGTGGACGAGCTCCAGCGCGCGCTGGCGCGCCTGGGCGCCGATCACCCCGGCCGTGTGGCGCTGGGCTATGCGCTGGCCAAGGAGCTGGAGGATCTGCAGGACTGGGACGCGTCCTTCGCCGCGCTGGCCGATGCCGCGCGCGCGCGCCGCGCCCGGCTGGCCTATCGCGTGGAGAGCGACGAGGATGCGATGGCCGCCATCGCCGCGGCTTTCGATGCCCAGGCGCTGACACGCCGCGCGCCCTTCCCGTCACCGGACGTCAGCGAGCCCGCGCTGTTCGTGATGGGCCTGCCCCGCAGCGGCACCACGCTGGTGGAACGCATTCTCGACTCGCACCCCCGGGTGGGCAGCATCGGCGAGAGCAATGCGTTCGCCTTCGCGCTGATGCGCCTGGCCGCCGGACCGGGCGGCAAGCTGGCGATGATCGAGCGCAGCGCGCGGCTGGACAGCGCCGCGCTGGGTGAAGCCTACCGCGGCGCGCTGCGCAGCCACGGCCTGGGCTTGGACAAGCAGCTCATCCTCAACAAGACGCCCAGCAACTACCTCTATCTGGGCCTGATACACCAGGCCCTGCCGCAGGCCCGGGTGGTGCACCTGAAGCGCCATCCGATGGACAGCTGCTATGCGATGTTCAAGAACCTGTTCCGCATGGGCTACCCCTTCAGCTACAGCCTTGAAGACCTGGGCCGCTACTACGTGGCCTACCACCGGCTGATGCAGCACTGGCGGCAGCAGATTCCGCAGAGCTTCCACGAGCTGGCCTATGAAGAGCTGGTGGCCGCGCAGGAAACCCAGAGCCGCGCACTGCTCGACTACTGCGGCCTGCCCTGGGACGAGGCCTGCCTGAACTTCCACCGCAATGCCGCGCCCGCCACCAGCGCCAGCGCCACGCAGGTGCGCCGGCCGATCTACAAGAGCTCGGTGCAGCTGTGGCGGCGCTACGAGCAGCAGCTCGCGCCGCTGCGCGACTATCTGGAAAACCATGGCATCGCCTGTGACTAGGCTGCAACGGGCCGGGCCGGAGCGCGCGGTATCCTGCGAACGCTCCACCGCCTTTTGCCCGTTTCCTCCTCATCGCGATCTTCCTGAAGCCCCCTGACCCATGGCGCACCCGATAGAAAGCGCAGCCTGGCACCGCCTGGTCGGTGGCCTGATCGAAGCGCTGGACAAGCCCAATTTCTGGAACATCTTGCTGCGCTATCTCAGCGACGTTGTGCCCTTCGACAACTGGGTGGTGCTGCTGTTCTCGCGCGAGCACAAGCCGCTGGTGTTCGCCGAAAGTCCCAGCCCAGACGGTGGCGACGACGAGCTGTTCCAGGACTACCTGAACGGTTTCTACCTGCTGGACCCCTTCTACATCGCCTGCATGGACGACCCGCGCGCCGGCCTACTGCGCCTGGACGATGTAGCGCCCGACCGCTTCGAGGCCGAGGACTACTACCAGCGCTACTTCAAGCTCAACATCGTGGCCGACGAGGTGCAGTTCAACCTGCCGCTGTGCGGTAGCGGCAGCAGCGAAGGCGTGCTGATCCTGTCTCTCGGCAGCAAGCGCCGCTACACCATCGACGACATCTCGGTGCTCAGCGCGATAACTCCATGGATGCTCGCCCTGATGCGCCAGCGCACCGCCATGCACGAGCTGGGCGACGAGCCCGCCGCCGGTGAGGGCATGGCCGAACTGATCGACTCGTCGGTGGCCATTGCGCGTGGCGGCTCGGCCGGCGGCGCCAGCACAGGCGGCTCGGCGTCCAACCTGACCAACCGCGAGCTGGAGATCGTGCACCTGCTGCTCAGCGGCTTCTCATCCAAGGGCATCGCGCAGAAGCTCAAGATCTCACCCGAGACCGTCAAGGGCCACCGCAAGCACATCTACACCAAGCTCGGCGTGAAGTCGCATGCCGAGCTGTTCGCGATCTATCTGCAGGCCAAGAACGAGGCGCGCTGAGGGCCGTTGGGAGCCGGCGTCGGGCCGGATGAATCAGACCTGACGCGCCGCGAAGGTGTCGCAGTCGCGTAGCCGGCCGCTGCCGAGGCCGGTCTTGAACCAGCGCTGGCGCTGTGCGCTGCTGCCGTGCGTGAAGCTCTCGGGCACCACCTGGCCGCTGCCGCGGCGCTGCAGCGTGTCGTCGCCGATCTGCGCGGCGGCGTTCATCGCTTCCTCGATATCACCCGCCTCCAGCCAGCCCTTGCCCTTCTGCGAGTGATGGGCCCAGACGCCGGCCAGGCAGTCGGCCTGCAGTTCGAGCCGCACGCTCAAGGCATTGGCCTCGCGCTCGGAGACGCGCCGACGCGCGGCTTCCATGCGTTCGCTGATGCCCAGCAGCTGCTGCACATGGTGCCCCACCTCGTGGGCGATCACATAGGCCTGCGCGAAATCGCCAGGCGCACCCAGGCGCTCGCGCAGCGTCGCGTAAAAGCTCAGATCGATATAGACCTTCTGATCGCCCGGGCAGTAGAATGGCCCCATCGCCGCTTCGCCGGTGCCGCAGGCCGTCGGGTAGCGGCCTTCGAAGATGCGCAAGCCGGGCGGCTGGTAGGTCTTGCCCGCCGCCTGAAAGACTTGCGCCCAGACCTCCTCGGTATCGGCCAGCACCACGCTGACGAAGCGGGCCGGTGCGTCCTGGGGGCGGCCTTGGCTTGGCGCCGGTGCCTGCACCTCAGGCGTCAGCGGTCCCGCGCCACCCTCCAGCAAGCCCAGCACCGTCATTGGGTTGATGCCGAAGGCCCAGGACGCCAGCAGGGCGATCACGATGCCGCCCAGGCCAAGCCCCCGGCCGCCGCCCAAGCGCGGACCACCACCCGCGCCGCCGCTGCGACCACGCACGTCCTCGACGTTATCGCTCTCGCGATGTCCTTCCCACTTCATGCCAGCTGCTCCCTGCTTGATGGCATCGAGTTGCGTTGACGACTCGGCCCATCGATCCAACAAGCCCCGAGCATCGCACAGGCAGTTCGTGTCGCATCAGGCACAGAAATGCCCTGCTTCAGCTGCGCAGCAGATAGACCTGTGCCACCGCGCTGCCCTGCACGATCATCGGGCCGGCCCAGGCGGGCGTGCTGCCGGCTGGCAGCTCCTTGCTCAGCTTGGGCGTGCCCAGCGGCGGCTCAGGCGCGGTGTCGAGCTCCTGGAACTCGGCCAGGTTGGTGAGCGCATTCTTGGCGTTGACCCAGATGCGGGCGCTCAGGAACTTGGTCCCCAGCGCCTCTTCGCCCTCGATCGCCTTGGCCTGCTGGGCCAGCGAGCTCTTGCCGGAGAGTTCAACGTGATAGGTGGCCATTTGCGGTGCTCCTTGTTGCTGTTGCTGCGGCGCTTGCTTACTTCAACAGGCCGTTGTCCTTGAGGGCTTTCTCGACCAGCGCAATGCGCTCCGGGGTCGGCGGCCGCAAGGCTTTCAGCAAGGCGGCACGCGTGTCCTTGACGGTCTTCTGCTCAGGCAGCCCGAGCTGCGCCAAGGCCTTCTTGGCCTTGTCCAAGCTGGCATCGTTGATCGCGAAGATGGCGCTGCTGATCTGCTTGCGGCGCGTGATTTCAGCGTCGCTCGGCACTTCCAAGGCACGCACCTCGTCCAGCGCTGCCTTCTTGTCGCCGTCGGCCCGCGCGGTGATCTCGGCGATGGCGGCCAGCACCGTGCCCGCCGTGTAGTAGTCCTCCAGATCCGCCAGTGCGGCCGTGCCGTCATAGGCGCCGAGCGTGTCGCGCTGGCTGCCGCGCATGCGCACCAGCACATTGGCGCGCGCCGCACCCATGGCCGCCACCAGCGCCGGCACCGTCTTCTCGTAGAAATAGCTCTTGTCGACGATGCCAAAGGCACCCACCACGCCCGCGGCAAAGAGCGCGTAATTGGTCTTGGCCTTGACGCTGTCGACAAAGGCGCCGGCCGTGCTGGCGCCCAGCGTGGTGCCGGCCGCCGCCGCCGAGGCATCGGAGCGATCCGCCATCAGATCGCGCACGAACTGGTGGAACTGCAGGTCGATCACCGCGATCGCCTTGTTCTGCAGCAGATTGCGATTCAGCTCGGTATCGGCCGCCTGCAGATCCGCCAGGTCCTGCGGCACGAGATTGATCTTGCTGACCACATCGGCCGTCGGCTGGTAGCGCGTGGGCGTGCCGCGCAGCGTCGAGCAGCCCGTCGCCAGCAAGAGTACGGCCAAGCCCATCAGCAGCCGGGCCGCGAAGAACAAGAGGGGCGGGCGTGATGCCAGCGCCTCAGGATGCGTCGTCTTCATCGGGAATCCCCTTTCATGACCAAGACCTTGGGCTGCAAAGCCAGCCCGGCGATGCTAACCAGCAAAGGGCCTGAACTGAAGGGGCGGAGGATGGCGCTGCGGCTTGAACGGCACATCCTCAGTGCGCTGGACATGGCGCTGGCTTGCCCCTGCTGGCGCCAGCTCTGATAACGTCAAGGCGTACTGGCTCTCAGTGATGGATCGCCAATCGATGGATCGCCTACCGCTTGCCCTGACAGCCCTTTGCCTCCTCCTCAGCCTCTGCGACCCTGCCCTCGCGCAGCCACCCAGCACTGTGCCGATGGACTGCCAGCAGAAGTACAAGGAGGTGAGCGACGCTGTCGTCAACCTGCTGCCCTACTGGGAGTTCGACCAGACCGAGGCAGGCTGGCGCCAGTTCGGCAACTGCCTGGCCGAGCAGGCCCGGCTGCTGCGACGCTACCTCAAGCGCCAGGAAGCGGAGATGCGCAACGTCCGTTGGCATCTGGCCCAGACACTGGCCTTGGAGGGCAAGCACGCGGCGGCCTCGGAGCAAGCCCTGCTGTCCGTCAACCCCGACGAGGCCCAGCAGCAGCCCACCTTCGCTTGGAACAGCTATGTGCTTGCCACCGCAGCCTTTCTGCGCGGCGATCGCGCCGAGTTCGACAAGCACTACGAAGCCCATCGCCAGGCTGCAGCGGCACATCGCGAGAACGAGCCCAACTTCCAGGTCCTGACTGGACTGGCGAACTGCTTTGGAAAGCCGTATCGCGATGCGTACGGGCGCTGCTTAATGGGTCGGTAAACTGCGCGCCGCCGCGTCCGTAAAGGGCGCTGCGCCACCGGGCCAAGCACTTGCGCCGACAATCCGAACCATGAACCCTCAGAACTCTTCGCTTCGTTCAGTCGACCAGGCACGCCAAGCGGCGCAATGGGAGCGCAACAAGCCCAGCATCTACGTCGACTTGGGCCTGGGCCTGTTCTTTTTCGTCTGCGCCAAGTTCACCGACCTGACCACCGCCGCCTTGCTGGGCGCCGCCGCCGGGCTGGCTGTCTACGTCGTACAGCGCTATGTCAAGGTCGACCTGATCGGCGGGCTAGCGATGTTCGGCGTGGTGATGCTGCTGGTCTCTGCAGGCTTTTCCTGGCTGTTCCAGGACGACTGGGCGGTCAAGATGAAGGGCACCATCCTGGGCCTGCTGACCGCCACCCTGTTCCTGGGCGACGGCCTGCTCAACCGCGGCCGCTACTTCGGCCGCCGGCTGGCGCGCTATGTGATGGAGCCCGTTGTCGAGCAGCGCCTGGCCATCGGCCTAGGCCTGCTCGGCGCGCTGATGGCCACGCTCAACTGGGCTGTGGCCGAATTCTTCAGCACCGATGTCTGGCTGGCCTACACCACCTTTGGCGACATCGCGCTGAGCATGCTGCTGTTCTTTGCCGTGCTGAGGTTTGCGCGGGCCTGAGGGCTGCCGGGCCGGCCAGCGGCCAGCGGCCAGCGGCCAGCGGCCACGCAGCCGCTCAGCCCTGCAAGCTCAAGCCGGCTTGTTCTTCAACTTGCCCTTGGGCATCACCGCCGTCATCGGCGCGACGGGGCGGGTGGAAACAGACGAGGGTTCCTTGGAAGTACCGCTGTCCTTCTTCGGCTTCTTGTTCGCCTTGTCGTTGCGTTGTTCGCCTTTGGCCATGTCCTGCGCTCCTTGAATCAACCGTTGGATGTTGTGATGCGACTGTCGTTGCTGCTGGCGTCATGCCGATGAAGGCCTGAACGCAGCAACTGCCGGCACTCTACTACCGCTTTGGGCCGCCCAGGCCCGCCTCGGGCTCAAGGCCCCAGCTTGCCCGACCGCCCCTGCTCCACCAGCCGACGATCATGGGCGGCCTCGGCTTCGATCGAGTCCTTCGGCAGTTGCTTGAGGCAGTCCGCCAGCGCCTGCGCGTCGAGCTTCTCGGTCTTTGGCGGCGGCACGGACACCTGCGGCGAGCGGCCGTCCCAGACGAAACGGTTGCGATGGGCCGGCGGATCAGGCTGGCAGTCATCCTTGTAGAGCGGCGCGTCGTCCGACGCGAACGGGGTGAACGCGATCGTGCGCTCGAAGATCAGGGGCTTGCCGTTCGGCGTGGGTGGCAGTCTCGGCATGCGCTTGACAGCCTGCCTGGCCAGCCGCTCGGCATGGTCCGAGGTGCTCCAAAGCACCTCCAGCCGGACCAGTGAGCCATCCGGCGCGATCTCCACCTGGAAGCGCACCATGCCCTGGTCCGCCCCCTCGACCGCCGTGCCCATCATGCTGCGCACCTGCCGGCCCCAGTTGTGGCGGTAGCCCTTGCTGTTCTTCAAGGCATAGCCTGCCGCGAAAGCCCAGTCCTCGGCCGTCGGGGGCGGCGGCGCGGCCTGGGTGGCAGGCGGCTTGCGAACGGGCACCTCGGGTGCGGGCAAAGTCTTGGGCGCCAACTCCGGCCGACGCTCCGCCGGCACTGGTGGCGGCTCGGGCGTGGCGGGAGGTACTGGCGCGGACCGCTCGGCGACGTCCACGTAGACGATGCTGGGCATCGGCGCCGGGGGCGCAGGTCGATCAGCCAGCAAGCCGGCGCGGAAGTTGCCGACCAGCGCGACGACCAGCGCGTGCAGCGCCAGCACCAGACCCGCCGCCAGGATCGGCCAGCCGCTGCGCCGCCTGGGCCAGGTCTTGTCATTCCTCTTCTGACCCTGCACTGCCATGTCTCCGGGGGCTGCTGTGGTGCGGCTCACTCGCCGGCCTGCTCGCGGATCATTGCCGCCAGAAACACCCACAAGCGCTCATCCTCGCTGAAGGCCACATTGAAGCGCAGCCAGCCGGTCTGCCGCGGCTCGCTGTAGAACAGGTGGCCAGGGCCCAGCATGATGCTGTGCTTGGCGGCTTCCTTGGAGAGCTCGGCGGCGTCAGGCATGTCGGGATGGCGAGCCCATAGATACAGGCCCGCAGCGGGCTCGACGGTGAATATCTCGAAGCCCAGGCCGTGCAGGCGCCGTGCCACGCGCCCATGCGCCACCGCCAGGCGCTCGCGCAGCGTGCTCAGGTGCTTGCGCCAGCGGCCCTCGGTCAGCGTGCGGTGGATCAGGCGCTCGGTCAGGTCCGACGAAGTCAGGCCCGACACCATCTTGCGCAGTGCCAGCTCTTCCAGCCATGCGGCGCGCGCCGCCACATAGCCGACACGCAAGTTGGGCGAGATGGTCTTGGAGAAGCTGCCCAAATAGGCCACGCGCTGAAGCTGGTCCAGGCTGGCCAGCGTGGGATGCAGCCCGGGATCGAGGTCGGCATAGATGTCGTTCTCGACGATGGCCATGTCGGCGCCTTCGGCCAGCTGCAGGATGCGCAGCAGCTGGCGCAGCGGCGCCACCGAATTGGTCGGGCTCTGCAGCCGAGGCTGGGTGAAGAAGGCTGTGGGCGCGTGCTGTGCGATGGCAGCTTCCAGCGCCGGCATGTCATAGCCCTGCGGCGTGCGCGGCACCGGCACCAGGCGGGCGCCCATGAAGCGCAGGATGTAGTGGATATTGGGGTAGCCGGGTTCGTCCACCAGCACCGCGTCACCGGGCTTGACCAGATAGCGCGCCAGCAGGTCCATGCCCTGACTGGAACCCTGAGTCAGCAGCACGCTGTCGGCCGTGGCGCTGATCTGGCGCTCCACCAGCATTTCGGCCACCAGGGCGCGCAGGCCAGGATGGCCCATGGGCGTGCCATAGCCGCCCAGCTCAGCGCCTTCGCTGGCGAGCTGGCGGAAAGCCTTGCGCACGCCCACCTCGAACAGCCAGCCCTGCGGCAGCCAGCCGCAGCCGGCTTTCACCTCCAGATTGCGGCTCTCGAAGATCTGGCGCAGATACCACTTGGCGTCGAACTGCAGCGCCGCCGAATCCGACGCGGGCTCGGCCGCCGCGGCGGCGCGCTGGCGCACGAAGAAACCGGCATTCGGGCGCGACTGCAGCACGCCCAGCGCCACCAGGCGGTCATAGGCCTCCACCACGGTGAACACGCTGACGCCGTTGCTATGCGCGAACTGGCGGATCGAAGGCAGCTTCGCGCCGGGGCCGAGGCCCTGCTCGGCGATCTGCTGCTGCAGGCCGTCGACGATCTGCACGACGAGTGGCGTTGGGGAGGCGGGGTCGAGACGGAGCATGGCAAGCGGTGAGCGCCCTGTGGCGCGCGCGGTATCGCAAGGGGGCCGGGCGGGCGACCGGCCCGGCATCTGTACAGGCCGCAGCCCCTGTACAGCGGGGCACTGTCTGCCGGCAACTGTACCTGTTGCCGCGCGAGCCGGATGCCTACATTGGACCCACTGAACCATCCCCACCGGAGACCCACATGCCCAAGCCCGCTGACAAGAACCCCACCGTCCAGACCAACGCCGCGCTGATGGCGCGCCGCCGCACCGCCGTGGCGCGTGGCGTGGGCCAGGCGCATGAGGTTTTCATCGCCCGCGGCGAGAATGCCGAGATCTGGGACGTCGAAGGCCGGCGCTTCATCGACTTCGCCGGCGGCATCGCGGTGCTGAACACCGGCCATTGCCATCCGGCGGTGATCGCTGCCGTCAAGCAGCAGCTGGACCTTTACACTCACACCTGTTTCCAGGTGGTGGCCTACGAGCCCTATGTGGAACTGGCCGAGCGCCTGAACGCCCTGGCGCCGGGCAAGTTCGACAAGAAGACGCTGCTGCTGACCAGCGGCGCTGAAGCCGTGGAGAACGCGGTCAAGATCGCGCGCAGCTACACCAAGCGCTCGGCGGTGATCGCCTTCACCGGCGGCTACCACGGCCGCACCATGATGACGCTGGGCCTGACCGGCAAGGTGGTGCCCTACAAGAGCGGCTTCGGCCCCTTCCCCGGCGAGGTGTTCCACGCACTGTTCCCCAACGAACTGCACGGTGTCTCGATCGACGAGGCGATGCACTCGCTGGAGCTGATCCTGAAGAACGATGTCGAGGTGGAGCGCGTGGCGGCCTTCATCGTCGAGCCGGTGCAGGGCGAAGGCGGCTTCTACGTGGCGCCCAAGGAATTCATCCGCCGCCTGCGCGCGCTCGCCGACCAGCACGGCATCCTGCTGATCGCCGATGAAGTGCAGACCGGCGCCGGCCGCACCGGCACCTGGTTTGCCAGCGAGCAATGGGGTGACGAGGCCGCGCCCGACCTGATCACCACCGCCAAGTCGCTGGCAGGCGGCTTCCCCGTCTCGGGTGTGGTGGGCCGCGCTGACGTGATGGACGCCCCCGGCCCCGGCGGGCTGGGCGGCACCTATGCCGGCAGCCCGCTGGGCTGCGCCGCGGCGCTGGCCGTGCTGGACGTGTTCGAGCAGGAACAGCTGCTGGCGCGCAGCCAGGAGATGGGGGAGTACCTGTGCACAAGGCTGGGCAAGCTCAGCGCATCGGTGCCGGCCATCGGCGATGTGCGCGGCCTGGGCGCGATGGTGGCGATCGAGCTGTTCCAGACCCGCGAAGGCTGCGCCGACATCAGCAAGCCGGACGCCGAACTGACCCGCCGCGTGGTGGCCGAGGCCTGCAAGCGCGGGCTGATCCTGCTGTCCTGCGGCAGCTACGGCAATGTGATCCGCATCTTGGTGCCGCTGACCGCCTCCAACGCACTGCTGGACGAAGGCCTGGCCGTGCTGGAGCAGAGCTTCGGCGCCGCACTGCAGTCCATGGGCGTCAAGGCCTGACCCCCGAACCCGAACGAGCCGACCCCCATGAGCAATCCCAACATCACCCCGGACTCCCCGCTGTCGCAGCTGAAGGACCCCTCGCTGCTGAAGACCGCCGCACTGATCAACGGCGAATGGGTCTCCGCCAACGAGCGCTTCGAAGTGGACGACCCCGCTACCGGCCAGGTGCTTGCGCATGTGGCTCGACTCGGCGCCCTGCATGCCGACGCAGCCATCCACGCCGCCAACCGCGCCTGGGGCCCCTGGCGCAGCGCCACGGCAAAGGAGCGCGCCGCCGTGCTGATGCGCTGGTTCAGGCTGATCCAGGACAACGCTGACGACCTGGCCCGCATCATGACCGCCGAGCAGGGCAAGCCGCTGGGTGAGGCCAAGGGCGAGGTCGGCTATGCGGCCAGCTTCGTGGAGTGGTTTGCCGAAGAAGCGCGCCGCATCTACGGCGAGACGATTCCCAGCAACGACCGCAACAAGCGCTTCCTGGTGCTCAAGCAGCCGATCGGCGTGTGCGCGGCCATCACGCCGTGGAACTTCCCGCTGGCGATGATCACGCGCAAGGTAGCGCCGGCGCTGGCTGCCGGCTGCCCGGTGGTGGTGAAGCCGGCTGAGCAGACGCCGCTGTCGGCGCTGGCGCTGGCCGAGCTGGCGCAGCGCGCCGGCTTCCCGCCCGGCATCTTCAATGTGCTGACCTCCGATTCGGCCGGCTCGATCGAGATCGGCAATGTGCTGTGCGCCAGCGACGTGGTGCGGCATCTGTCATTCACCGGCTCCACCGAGGTCGGCCGCATCCTGATGAAGCAGTGCGCACCGACCATCAAGAAGCTCTCGCTGGAGCTGGGCGGCAATGCGCCTTTCATCGTCTTTGACGATGCTGACATCGACGCGGCGGTGGAAGGCGCGCTGGCCAGCAAGTACCGCAACGCCGGCCAGACCTGCGTCTGCGCCAACCGCTTCTATGTGCAGGACGACGTCTACGACGAGTTCGTCGCCAAGCTGGGCGAGCGCGTGGCCGCGATGAAGACCGGCAACGGCTTCGAGCCAGGCGTCGCCATCGGCGCGCTGATCGACGATGCCGCAGTGGCCAAGGTGAAGCAGCATGTGCAGGACGCGGTGGCCAAGGGCGGCCGCGTGGTGACCGGCGGCGCGGCCGTTTCAGGCCGCCTGTTTGCGCCCACCGTGCTGGCTGACGCGCGGGCCGACATGCTGTGCGCCCGCGAGGAGACCTTCGGCCCGGTGGCGCCGGTGTTCCGTTTCCAGACCGAGGCCGAGGCCATCGCGCTGGCCAATGCCACCGAGTTCGGCCTGGCCAGCTACTTCTTCAGCCGCGACGTGGGCCGCATCTTCCGCGTCGGCGAAGCGCTGGAATACGGCATGGTCGGCATCAACACCGGCCTGATGTCGGCGGCCGAGGCGCCGTTTGGTGGCGTCAAGCAGAGCGGCCTGGGCCGTGAGGGCTCGCACCACGGAATCGACGACTACGTGGAGATCAAGTACCTGTGCCTGGGGGGCATCGAGCAGCCCTGAGCCGACAATGAACTTCGTGCAACAGCAACAGGGCTCAGGCGGCAGCCGCTATGCCGGCCTGGTGATGGTGGCCGGCATCCACGTGCTGATCATCTGGGCCCTGGCCAGCGGCCTGGCCGCCAAGATGGTCGAGGCGGTGAAGGGGCCGATCGAGGTGAGCGTGGTGGAGGAGAAGGTCAAGCCACCGCCGCCACCCGAGAAGGTCGCGCCACCGCCGCCCGACATGAAGGCGCCGCCGCCGCCCTTCATGCCGCCGCCGGAGGTGCAGGTCGCCGCACCGCCCCCGCCCAACGCGATCCAGGCTCCGGTGAGCAACACCCCGCCGCCGGCGCGCGAGGTGGCGCCGACACCGCCGGCGGCAGCACCGGCACCCGCCGTGGCCGCCAGGCCCACCGGCCCGATCAAGGCCTCGGCGGTCTGTACCAAGATGGGCAAGCCCGAGGTGCCGGCGGTCAACTGGAGCGGCGAGGCTGCCTACCGGGCCCTGGCCACCGTCAAGGCCGGCCGTGTCGTGTCGGCCGAGATCACGCCGCTGCGCGGCGGTGTCGATCGCCGCGCCCAGCGTGCACTGCTCGCCGCCATCACCGAGACGCTGCAGAGCACATATGAGTGCCCGGGCGACCACGTGTTCGAGCAGGAGTTCGTCTTCCGCATCGACTGAGCCAGCGGGCGAGACCGTCGCCGCAGGGAGCGCTGGGGCACAGCACAGCCTGCATGCATCGGTCTGCCCGCGCGCTGCGATCTCTCCCCTCCCCCAAAAGTGTTCTTCTTCAAGACAGCCATTGCCATGTACGCCCAACTTCACAAACTGCTCGCCACCCTGCTCGCGACCCTCGTCCTGATCTTCGTGCCGGCCGCCGCTCACGCCCAGGCCGCGGCCGAGGCGCCTGCGGCTGTGGCCTCCGCCGCAGCCAAGGCTGTCGAGAATCCCTACGGCCTGAAGGCACTGGTCACCCACGGCCATGCCGTGGACCAAGGCGTGCTGGTGCTGCTGGCCCTGATGTCCATGGGTTCCTGGTACATCCTGTTCGTGCGCCTGTGGGACACCCACAAGCTGAGCAAGGAAGCCAAGGACGCGCGCGTCAGCTTCTTCAAGAAGGCCAGCCTGGCTGAAGGCGTGAAGAGCCTGAACGAAAACGGCGCCTTCCGCTACATCGCGCAGACCGCGATCGAGGCCTCCGAGCACCACGAAGGCGCGCTGACCGAGAACATCGACCACAACACCTGGGTGACGATGAACGTCGAGCGCGCAGTCGGCGAAGTCAACGGCCGCCTGCAGTCGGGCCTGGGCTTCCTGGCCACCGTTGGTTCGACCTCGCCGTTCATCGGCCTGTTCGGCACGGTGTGGGGCATTCTGCAAGCGCTGACCGCCATCGGTGTGGCCGGCCAGGCTTCGATCGACAAGGTGGCCGGCCCCGTGGGCGCCGCGCTGATCATGACCGCCATCGGTCTGGCTGTGGCTGTGCCGGCCGTGCTGGGCTACAACTGGCTGGTCAACCGCAACAAGGCCGTGATGGGTCAAGTGCGTGCCTTCGCTGCTGATCTGCACGGCGTGCTGATGGGCAACCGCGCTGTCAAGCGCTGATCACTTCCATCCCGGAGTCAGATCATGGGAATGAACGTCGGATCGTCATCCGGCGATGAAGACGAGGTGGTCTCGACCATCAACACCACGCCCCTGGTGGACGTGATGCTGGTGCTCTTGATCATCTTCCTCATCACCGTGCCGGTGGTGACGCAGTCGGTGGCGGTGTCCTTGCCCAAGGAAACCAACGTCGTGCGCGTCACCAAGCCGGAGAACATCGAACTGTCGGTGACCAAGGACGGCGACGTCTACTGGGGCTCGCTGCCGCTGGCAGACACCGAAGCGCTGGTGGCCCGATTGAAGAAGGAAGCGGTCAAGGAGCCGCAGCCTGAAGTGCACATCCGCGGCGATGACAAGGCACGCTATGAGTCGGTGGGCCGCGTGATGGTGGCCTGCCAGCGCGCCGGCATGATGCGGGTGCGCTTCGTCACCGAGCCGCCGGCACGCGGCGGCTGAAGCCCAAGGAGAAGAGCATGGGAATGAACGTAGGAAGCTCCTCGGGCAGCGGCGAGCCGGAAGTGATGATGGACGTCAACACGACGCCGCTGATCGACGTGATGCTGGTGCTGCTGGTGATGCTGATCATCACGATCCCGATCCAGCTGCACTCGGTGAACCTGGATCTGCCGGCCGGCAACCCGCCGCCGCCGACCAAGGAGCCGGTGGTGCACGAAGTCTTCATCGACTTCGACGGCACGGTGTTCTGGGACGGCACGGCGCTGGCCAACCATCAGGCGGTGGAAGCCAAGCTGGCCGAAGTGGCGGCGGAGCCCGACCAGAGCGAAGTGCACATCAAGCCGAACAAGCTGGTGGAGTACGGCAACGTGGCTGCGGTGATGGCTGCGGCCCAGCGTCTGGGCGTCAAGAAGATGGGCATGATCGGCAACGAGCAGTTCAT
>PNNH01000038.1 GCA_013824165.1 Methylibium sp. | reverse complement strand
GTCGATGCCGTCGTCGTGCCAGGGCAGATGAACCATGTGCTGCTGGGCAACAGCTTTCTGAGCCGCTTTCAGATGAAGCGTGAAAACGAATTGATGACGCTTGAGCTGCGCTACTGAGACGGAGCCGGGCGAAAGAGACTGCACAAATCCGCAGATTCTGCTGCCAGCCCCCATGGACACGGGGATTTGCCAGGTGATCCGAACCGTATGATCCAGCGCTGTCACATTGTCTGCGCCCGGCGCATCGCCACCAGCCCATGCTCTATCCCAACGCTCGCTCCTGGAATCTCATCGCCGCCCAGCTGCTGATCTGCCTGCTGCTGTCCGTCGCGCCGGCGAGCCACGCGCAGAGCAATCGGGACAAGGCGGCACGCTTCTATGAGGACGCGCTACAGCGCTATGAGCGCAAGGATGTGGCTGGCGCCATCATCCAGCTGAAGAATGCGCTGCAGATCGACAAGACGATGCTGCCAGTGCAGGTGCTTCTTGGTCGGGCGCTGCTGGCAAATGGGGAAGCGGCCGCAGCCGAAGTAGCGCTTGGTGAAGCATTGCGCTTGGGCGTCAACCGCGCCGAAGTGGTCGTGCCCTACGCATTGGCGCTGGTTGCGCAAGGCAAGCAAGGACAGATGCTGGAAACACCGAGCCTTCAGGTGGGCTCGCTTCCAGCTGCAGTGCAACTGGAACTGCTGCTGGTGCGCGCGTCGGCGTTTTCTGATGTCGGTGATATGCGCGCCGCGCTGCGCTCCATTGACGAGGCGCGTGCACTGAACCCTACGAGCGTCGACACCTGGCTGGCCGAGGTTCCGATTCGTATCCGCTCACGCCAGTATGCTGAAGCCAGAGTGGCCGCGGATCGCGCGCTTCAGCTGGCGCCCAAGAACGCCGAAGCGCACTACCAGAAAGGCGCGCTGTTGCACGTTCTGGCCCAGTCGCAGTCCGCCCTCGCCCTTTACGAGCAGGCGCTTGCGCTTGACAACGGTCACATCGAGGCAAGACTGGCGCGCGCTGGCATCTTGCTTGATCTCGGAAGAGACAAAGATGCGCGTGCTGACATCGAAATCCTCCAGTCACAGGCCCCCCAGGAACCGCGTGCCTTCTACCTGAGGGCCTTGCTCGCTGAACGCTCCGGCGATGTGAATGCGTCAAAGGCCGCACTGAAAGAAGTCACAGAACTGTTGGATGCCGTTCCCATCGAGTTCATTCGATTTCGACCGCAGTTCTTGATGCTTGCTGGAATGGCGCACTATGGGCTGAATCAGTTCGCCAAGGCCAAGCCGTATCTTGAATACGCCTTGCGTCAGCAGCCCAACAGTCCACTCGCCAAGCTGCTTGCACAAATCTACATTGCCGAGCCGAACATCGGCCGGGCGGAAGAACTGCTTGAGGGCTACTTGAAGACCCGCCCCGGTGATGGCCAAGCCATGGTGATGCTGGCGTCTCTGCAAATGAACCAAGGGCGGCATTCGAAGGCCACCTCGCTGATGCAGGAGGCTCTTCGTGCCCGCGATCTGCCCGAGTTTCGTACTGCCCTCGGCCTGAGTCTGATGCGTGGCGGGCAGACCAGTATGGCGGTGAGCGAGCTGGAGCGCGCCTACAAGTCTGATGGCAAGCAGACCTACGCAGGACTTGCTTTGGTGAACCTGTACTTGCGCCAGGGCCAGTTCGCCAAAGCGCAGACCGTGGCAGACGGTTTGGTGAAGTCAAACCCGACGAGCCCCACGGCCTTGCTCGTGCAAGGCCTGGCCCGGCTGCGCGCAAACGACCTTTCCGGTGCCAGGACCTCGTATGAGAAGGCGCTCAAGCTCGACGCGAATTTGGTGGATGGGGCGCTAGGGCTCGCCCGTGTAGACATCGCGAGCAAATCCTTCGATGCGGCGGAGAAACGACTGCGCGACATTCTCAAGACAAGTGAGCGCAATGTTGATGCGCTGTTTGAGATGGCCGTCATGCATGAGATGGCGGGTCGTGATGGTGAAGCGTTGAAGTGGCTGGAGGCGGCCGCTGAAGCAAGCAGCCAGCGCGAGACGCGCGCAAATTCGGCGCTCGTTGCCTGGCATCTGCGCAAGGGATCGCCAGCCAAAGCACTGGACTCCGCCAAGCTGCTATTGGCAAAGCTGCCTGAGGATGTTGATGCGTTGCAAGCCTATGCCAGTGCACAACTCGCCACAGGTGATTTGCCCGGCGCGAGATCAACGCTGGCAAACGCAAGCCGTCGGGCTGCCTATGAAGCACCGACACTGGTGCAGGTAGCTCAGGCACAGCTAAACGCCAAGGACCTGGCCGGGTCGGCTTACAGCTTGGAGAAGGCACTCAGCGCCAAGCCTGACTTTTTGCCCGCGATGGTGTTGATGACTGGTGTCGAGCTGCAGCAAGGCGACAGCGCCAAGTCGGAACGCCGGGCCAGGAGAATCATCCAGCTTCAACCCAAGCTTCCGATTGGCCACACCCTGCTCGCGGATGTCGCGCTGAGCCGCAAGCAGCTTCCCGCAGCTATTGAGTCCCTGCGCAGAGCACACGAATTGGCCGGCACGAGTGCGACCCTGCTCAGACTCTTCGGCGCGCTTTCAATGCAGGACGACGGCAAAGGCGCGATCAGTCTTGCTGAGTCCTGGATGAAGTCGCAACCGAAAGATCTGACTGTGCAGCGCGTACTCGCAGACGCCTATGTACGCGTCGGCAACTTCGCCGCGGCGAAGCGGGGCTATGAAGCAGTGCTGCGACTCAAGCCGGACGATGTCACTGCATTGAACAATCTCGCCAATGTGCTCATGCAACAGAACGCACCCGAGGCACTGAATGTGGCAGAGAAGGCCTTGGCACGCGACCCACGCAATCCACTGCTGATCGACACCGCGGGCTGGGCCAATCATCTGGCCGGCAACAAGGACCGCGCACTGCAGCTCCTGCGCGACGCCAGGCTGCGTGAGCCCAACAGCCCGGACATCCGGTACCACCTCGCAGCGGCGCTTGCCAAGGCCGGCAGGAACGCAGAGGCCAAGGCAGAACTGGAAGCCGCCCTCAAGGGGGGCACTTCATTCGAGTCCGCAAAGGAAGCCCGCAAACTGCTCGACACCCTCAAGTGAGGGGATCGGCATCGCCGTAGCTGTCGAATGTTCTTACAATTAGCCCAAGCTGGCACAAGCACCTCTTCTAAGTGGTTGATTTTTAAATAAATTCAAACCATGGCACGGATTTAGCTTGGTACTGCACAGTCAGAAGATCTGCGCGTCGTCGCAATGAAAGGACGGTCATGAAATTTCAAGGTTCCCGCCTCGCAGCGCTCTCAGCGCTTGTTTTCGGCCTGGGCATTGGCACGAACGCACATGCGGTGTGGACGTTTGCAAACACCACCGTCACGTCTTCGACTGTCTTCACAGACACCGTTGACAGCAGCTTGACCGTCAAGCTGAGTGCTGTGTACGCGAACAACACCACATTTGCAGGAAACGGCACCTGGGCGGCAGCGACGCTGACCAACCAGGGCAGTTCAGGTCAAGGCGTCTGCTCTACAGGCGATTCCTCGGGAACTCCCTGTGACAGCCCGGATCACGCGGTTGACAACAACGTCAACACCGAGGGTGTGCTGCTGAATTTCAGCCGCAGTATCTCGATCTCCAGCATCGGCATGGGTTGGGTCAATTCCAGCAATACGGACATCTCGCTGTTTCGCTGGACTGGCTCTGGCAACCCGACTGGCAGCCCGACCGCACTGATCGGCCAGGACGCGAATTCGATGACCGGCTGGGAGTTGGTTGGCAACTACGGCGACATCAATGCAGACAATCAGGCTCCCTACAGCTCGGTGAACTCCACCGGCAAGGGTTCGAGCTGGTGGTTGGTCAGTGCCTACAACTCGGGCTACTCCCAGTCGACTGGCACCGAGAACCGCGGCTCCGTAAACAACGGCGGGGATTACTTCAAGCTGTTTGCGGTGGCAGGCAGCAAGTGCACTAGCACCGCCAACGGCCAGTGCGGCCCGCACCAGACCCCTGAGCCTGGCTCCCTGGCCCTGGCTGGGCTTGCTCTGTTCGGTGTCTTCTACAGTCGGCGCCGGAACAAGGCCCTCAGCTAAGCTGAGTTGGTTTCAAACCAAAATGGCGGCCCTCAGGGCCGCTTTTTCGTTTCCGAGCCGCTCAGAAGGCTCCGTGCGGTCGGGCAGCAATCGCTGTCCCTCCCGAGACAGCAAAAAATAGCACGCTCGTGCTAAAAATACCCCAGCGATAAGGAGACCGCATGGACCTGAATTTCACCTCCGAGGAACTCGCCTTCCGGGCTGAGATCCGCCAATGGGTGGCGGAGAACCTGCCCCAGGACATCAGCCACAAGGTGCATAACGCGCTTCGACTGAGCCGGGACGATATGCAGCGCTGGGCGCGCATCCTGGGCAAGCAAGGCTGGCACGGCTGGGCCTGGCCCAAGCAATTCGGCGGCCCGGGCTGGAATGCCGTGCAGCGTCATCTGTTCGAAGAGGAATGCGCGCTGGCGGGTGCGCCACGTATCGTGCCCTTCGGTCCGGTGATGGTGGCGCCGGTAATCATGGCCTTCGGCACGCCCGAACAGCAGCAACGCCACCTGCCCGGCATCATGAGCGGCGATGTCTGGTGGAGCCAGGGCTATAGCGAGCCGGGCTCAGGCTCTGACCTCGCCTCCGTCAAGACCCGGGCCGAGCGCCAGGGCGACAAATACATTGTCAACGGCCAGAAGACCTGGACCACGCTGGGCCAGTATGGCGACTGGATCTTCTGCCTGGTGCGTACTGACAGCTCGGTCAAGCCGCAGGCCGGCATTTCCTTCCTGCTGATCGACATGAAGTCGCCCGGGGTCACGGTGCGGCCCATCATCATGCTGGACGGCGAACACGAGGTGAACGAGGTGTTCTTCGACAACGTCGAGGTGCCGATCGCGAACCTGGTGGGCGAAGAGAACAAGGGCTGGACCTACGCCAAGTACCTGCTGGCCCATGAGCGCACCAATATCGCTGACGTCAACCGCGCCAAGCGCGAGTTGGAGCGCCTGAAGCGCATCGCCCGGGCCGAAGGCCGCCTCGACGACAGCCGCTTCCGCGACCAGATCGCGCTGCTGGAAGTGGACATCGTCGCGCTGGAGATGATGGTGCTGCGCGTGCTGTCGGCCGAGAAGTCCGGCAAGCAATCTCTCGACGTCGCCGGTCTGCTGAAGATCCGCGGCAGCGAGATTCAGCAACGCTACACCGAGCTGATGATGCTGGCCGCCGGCCCCTACGCCCTGCCCTTCATCCAGGAAGCCATGGAAGCCGGCTGGCAAGGTGACTACGTCGGTGCGGCACACTGCCCGCCGCTGGCCAGCCACTATTTCAACTACCGCAAGACCACGATCTACGGTGGCTCCAACGAAGTCCAGCGCAACATCGTCGCGCAGACCGTGCTGGGTTGAGGCAAATAGAAAGCTAGGAGACCGCAATGGATTTCGATTTCACCGAAGACCAGGAGTCGCTGCGCGACGCAGTGCGCCGCTGGGTGGATAAGGACTATGACTTCGAGCGCCGACGCGCCATCGTCAAGGCGGGCGGGTTCTCGCGCGAGGCCTGGGATGGATTGGTCGGCTTGGGCCTGTCGGCCCTGATCGTTCCAGAGGCCCATGGCGGCCTGGGCCTGGGCTCGGTCGACGCGATGGTCGTGATGGAAGAGTTGGGCCGCGGCATCGTGATGGAGCCTTATGCACAGGCTGCGCTGGTCGCACCCGCCGTGCTGGCGCAGGCGCCCGAGAGCGTGCAGGCACAGTGGTTGCCGCGCATCGCTGGCGGCGAGGCGCTGCTCGTGTTGGCCCACCAGGAGCGTGGCGCGCGCTACCGGCTCGACAAGGTCGAGACTGTCGCCGACGGCCTGTCTCTGACCGGCGGCAAGAGCCTGGTGGCGGCAGCGGACATGGCCGACGCCTTCATTGTGCCGGCCCGGTCGGGCAGCGGCATCGCGCTCTACCTGGTTGAGCGCGATGCGGCCGGCGTTTCGACCCGGGCCTACAGCCTGCAAGACGGTTCGCGCGCGGCCGAGCTGAGCCTGAACAAGGCTCCGGCCACGCTGCTGGTCGGCCCGGATCAGGGCTTGGCCGTGCTGGAACTGGCCGTGGACATCGCCATCGCCGCCCAATGCGCCGAAGCCGTCGGCGCGATGGAGAAGCTGGTCGCTATCACCGCCGAATACCTGAACACGCGCAAGCAGTTCGGTGTGGTGATCTCCAGCTTCCAGGCGCTGCGCCACCGCATGGCGGATGTGAAAATGCAGTTGGAGCTGGCGCGCTCGATGAGCTACTACGCCACGCTCAAGCTCGGCGAGCCGGCTGATGTGCGCCGCCGCGCGCTGTCGCAGGCAAAGGTTCAGCTGGGGCAGTCGACGCGATTCGTCGGCCAGCAATGCACCCAGCTGCATGGCGGCATCGGCGTGACCGACGAGTACATCAGCAGCCACTACTTCAAGCGCCTGACCGCGATGGAGATGCAATTCGGCGACAGCCTGCATCACCTCGGCGAGGTCAGCCAGCGCATGCTGGACACGGCAGGCGTGTTCGCCTGAGCCGGTGAGGAGGCGGGCGCTGGGAAGCGCCCGCTCGGTTGGATCAAATTGGCCGCCGCGGCGGGCTCTCAGGCCTCCTGCATCCGCCGCGCCTTCCAGCCGCCATAGAGCGCGATAAGTCCGGGGATGATGATCATCGCCCAGATGATCTTTTGCAGATGCTGCTGCACAAAAGGCAGGTTGCCGAACAGATAGCCCACCACGGTGATGCCGACCACCCAGATCAGCGCGCCCACCACATTGAAGAGCGTGAACTTGCTGCGGTTCATTTCCGCCACGCCGGCCACAAAGGGCGCAAAGGTGCGAATGAAGGGCATGAAACGGGCAATGATGATGGTCACGCCGCCATGCCGCTCGTAGAACATGTGGGCGGCATTGAACGCCGCGCGATTGAAGAAGCGCGACTGCTCCCAACGGAACACCTTGGGACCGAAATGGCGCCCGATCGTGTAATTGCACTGGTCGCCCAGGATGGCTGCCGCCAGCAGCAGTGCAATCGCCAGTGGCAGGCTCATCAGCCCGGCACCGCACAGCGTACCGACCACGAACAGCAGCGAATCGCCGGGCAGGAAGGGCATCACCACCAGGCCGGTTTCCACGAACACGATCAGGAACAGCAGCGCATAGACCCACATGCCATAGGCCTGCACAAAGGCGGCAATGTGCTTGTCCACATGGACGATGAAGTCGATCAGATAGGCAATGAGTTCCATGAGGCGGGATTATCGGCGCCGGACATGACAGCCGGGCCGGCCGGACTTCTACAATCGCGTGATGGATTTGTCTTCCCCCAGCGCCGCCAGCACGGGCCGTCGCGCGATCCGGGAACTCCCCGATGAACTGATCAGCCAGATCGCCGCCGGCGAGGTGGTCGAACGCCCGGCCTCGGTCGTGCGCGAACTGGTCGACAACGCACTGGATGCCGGCGCCAGCCAGATCAACGTCAAGCTGATGGCCGGTGGCGTGCGCGCCATCGTGGTCGAGGATGACGGCTGCGGCATTCCGGTCGAAGAGCTGCCGCTGGCCCTCAAGCGCCACGCCACCAGCAAGATCCGCACGCTGGACGAGCTGGAGTCGGTCAGCACCATGGGTTTTCGCGGCGAGGCCCTGGCCGCCATTTCCTCGGTAGCCGAGATGGCACTGGCCAGCCGCAGCGAAGGCGCCGCCCACGCCCACCGGCTCGATGCCCGCTCGGGCGAACTATCCGCGGCCGCGCGCTCGCGTGGCACCAGCGTCGAGGTGCGCGAGCTGTTCTTCAGCACGCCGGCGCGCCGCAAATTCCTGAAGACCGACGCCACCGAGCTGGCGCACTGCGTAGAAGCCGTGCGGCGCCACGCGCTGGCGCGGCCCGATGTCGGCTTTGCAGTCTGGCACGAAGGCAAGCTGGTTGAGCAATGGCGTGCCGGCAGCGCCGAACAACGCGTTGTCGATGTGCTGGGCGCCGACTTCGTCAGCGAGAGCCGCGGCGTGCAGGCCGAAGCGGGCCCACTGCGCATCAGTGGCCGGGCCGGATTGCCTGAGGCGGCGCGCAGCCGCTCCGACATGCAGTACGTCTATGTCAACGGTCGCTTCGTGCGCGACAAGCTGATCGCGCACGGCGTGCGCTCAGCCTATGAAGACGTGCTGCACGGCAACCGCCAGCCCTGCTATGTGCTCTTCATTGAGATCGCACCCGAGCTGGTCGATGTGAACGTGCATCCGACCAAGATCGAAGTCCGCTTCCGCGATGGCCGCAGCATCCACCAGCAGGTGCGTTACGCCGTGCAGGATGCGCTGGCGCAGTCGCGCTCCAGCGCCCTGCCCACGCCCACAACAGAAACCGCCAGCACGCTTGAGGCCGCCATCGCTGCGGCCGCTGCTGCGCCCGGCTACAAGCCCGAAGCCGGCCGCCCGCCGGCCTGGTTTGCCCCGGCAGCCGGCGAGCCTGCGGCACCAGCCTATGCAGCGGGCCGTGCCGACCCGGCCAGTTGGCGCGCCATGCCTTCGGCCCACCAGAGCGCTCTGGCGCTGAACGAAGTGGCAACACTGTATGGGCAACAAAGTCCGCCGCAGCAGTTATCGCCTGCAACGCCTGCTGCCCACGCCCCCCTGCCAGATCAGGCCTGGCCGCTGGGCCGTGCGCTGGCCCAGGTGCAAGGCGTCTACATCCTGGCCGAGAACGCGCAAGGCCTGGTGGTGGTCGACATGCATGCTGCACATGAGCGCGTGGTGTATGAGCGCCTCAAAGCCAGCCTGGGCGCGGCCGCCATCGAATCGCAGCCGCTGCTGATCCCGGTCACCTTCGCCGCCACCGCGCAAGAAATAGCCACCGCCGAAGGGCAGGCCGAGTCGCTGCTGCGCCTGGGCCTGGACGTGGCGCCGCTGTCGGCCAAGGTACTGGCGGTGCGCGCGCGCCCGGCTGCGCTGTCCGGCGGCGATGTGGTGGAGCTGACGCGCGGCGTGCTGGCCGAGCTGGCCCAGTTCGACGCCAGCCACGCCATCGAGCGCGCCCAGCATGAGATCCTGGCCACCATGGCCTGCCACGGCGCCGTGCGCGCCAACCGCCAGCTGAGCCTGGACGAGATGAACGCCCTGCTGCGCGATATGGAGCGCACCGAGCGCGCCGATCAGTGCAACCATGGCCGACCCACCTGGCGCCAGCTCAGCATGCGCGAGCTGGACGCCCTGTTTTTGCGCGGACGCTGACGCTTCCGCCCTGCCCCTGACCTGGAGCCCCCGATGGCCACCTTGAAGTTGAAGAAGAAGCCTGGCGCTGCGCCGGAGCCCAGCGGCGAGCGGCGCGCGCCGGTGCGCGGCAAGGGCGTGTCCCGTCCGCGCCAGACGCTGCAAGCGGCCCAGGCAGATCGTGCTGAACGCCAAGCGGCGTTTGAGCAGCGCCGCGCCGAAGAAACCCAGCGCAACGAAGCGCCGGCCCGCGGCAAACCCTCAGCCCGGCCTGGTGATCGTCCCGGCCGTCCGGGCGACCGCCCCCAAGCCAAGCCAGGCAATCGCCCGGCTGCCAAGTCGACGGGCGGTTTCCGTCGCGACGAAGGCCCGCGCTTTGAAGAACGCCGCCCGCCGCGCCGCCAGGACGAAGGCCCGGCACGCGGTGATCGCGGCCCGCAGGGTGGGCGCGGCCCGCGCAGCGAAGGCCCGGGCGAGCGTCCGCGCTTCGAGCCGCGTGGCGATGGTCCGAGGCGTCAGGACAGCCGGCGTGGCGAAGGACCTGCGCGACGCCCGGACGGCCGATTTGAAAGCCGTCAGGACCCGCGCCAGGAGGGCCGCCAAGACGGTCGCCAGGAGCCCCGCCGCGACCAGCGCCGCGCCACCGGCCCGCGCCCAGGCCCGGCCGGCGGACCCGCGCGACCCTACCCGCCGCAGCCGCGCGCCGCGCCCGCACGCCGTGCGCCGCAGCGTGACGACGATGATGACGACGACGATTTCCGCGACCCCAGCAGCGAGGGCGAACGCCTGTCCAAGCGCATGGGCGTGCTGGGCCTGGCCTCGCGCCGCGAAGCCGACGAGTGGATCGCCGCCGGCTGGGTGCGGGTGGACGGCAAGCTCGCTGTGCTGGGCCAGCGTGTCGGCCCGGACGCCAAGATCGAGGTCGATCAGGCGGCCCACAAGGAGCAGGCCAAGCAGGTCACCATCCTGCTGCACAAGCCGATCGGCTATGTCTCCGGCCAGGCCGAGGACGGCTATGAGCCCGCCTCGGTGCTGGTGCGCAGCGCCAACCATTGGAAGGACGATGCCTCGGGCATCAAGTACCACATCGGCCACAGCCGCAGCCTCGCACCGGCCGGCCGCCTGGACATCGACTCCACCGGCCTGCTGGTGCTGACGCAGGACGGCCGCGTCGCCAAGCTGCTGATCGGCGAGGACTCCAAGATCGAGAAGGAATATCTGGTGCGCGTCGAGTACCAGGGCGAAGGCTCGCCGATGGAACGCTTCCCGGCGCAAGACCTGGCCCTGCTGAACCACGGCCTGGAGCTGGACGGCGTGCAACTCAAGCCCGCCAAGGTCAGCTGGCAGAACGAGGACCAGCTGCGCTTCGTGCTGCGTGAGGGCCGCAAGCGCCAGATCCGCCGCATGTGCGAGCTGGTCGGCCTGACGGTGGTCGGCCTGAAGCGCGTGCGCATCGGCCGCATCAACCTCGGCCACCTGCCGCCCGGCCAGTGGCGCTACCTGACACCGTGGGAGCGCTTCGATTGAGCGAGGCCCGCAGCAGCGTAGCGCCCGGCCCGGGCTGGCAGATTCTTGCGCTGGCCCTGCTGCTGGGGCTGCAGCCGGTCAGCACCGATCTCTACCTGCCCGCACTGCCAGCACTGCGTGCCGAGCTCGGCGCGCCGATGGCGGCGGCCCAGCTAACGCTTTCGGCGCTGATGATCTGCTTCGGCATCGGCCAGCTGCTGCTCGGCCCGGTCAGCGATCGTTTCGGCCGCCGCCCGGTGCTGCTGGCCGGGTTGAGCGTGTATGTGGTCGCGGCCATCGCAGGCGCCATGGCGCAGAGCACCACGCCGCTGCTGCTGTGGCGCGCGCTACAGGGCTTGGCGCTGGCGGCCTCGGTGGTCGGCGCGCGCTCGATGCTGCGCGACTGGTTCGCGCCGGCCGAAGGCACGCGCATGATGGCCAGGGCACTGGGCGGCCTCGGCCTGATCGCGATGCTGAGCCCGCCGCTGGGAGGCCTGCTGGCCGGCTGGCTGGGCTGGCGCTCCACGCTGCTGGCCACTGGCGTGATCGGTGCGTTGACGCTGGCCGTGCTGGTGGCGCGCATTCCCGAGAGCCTGGCAAAGCCTGACCCCAGCGCACTGCAGCCGCGCCGCATCGTCGCCAACTGGCGCGCGCTGCTGGCTCATCCCAGCTTTCGCGCGTACACGCTGCTGACCTGCCTGGCCTACGCCACGCTCTACACCTTCCTGGCCAGCTCGGCCTTCGTCTTCATCGATGTGCTGGGCCTGAGCCGCCAGCATTACGGCCTGGTTGTGGGTGGCGGCGCGCTGGTGTACTTCCTCGGCACCCTGCTGTGCCGGCGCTGGCTGCAGCGCTTGAGCGTGCCGCAGACGGTGCGGCGCGGCGCCTGGTTCAGCTTTGCCGGCGCTTTGGGCATGGGCCTGGCGGCCTGGGTGTTCCCGCCCTCGGTGCCAGCACTGCTCATTCCGCATGTGTTCGTGATGCTCGGCCATGGCGTGCTGCAGCCCTGTTCACAGGCCGGCTCGGTCGGCCCCTTCCCGCGCCAGGCCGGTGCGGCGGCCGCCCTGTCCGGCTTCGCCGTGGCGCTGGTGGCCTTTGCGCTCGGCGGCTGGCTGGGACTGAGCCTGGACGGCACGGTACGGCCGATGGCGCTGACGATGATGGTGATGGGCCTGGGCGCCGCACTGTGCGGCTGGACCCTGGTGCAGAGCCAGGAGCGCCAGGCCGCCGCAATGGCGGCGACAGGGCGATGACCAGGCCCATGCAAGCTCTGCCCCCCATCTGCCTGGCCGGCCCCACCGGCTGCGGCAAGACCGCCGCCGCGCTGGCGCTGGCCGAGCGCCTGCCGCTGGAGATCATCAGCGTCGATTCCGCCCTGGTCTACCGCGGCATGGACATCGGCACCGCCAAGCCCACGCCGGCTGAGCTGGCAGCCGTGCCGCACCACCTGATCGATATCCTGGATCCGCAGGAATCCTACTCGGCCGCGCAGTTCGTCACCGACACCCGACGCCTGGTGAGCGAGATCCAGGCCAGGGGCCGGCTGCCGCTGCTGGTGGGCGGCACCATGCTGTATTTCAAGGCCATGTTCGACGGACTGGCCGAGATGCCTCAGGCCGACGCCGCACTGCGCGCCGAGCTGGACGCCGAGGCCGCGCGCCTGGGCTGGCCCGCGATGCATGCCCGGCTAGCCGAAGTGGACCCGCTAACGGCGGCCCGGCTGGCCCCCGGCGATTCACAACGCATCCAGCGCGCGCTGGAAGTCTGGCATTTGAGCGGCCGGCCCATGTCCGCGCTGCATGCCGAGCAGCAGCGCAACGGTGGTGTCGATTGGCCACTTCTGTCGCTGGAACCCATGGACCGTGCATGGTTGCACCAGCGCCTGGCACAGCGTTTCGAGCAGATGCTGGACCAGGGACTGATCGAGGAAGTACAGCGCTTGCGCGCGCGCGGCGATCTGCACCTGGGCCTGCCGTCAATGCGCTGTGTGGGCTACCGTCAGGTCTGGGAGGCGCTTGACGAAGCCCAGGCCAGCGCAAGGGCGCTTGACCGCGCAGCGCTGGCCGAGCGCGGCATTGCCGCCACCCGACAGCTGGCCAAGCGCCAGATCACCTGGTTGCGCAGCATGCCGCAGCGCCGCGTCATCGACTGCCAGGCGGCTGACGCGCCGCTCCAGTTGCAAGCGGCGGTGCAGCGTCTGATCGGCCAGGCGCCATGAGCACCGTGCTGCAGGCCCGCGGCCTGACCAAGCGCTATGACGACAGCCCTGTGTTCAGCGGCATCGAGCTGAGCCTAAAGGCCGGCGAGTTGGTGGCGCTGCTGGGCGAGTCGGGCTGCGGCAAGTCCACGCTGCTGAACTGCCTGGCCGGGCTGGACCGACCTGACGAGGGTCAAGTCTTGCTGGCCGGCGAGGACATCGCGGCGCTGCCAGAGCCGGCGCAGGCGCGGCTGCGCCGGCGCGCGCTGGGCTTTGTGTTCCAGGCTTTTCATCTGCTGCCGCATCTGAACGTGGCCGAGAACGTCGGCCTGCCGCTGACGCTGCTGCAGCGGCCCGACGCCGCACGTGTGCAGCAGATGCTGGAAGCCGTCGGATTGGCGGCGCTGGCCCAGCGCATGCCGCGCCAGCTTTCCGGCGGGCAGCTGCAGCGCGTGGCGGTGGCGCGTGCACTGGTGCACAAGCCGTCGCTGGTGCTGGCCGATGAGCCCACCGGCAACCTCGACGCCCGCCATGCCGACGCGGTGCTGGCGCTGCTGCAGACGCAGTGCCGCGAACAAGGCGCGGCCTGCCTGCTGGTGACTCACTCCGAGCGCGCAGCGGCCGGTGCCGACCGCTGTCTGCTGATGAGCCCCGACGGCCTGCTGCCATGGTCGCCTTCCTCACCGCGCTAGCAGGCTGGTTGCGCAGCCTGTCCTGGCCGATGCTGAAGGCCCAGTGGGGCCGTCAGCTTCTGGCGCTGATGGCCATCGCACTGGGCGTGGCGCTGGCCTATGCGGTGCACCTGCTGAACGCCTCGGCGCTGGCCGAGTTCAGCGCAAGCGCACGCGCGCTGGCCGGCACACCGGATCTGGTGCTTCGCGGACGGGCAGCGGCCCTGCCCGAATCGGCGCTGGCCGATCTGCTGGGCGATCCGCAAGTGGCCCAGGCGGCGCCCCGCATCGAAGCCCAGGCCAGCGCGCAAGGCCTGCCGCGTCTAGCGGTGCAAGGCCTCGACGCCCTGCAGGCCGCCGTGCTCGCGCCTGATCTGATGCCGCAACCCTTTGCCGCGCCAAGCGCATCCGTCTCAGGCAGCGCGGCGCTGATGGCCCTGCTGTCACCCGAGACGGTCTTCCTGAACGACGCCGCGCTGGCCGCCCTGCCAAAGCCGCGCCCCGAGTCCCTGACGCTGAACTGGGCCGTCAATGGCGAGCCCCGCAGCGCCAGCCTGCGCCTGGGCGGACGCGTCCCAGCCCCGGGGCCGGCACTGGCCGTGATCGACGTGGCCGCCGCCCAGGCCATGTTCGGCAAGCTGGGTCGGCTGGACCGCATCGACATCCGCTTGCAGTCCGGTGTGGACGCCGGTCGCTGGCGTGCCAGCCTGCCTGCGTCGCTGCAGGCCACCGCACCGGCCCAGGGCGCCGACCGCATGAGCGACATGACGCGCGCCTACCGCGTCAACCTGGGCGTGCTATCGCTGATGGCCTTGTTCAGCGGCAGCTTTCTGGTGTTCGCTGTGATCTCGCTCGGCGTCACGCGCCGTCTGCCGCAGCTGGCCTTGCTGGGCGTGCTGGGCCTGGGCGCACGCGAGCGCCAGGCCCTGGTGCTGGCCGAGGCTGCGCTGCTCGGCCTGCTGGGCTCGGCGCTGGGGCTGGCGCTGGGGGCAGGTCTTGCCGCGCTGGGTCTGCGTCTGCTGGGCGGCGATCTGGGCAGTGGCCTGTTGGCCGGCGCCACGCCGCGTCTGCAGCTGGAGCCCGCCGGCCTGCTGCTGTTCGGCCTGCTGGGCTTCTTGGTGGCGCTGGCCAGCGCCTGGCTGCCGGCCCGGCTGGCTGGCAGCATCGCGCCGGCGCAAGTGCTGAAGGGACTGGGCAATGAAGCCCAGCCCCGTGCGCCTACGTGGCTGGCGCCGGCCCTGCTGGTGTTGGGCGCGTTGCTGGCCTTCATGCCGCCGCTGTTCGATCTGCCGATTGCAGCTTACTTGGGCATGTTGTGTCTGCTGGTGGCCGGGCTGCTGGCGGTGCCGCCCCTGGTGCGCAGCATGTTGCGGCTGATCCCCGGCCAGCAGGCGCCGCTGCGCCTGCTATTGAGCCGACGCGCGCAAGACCAGGCCGGCGAAGCGGCGCAGATGATCGCCGGCGTGTTGGTGGCGCTGGCCTTGTCGGTGGCCATGCTGGTGATGGTCAGCAGTTTCCGCGATTCGCTGCAGCAATGGCTGCGCCAGGTGCTGCCGGCCGATCTCTATGTGCGCAGCGCGCTGCGCGAACCGGATGGCCAGTCCTCGCCGCTTCCTGTCTCGCTGCTGGATGCCTTGCGCCAGCAGTCCGCCGTTCAGGCGCTGACGCCGCAGCGCAGCCGCAGCGCGCAGATCGGCGACGAGAAGGTGGCGCTGATCGCCCGAGACATCGCGCAGGAGGACGCCTTGCCCCTGGTCGGGCATTTGGCGCCGGCACCCGCGGCTGATTGGCTGCCGGTCTACATCAACGAGGCGCTGCGCGACCAACTGCGCCTGCAACCCGGCATGCCATTGACGCTGACCCTGGCCGGCCAGAGCGGCGCCGCCGCCCCAGCGCTGCAGGTTCAGGCCTTTGTGCGCGGCGTTTGGCGCGACTACGCCCGCCAGAGCGGCGCTCTGCAGATGTCGCTGAGCGACTATCAGCGTCTCACGGGCGACCGCCAGATCACCGAGCTCTATCTGTGGCTGGCGCCCGGCATCACGCAGGAGCAGCTGCAGCAGCGCGTGCGCGCACTGGCCGGCAGCGATGCGCTGGAGTTCGCAGCCAGTGCCGAACTGCTGGCGATTTCCTTGCACGTCTTCGACCGCAGCTTCGCGGTCACCTACTGGCTGCAGGCGATTGCACTGGGCCTGGGCCTGGTGGGCGTGGCCGCCAGCCTGTCGGCGCAGCTGTTGGCGCGCCGGCGCGAAATGGGCCTGCTACGCCACCTGGGCCTCAGCCGCAGCGAGTTGCTGCGTCTGCTGCTCAGCGAAACCGCGCTCTACACCAGCGCCGGCGCGCTGGCCGGCCTGGTCCTGGGCCTGCTGATCAGCGGCGTACTGGTCTACGTCGTCAATCCGCAGAGCTTTCACTGGAGCATGGAGCTGAGCCTGCCGCTCGGTCGGCTGACCCTGCTGCTGGCCGCGGTGCTGCTGGCCACGCTGCTGACCGCCGCCCTGGTGGGGCGGCAGATGGGGCGCGATGATGCCGTGCGCTCGGTGCGGGAGGATTGGTGATGCTGATCGCCCGACGCACGCTGGCTGCGGCCCTGATGCTGGCACCAGCGCTGGCCTTGCCGGCCGCTGACTCGGCTCAAGGTATCAGCCGCCGCGCGCTGCGCTTCCCGCGCGACTTCGGCGCGCATGCCGACACCGGGCTGGAATGGTGGTACCTGACCGGCCTGCTGAGTGAAGGTACAGGCACTGCGTCGGACACGCCCCGTTTCGGCTTCCAGCTGACCTTCTTCCGGCTGCGCAACAGCGACGCGGCGGTGCAAGCCCATGCCAGCGGTCTGGCGCCGCGCCAGCTGCTGCTGGGCCATGTGGCACTGAGCCTGCTGCAGCCTGAGCAGGGACAAGCGGTGCTGCGCCATGACCAGCGCCTGGCGCGCGTTGGCGCCGGTGCGCAATTCAGCAACAGCGATTGCGCGTTGCAGCTGCGAGATTGGCGGTTGCAGCGTTCAGGCGCCCCGGACGCCAGCCGCTATCTGGCCCAACTCAATGGGCCGGGTTTCGATCTGTCGCTGGAGCTGAGCGGCGCACTGACGCCCCTGCTGCAGGGCGATGGAGGCTTCTCCCGCAAGGGGCCGGACGAGGCACATGCCAGCCATTACTACAGCCAGACCCAACTGCGCGGCCCGGCGCGGCTGCAAGTCGATGGCCAGAAGCAGACTTTGCAAGCCAGCGCATGGCTGGACCATGAGTGGAGCGACAGCCTGATGCCACCCGGCGCCGTCGGCTGGGACTGGCTGGGCATCAATCTGCTGGACGGCGGCGCGCTGACCGCCTTCCGCATGCGGCGCGCCGATGGCAGCACTTTGTGGACCGGCGGCAGCTGGCGCGATGCCCAAGGCCGGACGCGCAATTTTTTGCCGCAGGACTTGAGCTTCACGCCGCTGCGCCGCTGGCGCAGCGCGCTGAGTCAGGCCGAATACCCGGTGGAATGGCAGCTCGCCACACCATTGGGCCTTTTGCGCCTGCGCGCGCTGGCCGATGCGCAGGAGGTCGATGCGCGCCGCAGCAGCGGCCTGCTGTACTGGGAAGGCGCCTCTGAGCTGAGAGATGAGCGCAGTGGCGCGCTGATCGGCCGCGGCTATCTGGAAATGACGGGCTACCGCCAGCCGATGGCACTGTGACGGCAGCGACCCACCAGCTGGTTCTCAGTGCGCCCCGCCCGCATCCACTGGCGCGGCCCCCAGGCGCGGAGGCCGCTGCGTCAGCCAGATCAAGGCGATCAAGCCGAGAAAGAGAAACGCAGACCCCAGAAAGATGTCATCGGCAGCCCGCGTGTAGGCCTGCTGGTCGATCAGGCGGTTGATCTGTGCCCACGCCTGTTCGGCGCTCATGCCGGCTTGCGTCAAGGCGTCGACACTGGCCCGCGCCGCCGGATCGCCCATCGCAAGGCGTTCGACCATGTGCTGGTGGTGCAGCCCGGCACGGCTCTCCCAGAGCGTGGTGGTGATTGAGGTGCCGATCGCACCGGCCGTGATGCGCACGAAGTTTGACAAACCGGCCGCCGCTGCGATGCGGTCCGGCGTGATGCCGGACAGCGCGATGGTCGTCAGCGGAATGAAGAAGAAGGCCAGCGCCGCCCCCTGCAGGATGGTCGGCACCATGATGGTGGCGAAATCGGTCTGCGTTGTGAAGTTGGAGCGCATCAGCAGCACCAGAGAGAACAGCAGAAAGGCCAGCGTCGTCATCAGGCGCGGATCGAAGCGTGACACATTGCGACCCACCACCGGCGACAGCAGGATGGCCAGCAGTCCCACCGGCGCCAGCGCCATGCCGGCATCGGTGGCGGTGTAGCCCATCCATTGTTGCAGCCACAGCGGCAGCAGCACCACATTGCCGAAAAACAAGCCGTAGGCCACCGACAGCGTCAGCACGCCAAAGCTGAAATTGCGCCGTGCGAACAGGCGCAGGTCCACCACCGGATGCTTGTCGGTCAGCTCCCACACCAGGAAGACCAGAAAGCCCGCCAAGGCGGTCGCGCCCAGCAGCTGGATCTCGCCGCTGGCAAACCAGTCCAGCTCCTTGCCCTTGTCCAGCATGATCTGCAGCGCGCTGACCCAGACCACCAGCAAGGCCAGACCCACGCCATCGATGGGCAGCTTCCTGATCTGCGTCTCGCGCTTGCGGTATATGCCCCAGGTCAGCGCCGCCGCCAGCAGGCCCACCGGCACATTGATGTAGAAGATCCAGGGCCAGGACACGGTGTCGGTGATCCAGCCCCCCAGCAGCGGCCCGACCACCGGCGCCACCAGTGTCGTCACCCCCCACAGCGCCAGCGCGGTGCCGGCCTTCTCACGCGGATAGCTGGACAGCAACAGCGTCTGAGACAGCGGAATCATCGGCCCGGCCACCAGGCCCTGCAGCACCCGGCAGGCCACCAGCATCTCCAGCGAATGCGCAAAGCCGCACAGCCAGGAGGCCAGCACGAACAGCAGAACGCTGGTGGTAAAGAGGCGCACGGCGCCGAAGCGCTGCGTCAGCCAGCCAGTCAGCGGCACCGAGATCGCATTGGCGACGCCGAAGCTGGTGATCACCCAGGTACCCTGGGTCGCGCTGACACCCAGATCGCCCGAGATCGCCGGCAGCGACACATTGGCGATCGACGAGTCAAGCACATTCATGAAGGTCGCCAGCGACAGCGACACCGTGCCCAGCAGCAGGGCCGCGCCCTTGAGCGGCGGCGGTGTATCCGGCGCGGCCTGGGGGCTGTTCAAGGGCTCAGCCACGACGCGCCACCGCCGGGGTGGCCAGGTTGGCCCGGATGATGCGGTCCACATCGGCTTGGGCGGCCACATCGGCGGCGCGTGCGGCATCGTCGAACACGGTGGTGCTGGCCGGTGTCGCCTGGCCCTCGCTGCGTGCTGCGGCGAGCGAGGCGCCGCTTTGATCACGCACATCCACGCTGACCATCATGGATAGGCCCACGCGCAGCGGATGCTCGGCCAGTTGCTGGGCATCGAGCACGATACGCACCGGCACGCGTTGCACTACCTTGATCCAGTTGCCGGTGGCGTTCTGCGCCGGCAGCAGTGCAAACGCCGCACCGGTGCCGGCGGCCAGGCCCGCCACCCGGCCCTTGAATTCGACCTTCTCGCCATAGACATCGGCCACCAAGGTGGCAGGCTGGCCGATGCGAATGGACTTGAGCTGGCCTTCCTTGAAATTTGCGTCGACCCAGGCCTGCTGAAGACCGACCACGGCCATCAGCGGCGCGCCCGCTGCCACGCGCTGCCCCAGCTGCACGCTGCGCCGCGCCACCCAACCGTCGACCGGCGCCGGCACCACCGCGCGCTGCAGGGCGAGATGCGCTTCCCGCACCCGCGCCGCCGCACGTTGCACGCTGGGGTGCTGCTCGACGCTCACCCCCTGCGTCAGCACGCTGCCCGCCGCCAACTGCTCGCGCGAGGCTTGCAGCGCGGCCTGGGCCGCCGTGCCGGCGCTGCGGGTGGCGTCCAGCTGGGCCTGTGCATGCTCATATTCCTCGCGTCCCACGGCGCCGCTGTCCAGCAGCGGCGCGCGGCGCGCCACGTCGGCTTGCAGTCGAACCAGCTCTGTCTGGATGCGCTGCGCCTCGGCCTGGCGCAACTCGATCTGGGCCTGCAAGGTGCTGTTGTTGGCGTAGAGATTGCGCACCTCGCGCACCGTCTGTGCCAGATTGCTCTGCGCTTGATCGAGCAGCACCCGCGCATCGGCCGGATCCAGGCTGACCAGGGCTTGGCCGGCACGCACGAACTCGGTGTCATCAGCGTGGATGGCTCGCACCGTGCCACCCACCAGCGGCGTGATCTGCACGATATTGGCCTGCACATAGGCGTTGTCGGTCTTCTCGTAGCGCGAGGCCACCAGCAGCTCGAAGGCCACATAACCCGCCACGCCGATCAGCACCAGCAACAACAGCAGAGTCAGGCCCGCCTTGCGGCGGCGGTTCGGGGCAATCACGGGTTCGTTCATGGAGTGTTTCAGCCTTGCGGGAAAGTTCGTTTCAGCGGCGTGTTCAGGAGGAATGTGGTGGCCCGCTCAATGGCCCGCGTCACTGAAGCCACCTCCCAGACTACGCAGCAAGCCAGCCTGGGCGGTCAGCAGCTGAGCTCGCAACTCGACGTCCTGGCGCTGCTGCTGCGTGGTCTGGAATTGGGCGTTCAGCACGCCCATGCGATTGCCCAGGCCCGCCGCGTGCCGCTGCTCAGCCAGGGCCTCCAGCGCGCGCGACTGCGCCAGCGCTTGAGCCTGTTGCGGCTGCTGCGCTTGCAGCGAGCGCAGCGCCAGCAGCTGATCCCTGGCGTCACGCACCGCTTCCAGCAGCACACTGTTGTACTGAGCCACCGCAGCGTCGGCATCCGACGAGGCGCCGCGCAGCTGGGCGCGCAGCCGCCCGCTGTCGAACAAGGGCAGACGCAGCGCTGGGCCGATGCCGTACTGCCGGCTGCCGGCCTCCAGCAGGCGATCCAGGCCGATGGCATTGAATCCAGCGAAGGCCGTGAGGCTCACATTGGGATAGAACTGGGCGCGTGCCTCGTCCACCTGGTGCAGACCGGCTTCCACGAGGCGCCGCGCGGCTCGCACGTCGGGACGGCGCCCCAGCAAGTCCAGGCCGGGTTCGCCGGCCGCATCCAGCGGCAGCGCCTGCGGCAGCCGCGGTTTCAGCGTTGCCAGCGCGGCCACGGGTTGAGCAGACAGGGCGGCCAGTTGGTTGCGCAGCAGACCGGCCTGCTCGTCGAGCTGCTGACGCTGACGTTGCAGCTCCAGCAGCGGCAGCTCGGCCTGGCCCTGCTCCTGCGCGCCATCGAGGCCGGCGGCGCGGCGCTGCGCCATCAGGCCCAGCAGCTGCTGGCGCTGGCCGATTTGCGCATCGAGAAACTCGGTTTGCGCCAGCACGCGCGCCAGGCCGATATAGCTGCGAGTCATCTGCGTGGCCAGCAACAGGCGTGCCGCATCGGCATCCGCTGCGGCGGCCTGCTGGCGGCCCAGCGCCGCCTCCAACGCGGCCTTGTTGCGGCCCACAAAGTCGAACTCGTAGCTGGCGCCGATCTGCAGGGTGGCGGTGCTGCGCGTGCTGCCGGCGACCGGCTTGGGCACCAGCCCATTCTCGGTGTAGCGCTGGCGCATTGCATCCACGCCCAGACCGGCTTGCGGCAACTCGGCAGCACCCGCCGCCTCGGCTGCCGCCGAAGCCCGGCGCAGGCGGGCCTCGGCGGCAGCCAGGCTGGGAGATTCGTTGAGCGCCCGCTCGATCAAGGCATCCAGCTGCGCCGCTCCAAACGCAGTCCACCAGGCACTCGCCGGCTCAGTCAGGCTGCTGCTCGCCTGTACGCCGGCCGCCTTGCCGTCCATTGGCGCAGCGCCCGGCGGCAACGTGGGAATGCGAGCACAAGCCGTCAGCAATGCCACCGCCGCAAGCGGCCACCAGCGCGCGCAGGCGCCGGCCTGGCGCTCATGGTTCAAGGGTTTCATATCGATTCGTCGGTGGGAGCGCGGTCAAGCGCGCGCAAGGCCTCGCCATTGGCCACGAGGCGCTGCAGCAGCGAAATGAAGGTTCTGCACTCGGCATCGCTGAAGCCGGTCAGAAGATCGTTGTAGATGTCGGCCAGCACAAGCGGCACGCCGGCCGTCGCTTCCTGACCCGCCTCAGTCAGCGACACCATCACGACACGGCGGTCCTCAAGCGTGCGTTCGCGCTGAATCAGCCCTTTCGCCTGGAGCCGGTCGAGCAGGCGCGTGGTGGCACCGGCGTCGATGTCGAGTTCAGCCGCCAGCGTCGCGGCTGGCGCCGGGCCGCTCAACCGAAGGCGCAGCAAGGGTGACCATTGGGCGTGAGTCAGGCCCAGCGGCGTCAGGCGCCGGTCGCCCTGATGCACGATGTTGGCCATGGCTCGCTTGAGCAGCCAGCCCAGACTCTCCTCACGCTGGTAGCTGTCGGGCTTGTAGAAACGAGTCGAGTCGCGGCGCATGCCCGCAATTTATTTGCCTAGGCAATCATTGTCAAGTCAGGCTGTCCAATGCGCCGCCTGCCGGCAGAGTTCACCGCAATTCAACGGCTGACGAAACTGGAACGTCCGCCGACGCCGCCGTCGCCGGCGCGCACGCAGTTGCGGCCCTGCGACTTGGCGTTGGCCAACGCGCGGTCGGCGTCATTGAGCAGTTGCTCCAGCGAGAGGTGCTCATTGCGCAATGACGCCACGCCGATGCTGACGCTGACTGGCACGGGCTGGCCGCGCCAATGAAAACCCAGCCTGGCAATGCGCTCGCGCAGCCGCTCGGCCACGTCCAGCGCCCCCAGCGGATCGGTATGCGGCAGGAACACCGCGAAGGCCTCGCCGCCGACGCGGGCCAGAACGTCGCCCTGGCGCAAGGTTTCGGTGCAGGCATCGCAGATCTCGCACAAGAGCTGGTCGCCACAGATGGGGCCGCAGCGCTCATTGACCTGCTTGAAATGATCCACATCGAGCAGCAGCAGCGCGCAGCTCATCTCATAGCGCTGCGCCCGCGCCAGTTCACGCTCAGCCAGATCGAAGAAGTAGCGCCGGTTGTAGGCGCCGGTCAGGCCGTCCTGGTGGGCGCGCCGCGCCAGCCGGGCCTGCGTGCTGTGCTGATAGCGCACCAGCCCCAGCAACAAATAGCCGAACAGCAGACTCAAGCCGATCGAGCAGGCGCTGGCGATGATGGCGGCAATCAGGAAACTGCCCTGCCCCAGCACGCGGATCGCCAGCCAGGAACACAGCAGCGCCGCCAGCCAGCCCAACAAGGTGAGCAGCAGCAGCGAGCGCAGCAAGCCCAGGCGCTGAGCCCAGTGGTCGAGCGTCGGCAGCCAGACCGGCTGATCGATTTCGTCGAATTGCTGCATCGTTTCGCGTGAGCACCAAAGCACCTATTCAAGCACAGCGAAGCGTCGACAAGCTGCCCCCTGCACAACGGCTTGACAGCGTGCGGCCAGCGCCGTCCATTTCACGCACAGCGCCTACACTGCGGCCGATGAATCCCAGCGCTGACGACTCTTCCACAGCCTCGGCCCGCCGAGCCGACCCGCGCTCGCTGAGCGGCCTGCTGCCCTTCCTCAAGCCCTACCGTGCGCGCATGGCGCTGGCCGGCCTGTTCCTGCTGCTGGCAGCGCTGACCACGCTGGTGTTCCCGCTGGCGCTGAAGACCCTGATCGACCAGGGTCTGGTAGCGGCCGAGCCGGGAGAGCGGGTGATGGCCCTGCGCGAGCATTTCCTGGCGCTGTTCGGCGTCGGTGCGGCGCTCGGCTTGTTCTCGGCAGCGCGCTTCTATGTCGTCACCTGGCTGGGCGAGCGCGTCACCGCCGATCTGCGCAATGCCGTGTATGCCCATGTACTGCGCCAGAGCCCCGAGTTCTTCGAGACCACGCAAACGGGCGAAGTGCTGAGCCGCATCACCACCGACACCACCGTGGTGCAGACGGTGGTCGGCTCCAGCCTGTCGATGGGCTTGCGCAACACGGTGATGGGCATCGGCGCCTTGATCATGTTGATCGCCACCAATCCGGTGGTGATGGTGCAGGTGCTGGGCATCCTGGTGCTGGTGGTGCTGCCGACCCTGGCCTTCGGCCGGCGCGTGCGCAAGCTCAGCCGCGCCAGCCAGGACCGCGTGGCCGACACCAGCGCGATTGCGGCCGAGGTGCTGAACGCCGTCAGCGTGGTGCAGAGCTACACGCAGGAAGCAGCCGAGACACGCCGCTTCAGCCTGGCTACGGAGAGCGCCTTCGACACCGCCAAGCGCCGCACCCGCGTTCGCTCGGGCCTGGTGGCTTTCGTCATCACCGCCACCTTCGGCGCGCTGCTGTGGGGCCTGTACCAGGGCACGCAGGCCGTGATCGCCGGCCAGATCAGCGCCGGTCATCTGGGCCAGACGGTGGTGTATGTGATCCTGCTGGTCAGCAGCGTGGCCGTGCTGGCCGAGGTCTGGGGCGATGTGCTGCGTGCTGCCGGCGCGACTGAGCGGCTGATGGAGCTTCTGGAGACGCGCTCACCAGTGGCCGAGGCGCCGGACGCCGTGGAGTTGCCGGCGCTGCCGCATGGCGCCTCGGTGCAGATCGAGGGGCTGCGCTTCCATTACCCCTCCCGCCCCGATCAGGCTGCCCTGAGCGACTTCACGCTAAGCGTGGCACCCGGCGAAACCGTGGCCCTGGTGGGGCCCAGCGGCGCGGGCAAGAGCACGGTGTTCCAACTGCTGCTGCGCTTCTATGACGCGCAGTCCGGCAGCATCCAGCTCAATGGCCAGCCGCTGCGCCGACTCTCGCTGCAATCATTGCGCCACGCCATCGCGCTGGTGCCTCAGGACAGCGTGGTGTTCTCGGCCGATGCGATGGAAAACATCCGCTACGGCCGGCCCGAGGCCGGCGATGAGGAAGTGATCGCTGCCGCCAAGGCCGCCTTCGCACACGACTTCCTGATGCAGCTGCCGCAGGGCTACCAGACCTTTCTGGGCGAGCGCGGCGTGCGCCTGTCCGGCGGCCAACGCCAGCGCATCGCGATCGCTCGCGCCATCCTGAAGAACCCGCCGCTGCTGCTGCTGGACGAAGCCACGAGCGCCTTGGACGCCGAAAGCGAACGCATGGTGCAGGCCGCGTTGGAGCATGCGATGCTGGGCCGCAGCACTTTGGTCATCGCGCACCGGCTCTCCACCGTGCAGCAGGCCGACCGCATCGTGGTGCTGGAGCAAGGACGTATCGTCGAGACCGGCACGCACACCGAACTGGTGGCGCGCGGCGGGCTCTATGCGCGCTTGGCGGCGATGCAGTTCGGACTGGGCTGAGGGACTTTGAACATGGTGTTGCTGCATCGGGTGCTGCTTATTCTGACGGCCGCGCTGCTGGCGCTGAGTGGCGCACAAGCTCTGGCGGCCAGTGCGCCAACACCCGCTGCCCATGCAGCCGACAGCCAAGAAGCCACTGGCGTTGCGCTGCAGCTCTACAACCGAGAGCTGTTCCGTTTCCGTGCCGCCAGCCTGGGCCTGAACCCCCAGCAACGCCAGCGCCGTGCGGCCGAGCAGCTGCGTCAGGCGCTGACCACGCCGGGCGCGCCCTTGCAGGTCTCGGTCAAGGCGGAGGGCGATGGCCGTGCGCTGCTGATTGATGGGCAGCTGGCCTTCTGGGTCCTGTCCGATGACGTCGACAGCGCCGACAAGACGGCGCTTGACGCCGCCGCGGAACGAACTGCCGCCGCGTTGCGGCAAGTGCTGGCCGAGCATCGCGAGGCGGCTGATTGGCGCGGCTTGGGGCTGGCAGCACTGACCACCCTGCTTGCCATGGCGCTGCTCTGGGCCTTGCTGCGGCTGCTCGGACGCGGCCATCAGGTGCTGCATCGCAGCCTGGCGCGCCGCGCCACACTCCATGCCGAGCGTTTGCGGCTCGGCGGCGCCACCTTGATCAGCAGCGAACAGCTGCTCAATGGCTTGCGGCTGCTGAGCCGGGCGCTCTATCTGGCGATTGCCCTGTTTCTGCTGTTCGAGTGGTTGAGTTGGTCACTTCAGCGCTTCCCCTATACCCGGCCAATCGGCGAGCAGTTGCAGCAGCTCCTGCTGGACAGCCTGCTGCCACTGGCGCATGGCTTTGGCGCGGCCCTGCCGAAGCTGCTGATCGCCACGGTGATCTTCGCAACTGCCCATTTCCTGCTGGCGGCGCTGCGCCCCTTCTTCCTGCGCGCCGAGGCAGGGGGTGTCGATCTCGGCTGGCTGGACCGCGACACCGCCAGGCCGACCTGGCGCCTCGTCACGCTGGCTGTCTGGATCTTCGCGCTGGCGATGGCCTACCCTTATCTACCAGGCTCCGACACCGAAGCTTTCAAGGGCCTGTCGGTGCTGCTGGGCCTGATGATCTCGCTTGGCGCCTCCAGCATCGTGGGCCAGGCCGCGGCGGGCCTGATCCTCATGTACACGCGCACGCTGCGCATCGGTGAGTTCGTCCGCATCGGCGAGCACGAGGGCACGGTGATCGAGATCGGCAGTTTCGCCACACGCATTCGCACCGGGCTGGGAGAAGAGCTGAGCCTGCCCAATGCGCTGATCACCTCCAGTGTCACGCGCAACTACTCGCGCGTGGTGCAAGGCGAAGGTTATGTGGTCGACACCACGGTGACCATCGGCTATGACACCCCCTGGCGCCAGGTCGAGGCCATGCTGAAGCTGGCTGCGGCACGCACGCCAGGCATCCTGGCCGATCCGGCACCGCGCGTTTTCCAGACTGCGCTGTCAGATTTCTACGTCGCCTACCGATTGGTGGCACAGGCCAGGCCGGAGGCACCAGGCCCGCGTGCGCAAGTGCTGAACGCCTTGCACGGGCAGATCCAGGACGTCTTCAACGACTTCGGAGTGCAGATCATGTCGCCGCATTACCGCGCCGATCCGGATGAGGCCAAGCTGGTGCCACCGGCGCGCCGGCACACAGCACCGGCCCAGGCTGATCCGGGCGACCCAACTTAGTGTCCTACGGCGCGGGATCGAGGCGAGTGAAGGCCCCTTGATCGTCGGAGTTGCAGACCCGACAGGGCCGATCTTGCGAGGCGGCCCGGCCAGGGGCTCAGCGCGGGGCTTGGAGCAAGGCCTTGGCGGCCTCAATGCGCAGCGCCATGGCCACGGTATCGTCCTGCATCACGCGCAACAGGAAACGCCGCGGCTCGCTGTCTGGTTCGCTGGCGTCCGCAGGGAGCGATGGCAAGGGCGCTGGCGGGACAGCGTCTCGCGGGCCCTGCAGTTGCAGGAGCGCGGCCCTCAGCGGGGCGGCGCCAATGCAGGCCAGGCGGCTCAACACGTCGGCTTGCGCTTCGGGGCCAGGCTCGGTGTCCAGCCAGGGCTCTGCGCTGAAAACCGGCGCCAGATCAGGTGCCACGAAGGCTGACCACTGCTCGGCACCGGCCCGCTGCGGGGGCAGGCTGGGTGCCGCGCCGTCCATGGCGGCAGACCACAGGCGCAGCCGCGTGGCGGGCTTCAGCCCAGGCAGGTAGGCGCGGCACAGGGCCTGCAGCAGCTGCCCGGCCTCAGGGGCCAGGCTGTCCTCGGCAAGCGAAAACCAGAGCTGAAAGCCGTCGCTGCCGGTGACGGCGATCGCCGGCGCTGGCAGGCCCAGATCGCCTTGCACGCCTCGCCAGACCGCGCCCAGCGCGCTCCAGTCGGCCGGCCGGGCCAGCTCCAGCACGGCGGCGCGGGCCGGTGTCGCCAGGGCCGTGTCGTCGCTGCTGTAGAGGCGCAGCAGTTCCTGCTGCAAGCGCGTGTTGCTAGTGGTGATGCTCATAGGGCGCCATTTTGCGCCGGCACAGAGCGGTCGTCCCCTGCGCCAAGACCTAGAATCTCCCGCCATGAGCCTCCGCCCCACCCGCAGCCAATACGAAGATTTCATGCGCCATGTGTTCGAGCACGGCGTGCAGAAGGGTGACCGCACCGGCACCGGCACCACCAGCGTGTTCGGCCACCAGATGCGCTTCGACCTGCGTGAGGGCTTTCCGCTTGTCACCACCAAAAAGGTACACCTGAAAAGCATCATCCTGGAGCTGCTGTGGTTCCTGCGCGGCGACAGCAATGTGAAGTGGCTGCAGGAGCGCGGCTGCACGATCTGGGACGAATGGGCGCGGCCGGATGGCGAGCTCGGCCCGGTCTATGGCGTGCAGTGGCGCAGCTGGCCCAAGCCGGACGGTGGCCACATCGACCAGATCGCCGAGGTGGTGAAGCAGCTCAAGACCAACCCCGACAGCCGGCGCATCATCGTCAGCGCCTGGAACGTGGCCGAGCTGGACCAGATGGCGCTGATGCCCTGCCATGCCTTCTTCCAGTTCTACGTGGCCGAAGGCAGGCTGTCCTGCCAGCTCTACCAGCGCAGCGCCGACATTTTCCTGGGTGTGCCCTTCAACATCGCCAGCTACGCGCTGCTGACGCACATGCTGGCGCAGCAGTGTGATCTGGAGGTGGGTGACTTCATCTGGACTGGCGGCGATTGCCACATCTACAGCAACCACCACGAGCAGGTGCAGACACAGCTGGCGCGCGCGCCCTTCCCTTACCCGACGCTGAACATCAAGCGCCGGCCAGCCTCGGTTTTCGACTACCAGTTCGAAGACTTCGAAGTGTTGGACTACCAGTGCCACCCGGCCATCAAGGCGCCGGTGGCGGTTTGATCAGGGGCGGCCTGACCTGCAGCCGGGTCCTTGCCTGCATCGACGGCACAACCAACAGAACACCTCGCCATGACAGAACTCGTGCTGATCGCCGCCGTTGCGCGGCAGCGCGCCATCGGCAAGAACAACGACTTGCTGATTCGCCTGCCCGAGGACATGGCGCGCTTCAAGGCCCTAACCCTGGGCCACACCGTGATCATGGGGCGCAAGACCTGGGATTCGATCCCGGCGCGTTTTCGGCCCTTGCCGCAGCGCCGCAACATCGTGCTGTCGCGCCAGCCGGGTCTTGCGCTGCCGGGGGCTGACGTCTTTGCCTCATTGGATCAGGCCATCGCCGCCTGTGCCGACGAGCCCCAGGTGTTCGTCATGGGCGGCGCCGAGATCTACGCGCAGGCCCTGCCGCTGGCACAGCGGCTCGAACTCACCGAGATCGATGCGGCGTTCGACGCCGACAGCTTCTTCCCGGATTGGTCATCGGCCGGATTCGTCGAACAGGGCCGGGAGCGGCGCCGCCATCAGACGGCGGAAGGGCGCGCCATCGCCTTCGATTTCGTCAGCTATCGCCGCATGACAGCGTGAACGGAACGAAGGATCCAGCCTCCCTAGGGTGCCGCAGCCTTCGCCTGCGCTGCCCGTTTCTACCCAGGCTAACCGCGCATTGATCCGGCCGCCGACAGCAGCTGCTGGACCTGACTTCGCCTGAGCCCGATCACGGCTGGCACCAACTCGCTGAGTTGGCGGTAGTCCAAGGCCGAGCGCTCGGCTATCGCGGCGAATCCGCTGGCGAATTGCTCGATCTGCGCGGTTGCCTCGGGCGTTCGGCCTTCTACGGCCACCTCACTGGCCGAGGCCAGATCTAAGGCAAGCGTGGATTGGCTGCTTCTCAGCTGCTGCTGCGCCTTCAGCAACTGGGCAAGCGCCAGACGTTGACCCTCGATCGTGTCCAGCTGCCAGGTTTGCGGCGTCAGCGCCTGGGCTTGCGCCTCCAGCACCGCACGCACCATCTGCCCGCTGGGAAAGCGCTTGCCGTCGCCGCGCAGGCTCAGGCCATCGCGCACCGTGGGCCACTGAGCCTCCGGCACGCTGAAGCCAAGCTCGCCATCCTGCGCCTCGAGACGCAGGGGTGTCGGTGCCAACGCCCGCTGCAGGCTCCGCAAATGCGCCTGCAGCCCCTGTCCGTCGAACTGCATAGAGAGCGGCCTGGGATGTCCAGGCAAGGCCAGGCGCAGGGTCTCGCTGCCGGTCTGACTCAGCGCCGCGACATCCAGGCCTCGAATCCGAAAGTGCTGCCGCGCCACCTCGCCCTCGCTCACCCCATTCAACTGCCCATCGAGCTGGCCGGCACTGGCCACACTGCGTTGCTGCCACAGCTGCTGCACCGATCCGCGCCGGCTCTGCAGTGCCGATTCACTGGCATCCTGGCTGCCCACCAGCGCGCGGGTCAGCTCGCTCTTCATCTGCTGCAGCGCCGTGTCCAGCTGTGCCGCGTAGGCCAGGCCCTGCTGCAAGTTGCCCAGGCGCAGCTGCTGCTCGGGCTGGCGATAGGCCGCGAGCCCGGCGCTGAAGCTGCCCTGCCGCTCCGGTACGAAGGACGAGGCCCTCGATGCAGCGACAAGGTCCGCAGGCGCCATAGCGCCAGGCGCTCGAAGCGCGGCCGCAGCCGGCTGGCTACCAGCCCGGTTAAGGCTCAGCCCCGCCGTCTGGCGAACGGGGCTGGCGACAGTGGAGACGAGTTGCAAGGCTTACCCGGTTTCTTTCTGCAGCGCCCTGCTCAGGGCGCCGCTCACAGCACGTTGAACAGGCTCAGCGAGCTGACCTTGGCGTAGGCCTTCTGCGTTGCCTGCACGGCCAAGGTGTAGCCGTTGAGGCGTACCGCTGCTTCGGCATAGTCGAGCTGACCCAGATCGATCATCGCCTGTCGATTCGCCAGGCTGATCGCGCCATGGTTGTCGTCCAGCGTCGCGATGACGTTCTGGCGCCCGCCCAGCACGCTGATCTGCGCGGCCACATCGTCCAGCACCTTGTCCACCTGCACCAGCATGCTGCTGACTGTCGCTGTCGTGTAGCTGCCGTTCTTCAGCCGGTCCGCGGTGTCGTCGAGTTGGTTGAGAAACGCGTCAAGGGCCAAGGGCTTGAGCGCGATATTGGCCGCCACCGCGACACCGTCGCCGACGGCCACGTCCTGCGTCCCGGTGTTGACGGCCGGGTCTTGCGTGTAGCGGCTGCCCGGCAAGCCGCCGGTGTCGGTCAGCGTGGCGACATCCGTGGCGGTTCCGGAGAACAAGTATTTGCCTTCGGCGTTGCGCGAGTTGAAGCTGAAGAACAGGCTGTCGCGCAGTGATTCCAGAGAGCCAGCCATCGCTTTCATGTCCTCGGCCGTGTTGGCGCCGTCGGCCGCCCAGACGAGCAGGTCGCGCATGGCGGTCAGATCCTCCTTGACGCTGTCCAGCTTTGCCTCGTTGGCCGACAGCCGGGTCTTGAGTGCACCGACGTTCGCACGATACTGCTCCAGCGCCGCCTCTTCGCGCGTCAGCCGCGCCAACCGCACGGTGGCGATGGTGTCGTCGGACGAGACCATCACCCGCTCCCCGGACGCCATCTGCTGCATCACCCGGGTCAAGCCGGCATTGGCGGTCTGCAGCGCTGTATTCATCGTGGCGTGGTACTGATTGCTCGCAATTCGCATCTCTGAGTCTCCTTCAGCGGACCATCGACAGCACACTGTCGAACAGCTCGTTGGCCACCGCGACCACCTTCAGGTTGGCCTCATAGAGCTGCTTGAACTGCATCAGGTTCACCGCTTCCTCGTCCTGGTTGACGCCGCTGGTGGACTTCCAGTTCTCCTCGGACTGGTCACGCACGGTCTGCGCGGTGCTCAGCGAAGCCTGGTTCTGCTGGCTCTGCACGCCCAGGTCGCCGACCAGCTGGGTGTAGATGTCGCCCAGCACCACCGACTTCTTCAGCGGATTGCCCAGGCCGTCCTTGAGCACATTGCCGCGGCTGTCGAACTCGGTCAGGCTGACCGTCGCATCCTTGAGCGCCAGCAGGGCCTTGAGATTGGCGCTGTCGCCGCTGTTGCTTGCATTGCCCGAGAAGGCCAGTTCCGCCGCCGTCAGGCCGGTCAGGCCGAGCTGGCCGCCGACGAAGGCGAACAGCGGCTTGCCTGCGCCCGCGACAGGCGGCGCAAAGCCGGCGGCCAACTGGGTGTTGAAGCGATCAGCGATGCCCTGGGCCAGTTCGGTGATCGAGGTCTGCAGCGGCTTGAGCAACTCGGTTTGGTAGTCCTGCAGGCCGCCGAGCTGGCCGCCCAGCTCGGTGGTCGGCACGCTGAAGCTGCCATTGGTGAAGCTCAGCTTGAGCACACCGGACTGCATGCTCAACACCCCGGCATCCGCCCCCACGACCAGCGGCTGGCCGTTGCGCAGCGAGACGCTGCGCGTGCCGTCCGGCAGATCGACCACCTGCAGGCCGGTCAGCGCGGCGAGCTCGTCGATGCGCTGATTGCGCGCATCCTGCAGGCCTGAGGTGTTGATGCCGCTGGCCTGGCCGACGGCAATCCGCTTGTTGAGCGCGGCAATGTCGCTGGTGTAGCTGTTGATCTGGCTGAGCACCGCATTGCGCTGGGTGTCCATGGCCAGTTGCTGGTTGCTGAGCAGCTGCTGCAGGCTGTTGACCCGCTTGGCCAGGCCGTCGGCGGCGGTCAGCACCTGCTCCCGCAAGGGCCCCGAGTCCGGCTGCACACTGGCGGCATTGAGCGCGGCAAAGAACGCATCCAGCCCCTGATTGAGGTTGGAGGTGTCGTCCGACATCACCTGCTCTAGCTGGGTCAGATAGCTCTGCGCGGCGCTGTACTGCCCCAGGCTCGTGTGAGCCTGCCACATCTGCAGTGACTTGTAGCTGTCAGCAAAGCGAATCAGCCCGGAGACCGTCACCCCGGCTCCGGCGGCGTTGACGCCGCGCGTGCCCGGCTGCACCGCATTCAGCAGCACGCCCTGGCGCGTGTAGCCGGGTGTCATCGCGTTGGCGATGTTCTGGCTGTTGGTGTTCAAAGCCGCCTGCGCGGCCTGAGCGCCCGAGAGGGCGTTGACGATCATGCTCATGGCTCAATCCTTGTGGACGAAACGCCCTTGGGCATGGAAGGCGACGCGGCAGCGCCATTGCTTAAATCGGCACCCCGCTCCAGCGTGGGCAGCACCTGCCTGAGCATCAGGTCGGCGATGCCGAAGGCACGCTGGCCGGCCATGGCGTCGGCCACCAGGCCATCGGCCAAGGCCAGCATGTCCTCGTTGACGCGGTTCTTCAGCGGGCTGTCCTCGGCGGCCAGCTCGGCCGTGGAGGCGCGCATCTGTTTCATCAGCTGCTTGATGAAGAAGGCCTCGAACTTGACGGCCGCGTCAGTGGCGCGGGCGCGTAGCCGGCTCTGCTCGGCGCTGTCGCCGGCATCGGCTGTGCCAGGCAGCGTCGCGAGCGTGGCGTTATTGATGCTCATCAGATCACCTGCAGTTCGCCATCGATCGCACCAGCCTGGTCCAGCGCCTGCAGGATGGCCATGATGTCGTCCGGATTCGCACCGATGCTGTTGATGGTGTCGACGATGGCCTGCAGGCTTGTGCCGGGCGGCCAGCGCATCATGCGGCCATTGCCCTGGTCCACCGCCACGCGCGACTGCGGCGTCACCTGGGTCTGGCCCTGGCCGAAGGCATTGGGCTGGCTGACCTGGGGACGTTCGCTGATCACCACCTTGAGCGCGCCATGCGAAACCGCTGCCGGCCGCACGCGCACGCCCTCGGCGATCACCACCGTGCCGGTGCGAGAGTTGAAGATCACCTTGGGCTGCGCGGCGCCGACCTCGATGGAGAGCTGCTCCAGCCCGGCCATGAAGGCCACGCGCTGGGTCGGGTTGCCCGGCGCCTGAACCTCGACGCTGGTGGCGTCGCGCGTGCTGGCGGTCTCGGCACCAAACCGGCTGTTGATCGCGTCGACGATCTGCGTGGCGGTCTGGAAGCTAGGGCGCTTCAGGCTCAGCACCACGCTGGGCCGCTGGTCGAAGTCGGAATCGATCTCGCGCTCGATGCTGGCGCCGTTGGGAATGCGGCCGGTGGTCGGCGTGTTGACGGTGACGCTGGAGCCGCTCTGCCCTTGCGCGCTCAGCCCGCCCACCACCATATTGCCTTGGGCCAGCGCATAGACCTCGCCATCGGCCGCCTGCAGCTGCGTCAGCAGCAGCACGCCGCCACGCAGGCTCTTGGCATCGCCCAGCGAGGAGACGGTCACATCGATGGTCTGACCGCGCCGGTAGCCGCTGGGGAAGCTGGCGCTGACCATCACCGCGGCGACGTTCTTGCTCTTGGCATCCACTCTTTCAGGCAACTTAACGCCGAACTGCTTGAGCAGATTGGCCACCGACTGGCCCTGGAACTTGACCTGGGTGCTATCGCCACTGCCGTTCAGGCCGACCACCAGGCCATAGCCCAGCAGCTGGTTCTCGCGCACGCCCTCGATATTGACGAGCTGGCGCAGCGACTGGGCGGCGTAGGCCGTGGGCAGCAGCACCGCGCCGGCCAGCAGGAGGCTGAGGAATCGCAGCATGGGTGGGTCCTGTCTTCGAGTCAGATTCAGAAGGGAGCCAGCGCGCTGACGAACCAGCGCGTCAGCCAGCCCGGCGTGTTGGCGCTGGCCAGGTCGCCCTGGCCGCTGTAACTGATGCGGGCGTTGGCGATGCGCTGCGAGGACACGCGGTTCTCGCTGTCCACATCGGAGGCGCGCACATAGCCGCCCAGGCGGATCAGTTCCTCGCCCTGGTTCAGGTACAGGCTTTTCTCGCCCCGCACCTTCAGCAGACCGTTGGCCAACACCTCGTGCACGACCACGGTGATGGCGCCGCTGAGCGCGTTCTGCTGGCTGCTGGAGGCGCTGCCAGCGAAGTCGCGCGTGCCGGCCATCGATCCGGTGAGGCTCTTGTCGCGCAGCACGACGTTCATATCCGCGCTGCTCTGTTTGCCCAGCTGGGTGTTGGCCTTCTTGCTGGCCTGGGTGGTCTCTTCCAGCAGCACCGTCAGCACATCGCCGGGCCGAAAGGCGCGCGTGTCCGAGGTCAGGCTCGGCGAGCGTTCAGCCACGAACAGGCCGCCCGCGCGGGCGCGCGCCGGCGGCTGCACCAGGGCCGGCATCGCCACCGGCTCGGGGCTGGGCACGGCAGGCGGCTGAAAGGCGGCGCAGCCGCCCAGACCCAGCAGCGCAAGGATCACAAGGTGGGCGCGCGCGGTCTTCATCAGCGCACCGCCTGCGCCAGGTTCTGCAGCATACCGTCTGCCGCCGACAGCACCTTGGTGTTCATCTCATAGGTGCGCTGCGCGGCGATCATGTCCACCATTTCCTCGACCACCTGCACATTCGAGCCCTCCAGCGCGCCCTGCTTGAGCTTGCCCAGGCCGTCCGCGCCCGGCACGCCCTCGGTGGGCGCACCGCTGGCCGTCGTCTCCTGGTAGAGGTTTTCGCCCAGCGCCAGCAAGCCGGTCGGGTTGATGAAGTTGGCGAGGCGCAGCTGGCCCAGCTCACTGGGCGTGGTACTGCCCGAGACCGTTGCGGTGATGCTGCCGTTCTCGCCGATGGTGATCGCGGTGGCGTTGGCAGGCACCGTGATCTCGGGCAACAGGCGGCGGCCCTGCGAGTCGGTCAAGCGCCCTTCGGCATTGACCTGCAGCTGGCCGGCCCGGGTGTAAGCCGTCCGACCATTCGGCCCATCAACCTGCAGGAAGCCCTGGCCGACGATGGCCACGTCCAGGCTCTGGCTGGTGGTCTGCAGACTGCCGCTGGTGAACACCTTCTGCGTGCCCACGAGGCGCGTGCCGTTGCCCAGCTGCACGCCGGCTGGCGCAGTCGTGCCGTCCTGACCTTCAGCGCCGGGCTGGCGCTCCACCTGGTAGAACAGGTCCTCGAACATCACGCGGTCGCGCTTGAAGCCGACCGTGTTGACGTTGGCCAGGTTGTTGGCGATGGCTTGCAGCTTGGCGTCTTGCGCCTGCACGCCGGTCTTGCTGATCCACATGGCTGGGTTCATGACATCACTCCTTGTTATTCACGCATCAGACGATTGCCCTGTTCAGCCATGCCATCGGCGGCCTTGAACAGACGCATCTGCATTTCGAAATCGCGGGACAGGCTCATGGTGGCGACCATCTCCTCGACCGCGGACACATTGCTGGCCTCCAGCCGCCCACCACCGACCCGCACCGTCGCGTCGGCGGCCAGTGGCGCGCCGTCGCGCGGCACCAGCAGGCCGGCCTCGTTCTTGCTCATCTGCTTGAAGTCCGGCTTGACGAGCTTGAGCTTGTCGACCGCCTGCAGCTGGGCTTGTCCCGGCTGCAGCACCGAGACCGTGCCGTCGGCCGTCACCTCGACTTGGATGTGCGGCGGCAGGTTGATGGGGCCGCCCTCGCCCAGCACCGGCCAACGGCCCAGCAGCAGATTGCCCTCGGCATCCAGCGTGAAATTGCCGGCGCGGGTATAGGCCTCGGCGGTATTGGCGCCCTCGCCGACCTGCACGGCAAACAGACCCTCGCCCTGGATGGCCACATCGAGCTCGCGACCCGTCTGGCGCTGCGCACCCTCGCGGCCACTCACCACGTCGGCGCTGAGCAGGTTCAGATGCCGTGCCGCATAACCATAGCCTTGGACGGCACGCGCCTGCGACTGCTCGACATTGGCGCGAAAGCCAGCCGTCTCAACGTTGGCCAGGTTGTTAGCGTGCACCTGCTGAGCGCGCATCACGCGCTCGGCGCCGCTCATCACGGTGTAGATCAGCGCATCCATCGCGCTTAGATCGCTTGCATCAGGCTCTGCATCATCTCGCTCTCGGCCGAGATGACCTTGGTGTTGGCCTGGTAGTTGCGCTGCGCGGACATCAGGTCGACCAGTTGGCCCGTCAGATCCACGTTGGAGTCTTCCAGCACGCCCACCGCCAATGCCGAAGCCGTGGCCGAGCCCGGTGTCGAGTACAGCGGCGTGCCGCTGTCCACGCTGGCCGTCCAGCTGGTGTTGGCACCCGGCTTCAGGCCGCTGGGGTTGGCAAAGGTGGCCACCGCAATCGTGCCCACCACCTGACTCTGCCCGTTGGTGTAGTTGGCGATGATGCTGCCATCGGCGCCGATGCTAGTGCCGTTGAGCATGCCGGCGGCATTGCCGTTGGCGCTGTTCACCAGGGTCGAGGTGTCGCCCGCGTACTGGGTCAAGCCGGCATAGTCGATTTCCAGCGCCACCGGGTTGGCGCCGGCGGGCGTGAAGTTCAAGGTGTGCTTGGTGTTGCCGGCCGTGCCGTCCACCGAGGCCAGCGCGCCCTGGCCATTGAAGGCCAGCTGCACATCAGGCGCGGCGGCCGGTGCGGCACCGTCCACGCTGACGTAAACATTCACCGCGTTGATGCCGGTCTTGACGAAGTACTGCGTCAGCGTGTGCTTGGTGCCTTGCGAGTCATAGGCCACCGAAGTCACCGAGCTGTTGAACGAGGTGGCGTCGTCCTTGTCGAAAGGTGCGCTTACCGGCACGGTCCAGTCGGCCGACACATTGCCGTTGTAGGCCAGCTTGGAACTGGCGACCGCGCCGATCTGTCCGGTCTCGATCTTCAGGTCGCCCAGTGGCCCAAGCGCGGCGCCAGGCACCAGCTGGCCCGAGGCGTCACGGAAGGCCGCGTAGCCCTGCACCTTGCGGCCGTTGGCATCGATGACATAGCCGTCCTTGTCGATGTTGAACATGCCCACGCGGGTGTACTGCACCTGGCCGGAGTCATCCCGCACCGCGAAGAAGCCGCGGTCGGTGATCATCGCGTCCATGCTGCCGCCGGTGTTGCGCACCCCGCCGGTGCTGGTGATGCTCTCGGTGATCGAGGACACCTCGGCGCCGTTGGGCGTGCTGCCCGCGTACATGGCGGAGAAGTTGGCGCGCTTGGACTTGTAGCCATAGCTGTGCGCATTCGCGATGTTGTTGCTGATAACGTCCAGCGAGCTGCTGACGGAATTGATGGCCATCCGTGCGATTTCGAAACTCATGATCGTTGGCTCCTAGCTCAGGGGTTCAGGATTGCAGGGTCGGCGCGCGACCCTTGAATTGGGTGATGGCGCTCGGGTCGAATTCGCCCAGAGTGCCCAGTTGCAGCAAGGCGCCGCCGCTGCCGGTTAGGCGTACGCCACTGATCTCGGCTTCCACCTCCACGGCCAGCTTCTGGCCGCTGGCGTCTTCGATGCGCAGCTGGTAGCCGCCGGCAGGCAGGCCCAGGGCCTTGGGGTCGAGCGTGTAGGCGTGGCTGCCGATGTTGCGGGCGCCCAGGTCGACGCGGGTCTCGCGGCCATCGCTGCCGGTCAGCACCAGCTGAACCTTGCCGCTGTTGCTGCCCAGCGTGAAGTGGGTCTTGACCGCGCTGCTGTCCAGGTTGAGCTGCGAGGCCTGCACCTGCACGGTGCTGCCCACCTGGCTGCCCAGCGTCAGCACCTGAAGGCTGGACAGCAGACCGGCGTTGGTGGAGCCCTGGGTCGACAGCCCCTGCAGCGCCTCCATCTGGCTGAGCTGGGTGAGCTGGCTCACCATCTGGCTGGGATCGGTGGGCGACAAGGGATCCTGGTTCTTGATCTGCGCGACCAGCAGCGTGGTGAACATGCTGCTGATGCTGCCGTTGCTGCCGATGACCTCGCTGGCGGCCGAGGTCTTGGCACTGCTGCTGGTGTTGGTGACGGTGGCCGTGCTCATCAGTTTTCTCCGAGGCGAAGCAGCGACTGCTGCATGGACTTGACTCGGCTCAGCACCTCGACATTGGTCTCGAAGGCGCGCGAGGCGGACAGCATGTCGGTCATTTCGGCGACCGGGTTGACATTGGGGTAAAAGACCTCGCCGGCCTCGTTGGCCAGCGGGTTCTCGGGTTCGTAGACCTTGCGCAGCGGCTCCTGGCTCTCGACCACGTCGAGCACCTGCACGCGCGCGCCGGCGAGTTGCTGCTCGCCCAGGCCTTCGCGAGCGGCCAGCGCGGCGAACACCGGCTTGCGGGCGTGATAGGTGGCGCTCTCACTGCCGGCCGCGGATTGGGCGTTGGCCAGATTGCTGGCGATGGTGTTCAGCCGCACCGTCTGCGCCGACAGGGCCGAGCCGGCGATCTGGCTGATCTGTTTGAAGGACATGGCTTGCGCTCCTTACTGTCCGTTGATGACCTTGGCCAGGCCCTTGAGCTTCATGTTCAGGAAGCTCAGGCTGGTCTGGAAATCCGAGGCGTTCTGAGAGAACGCGGCCTGCTCGACGCCGAGCTCCACCGTGTTGCCGTCCTGGGACGCATGCAGCGGCACGCGATACTGCAGCGCCTCGCCACCGTCGCTGTCCAGCAGCAGGCCCTCGCTGCCGTCTTGCTGGGCCTGGCGCAGCGTCGCGGCAAAATCGATGTCGCGGGCTTGATACCCCGGGGTGCTCTCGTTGGCGATGTTGGAGGCCAGCACCTTGGTGCGTTCGGCCCGCAGCCGCAGCGCGTCGCCGTGCTGACCCATTGCCTTGCTGAAATCAATGCCCATGCTCCGCTCCCTTCAAAGAATCCTGCTGACTGTCCTGCTGATGCAGGCGGCGACCTGGGTGGCAGCCGCCCCCGCCGCTGCGCCTGAACTGGAGGCGCGCGTGATCGAGTTCGCGCGTGAAACCCTGCTGGAGCAGGCTCAGCGCGACGGTTTGATTGACCCGCAGCTTCAGCTGCAAGTGCTGCCCGGCAAAGCACGCGCCGTCGCGCCGGCTTGCCCCGGCGGCTGGCAAGTCCAGGTGCTGGACGCGCGCTTCCTGAGCCGGCTGCGCTATGGCGCGCAATGCGCCGCCAGCGGTGCCAGCACCGAGCTGATGCTGCGCGCCCAGCTGAGCGCCGAAGTGCTGGTGACAGCCCGCGCCGTGAGCAGCGGCCAGACGCTGTCGACCGAAGACATGCTGCTGCAGCGTCGCGACATCACGAGCACGCCCGATGCGCTGTCCCAAGTGGAGGCGCTGCAGGGTCTGAGCCCGCGCAGCAGCCTGCGCGTCGGCCAACTCGTGCAGAAGCGCCAGCTTCAGGCGGCGCTGCTGGTGCGACGCGGCGACAAGCTGCGCATCGTCGCGCGCCAGGCCGGCGTCGAGGTGCATGCCAACGGTGAGGCGCTGGAAGCCGGCGCGCGCGACGCGCTGATCAAGGTACGCAACAGCAGCAGCGGACGCACCATCACGGCGCGTGTGTTGGACACCGGCCTGGTGGAACCGACGGGGCCTTGAGCCGCGCGTCATAGCGCCCCCCGAACCTGCGCGGCCACGCGCACCAGCTTGTCGGCATAGGCGGGGTCGGTGGCGTAGCCGCCCTTTTGCAGCGCCTGCGCATAGGCTTGCGCATCGCTGCCGGTCTGCAAGGCAGCGCGGTAGCGCGGGTTGTTCAACAGCAATTGGGCAAAGTCTCCGAAGGCCTCCCGTGGACTGGCATAGCTGCGGAATCCCTCACGGCGCTTCTCGGGCTGGCCCTGCGCATATTCGGTGGTCAAGACCTCAGCCACCTCGCCCTGCCAGCTGGCGCCGGCTTTCAGGCCGAACAGGTTGTGGCTGCTGCTGCCGTCCTCGCGGCGGATCGGCCGGCTGCCCCAGCCGGACTCCAGCGCCGCGTGCGCGGCCAGCAGATCGGGCGCGACGCCCAGGCGAGCCGCGGCCTCCTGCGCCAGTGGCAACACTTCACTGAGGAAGGCCTGCTGGCTGGCGCTGCTGGCACCCACGCCCGGCGTGGCCGCGCCCTGCAGCTGACGCCACGCGCCTTCAGGGCTGAGCGTCGGCGCCGCCGCGGCGCGGCCGGTGTCGGCGATGCCGCTGCCCTGCTCGATGAAGCGGCTCACTTCGCTGCTGAGCTGGCGGTACAGGCCGGAGAATCCAGCCGCGCCGCCCGCACCGGCGACGACGCGCTCGGGCAGCGCGGCGAAACCGGTGCCGTCGATCCTGAACTCAGCGTTGCGCATAACCCTGCTCCTCCACGCCTAGCACACGTTGCATCAGCGCATGCTGCTCGGTGATCAGGCGGCAGTTGCGCAGATTCATCTGTTTGCACTCGCGGATCTGCTGCTCCAGGCCTTGCCAGGCCACCGTCAGCGTCTGGCCGGCCGACGCCGGCAGGCGCTGCAGCAGCCGGGCCAGCGTCGGCTCAGCTTCGGCCGGGCCAAGCAGCTGGGCCAGCAGGCGGCTTCGCGTCGCGCGTCGCTCCTCCAGCTCGGCGACCAGGCGAGTGATGTCATCGGCCAGCCCGACCAGGGCCTGTGTCGCATGACGCAAGGCGGCCTGGAATTGCGCCTCCAGCAGCTCGCGCAGACGGGCATAGCCTGCACGGTCGACCTGCATGTCGCGCAGCAGCTGGGCCAATGCCTGCGCGGGCTTCATCCGCGGCCTCCGTGGAAGCGCTGGATCAAAGTCGCCAGGCGCTCGGCATCAAAGCTGATCTCGCCGCGCGCCAGCGCTTCGCGCAAGGACTGAACCTTGGCCTCATCGATCTCGGGCAGTGCCGCCAGCTCAGCCTTGGCACCGGCCAGCACGCTGGAGGCCAGAGCTTCGCTTGCGACCGGCGCGGCCGAGCCCAGCACGGCGGGCGCCGCCTCGCGCGCCTTGCCAATCTCGCCGACAGCGCTGTCGGCCGGCTTCTCGATGCCTTGTCCGTTGTTCTGGCCTGTGACTCTCATTCGATCACCTCTGGATTTGTTCGTGGTTCGCATGGCCCTGACTCAGTTCGGGGCCGACGGTCGCAAGCTCTGGCGCAATTCCTGCATCGCCTCGGCGCTGTCCGGTCCGTTGAGCACGGGCGTGTTCGGGCGAGGCATGCCGTACATGGCGGCAATCGCGCTGGACTGGCGCTGGGTCAGCACCATCATCTCGATGCGGCGGTTGCGCGCAGCCTGGGGGTGTGCAGCATCCAGCGGGGCACTGTCGGCCATGCCGCTGACCTGCAGCACGCTGTCCTCCGGCATGCCACCTTCAAGCAGGTGGTAGCGCGCCGCCATCGCACGGTGCGAGGACAGTGCCCAGTTCGAGAACGCGCCCGGGCCCTTGTCCTGGTACTGGGTCGCATCGGTGTGGCCGACGATCAGCAGCTGGTTCTGCACCCGCGCGAATACCGGACCCAGCTTGCGCAGCAGTCCGCGCAAGCGATCGCTGGGCTGGGCGCTGCCGCGCTCGAACATGCCGCGTGCATCGGTGTCATGCAACATCAGGCGCAGGCCCTGCGGGGTGACGACGGTGTTCACATTGCTGGCCAGCCCCTCCTCGGCGCTCAAGCGCTGCACGACCTGCGCCAGTTTCTGCAGGTCGGCGGGACTATCCAGCAGAGCGCGCGGGCTTTGCTGCGCTCCGTCGGCGCGCTGATTGCTGCTCTCACGCGACGTGCCGCGAACGGGAACCTCGCCATGGGCGGGCACAGGATGGCGCTCGATCAGGCTGCCGCGCGAACCGGAAGCCAGCGAGTTGTTGACTCCGTTGCCTTCGTCGATCAGGTTGGCGCCGGCGTTCTTCATCACCACCTGCAGGCGTTCGGAGTTGCGCGAGGCCAGCAGCCACAGCACCAGGAACAGGCACAGCAGGGCCAGGCAGAAGTCCGCGAAGGCGACCTTCCAGGCGCCGCTGTGGCCGTGGTCGTCATGCTTGCGCGAGACGCGCTTGACGACGGTCTGGTGCGCACCGGCCTTGTTATGCTGCACGGCGCTCTCCGGGCATGCGGTCGGTGGCGCGCCGGCGCGGCGTGGCCTCAGGGTCGCCACCGTTCTGCATATTGTTGATCCAGCCTTCCAGCAGCGCGAAGCTGGGCTTGATGTCCAGCGGCACCAGGCGGCGGCCGGCGTCAATGGCCAGCAGCGGCGGCTTGCCCGAGACATGGGTCACCAACACCACCTTGACCGATTCCAGCGCGGCCATTTCCTCGCTGACGATCTGACGCATCATGTTCGAAAGCGGATCGAAGACGCCGTAGGAGAAGAAGATGCCGATGAAGGTGCCCACCATCGCGGCAGCCACACGCACCGCAATCTCGGCCGTGCCGGCGCCATCGGCCACCACATTCATGGCCATCACGATGCCCAGCACCGCGGCCAGGATACCGAAGCCGGGCATGGCCTCGGCGATCTTGGCCAGCGACTTGGCGGGCTGCGAGAGCTCTTCGTGGATGGCCTCCAGCTCCTGCTCAAGCACGCCTTCGAGCTCATGCGCATTGATCTTGCCCATGGCCATCAGGCGGAAGTTGTCGACGATGAAGTGCAGCAGCTTGGGTTCGTCCAGGATCAGCGGGTAACGCTTGAACAAGGCACTCTCCTCGGGTGCCTCGACATGCGCGTCCAGCGCCTTCAAGCCGCCCGCGGCCGTCTGCAGCAGCTCATACATCAGGAGCAGCAGCTGACGCTGGAACTCTTCGCCCTGCTTCTTGCGACTGACCACCTTCTTGAGCTGCAGCACCATCTCGGACAGCACATGCTTGGGGTTGCCGATCACGATGGCGCCCAGCCCTGCGCCGAGGATGATCAGCAGCTCGACCGGCTGCCAGATCACATTCAAGTCGCCGCCGTGGAGCATGAATCCGCCGAAGACGCAGCCCAGCACAATGGCAAATCCTATCAATGGCTGCATGGTGTGTTCCTGTTTCCTTGATGCGATCAGGCCTGTTGCAGAAAGACTCTCATCTTCTGCAGCGCGGCCTTGTTGATTTGCGAGACGCGGGCTTCCGTGAGGTCCAGCACCGCGGCGATTTCCTTGAGGCTGGCCTCATATTCGTAATAGAGCTGGATCACCTTCTGCTCACGCGGGTCCAGGGCAGTGAGCGCCTGGGCCAGCGAGCGCGTCAGCATCAGCTGGGCCTCCGGATTGCGGCTATCGCTGGGCTGGTTGCTCAGCTCAGTCAGCAGCTCGTCGAAGGAAGCCATGGTCTCGGCCATCTGGTCCTGTTGATACGCCACCCATTCCTTGGGGCTGATCTTCAAATGCGCCATCACTTCGGCGTCGCTCGGCTCATGGCCGAGCTTGCGCGTCAGCGCACGCAGCGCGTCCCGCAGCTTGTGGCTGTCCTGCCGAACGGATCGAGGACGCCAGTCCTGGCGGCGCAGTTCGTCGAGGATGGCGCCGCGAATGCGCATGGCGGCGAACGCGCCGAAGGCCGCATCGGGCTGTCCGTAGCGGCGCAAGGCCTCCAGCAAGCCCATCAGGCCGACTTGTTCCATGTCCTCGCGATCCATCCCCGCTCCGGCCTGAGCATTCAACTGGCGCGCGATGCGCTTGACCAGCGGCGCGTACTGGCGCAGCTGGCTGTGCTCGAAATCCGGGCCGTGCCCAGGCGCCAGGGCATGGGCAGCCTGGCTGATTTCGGCGTAGGCGGTCTGGGCGTTCATGAGGTCGGGCAGCAGTGGTGCTTCACTCGATGATCAGCTTGCCGATCAAGGCTTCGGCGAACGGCGGCTCACGCTGCTCGGACGCGTAGCTTTCCTGGTAGGCCTTGTTCAGCACCGCCGCCACCTCGCTGACGCTGAGCGCCTGCGCAGCTTCCAGCGTGTAGTTCGACAGCGCCTTGACCGCCACCGTTCGCAGCAGCGGCAGGTGTTCCTTGGCGCGTTTCTCCTGCTCGGGCAGCGCCTTGAAGACGATGTCCAGCGCCATGTAGTGCGCCATCGCATCGCCACTGCGGCCACGCAGCATCACCAGCACCTTGTCCAGCATCACGTACTTGTAGTCAGGCCCCGGCTTCAGTTCAGCCTTGGCGGCCTTCTCGTCCTTGCTGTTCGCGTCTGCCGGCACGGCCGCTTTGCCGCCGCCAAGCTTCCACCAGACCGCGCCGCCGGCGCCGGCAGCAGCCAGCACGCCGACCAGGGCCACGATGACGATCAGCTTCATGTTCTTCATTCCTGCCTACTCCCTGCTCAGACGCTGCTTGCCAGCGGCGTCATGTCGTTGGAAAAGCGGCCATCGGCACGGCCGGCTTCCTGCAGCGCACGGCCAGGCCGGCGCTGCTGTTCGCCCTGCTGCTGCTGCTGGCCCTGGCGCTCCTGCTGCGCGGCATGCTGCTGTGCTGGACTGTCGCGACCGGCGCCCGCACGGGCGTCGCTGTCGCGTCCACTTGCGCTCACCTGCACCGTGACTTCACCGCTGTGGCGCTGCACCAGTTCGTGACGCAGGCTCTCGCTGACCTGCTGCAACTGGCGCGTGACCTCGCCATGGCTGGCCGACAGGCGCACCTGCAGCTCGCCAGCCTGCTGGCGGATCGCGATCTCGACCTGGCCGAGCATCGGCGGGCTGAGGCGGATCACGGCCTGTTCGCTGCGGCCGGCAATCTGCAGCTGCAGGCGGTCGCCCAGGGCCTGCAACAGAGGCTGCTGCCACTGATGCGACTCGCCCTTGAGCGATAGCGTCGTCGCGCCGGCCGGCACCTGGCCATCGATCAGCGGCGCAAGGCGCTGGCTGTTGAGCGGCAAGGCCATGCCGCCCTGCCCCTCAGACCTCAGGGCCGGCGCTGCGCCATCGGCAGCCACCGTTTCAATTTCAGCGTTGGCGCTGCCAGCGAAGGCCGAGAACTGCTCGGCGCTGGCGGCTTCTGCCGGTGCCAGCGGTTCAAGGAAGGCCGCCGGCTGCGCCAGCGACTCAGTCGGCGCCCTGCTCTCCTGGACGTTGGCGAGAACAGGCGCGTTCGGCAGCGTGGTCAAGGCCACCCCCCTGTCGGCGAGCGCGCGTTGCGCTTCGACCCCGGTCGCTTCCGTCGATACCGTCGCGGCGACGCCTGCAGCTGGCAGGCCCGCCGGCCACAACAGCACCGCCGCCAGAGTCGCCAGGCCGTTGAAGTCCAGCGGCGCCATGCTTGCCGAAGACTGGTCCTCGCCATCGCCGTTCGCCAGTGCGGACATTTCTGCAGGACCCGCCGCGTCGAGAACGGGCAATGCCAATGCCGATGGCGGCAGCAGATCCGTCAGCCCGCCCGCCAAGCACGCGCTCGCTTGCTCCGCATCGCTCAGGCTTGGCAACTGCGCGGCCAGCGCCTGCGCGAAGCCTGGCAGCTGCGCACCGACCAAGGGCCCGGACTTCGCAGCGGCAGCAGCACCTGATGCTTCGGCCGGCGCCGCCATCACGGCCGGCTTGGCAGCCACCAACGGAGCCGCTGACTCACCAGCCGGTTGCTTGATCGGCGTCGAATTCATCGCGTTCATGCGGCACTCCCCTCGTCCTGCCATTCATTGCTCTCGGCATAGGCCAGCCAGCGGCCACGCCCTTCACGCATCTGGATCAACGCCTGGTCGACCCGGGCCAGCGTGGCCTCGCAGGCCCGGCTGGCTTGCGCATGCGCCTGCGTCAGGACTTGCAGCGCGGCGCGCTCGGCAGCGCTCCACTGCGCCGCAGGCAACCAGTGGGCGGCATGGCGCGCCAGCTCGGCGTCGGCCAGTCCCAGGCGCGGCCAGTCGCTGGCGAGCTCGGCCTGCCTGAGTTCGCGTGCAAGCTGCTGCAATTGCAGGCAGCTCGGGACGATGCGCGGCTCAAGCATGGCGGGCCTGTACGCCTTGCCAGGCAGCGCGGATCTGGCTGATCAGGCGCACCACCTCGTCGACGATGGCGACGTTCAGGTCAACGCCAGCGCGGAACAGGCGCTCGGCGCAATAGTCGTAGAGCCTGGCCAGGCCTTGCACCGCTTCGCCGCCGGCCTCCATGTCCAGTGCGCTGGACAGGCCGTTGATGATCGCGACGCACTTCTCAAGGCTGGCGGCCTTGAGCTCGTAACGGCGGGCCTCGATGTGGCCGCGAGCGCGGGCCAGTTCATCGAGCAGCCCGTCGGTCAGAACCAGCACCAACTGCACCGGCGAGGCCTGTGCGGTTTGGGCGCTGAGATTGACGGTTTGATAGCTTTGGTAGGCGTCGTAGTTCATCGTTGGGCTAGGTGCTCAGCGCGCTGAGCATGCTGGTGGTGCCATCCATCTGCGACTGCAGCTGCTGCAGGGCGCTGAACTGCTTCAGGTAGCGGTTGTAGGACTGCGTGTATTGCTGATCCAGGCGGGTCTGGCGGTCACTGATGGCCTTCTGCTGCGACTGCACTGTGTTCTGGCGCTGCTTGATCTGGCCGCTGGCGCTGTTGGTCCAGCGGTCCAGCACCCGGCTGAGACTGCCCATCACGCCGGACGAGACCCCCAGCGCATTGCTGCCCATCACCTGATCGACGGCGCCGGGCTGCGTGCTCAGTGTCTTGCTCAGCTTGCCGCTGTCCAGGCTCAGCTGGCCGTAGCGGTCTGCGTTGACGCCGAGATCGCGCAGGCTCAGGCCCGAGACGCTCTGGCGCAGCAGCGTGGTCAGCTGCGATCGCAGCGAGCGCACCCCTGCATCCGTGGCGAAAGCACCGCCTGCGCTGCCGTCCTTGGAAGCCGCCGTCAGCGTATCAAGTGCCGTTTCCAGGCTGTTGTAGGCATCGACGAAGCTCTTCAGATTGCTGGCCGTGCCCCCATCGTCGCGGGCGATCGTCAGCGTGTCTGGTGTGCCGCCGCTCAGACCCTTGAGGGTCACAGTGACGCCGGGAATGGCCGTCAGCTCATTGCTGCCCTGCTGGATCTTCATGCCGGTGCCCTGCGGGCCCATCCAGACGATGGCATCGCGCGCGGCCGCGAGTTCGAGCTGCTTGGCCGGGTCTTCCAGCCCGGTGCGCAGCGCGCCGCTGGGCAAGGCGCTGGTGTCCAGCGTGATCTTGCCGGCGGCGCCGGAGACGCTGGAGCTCAAGGTCAGCTGCGTCTGGCCGCCGCTGCTGACGACCTGCGCCGTCATCAATCCGTTGTTGCCGGTGGCCTGGTTGATGGCACGGGCGATCTCAGCTTGCGACAGCGTGCCGTTGCTATCGCTGTCGGCATTGGCGAGGTCGACGACAAAGCTGCTGCCATTGGCCAGGCTCAAGGTCATATTGACAGGGCCGCTGGGCCAGGCCGGCACGGCGGGCAGGTCGTTGTAGGCCACCTGGTTCTTGCTGGCCAGCTGCTCCACAAAGATCGGGTAGTTGCCGGGCACGGCGCTGGCACTGGCCACGGCACTGCCGGTGGCCGTGTTGCCGAAGGCCGCGCTGTTCTGCACCACGCCTTTCTTGGCGGTGAGCGTGCTCATCGCCGAGTTGAAGGCGCTAAGCGCGGACTGCAGCTTGGTCAGCGCCGTTGAGGTGCCGCTAGCCGTCTTGCTCTGCGTGTCAAGCAGTGTCTGGGTCGGTTGCGTGTAGGCGGTGGCCAGTTGGGTGGCCATCGTGGTCGGATCGAAACTAGCCATGACATGCTCCTGCAAGGTGTTTGAGGGGACGACCTTGCAGGGCGACCAAAGCCCCTGCTTTCTTAAATGCCTGCCGCATGTTCATGGCCCGGCCCTCCGCAACCAGACCTGGCCGGCGATCTCATCGCTGGACTTCTGCTCGGCGCGCCGTTCCTCGCCCTGCAGCACGGCCTGCGCCCGGCCCAGCAGCTGCCCGGTGGCCTGCTGCTTGCGCGCCATCGCCAGCATGGTCTGGCGCTGCACCGCGATCTCGGCATCGTGTTGCGCGAGTTGCTGACGCTGCTGCTCTGCCCACTGCAGCACGGCCTGCTTGTAGTCGGCACTGTTGCCCGCCAGGCTGGCGCAAGCCCCGCCGCTGGCGCCGATTTGCGTGTTGAGCTGTTCCAGGCGCTGCAAGGAGGCCGCGTAGCGATCCCGCAGCCGCTCCTTGCCCGCCAGCTGCGCCTGTTGCTGCTCGATCTCGCGCTCGCGCAGCGTCATCAGCTGGCCGAGTTGGTGTTGCATGCGCTTTGCGTTCATGCCAGCAGCTCCTCGAGTTGCTGCAGGGTCTGGCTCAGCGGCGCGGCTTCATTGACGCCCTGGTGCAGAAAGGCCTCGATGCGCGGAAACAGGTTCACCGCGCGGTCGGTCAGCGGGTCGGCGCCGGGCACATAGGCGCCCAACGGCATCAGCTCGCGCACCTGCTCATAGCGCGCGGACATCTGCTTGAGCTGGCGCGCCGCCTGCTGGTGGCCTTTGGCTGCCACAAGGGCCATGCAGCGGCTGATGGACTGCGCGATGTCAATGGCCGGGTAGTGGCCGCGCTCGGCCAGCGCCCGCGACAGCACGATATGGCCGTCCAGGATGGCGCGCGCGGTGTCCACCACTGGGTCCTGCTGGTCGTCGCCCTCGGCCAGCACGGTGTAGATCGCGCTCATGCTGCCGGCCGGGTTCTCGCCGTTGCCGGCGCTCTCCACCAGCTCGGGCAGCAGCGAGAACACCGAGGGCGGATAGCCGCGCGTGGCCGGCGGCTCGCCCAGGGCCAGCGCGACTTCGCGCTTGGCCATCGCATAGCGGGTCAGCGAATCGATCAGCAGCAGCACGTGCTGGCCCTGATCGCGGTAATGCGCAGCGATGGTGTGGCACAGCTCGGTGGCGCGCATGCGCATCAGCGGCGACTCATCGGCCGGCGCCACCACCACGACGGCGCGCGCCAGGCCGGCGGGGCCTAGGCTCATGTCGATGAACTCGCGCACCTCGCGGCCGCGCTCGCCGATCAGACCGACCACCACCACATCGGCGACGGTCTGGCGAGTGATCAGACCCAGCAGCACACTCTTACCCACGCCGGAGCCGGCCATCAGGCCGACACGCTGGCCGCGGCCCAGCGTCAGCATCGCGTTGATTGTGCGCACGCCCACGTCCAGCGGCTCGTGCACCGGCGTCTTGTTGAGCGGATTGACCTTGGGCGGCTGGCTGGGCAGCGGATGCTCGCCACCCAGGCGGCCCAGGCCGTCGATGGGCTCGCCCAAGCCATTGACAATGCGCCCCAGCCACTCCGGGCCGATCAGGGTCGGGCGATTCTCCGGCGCCTGCAGCACACGTGCGCCGGTGGCCAGGCCCTCGGGCTTCTTGAACGGCATCAGATAAGAGAGCTGATCGCGGAAGCCCACCACCTGGGCCGGCAGCCACTCGCCACCCGCACCCTCGACCAGGCAGCGCTGGCCGGTGCGCAGCACGCATCCGCTGACTTCCAGCAGCAAGCCGGTGACGCCGACCAGGCGTCCGGTGGGCGTGGCCACCGGCACCTCGCCAAGCTCGACACGGCGCAGCGCCTTGCTGATCATGGCTGGGCCTCCTCACTGGAAGGCTGGGCCTTGGACTTGGCCGCGCTCTTGCGCGCCGGGGCCGGCTTGGCCGCCTTGGGGTCAGCCGCCTTGTCCGGTGCCGCCTTGGCCGCGCGGGCACGTGCGACCGGCTTGGCCGGTGCCAGCGCCTCGGCCGGCTCGGTGGGCAGCTCAGTGGACAGCGCCAGGGACGCCGCATCCAGGCCTTCGGCCGACTGCGGCTCGCCCAGCGCGCCGACATCGGCTTCGCCAAGCTGCGCGCTGACCTGCTCCATGCAGGCGGCCAGGCGCTGGCGGCAGCCGGCATCGGCTTCGCGACCACCGGCCACCACACGGCACTCGCCGCCTTCCAGGCTGGCGTCCGCATGCAGGCGCCAGGCTTTCAGGCGCTCGGGCGCCAGCTCGATCAAGCGCTCCAGGTCCTGCGGATTCAGGAACACTTCGACCCCTTCGCGCGCCGGCGGCATAGCCGAGACAGTCTCGTCGACCAGGGCCAGCAGCTGGGCCGGGCGCAGCGTCAGCTCGGCGCGGATGACCTGGCGCGCGACGCGCTCGACCAACTCCACCACTTCGCGGCGCAGCGCCACCTGGTAGTCGTGCTGCAGCTGCTGCAAATGCGCGGTCAGCGACTCGGCCGCCTGCAGCGGGCCGTCGATGCGGGCCAGAACCTCGCGGCGGCCCTCGGCAAAGCCTTCAGCATGGCCTTCGCGCTGCGCGGCCTGGCGGGCCTCGGCCTGGCCGGTCTGCAGGCCGCTGGCATGACCCTGCTCATAGCCCTTGGACAGGCCTTCCTGGAAACCCTCGGCCAGCGCCGCCTGCAGCTGGGCCGGGTCGCGGCTGGCCAGCTGCTCGCGCGCATGGACTTGCGCCAGCGGCGGGAAACGGTGCGGACGCGAGGCAGGCTTGTGGCTCATTCGACCGTCGCCTCGGCAAACAGCTGGACCTGGATCTCGCCGGCGTCGACCAGCGCCTTGACCTGGGCCATCACCTCGTTGCGGGCCTGCTCGGCGCGCGACAAGGGCATCGGGCCGCTGCGGCGGATCAGGTCCTCGAAACTCTGTGCCTGGCGGCGTGGCATCGCGGCAAGGATGGCGTCTCGCACCTGGGCTTCAGCACCCTTGAGCGCCACGGCCCACAGCTCGATCGGTACCTCTTCGATGATGCGGGTCAGCACGCTCTCGCTCTGGCGCGAGAGCATGAAGAAGTCGTACATACTGACCTCGATCTCGCTGACCACCACCGGGTCGCGCGCGCGCAGCAGCTCGACCATCTGCTGGCGCTGGTCCGGCAGCCGGTTGAGGATCTCGGCAACCTGGCGCACGCCCTCGACCGTGGCGCTCTGCTGGCCCAAACCAGCCAGGCAGCGCTCGACCAGCTCTTCCAGCTCAAGCAGCAGTTCGGCATTCACTTCCGACAGGCGTGCGACGTTGAGCAGCACCAGGTCGCGGCCTTCGTCGGGCAGCGCGGCCAGCACATCGCTGGCCAGCGTGGGCGGCAGGAAGGCCAGGAACACGGCCTGCATGCGCACATGCTCATCGACGATGTGCTCGGCCAACCATTTGGGCGAAGCCCATTGCAGACGCTGCATCTTGGGACGGATCGCGTCGCCGTAGATGTTGTTGAGCACACTATTGGCGATGTCGCCGCCCAGTGCCAGGTCCAGCGAACGCTTGAGATAGCTGCGCGAGGCGCCGTGCACGCCGCTCTGCTCGCGGTAGTCGTCGAAGAAGCGCTGGATCGCAGTCTTGACCCAGTCCACCTTGATGCCGCTCATGCGCGACATCACCTGCGTGACGTCCAGCAGCTCCTCGCGCGAAAGGCAGCGCAGCACCGCCGAAGCGGGTTCCTCGCCCATGCTGAGCAGCACGATGGCGGCCTGCTCCACCGGCGTCAGGCTGGCCGCGCTGGTGGCGGGAATGAAATCAGTCGCTTCGGCCATTTTTCTTCTGCACCCACTGTTTCACGACCTCGGCAACGCGCTCGGGCTCCTTGGCCGCCAGCACCTTGAGGTGGTCCACCAACACATCCACCGGCGAACCGGGGGGCGGCAATTCGTAGTTCTCCAGCAGCGGCACCACGGGCATGGGCTGGGCTGCCGCGCTGGCCAGCGCCGGCTGACCGCCCTGCGCCTGGGCGGGCAACTCGGTACGGGCGGCGCTGTTCGCCGGAGCGTCCAGCGGCGTCAGCGCGCTGCTGCCGACGGCCGGGGCAGCCGGGGCCAGCGCCTGCTGGGCCAGGCGCAGCAGCGGACGCAGCAGCAGGAAGTAGCCCAGGATGAAGGCCAGCGCGTAAGCGATCCACCCGCCGATGTCGACCAGGTTGTTGCGCTGCTGGTACCAGGGCTCGACCACCGGCGGCGCGGGGAAGTTCATCGGCGAGACCGTCAGCTTGTCGCCACGGCCGTCGTTGACGCCGAGGCCGCTCGTCAGCAGCTTCTCGACCTTGGCAATCTCCTCGGGCGACCACAGCTTGCTGCCGCCGGGCGCGGCCGCGTTGTTCAGCAGCACGGCCACGTTCAGGCGCTGCAGGCGGCCGCGGCTGCGCTTGATCTGGGTGATGTTGCGGTCATAGGCGAACTGCCGCGTGGCGGCGTTCTTGCGCGCCGTGCTGCTGCCGCCAGCATCGCCCTCGGCGCCCGAGGCGGCCTGGCCCGGCGCGTTCACCGGGCGGTTGGACAGCGAGCCCGGCACGCCCAGCGCGATGCGCTCGCGATCCTGCTCCTCGCGCATGGCTTCGTTGGTCAGCTTGGGCGCGTCACCATACTGTTCGCGGGTCTCCTGCACGCGGTCGTTGTCGACCTCGGCGGTGACGCTGAGCCGGTAGTTCTCTTCACCCAGCACCGGCGCCAGCAGCTCGCGCACATTGCGGCGCACCTCGTCCTGGTAGCGGCGCTGTGCCTCGTTGCCCTGGTTAGCATCGAAGCCTTCGCTCAGGTCCACACGCGCCGACAGCAGATTGCCGGCCTGGTCGACCAGGCTCACACGCGCCGGGTCCAGGCTGGCGACGCTGCCCGACACCATATTGATGACCGCAGCAATCTGCTCGTTGCCCAGCGTGCGGCCGGGGCGCAAGCTCAGTACCACCGAGGCCGAACTCTTCTGGCCGTCGCTCAGCACGAAGGACGAGGACTTGGCTATGGAGAGGTGCACACGTGCGCCCTCAACGGCGTCCAGCGTCATCATGCTTTGCGCCAGCTCGCCTTCCAGACCGCGGCGGAAGCGCACGTCCTGCACGAACTGGCTGACACCCAGCGGATCGTTCCTGTCCATCAGCTCCAGGCCGGCGGGCAGCTTGGCGACCACGCCCTTGGCGGCAAGCAGCATGCGCACCTTGCCCAGCTGCGCCTCGGGTACCAGCACCTGGCCGGTCTCGGGATGCAGGCGGTAGGCGATCTGCTCCGCGTCCAGCACGGCCATCATCTCGCCATTGGCCACGCGCTCGCGCTGGCCGAATACCGGCTTGTAGCTGGCCTGATCGCGCCACATCAGCATCAGCACGAGAGCCGTGCCGGCCACGGCAAGCGCCATCACCGGCAACAGGCCCTTGGCAAGGCCGGGCACCAGTGCGGGTCTTGCGCTCCAGACGGGGCCCAGGCGGGCCAGCAGAGGTTTGAGCATGTAGGGTTAGGCGCTGACTTTTAGAGGTAGGCTTCGAGACACAGGCTCAGAGCTGCAGCTTGATCAACTCGTCGACGGCGCCGACGACCTTGTTCCTCACCTGCATCAGCATCGAGAAGGACAGGCTGGCATCCTGGCTGGCCAGCATCGCGCCCACCAGGTCGTCGCTCTCGCCTCGCTCGACGGCGGCCATGCGCTCGCCGGCGTCCTGGCCCTTGGCGTCGACGCGCAGCAGAGCCTGCGTCATGCTCTGGGCGAAGCCAGCGCCGGAGGCGTCGGCCTCGCCCTGAGCCGGCGCGATGGCGCCCAGGCGCAGAGCATCCTGCTCAATACGTGCCAGTTCCAGTTGAACCGGATTTAGACCGGGTATTGCTGCTGCGATGGCCATGGTTTTCGACTCCTCATATTTCCCTAACGCCACAGTGATTCAGACGTGTTTTGGCCTTACCCATTCAGGGTAATAAAACCAGAATCAACTTGGGATATTTGCGGGCCATGGCGCGCTCAACAAACGCGCCATGGCCCTGCCCTCAAACAACTATGCTAATGCGCACAGATATTCCCTCTTTAACGTTTCAGATTCTTCGATCTGATAGTTTTTGATGTTTTTGATAAATTACAAATCAACGACTCGGCGGCAATCTATAACACCGCGGAATACCGCTATGTTGGAAATCTATACACTCTGCCGCTGACGTCATGCACACGCCAGTTCCAATACCGCCACGGCTGCACTGGCCCGGCGCCTGAGCGTCGTTGCAAGGCACACCACATCGCCTCGACCGACCAACGCACAGCCAAGCCGGCCACTGCGCGAGGCTGGCCGCGGACTGCGAGTAGGACTGTGAAAAAAGAGGCCGGTCATGCGTCGCTCCTTCAGGAAAACGAGCAACTAGCCCAGGCGAAAGCCAAAAAGGTCACAACAGGCCGCTGGAGAAGCGGCCCGGCAGGCGAGAGGACCTGCAGACCCCACGCAGCACGCGGGACCAGCAGACTCAGGTCTGGCAACCCCGCTATCGTGGCCGCCGAGTGATCGGCGGAGGTAGACCGGAAGCTTTGCGACCCCGACTTTCGTTCGGGTGTGCCCTGATGATGGTTACTGTATCCGTGCCAGCAGTGACGCGATACACAAAATCACCAACAGTGCCAAGCCGGTTCCACTTGCGTGAATTTGTGCACAGCAACATTGCCCACTGTTGCGTCCGCATCAAGGTTTGAAGAATGTCGATCCGGCGCGGCGGATCGTCATATTTGATACACACAATTCCGCCTACCCATCGGGCCATGAAAATCAGACCGAGAACTACTATCAAGCGTCATCTAGTTACATCCAGCACAGCCGCCATACTGCGTGAATAGTTGACGCGATTGGCGGCAGACTGCCGCCACGGCAGTAAGTTTCTCCGGCTTGATTCCCTAGAATAAGCAACTGTAGATATTCGGCCGAAACCTCGGTTTGCGGGGCTTCTCGCGAGCTTCTTTCGGGGCTCGACCGAGGTCCAACCGCGCTGCCGTCCCCACCACTGCACCTCAGCACCACCATGTCCAACAACTGCATCCGTCCAGCCGCGCCCCGCAAGGAGCCGCGCGAGGTCCACGCCGTGGATGCCTCCACGCTGGGCCGGCCAGTTCAGCTGCTGACACGCTACACCGATCAGTTAGGTGACGGGCTCGGCGAGATGTTCAAGCAGATCAGCCGCCGCTACCGTGCCGCCTACCAGGTCAGCGAACTGAGCATCAGCCCCAGCATGCCGCCGGCTGCGAATGGCCGCTGGATGGTGGGCGACACCAAGCAGGGGCGCGTCGGCGGGCTGATTGAGCGCAGCCTAGTGCTGAGCTTGATGGCGCATCGCTACGGCGCGGCCGACGCCGCTCCCGCTGACGCTGCGCCCGCTGCGTCCAGCGATGCAATGCCCGAGACCAGCACCGAGGAAAGGCTGCGGCGCAGTCTGTGCCTTCAGGCCCTGGAGCGCGCCTTGCGCCTGATCGAGTCGGCGCCGGCCGCCGTGCCCGAGTTGCCACGCCTGCAGCTCAGCCAGCAAGCGCAGCTGGTAGCGGGAACCTGGTTCATCCAGGCGACTATCAGTGAAGTGAACCAGGGCTTGAGCAGCCGACTGCTGCTGGCGCTGAGCCCGCAGCACATCGCGCGACTGCTGCAGCGCCTGAGCCAGGAGCTGCCGGCGCGCGCCGAAGCAGCCGCACCGAAGCCCGAGCCCGCCAAGCTGGTGCGCCAGCTGCAGCTCAAGATCGAGGCCCGCCTGCTGGAGCAACAGATCCCGCTGGGCCAGTTGCTCGACCTGCGCCCCGGCGACCTGATTCCAATCCGACTGAAGACCACCGACGTGCTGATCGACGGCTCACGCCTGTTCACCGCGTCGGTGGCGGAACACCAGGGCAAGCTGTGCCTGACTTCCTTTGCTGACGCCGACTGAGCCACGGAGCCTTGCCATGAATATGAACGACAACCCCGCCATCGACGCCCTGCTCAATGACTATCCCGACCAGGATCTGGGACTCGGACTGCCCGCGCCCGAGGCCGCTCCCGCCGCACCAGGGCGTGATCTGCCCAAACTGATGCGCAAGATCCCGGTCACGCTGACGCTCGAAGTCGGCGAGGCCAGGCTTTCGCTGTACGACCTGGCGCAGCTGACCTCCGAGAGTGTTGTCGAGCTTGACACCCTGGCCGGCGAGCCGCTGACGATCAAGGTCAACGGCACCGCCATCGGACGTGCCGAGGTGGTGGTCACGGGCGAGAACTACGGCCTGAAGATCATCGACATCGCTGGTCTGGACTTGGACCAGCTGAACCCATGAGGCGATTGCGCGGGCTGGGCCTGACGGCCTGCGGGATGGGCCTGACCTTGCTGCACCACCCGGCGGTGGCCCAGACCCTGAAGATCACCGGCGCATCGGGCGGCTCCAGCGGCGAGCTGACGGTCAAGACCCAGATCCTGATCATCATGACCCTGCTCGGGCTGCTGCCCGTGCTGGCGCTGATGATGACCAGCTTCCTGCGCTTCGTCATCGTGCTGTCGCTGCTGCGGCAAGCCCTGGGCTTGCAGCAAGGCCTGCCGAACCGGATCGTGACCGGTGTCGCGTTGATCCTGACGATTCTGGTGATGCGCCCCATCGGCGAGCAGATCTGGGAGAAGGCCTTCCTGCCTTATGACGCCGACAAGCTCACGCTGACCCAGGCGCTCAAGGTTGCCGAGGCGCCGCTGTCGCGCTTCATGCTGGCACAGACCAGCAAGAGCTCGCTCGCCCAGATCGCCAAGCTGGCCGGCGAGGCCGAGGTCGCCAAGCCTGAGGACCATGGTTTCACCGTCAAGCTGGCTGCCTTCGTGCTGTCGGAGCTGAAGACCGCCTTCCAGATCGGCTGCATGCTCTTCATCCCCTTCCTGGTGATCGACCTGGTGGTCTCCTCGGTGCTGATGGCCATGGGCATGATGATGCTCAGCCCGCTGGTGATCTCGCTGCCGCTCAAGCTGCTGCTGTTCGTGCTGGTCGATGGCTGGACGCTGACCGTCAACACGCTGGTCAGCAGTGTCAGGATGGTGAGCTGACATGACCCCTGAGATCGCTACCGACCTGATCGGCGAGAGCCTGCATCTGGTGATGCTGCTGGTCACGCTGCTGATCCTGCCGGGCCTGCTGATCGGCCTGCTGGTGAGCCTGTTCCAGGCCGCCACGCAGATCAACGAGCAAACATTGTCCTTCCTGCCCAAGCTGCTGGTGACGCTGCTGGTGGTGGGTTTGATGGGGCGCTGGATGGTGGGCTCGCTGATGGACTTCTGTGTCTCGATTTTCGAGCGTGCCTCAACGCTGGTGGGCTGAGCGCGATGGAGCTTGAACTCCAGCAGCTGCTGCCCTGGCTGAACAGCCTGTGGTGGCCCTTCTGCCGGACCCTGGCCCTGCTCAGCGCTGCGCCGATGATTGGCGAGGCCATGGTGCCGCTGACGGCGCGCGTGCTGCTCTCGCTGGTGCTGGCGGTGGTGCTGCTGCCGATCTCGCAGAGCACCGCGCTGGCCATCAGCCCCTGGTCGCTGCAAGGCGTGGTGGCGGCCGGCGAGCAGGCGCTGCTGGGCCTGGTGCTGGGCCTGGCCCTGCATCTGGCGATGAGCGTCATCACGGTGCTGGGCTTCCTGTTGTCCTCCCAGCTGGGCCTGTCGATGGCGGTGATGAACGACCCGATGAACGGCAATTCCTCGGATGCCGTCACTGCGCTGCTCAGCACACTGTGCATGTTGACCTTCTTCAGCGTCGATGGCCACCTGATGTTCGTGCAGGTGCTGGGTGCCAGTTTCAAGGCCTGGCCGGTGGGCGCCGGGCTGTCGCAGCTGGCCATGCACAACCTCGTCTTCAACATCGCCTGGGTGTTCTCGGCGGCGCTGCTGCTTGCGCTGCCGGTGATCTTCTCGACCGTGGTGGTGCAGGTTGGGCTGGGCCTGCTCAACCGCGTGGCACCCAGCCTGAACCTGTTCTCGCTGGGCTTTTCGCTGGTCACACTGTTCGGCCTGTTCATGCTGACGCAGATGCTGGCCTTCGTCCCAGCGCACTACCTGCGCATGACGGAGCGCGTGCTGGAGTTGATCGACCAGGGCCTGAAAACGGGAGCGCTCAATGGCTGAGTCCAGCAGCGCCGACAAGAGCGAAAAGGCCTCGGAGCAGAAGCTGCGCAAGGCGCGCGAGCAGGGCCAGGTGGCGCGCTCCAAGGACCTGGCCATGGCAGTCGGCATCCTGTTGAGCTTCAAGCTGCTTTTGCTGCTGATGCCGCAATACCTGAAGGACTTCGAGCTGCTGTTCCGCATGGTGCTGGTGCCGCTGGACCTGGAAGGCGCGCAGGACAACGCCTGGTCCGCGCTGGGCTGGCAGGTGATGTGGCTTTTGTTGAAGATGCTGCTGCCGCTGCTGGTGATTCCGGCCGCGGTGCTGATCGCCTCGAATCTGCCCGGCGGCCTGATGTTCGCAGCTAGCAACTGGATGCCGAAGGCGCAGCGCCTGAGCCCGCTGGCCAATCTTGGGCGGCTGTTCAGCGGCAAGCACTACAGCGACCTCGCCGGCTCCATCGTCAAGGTGCTGTGCCTGCTGGCCACGCTGGCCTACCTAGCGCGCAGCCAGGCCGCGGACTGGGTGCATCTGCAGGGGCAGAGCCTCGACCAGGCCCTGCTCAAGGGCGCCGGCATGACGCTGGACGCATTGTTGGTGATGGCTGCGATCCTTGGCCTGTTCGCCTTGCTTGACACGCCGCTGCAGCAGTTCTTGTTCCTTCGCGGTCAGCGCATGAGCAAGCAGGAACTCAAGGAAGAGTACAAGAACAACGAAGGTCGGCCCGAGGTGCGCCAGCGCATGCGCCAGCTGCAGCGCCAGCTGAGCCGGCGCGGCATCCGCAAGGCCGTGCCCGAGGCCGACGTGGTGATCATCAACCCCGAGCACTACGCCGTGGCGCTGCGCTATGACGAGAAGCGCGCCGAGGCACCCTTCCTGCTCGCCAAGGGCGTGGACGAAATGGCCCTCTACATCCGTGAAATCGCGCGCCAGCATCAGGTGCAGGTGTTGACGCTGCCGCCACTGGCACGCGCGATCTACAACAGCAGCCAGGTGCAGCAGCAGATCCCTGCTTCGCTGTACCAGGCTGTGGCCCAGGTGCTGAGCTATGTGATGCAGCTGAAGGCCTTCAGCAGCGGCGAGCGCAAGAGCGCGCCGCTGCTGCCGGCCAACCTGGCCGTGCCCCTACACCTCTCCGATCCCCAGCCATGAACCTGATTGCCCGACTCAACGCCCTGATGCGCGAGTACCGCATCGCCGCGCCGCTGTTCCTGATGGCCATCCTCGGCATGGTCATCCTGCCGATGCCGCCGGTGCTGCTGGACATGCTGTTCACATTCAACATCGTGCTGGCGCTGGTGGTGATCCTGGTCAGCGTCAATGCCAAGCGGCCGCTGGACTTCTCGGTCTTCCCGAGCATCATCCTGGCCACCACGCTGCTGCGCCTGTCGCTGAACGTGGCTTCCACGCGCGTGGTGCTGCTGCACGGACACGAGGGCACGCACGCCGCCGGCCAAGTGATCGAGAGCTTCGGCAATGTGGTGATCGGCGGCAACTTCGTCGTCGGCTTGGTGGTGTTCGTCATCCTGATGGTGGTGAATTTCATCGTCGTCACCAAGGGCGCGGAGCGCATCTCCGAAGTTTCGGCGCGCTTCACGCTGGACGCCCTGCCCGGCAAGCAGATGGCGATCGACGCCGACCTCAACGCCGGCCTGATCAACCAGGAGAAGGCTCAAGCGCGCCGCAAGGAAGTTGGCGCCGAGGCTGACTTCTATGGCGCGATGGACGGCGCCAGCAAGTTCGTGCGCGGCGACGCGATCGCCTCCATCCTGATCCTGCTGATCAACCTGATCGGCGGCGTCGCGATCGGCAGCTTCATGCACGATCTGAGCCTGGGCGATGCCTTCCGCACCTATGCGCTGCTGACCATCGGCGATGGCCTGGTAGCGCAGATCCCGGCGCTGCTGTTGTCTTCTGCAGCGGCCATCATCGTCACCCGCGTCAGCGACTCGGGCGAGCTGGAATCTCAGATCGGCGACCAGCTGCTGGCCTCGCCGCAGGTGCTCTATGCGGCCGCCGGCCTGATGCTGGCGCTGGCCGTGATCCCCGGCATGCCGACGCTGGTGTTTGGCTGCTTCGCCGCCGTGCTGGCCTATGTGGGCTGGCGCATGGCGGGGCGTGCGCAGCAGGTGGTCAAGCCGGCCGAGCCGCTGGATGCGGCGCTGCTGACCGGCGCGCCGCCCGAGATGGACTGGCGCGCGCTGCCGGTGGTGGAGCCGCTGTCGGTCTCGCTGGGCTACAAGCTGGTGGGCTTGATCTCGCCGGACCAGGGCGCGCCGCTGCAGCAGCGCGTCAAAGGCATGCGCCAGAGCCTGAGCGAAAGCCTGGGCCTGCTGCTGCCGCCGATCACGCTGCGCGATGACCTGACGCTCAAGCCCGCGCAGTACGCGGTGCTGCTGGGCGGAAGCGTGATCGCGCAGGCCGAGCTGCACCCGGACCGGCTGATGGCCATCGCCTCGGCCCAAGTCTATGGCGAACTCGATGGCGTGCCCGGCGCCGACCCCGCCTACGGCCTGCCTGTCACCTGGATCGAGCCGCAGAACAAGGCCCATGCACTGGGCCTGGGCTACCAGGTGGTGGATGTATCCAGCGCCATCGCCACCCATGTTTCCAAACTGGTGCGCGAACAACTGCCCGAGCTGCTGCGCTTTGACGACGTGACCGCACTGCAAGAGCGCCTGGCCGCGCTCGCGCCCAAACTGGCCGCCGCGCTGGAGAAGGCCTATGGCCACGCCCAGCTGCTGAAGATCCTGCGCCTGCTGCTGGCCGAGAACGTCTCGTTGAAGGACATCGTGCCCATCGCCAGCACCTTAGTGGAGAACGCCGAGAACAGCAAGGACCCCATCCTGCTGGCCGCCGAGGTGCGCTGCACGCTGCGCCGCCAGATCGTCGGCCAGCTCTGTGGCCCAACGGGCGCGATGCGCGTCTTCAACCTTGGCGGCGAGCTGGAGAACCTGCTGCTGGGCGCGCTGAACCAGGCGCGCCAGGCCAATCCCAAGCTGCAGCTGGACAGCTATCCGGTCGACCCGCAGCTGCTCTCGCAGCTGCAGCAGCACATGCCCGCGGCACGCGACCAGATGAAGCACCAGGGCTTCGCGCCCATCCTCCTGGTGATGCCGCAAATCAGGCCCCTGCTGGCGCGCTATGCGCGGCTGTTCGCGCCGGGGCTGGCCGTGCTGTCCTACAACGAGGTGCCTGAGCAGCGCGAGATTTCGGTGCTCGGCGCGCTGGGCTGAACGCTGCGCAAGCTCAGGCCGGCGGGAGCAAGGGCTCGCGCTGCAGCACCGCGACGATCTCGGCCGCGGCGCGGAACAGCGCCGCACTGCTGGTGTGGGCCAGGCCCTGGCTGGGGCGGGCCGCGGGCCGCTGGCCGGCCGGAATCTGTCGCCCGAACAGGCAGTAGCGCACGGGCATAGGAATGCTCGCCAGCGCCAGGGCGATCTGCGGCAGACGCTGACGCAGAGCCTGCAGCAGGGGCAGCGACTCGGTCACGAAGTACAGCAGCAGCCCATGCTGCCACTGCAGCAGCAGCTGCACCGTCTCGCCCTCCAGCGTCACGCTCAGCTGCAGGCGCAAGCCTTGCTGCTCTTGCGCCTGCGCGGCAGCCTCCGTGTCGCTGGCCAGCGCCGCATCGTCCGCCGCCTGCGGCCAGGCCGGTGCTGCCGGACTGAGCAGGCGCAGCAGCAGTGTCAGCTGCGGCCAGCCGGGCAAGGGATAGAGCGGCAGCGGGGCCGAGGCGGCTTCGGCCACATGCTCGGCACCGCTGGCAGCCAGCAGCGCCGTCGGCGGCGGCTGGCGCAGCACGCCGGCCAGCACGCGCTGGCGCCATTGGGTGGCCAGCGCGATCGGCAGGCTCTCGACCGCCCCAGGGCCAAGATGCAGGCGTTGCAACCAGGCCTGGTCGGGGCGCAGCGCCGGCATCGCATCGGCCGGATCGCTGCCACCGGGAATGCTGCGCCCCGCGGTCTGCGGACGGTACTCGATCAGCTGCAGCTCGATCTGCGGCTCGATGGAAAGCACCCGCACCAGCAGCACGTCGCCCGGCCGGGCGCTGCCCGGCGGCAGCGTGAACAGCAGGCCCTGGGGCCCGTGGGCCAGCAGCTCGCCGACCGCACCGCTGCCGATCCGCAACTGCAGGGGCTCGCCCAGCGGCAGTGGCCGCGGCGGCAGGCCGCCAGGCCACTGGGCAGTCGGTCGCAGCGCAAGGAGGGCGGGAATGGGCTGGGTCATCGACAGGAACGGATGCAGACGGCGTCGAACAGACGTTCAGGCGAGATGCAACAGCCATGAAAAAGCCAGGCCGGGGCCTGGCTTGCTCTGCGGTCCCGCCTTGCGGCAGCGCGCGGTGCGCGATTACTGCAGCAGCGACATGACCATGCCGGACAGGCTGTTGCTCTGCTTGAGCATCGAGTTCGACGCCTGCAGCAGCATCTGCTTGGTGGTCATCGTGGACGATTCGGTCGCGTAGTCAGTGTCCATGATGCGGCCCTTGGCCTGCGAGACATTGGTGCTCATGTTCTGCAGGTTGTTGTAGACGTGATCCAGACGGTTGGCACCGGCGCCCAGCTTGGCGCGCAGTGCACCGACGCCGTCCAGCATGGTGTTGGCCAGGCCAATGGCGGCGTTGGCGGTACCGCCGGTCAGCGCGCCGGCCGCCAGCGCGGTCTGCGCCGTCGTTACGGCCGTCAGCTGGGTCGAGGCGTCGAAGGCATAGGTCTCGGCGGCATCAGCACCGATCTGGAAGGTCACGGCAGCCGCCAGCTTGCCACCGGTGAGCAGGGCCGCACCGCCGAACTTGGTGTTCGTCATGATGTTGGTCAGCTCGGCGTTCAGGTCGGCGAACTCGGCCTGCATGGCGGTCTGGTCAGGAGCCGTGGCGGTGCCGTCGGCGGCTTGCGTGGCCAGGTCCTTCATGCGGGTCACGATGTTGGTGACTTCGGTCAACGCGCCTTCGGCGGTCTGCAGCATCGAGATGCCGTTCTGCGTGTTGCGCTGGGCCACAGCCATGCCGCTGACCTGGGCGTTCAGGCGGGTTGCGATCTGCAGGCCGGCAGCGTCGTCCATTGCCGAATTGATGCGGAATCCAGTGCCCAGGCGGGTCATGGAGGTGGACAGGGCTTTCTGGGTTTGGCCCAGCGAACCTTGGGTCGACAGGGCGGCGGCGTTTGTATTCAGGCTCAACATGATGGGTTCACTCCGGTCAGGGTTTGCTTGTCTGCGTTGCGAGCAGGTCTTTCCTGCCCTCAACAGCACAAGGCGACGCATGCGCCAGAGAACTTAAATGCGTTCGAAAAGAAGGTTGCGTGTCGCAGCCGGAAACAAGTGCCAGTGCTGGCTGTCAACACAGCTGAGGCGCGATCCGCGCAGGCCGACCTGGACTCGGACGGCTCGCCCTGCCGGCAGGTAGGATGACGGCAAACGCTGCGAACGGCCGGCGCCGAGCCGAATCTCAACTCGCATGCGCGGGGCTGCGAGAGAGGCACCTCCTCGCGCTTTCGGATTCATCACCCACAAGATCAACAAATCAGTTCCCTATGAAATTAGCCACCTGGAACGTGAACTCCCTGGCCGTACGCCTGCCCCAGCTGCTCGATTGGCTGGCCGCCAACCCGGTCGACGTGCTGGTGCTGCAAGAAACCAAGCTCACCGACGACAAGTTCCCCACGTTGGAGATCGGCGCTGCGGGCTACCAGGTGCAGTGGTTCGGCCAGAAGACCTACAACGGGGTGGCCCTGCTGAGCCGCTTGCCGGCCCAGGATGTAGTCAAGAACATCCCGGGCTTCGCCGATGAGCAGGCCCGGGTGATCGCCGCCACGGTCGGCGGCGTGCGCTGCGTGGGCGCCTATTTTCCGAATGGCCAGGCGCCGGGCAGCGACAAGTTCGCCTACAAGATGGGCTGGCTGGACGCCTTGCGCGGCTGGCTGCGCGAGGAATTGCAGCAGCATCCCCGGCTGGTGTTGATGGGTGACTTCAACATCGCACCTGAAGACCGCGACGTCCATGACCCGGTCGCTTGGGCCGGGCAGATCCATTGCACCGAGGAAGAGCGCGCCCATTTCCGGGGCCTGCAGGAACTGGGTCTGGTAGATGCCTTCCGGCTGTTCGAGCAGGCACCCAAGTGCTGGAGTTGGTGGGACTACCGCAATTTGGCCTTTCGCAAGAACCAGGGCCTGCGCATCGACCACATCCTGGTCAGCGAAGCACTGCGCGGCGCCGTGGCGTCCTGCACCATCGACAAGCTGCCGCGCAAGAACGAGCGCCCCAGCGACCATGCCCCCGTGCTGGTCGACATCAATTTGTAGCCAGTTGTGAGGTAGAGCACGAACGACCAGGGTTTTGTCCCCTATTCAGGGTTCAACACCCCTAGGATCGGCGCCTTTGCCTTTCGTCGATTCCGCCTCGGTGCCGCGCGCCGGCTGGGCGGCCTATCGGCCGATCCCAGATGCGCACGAACCTGCCCGTTTCACAAGTCGAACACCCCTTCCCCAGCGGCAAGAACCTGGTCTCAACCACCGATCTGAAGGGCCGCATCCTTCATTGCAACGCGGCCTTCGTCGACGTGAGCGGTTTCAGCCGGGAGGAGTTGCTGGGACAGCCCCACAACCTGATCCGCCATCCGGACATGCCCGAGGAAGCCTTCCGCGACCTCTGGGCCACGGTGCAGGCCGGCAAGCCCTGGTCGGGCATCGTGAAGAACCGCCGCAAGAACGGCGAACACTACTGGGTGCGCGCCAATGTCACCCCGCTGATGGCGGCGGGCCAGGTTCAGGCCTATCTGTCAGTGCGCTCCGAGGCCAGCCGCGAGCAGATCCGGGCCAGCGAAGCCCTGTATGCGCGCATGCGCGAGCAAGCCCGGCAAGGCCAGTTGACGCTGCGCCTGAGCGAGGGACAGCTGCTGCAGACTGGCATCAAGGGCTTGCTGCAACGCAGCCGCCGCCGCCTGCCCTGGCTGACTTACTGGCCGGGCTATGCACTGATCGGCCTGGCGGGCGCAGCGGGCACGGAACTGGGCACCGCCTGGGCTGCATTGGGCATCGCCGGCTTGGCCGCCATCGTTGCGGCGCTTGCGCATCGACGTCACAGCGCGGGCTACCGGGCCGTGATCGAGTACGCCAATCAACTTGCTGCCGGCGACCTCAGCGCCGATCTCGACATGTCCCATCGGCCGGACGGTGGCGGCCGCCTCGCCACTGCGCTGGCCCAGCTGGCCGTCAATATGCGCGCACTGGTTTCGGACACGCGCGCCGAGCTGGCGCGCATGAATGCCGTCAGCCAGGACATTGCCCAGGGCAATGCCGATCTGGCCCAGCGCACCCACGCGCAGGCGGCGAGCCTGGAGGAAACGGCGGCCAGCATGCAGCAGATCAGCGCGACGGTGAAGCTGACCTCCGACTCCGCCAGCGAGGCCAACGCCGTCGCCGGCGAACTGGGCCAGGTCTCGCAGCGAAGTGCAGAGGTGGTGCACACCGTGACGGACACCATGGGCGCGATCTCGGGCTCGTCGCAGCGCATCGCCGACATCATCCAGCTGATCGAGAGCATCGCCTTCCAGACCAATATCCTGGCCCTGAATGCGGCCGTCGAGTCGGCGCGGGCGGGCGAGCATGGCCGCGGCTTTGCCGTGGTGGCTGCCGAGGTGCGCGCGCTGGCGCAGCGCAGTTCGACCGCGGCCAAGGAAATCAAGCAGCTGATCCAGCAATCCAGCGAACAAGTCGAAACCGGCGCCCGTCAGACCACGGCGGCACGTGCCAGCATCGACGACACCTTGAATTCGGTGGCCAGCTTCAGGCAGCTGATCGGCAGCATCGACACCGCGGCGCGCGAGCAGCTCGGCGGCATCTCGCAGGTCTACCTCGCGGTGCAGCAGATCGAGGGCATCACGCAGCAGAACGCCGCCCTCGTCGAGCAGCTGGCCCATGCCGCCGGACGACTCGGCGAGCAATCGGCCGAGGTTAGCGCTGCCGTGTCGCTGTTCAAGCTGGAGCGCAATGAGCCCAGCGCGCTGAAGCAGACCCACGCCGTCGAGCTGCGCCGCCGCGCACGGCAGCCGGCCTGAGCTGGCTCAGGCGCGCAACGCCGTGCAGGCCCGCGCCAGCTCGGTGATGCGCGCCCAGTCACCCTGCTCGATCGCATCAGCCGGCGTTAGCCAGGAGCCGCCGCAGACGCGCACATTCGGCAGCGCCAGAAACTGGGCCGCGTTGTCGGGCGTGATGCCGCCGGTGGGGCAAAAGCTGACATCTGCAAACGGGCCGGCCAAGGCCTTGAGCAGTTGGACGCCGCCCACCGCCACGGCCGGAAACAGTTTCAGGAAACGATAGCCGGCGTCATTGGCCTGCATCACCTCGCTGGCGGTCGAGACGCCCGGCAGCAGCGGCAGGCCATGAACGCGGCAGGCTTCGGCCAGGCTTTCGGTGAAGCCGGGGCTGACGCCGAACTGGCAGCCAGCGTCGCGAGCCGCTCGCACATCATCAACCGTGCGCAAAGTGCCAGCGCCGACGATGGCCTGCGGCACGGCGCGCGCAATCGCTTCCATGGCGGCCAGCGCTACCGGCGTGCGCAACGTGACCTCGAGCACCTTGACGCCACCGGCAAGCAAGGCTTCGGCCATGGGCACGGCATCTTCAAGCCGCTGGATCACGATCACGGGAATCACCGGGCCATGGGCGGCCAGCGAAGCGGTTTCAATCGGCATGGGAAGTCGTCCTTCTTGGCAATGGTGATGGGCAGCTCACAACCAGCTGATGGCGCCCTGCTCGGCGCTGCTGACGTTGCGACGCATGCCGGCAAACAGTTCGCGGCCCAGACCGTGGGCATTGTCTTCAGCCTGCAAGGGCTCGATCTCCGCCAGCGCACGCGCGGCCCACTCGACTTCGTTAACCAGCGCCTGCAGGCTGCCCGTGGTCGCATCGAGCCGCACAAAGTCGCCATCGCGCAAGCGCGCCAAGGGGCCGCCGGCCAAGGCCTCAGGCGAAACATGGATGGCGGCCGGCACCTTGCCGGAAGCGCCGCTCATGCGCCCGTCGGTGACCAGGGCCACCTTGAAGCCGCGCCCCTGCAGCACCGCCAGCGGCGGCGTCAGCTTGTGCAGCTCAGGCATGCCGTTGGCTTGCGGGCCTTGGAAGCGCAGCACCACCACCACATCGCGTTCCAGCTCACCGGCGTCGAAGGCGGCCAGCATCGCTTCCTGCGTGGTGAAGATGCGGGCGGGCGCCTCCACCACATGCCTATCCTCAGGCACGGCGGAGACCTTGATGACGGCCCGGCCCAGATTGCCTTGCAGCAGCTTCAGCCCACCGCTGGGGCTGAAAGGCCGAGCCGCCGGGCGAACCACGCTCTCGTCGCCACTTTGCTGGGGCAGTGCAGCCCATTCGACGCCGCCCGACGCACCCAGCGTCGGCATACGGGTCTGCTCACGCAGTGAAGCGCCGCTCACCGTGCTGACGTCTTCATGCATCAGGCCGGCGTCCAGCAGCTCGCGGATCACATAGCCCGGGCCGCCGGCGGCCTGGAACTGGTTCACATCCGCGCTGCCATTCGGATAGACACGCGCCAGCAGCGGCGTGATGGCCGACAGCTCGGAGAAATCGCTCCAGTCGATCAGAATGCCGGCCGAGCGCGCCACGGCCACCCAATGGATCAGGTGGTTGGTGGAACCGCCGGTGGCCAGCAAGGCCAGCATCGCGTTGACGATGCTTCGCTCGTCGACCAGGCGGCCAATCGGCGTGTAGCGCGCCTTGGCGGTGATGGCCAGCGCGCTAGCGACGGCGCTGCGCGTCAGTTCGTCGCGCAGCGTTTCGGCCGGATGGACAAAGGCGGCGCCCGGCACATGCAAGCCCATCGCTTCCAGCAGCATCTGATTGCTGTTGGCCGTGCCATAGAAGGTGCAGGTGCCGGCGCCGTGATAGGCCGCCGACTCAGCCGCCAGCAGTTCCTCGCGGCCGACCTTGCCCTGGGCATAGAGCTCGCGCACCTTGGCCTTCTCGCCATTCGACAGGCCGCTACCCATCGGTCCGGCCGGCACGAACACGCAGGGCAGATGGCCGAAATGCAGCGCGCCGATCAACAGGCCCGGCACGATCTTGTCGCAGATGCCCAGCAGCAAGGCCGCATCGAAGACATCATGGCTGAGGGCCACGGCCGTGCCCATCGCGATGGTGTCGCGCGAAAACAGGCTCAGCTCCATGCCGGGCAGCCCCTGCGTGACACCATCGCACATGGCCGGCACGCCACCCGCTACCTGAACCGTCGCGCCACGCCGGGCCGCCTCGTCACGGATCAGGGCCGGGTAGCGCTCGTAGGGCTGGTGCGCGGACAGCATGTCGTTGTAGGCGGTCACGACCGCCAGATGCGGCGCCTTCTCGGCCACGATGCGCAGCTTGTCATTCGCAGGCATCGCTGCGAAAGCATGAGCGACATTGGCGCAGCCCATGCGCTCAACGCCCCGGCGCCGGCCCGCAAGGCGCTCGATCTGTGCAAGATAGCGCGCCCGCGTCGCAGCGCTGCGTTCGCGGATGCGCCGGGTGACAGTCTCGACGGTAGGATCCATGGTCTCAAGCGATGTAACTCGCCGTTTGAATTCGTGTAACCATATTACACGAGCGAGCGCCGCCCTGGTTACAAGCTTGGTACAGCATTGCCGCGCCACCGACCTTCATGCCCCTCAACGCCGCCGACCAGCAAGCACAGACAAGCACCGGGCTGGAGCTGCTGCTGCGCCAGCGCCAGCCACAGCAAGCTTTGCGATTGTTTGCCTACGGCTCGCTGATCTGGAAGCCGGAGTTCGACTTCCGCACGGCTCAAGCCGCCCGGGTGCATGGCTATCACCGCTGCTTGCGCATGCGCTCGCAGCTGTATCGCGGCACGGAACACCAGCCCGGCCTGGTGCTGGCGCTGATCAGTGGCGGCAGTTGCGAAGGCGTGCTCTACGAAGTTGCCCCGGAGCAAGCGGACGCAGTACTGCGCCAGGTCTGGGCGCGAGAAATGATCAGCAGCGCCTACACCCCACGCTGGCTGGCCTGCAGGGCGCGCGACGGCGGCCACCTCGGCCACGCGCTGGCCTTCACCTTGCCACGCGGCAGCCCGAGCCTTGTCGGCCCGTTCGCCGAGGACGAACTGATACGCGTGCTCAGACATGCACGCGGGCGCTACGGCAGCACCCTGGACTATCTGCAGCAAACCGTGCACAGCCTGCGCGCCCACGGCATTCGTGATCGGGAGCTGGAGCGGCAGTACGCGCTGGCACTGCGGCACCAGCTGTGCGAAGCGCCCGCTGAGCAAAAGCTGCGCCAGCCGGCCACGCTGCCTTAGGCGCGCAAGGTGCGCACACGCGCCAGATCCGCCACGGTGTCCACATCGATGAGAACGCCAGGGTCGTCGACGGCCACGCCTTGAGAGGGATAACGCGCCAGCAGGCGCCGCGCACCGTCATCGCCTTGCAGGCCGACGAGTTCGGAGTACAACTCGGCGCCGAAGCCGACTGGGTGGCCGCGCTGGCCGCGGAACTCGGCGAAGGCGATTGGATGCTGCTCCAGAGCCTGCGCCACCGCCTGGATCGTCCGCGGCTGCAGCAGCGGCATGTCGCCCGGCAGGATGATCCAGCCATCCGCGTCCCCACTTGCCGCGACACCAGCAGCCAACGAATGCCCCATGCCCACCGGCACCGGCCGGCCTTTGGAGTCCTGCTCAGGCAGGGCCACGATGTCGCGCGCCGCCACCTGACCACTGACGATGGGCTTCAGGTCCTCGCTAGTGACCACCACCACACGCAAGCCCGAGGCAATCGCATTCTTGAGGGTCTGGCCCAGCAAGGGTCCCCCTTCGAGCTCCTGGCGCAGCTTGTGCCCGGCGCCGAGAAAGCGCCGCCCCAGCCCTGCAGCCAAAACAACGACGACCGGCCGCATTCCCATGACTCACCCAAACCTTCTCTACTGCAATGGAGGCCGCCGACTGATGGCCGGCCTGCTCCGACAGGGGCAGAATGCCCAGCCCCCCGCCCTGCTGCTACTGGGGCCTTCACCTAAGGCTTTGTACGATCCGGCGAAACGCCCGCTTGCCGCCAACGGATACTCACGCTATGGAAACCAAGAATCTCGCTGCCCTGCGCAAGAGCTACGAACAGGGAGAACTCGACGAACAGCATGCCGCGGGCCAGCCGCTGGACCAGTTCCGCCATTGGCTGGAGCAGGCCTTGGCCGCCGAGCTGCCAGAGCCGAACGCCATGACGGTGGCCACCGTCGGGCCGGATGGCCGGCCGTCGACCCGCATCGTGCTGATCAAGGACTTCGACGAGCGCGGCATCGTCTGGTACACCAACTACGCCAGCCGCAAGGGCCGCGAGCTCGAACACGCGCCCTTCGCCGCGCTGCAGTTCCACTGGGTCGAGCTAGAGCGCGTCGTGCGCATCGAAGGCCGAGTCGAGAAGGTCTCGGCCGAGCAATCCGATGCCTATTACCGCTCGCGCCCGCTGGACTCGCGCCTGGGCGCCTGGGCCTCGCCGCAAAGCGAAGTGATCAGCTCGCGTGCAGTGCTGGTGGCCAATGCCGCCAAGGCAGCGATACAGCACGGCCTGAACCCCGACCGGCCGCCGCACTGGGGCGGCTACCGCCTCGTGCCGGACCGCTGGGAGTTCTGGCAGGGCCGACGTTCGCGCCTGCACGACCGCATCCGCTACCGCCCGGCCGAGGGCGGCGGCTGGCTGCGCGAGCGTCTGGCCCCTTGAGCTTGCGCTAACGGATCAGAAGCGCAGCTGCAGCCCGGTCAGCAGCGAGCGGCCGGGCAGCGGCGACAGTTCACGCAAGGTGGCGATCGTCGTGGCGTTGTAGGCCAGCTGATTGCCGACGTTGTCGAGCTTGACGTACCAAAGCGCATCGCTGCCAGCCAACTTGAACTGGCGTGCCAGGCTCAGACGCAGGATTTGATACGACGGTGTGGCGCTGTCCAGGGCGGGCACGCGGTCCTGCCGGTCGGACCAGCGCCAGTCCAGCGCTGCCTGCCAGACGCCGTCGCGCGCCTCAAGGCCCAGCCCCACGCGCAGCGGCGCCAGTCGTGGCAGTGCCTCGCCAGTCGAGCGATCCACACCGCGCAGCACATCGAGCTGGCCCGACATCGCCAGCTGCCAGCCGCCGAGCCGCTGCGCGAAGGCATGGCGGCCTTCAAGCTCTAGCCCGTGCAGGCGCGCCGGCACCGCCCGGAAGGCATACTCGGGCACCGCCTCGCCATCGACGTCAACCTGGGCACCAGTCGGGGCCAGCGAGATGTAGTTGGCAAAGCGGGTCTGATGCAGGTTCAGACGCAGCAAGCTCTCGCCCGACTGCCAGCGCAAGCCCAGATCGGCGCTGCGTGCGCGCTCCAGCCCGAGCGAAGCGTCGCCCCGCTCATAGGCGCCGCTGGCGATGTGGACGCCGTTCGCATGCAGTTCGTAGAACGCCGGCGCGCGCTGCGTGTGGCCCAGGCTGAGCTGGAAGCTCCAGGCCGGCGCCAGCGCATAGCCGGCCTGCAACGAAACGCTGCCCGGGCTGAAGCTGCGGCTGGAGGCGGCGCCGAAGCGCGGCTCGACCGCATCCGCCGCATCGCCGTCCGCATCCACCTTTACCGACTCGCGCCGCACGCCGGCCGCCAGCGTCAGCGCGCCGCGCTGGTACTGCTCCAGCAAGAACAGCGCCCGGCTGCGCGTGCGGCTGCTCGGCACCAGCGCCTCGGCGCCAAGCGCCGAGAACTCGGCCTGCTCCCATTGCAGACCGATCAAGCCCGTCAGCGGCCCGAGCGGCGCGTGCCGGGCTTCGACGCGGCCATCGGTGCCGCGATTATTGAAGCGCGTGCCGATGGCGCCGTCGCCTTCGACTTCCACATGCTCGTAATGGGCCCGGCTGAGCTGCCAACTGATCTGAGTGATGGGGCCGTTCGGCTTGCGCCACTCGCCGGCCGCCGCGGCACGCTGGCGCTGCATGCGGATACCGACATCGGGCTCGACGGTGACGCCGTAGTCCTTGCGGAAGTCGTCCAGCGAGACGCCCACGAATCCAGTGTCGAAATGCATGGCCGCGCCGATCGCGCCGCCATGGCTGTCGCTGGCCGAGTTGCGCACGCGATTGACGCGGTCGCCGTCGAACTCATTCGCGGGCACGCGCAAATCGTCGCTCTTGCGCGTGGCTGCATCCGCATGCCAGGCGAAGGCGCCAGCGCCGCCGTCCAGCACCATGGCCGCGCTACGCTCGCCGGCCGCGCCACCCAGACGCCCTTCCACCGCGCCGGTCAGGCCGGACAGGCGCTGGCGCGGGATGCGGTTGTCCAAGGTGTTGACGACCCCGCCGATGGCGCTGCCGCCATACAGCAGTGCAGCCGGACCGCGCAGCACCTCGATGCGCTCGACCACCAGCGGGTCCAGTGGCACGGCATGGTCGAAGCTGAGCGCCGAGGCGTCGATCGAGGCCCCGGCATTGCTGAGCAGGCGAACCCGGTCGCCGTCCAGCCCACGCAGCACTGGCCGGCTGGCATTCGGCCCGAAGGCGGTGGCCGATACGCCGGCCAGTCCGTCCAGGCTCTCGCCCAGGCTGGCGCCACGGCGCAGGGTCAGGGCATCACCGGCCAGCACATGGCCGGGCTGCAGGGCCTCGGTGTTGGCCAAGGGATTGCCGGTCACCAGCACCGGCGCAAGTTGCTGGGCCGGCGCGGGGGCGCTGGATTGCGCCCAGGCTGCACCCGAGTTGAGGCAGGCCAGCGCGGCCGCCCGGCACAGCAGGCCAGGCAGAAATGGGGAGTTCTTCATGGAAAAAGCTTTCAGCCATGCCTGCGGCTCGAGCCGGACAGGCCATGACAACAGGACCCCGCGGCCGCGCAGGCGTGCCGGGGATCGATTCAGGACAGGGAGATGGGGAGGAGCGTCAGGCCGCGATGGGCGGGGCCCGGGCACCACGCTGCCAGCGCGAAGTCAGCGCGGCGCTGCGTGGCTGCGGTGGCGCAGGCTGGGCCTGCGGCAGTGTGTCGGCGACCAGACTCCGCGCGAAGGCCAGAGGGAGGTCCTGGCCCAGTTGGTCATGCAAGCGGCACTCGGCGCCGTCGGCCGCATGGCCCCAGCCTGCCTCGTCGTACTCAGTCGGGCCGTGACTGTGGCTGTGGCTGTGCCCGGCGTGCGCGATCCGATGCAGATGGCCCAGCCCTTGCGCAGCGAGCAGCACGCACAGCAGCACAGCGACCAGCCAGGGCCGGGCGTGCAGCAGGCGATCAGCGCGCAAAGGGTTGCTCATCAAGGGGCCGGGCTGGCGGCTCAGTTGACCGGCTGGGCGTCAATCACGCGGTAGAACAAGCCGTAGGGATCATTGGCCAGCACCGCCAGAGTCCCTTCGACCAGCACCGGCTCCAGCGTGTAGCGGATCGGCGTCTTGCTGCGCACCTCGACCAGGCCTTCCGGGCCGGCCGGGGTGCAGAAGTTGCAGCTGGTCGGCACCGACGACAGCAGGAAGTGGCGCTGCTTGTCGCCAGGTTCGAGCGGCATCATGAAGCCCTGGATCTTGACCTTCTGCTTGTCCAGCTGCTGCACGCCGGCCGGAAAGCTGGGCACCAGGCGCTTGTTCTCCAGCTTGGTCGTCACCGACGCCAGCAGCGGCCAGGACACCACGCCCTCGCGTTCCTGCAAGGGCTTGAAGGCGCTGCGCGGATCGTGCACGCCCGGGCCCTGGCCAATGGCGGGAGCGGCCGGCGCCTGCGCGCTGGCGCCCGCGACCAGGCCGAGACTCAGCGCGAACAGTAGCGCGGTGGACTTGATTCGATCAGTGTTCATGCTTCAACCCGCAGTACTTGCCGATGGCCAGGCCGCGGCAGGCGGCCAACAGTCGCTTCTGGCATTCATCTTCGGAGGTGCCTGCCTCAAGGCAGCGCGCCGCCTCGTCATGCGCCTTGGACATCGCGCGATGACGGCTGATGTCCTTCTTCACATGCTCGCTCAAGGCCGGCGCGGCGGCCGGCTTGGCCTTGTCCGGGCTTTGCGCGCCAGCGCTGGTCGCAAACAAGGCAGCTGCAACTGCAGCAATCAGATAGTTCATAGCTTCCCTCTTGATCCTAATTGTCCACGCTTCGATCTGGCAGCGTTCTCAATGCGGCGCCTGCAGCAGTTCGGTCACCTCCAGGCGATAGGCTCGCCAGGCAGGCCAGGCCGCCGCCGCCAGTGCCAGCAGCAGGGCCAGCAGCGGAATGCTCCACTCCCAGACCGACCACCAGGCACCGCTGATGCGCAGCGACTGCTGCGACGACAAATACCAGCCTAGCGCATGTGTCAAGCCATGGCCCAGGGCCAGGCCGAGCACACAGGCCAGCGCGGCCAGCCAGAGCGCCTCGCTGGCAACCAGCACGGCCACGCGCCAGGGTGGCGCGCCCAGCATGCGCAGCATCGCCAGATCGCCCTGGCGCTCGCGCACCGCATGCAGCAGCGCCACAAAGACCGACAGCGACGCCGCCAGCAGCAGCACCCAGCCGAAGCCGCGCAGCACCTCGGTGCCGGCACCGACCATGCGCAGCAGCCGGGCGGTTTCAAGTGCCGGCGCCGCCGCTTGCAGACCGTCCTGAGCATTGATCCAGCGCGGCAGACTGATGGCGGCCAGCGGACTGCGGTAGCTGACCAGCGCCAGGGTGATCTCGCGCGATTCCTCCATCGCGCGCCGGTCGCTCTCATCCAGGGCATGCATGTCTTCATGCACCTTCCACACCGAGGCCAGATCGGTAACCACGAGCCGGTCCAGCACGCTGCCCGTCTCGGCCAGCACACCGACCACGGTGTAGGGGTGATCGCCGTGCTCGTCGCCCGCTTCACCCAGGCCATGGCTGCCCTTGAACTGCGCCCCTGTCTTCAGGCCGGTCGCGCGTGCGACCGCCGCACCCAGCACCGCCTGCATCGGCGCATCCCACAGCCGGCCCTCGGCCAGACGAGCGCCGTACAGCTCCAGATACTCCGGCGTGCTGCCGATGATGCGAAAGCCCTTCAGGCTGTCGCCCATCGAGAGCGGCACGGCTCGCGCCACCAGGGGTTGGCGCCGCAGTTCATCCAGGGTGCTGAGCGGGATATTGCCGGTCGGCACGTCCAGGTGGAACACACCGGCCAGCATGATCTGCATTGGGCTGCCCTTGGCGCCGACGACCAGATCCACCCCAGCCAGATCACGTTGCACACCGGCCTCGATCTGCTCGCTGACCAGCAGCACGAAGCTGACCGCCGCCAGCCCCAGGCTCAGCAGCAGCAGATTGAGGGCCGACACCAGCGGCTGCGACCACAGATAGCGCCACGCCAGACGGTGCAGGTTCATCGCGCGCCTCCCGCAGCCAGCCGTGGCAAGGCCATCAGATGCATCCTGGCGCCCTCCAGGGCTTGTACGACGCGACTGTCATGGGTGGCGATCACCAGGCAGGCGCCTTGCTCGGCCGCGGCCTGCTGCAGCAGGCTCAGGCCGGCAGCACAAGCCTCGTCGTCCAGATTGGCGGTCGGCTCATCCGCCAGCAGCAGGCGCGGCCGGCGCAGCAGCGCACGGGCCAGGGCGACCCGCTGTGCCTGCCCCAGGCTGAGCTGATGGGGCTTGCGATGGGCCAACTCTGCCAGACCGAGTCGCTGCAGCAGTTCATCGACGCGCGCCGCATCCACAGGCAGACCGGCGGCGGCATAGCTCAGGCCGAGGTTGTCGCCCACGCTGAGCGCCGCGCTGAGGTGCAGTCGCTGCGGCACGAAACCCAGGTTCGCGCCGCGCCAGGCATCGCGCTGACGCGCGCTCAGGCCGCCGAGCTCTATGCCACCGACGACAATCCGGCCCGAGCTGGCGCTCAGCAGCCCCGCCAGCAGGGCAAGCAGCGTGGACTTGCCGCTGCCCGAGGTACCGCGCAGCAGCAGACCTTCGCCGGGCGCAAGGGCCAGGTCGGCAAAGCGGATCTCCGGCCCCGTCGCATACCGGTGGCTCAGCCCTTGCAGTTCGATCATCGGCGTCAGTCGCGACGGTATTGCGCGAAAGTGGACAGGAACTTGTCAACCTTGGGGCCGACAACAAAGGCGCAATAGCCCTGCTCCGGGTTGCGGGCGTAGTAGTGCTGGTGATAGGCCTCGGCGGCGCTGTAGTTGCGCTCGGCCTCGATCTCGGTCACGACCCGGCCGCCATAGGCTTGCTGGACCTCGGCCAGTACGGCCCGGGCCATCGCTTCCTGCGCTGCGTCATGAAAATAGATGCCGGAACGGTATTGCGTGCCCACATCAGCGCCCTGCCGGTTCAAGCTGGTCGGGTCATGGGTGGCGAAGAAGATTTCGAGCAACTGGCGCAGGCCGATCTGTTGCGGGTCGAAACGCAGCCGCACCACCTCGGCATGGCCGGTGCGGCCTGAGCAGACCTGCTCATAGCTGGGCTGCTCAACATGCCCGTTGCAGTAGCCGGATTCCACCGAGATCACGCCGCGAACGAGTTCGAACACGGCCTCGGTGCACCAGAAGCAGCCCCCGCCGAGGGTGATGGTTTCAAGGGTCGGATGGTCTGAACTCATGCGCTGGTCGAGGGTGTTGCTGAAGCTGGGCGGCAGCATAGCGGAGGCCGCCCCTCAATGCGTGGTCAGCGCCAGATCGACCCGGGGAACCCAAGGTTTGTCTGGGTCGGGTTCAGCCAGCCGGGCCGAGGCCAGAAAAATCCGCTCATTCGGCACCTTGCGCGCAATCAGTGCGTCGCGCAGGGCGACAGCGCGCGCCAAGGCCAATTGCCTCACGGCCTCCTCCTTGACTTCATAGCTCGCCAACAGCATCGCCCGCATCTCCGCCGGCGGAATGTCCTTGAGCATGCCCAACAGGTTGCGAGGCCGCTTGGGCAGATTGCTGGCCTTGTAGACCTGACTCAGCAAGCGTTCCCGGTCGGCGTCGCTGAGTTGCTCCACATCGTTCAGCGCTTCGGCCTGCTTGCGCGCCACGGCGTTCTGCTGGCGCCTGAGCTCGCGGCGGCGTTCCGCCAGCAGCGCGCGCTCCAGGGCCTGGGCTTGCAGGGCGGCGCGCTCCGCATCCATTTGCGCCCAACCCGTGATCGTCAGGCTCAGGCCAGGCCGGTCGTTCAGCGCTTGCGCCAGCTTGTCCAGGCGCTCGGCAGCCGCGGCCTCGATGGCGGCCGAGCCCGGCGCAAACTCGGTCTGGCTGAGGTCGGTGGCGCCGCCGCCCGACAGCAGGCTGAAGGGCGCGATCAGTGCCTTGCCGATCAGATTGACGATCACACGCACGATCAGGCCGCTCATGCTGAACTGCGGGTCGTTCAGCGAGCCGCTGATGGGCAGATTCACGTCGATCACGCCCTTGCTGTCCTTCAAAAGCGCCACGGCCAGCAGCACCGGCAGCTTGGTGGCCGAGGGGCTCTCGATGCGCTCGCCGAAGGTGAGCTGATTCAGGATGAGCTGATTGTCGGCCTGCAGCTGCCCGCTCGGGTCGATGCGGTAGTGCACGCGGCTGGAGAGCTTGCCACGCTCAATCGCATAGCCGGCGTACTTGCCGGCATAGGGCGAGAGCGGGGCGAGCTCGATATCCGTCGCGCTGGCCTGGATGTCCATGGCCAGCGGTCGCGCGCCCGGATTGAGCTGGCCGGTGATCTGCAAGAGGCCAGTGCCTTCGATACGGCCGGTAATCGTCAGCGGTGCCATCTCGGCGCTGCCACTGGCGAACCGTCCCAGGCTGCCCGCCAGCTCGCTGAGCTTGGCACTGTAGTTAGGCCGGATGTAGCGGTCGCTGAAGTCGACACGTCCATTGCTCAAGCGGGTTTCGGCGACGCTCAAGGCCAGCGCTGCGCCAGGTGGCGCCTGGCCCCCCTCGGCCGACGGCTCGGCTGGCACCTCAGCCGGTTTGCGCAGATCGCCCAGGTTGAAGTGCCCGCGCTCGTCAACCACCAGCCGCGCATAGAAGTCGGCCAGATTGGCCCGCCCGATCTCGACGCGCGGGCCGGCGCCCGGCTCCAGAGCCAGATCCAGGCCGGTCAGCTCCAGCGACTGCCAGTTCAGCAACTCTTCGCCCGCCTGACGCTGCCCGTCGATCTCCCGCGCATGGAACAAGCGCAGATCGGCCAAAAGCAGTGCGCCCTGGGCCTGGCTGCGCCAGCCCTTGCTGGTCTGGTCCAGGCTGAAGCTGCCGCGAAACCCCGCCTCGCCGCGCCGCAGATGGAGCTGCAGCGACGGCCCCAGATAGGGATCCAGCAAGGCCAGCGGAAGACGGGCCGCACGCAGCGTGCCGCGCGCGGCCAGCGGCGCCAGTGACAAGTGCCCGGACCATTCGAGGCTGCCGGGCGTCGCTCCGTCGCGCCGCCCTTCGCCGCGACTGATCATCAGACTCAGCTGCACCGGACTGGGCTTGCCTGCCTGAGCGCCGCCAAATGCCAGATCGCGCAGGCGCAGCTGAAGGCGCTCAGCCAGGACACTGTGGACGGCCGCCGCCCCGGGCCTGGCAAGGGGCCGGACCGACTCGTCAAGCACCAGCGCCTGGCCCTGATCGACCAGCAACTCGGCCAGACTCAGCGCCCAGGGCGCTGCAGCGGTCGTGGCCGGCAGCGGCGCCGCCGGCAGCAAAGACTGCAGCGACAGCCGCCCCTGCGCATCGCGCTGCACCCGCAGCGCAGGCGCCTTCAGGTGCAGACGGCCCATGCTCAGCTCGCGCCGACCGGGATCAAGGCGCGCTGCGTCCAGCTGGATGCGATCCGCCCGGGCGAACACTTCGCCGCTCGGGCTGTGCTGGGCTTGAAGCCCCTGCACGCCCACGTCACGCAGCGTCAAACGCAGGCGCGCCAGCGGCCGCGGCTGGAGCGGCTGCGGCAAGGCCAGCTCAAAACGACCGGCGGCCCGGCCCTGCAGGCTCATGGGAAGCGTTGCCTGCAGATAGGGTGACAGGGCCTCCAGCGCCAGCGCGTCCCACTGGCCGTTCACGGCCAAGGCGTCACCGCCCAGGCGCCCCGCGAGCTGGAGCACCGCCGGCTTCGACTTGCTGTGGCTCTGCAGCACGGCGGTCAGCTTGACGTCGGCGCCCTGCCCCGGCTGGGGCTGCAGCGGCCAGCGCACAGCACTCATCTCCAGTTCCACGGCCTCCAGCGCCAGCCGGCCGGCCGGGCGGAGCGCCTCGTCGTGCCAGCGCAGCTGCCCCTGACTAAGACTCAGGCGCTCGATGCCGAGCTGCCAAGCCGGCCCGCTGCCGCTGGATGGGGGCGACTTGGCACCCTCCGGCAGCAACAGGCGCCCTGCCGCATCACGACGCAGGCGCAGCTCCGGCGCGGTGAGCTGCAGGCTTTCGAGCTGCAATTGCTGGCGCAGCGGCTGCAAGTCCTTGATCGACAGGCGCAGTTCCTGCCAGGCCAGCCAACGCGATTCGCCCTGCCGGGCCAGACTGACATTTCGAGCGCCCAACGTGCCTTTGAGACTCAGCTCCGTCGGCCCCTCAGGCGGCTGCGCGTAGTCGAGCGCGAGGTCGGCATCGATCAGGCCTTGCTCCGGCCGCAGCGGCAGGTCAAGCGGTACGTAAGGCAGCCACGGCTTCAGATCCAGCCCGGAGAACTTGACCAGCAGACGTGCCTGCCGCGGCTGGGCAAAGGGCTGGGCCTGCACATGCGCATCGAAAGCCGTGCCATCCAGCTGCCCGGTGACACGCGCCGTAACGGGCAGCACAGCGTCCGACTTGCGCAGCGACAGCGCGGGCAGATAGAGGTTCAGCGCCTTGAGCTCATGGCGCGTGCCCTGGTGCCGGTCATCGAACAGCCAGCGTCCTTCGCGCAGGCTCAGACCTCGGATCTCCAGATTCGGCCCGGCCGCGCCGGCTTCTGGCGCTCGGGGCGCCGTCAGACGCGCCAGCAGATCGTCGATGTCCAGGCTTTGCTCACCCAGGCGCGCCAGTCGAACCTCGGGCCCTTCGATGAGCACAGATGAAAGGGTCCAGCCGCGCCACAAGCTGCTGGGCGACAGGGTCAGGCCAAGGCGTTCGATGCGAAGCTGCGGCGCTGCCTGATCTTCAGACTTGGCCGAGGCGACGCGAAGCCCATGCAGTTCAAGGCCGAGCCGCCAGGGGCTGATCGAAACACGGTCGACGGATACCGTCCGTCCCAGCGCTTCGCTGGCCAGCTCCAACCCTCGCGTCTGCAGCCACCATGGCCCCAAGGTGCTCAGCGCCAACACCAGCAGCGCGATGACGCCGAGGATGCGGATGGCCCAACGCAGCGGTGCGCGTCGCCAGGGTGCCCGGCTTGCCAACGATCGGGAGTTCTCTGTCATTGCCGGGCAGTTTAGCGAGCGCCCGGCTGCGATGATGCGAGCTCCACACTCTATGAGCCCTTGCATGGAAGCCCTGTTCGCCCTGCTGCAGCCCGCCAAGCCTTTGCTGCTGGCGCTGCTGCTACCGCCCAGCCCGATGCTGCTGCTGATCGGCCTGGGCACGGCGCTGCTGCGGCGCTCGCCCCGGCTGGGTTGGGCACTGGTCAGCGCATCAGCGCTGATGATTTGGTTGAGCTGCACCGAGTTCGGCGCTGAACAAGCCAGGCAAGCGCTGCTGGGCTCGCCACAGAGCCTTCCGGTGCAGCATCTGGAGCAACTCAGAGGCGCGCCAGGCACTGCGATCCTGGTGCTCGGCGGAGGCGCCAGGCAGGACAGCCCGGAATACGCTGGAGCGACATTGAATCCCCTGTCCCTGGAGCGTCTGCGATATGGCGTCTGGCTGGCGCGCCGGACCGGGCTGGCGCTGGCCTATACCGGAGGCATTGGCCGAGGTGGGCCGGATTGGTACCAGGCAGAAGGCGTGCTGGCCCGACAGACGGCGGCGAACGAGTACGGCCTGCCATTGCTGTTTGCCGAGAGCCAGTCACGCGATACCCGCGAGAACGCCCAGTTCAGCGCTCCGCTGCTCCAGCAGCATGGCATCCGTCAGGTGGTCTTGGTGACCCATGTCCAACACATGCCACGGGCCTTGCGGGCTTTTGCGCCAATCAGCTCAAACCAGCGCATCACTGTCGTTCCCGCCGCGGTGGATCTGCGACCCAGCGACGCGCCGTTCTACCTCGGAGACGCCCTGCCGTCATCCGAAGGCTTCAGGCAATTCCGCTATGTCATCTACGAGTGGCTGGGGTGGGTGGCGGGCCACTGAGTGCTCCTGAGAGGCATCGCGCTCATCACCTCGCAGCGCCGAGCGACGCCACAAATAACAAGCCCCTTCCAGGCTTTCGCCTGGAAGGGGCCGGATGGCTTGTGCCATCGCTTGGGGCTCCGCCGCTATCTGCCGCGGGGCTCCTGGCGCGCAGAGACTGCGCCAGAGGATTTGCCTTGAAGAAGGCTTAGCAACATTAGGCGAATCAGCGCTGCGTTACAAGCCTCGGCCGAGCTTCCCTAGCTTTTGCTGGCTTGACCGAACAGGCGCCCATACAGATCCTCGGCCTGCCGCTCGATTTCCGGCGTCATCGTGATCGTCCGCCCCCATTCGCGCGAGGTCTCGCCCGGCCACTTGTTGGTGGCATCCAGTCCCATCTTGCCGCCCAGCCCGCTGACCGGCGAAGCGAAGTCCAGATAGTCAATCGGCGTGCCTTCCACCAGCGTCGTGTCACGGGCGGGGTCCATTCGCGTGGTGATGGCCCAGACCACCTCCTTCCAGTCCCGAATGTCGACATCGTCGTCCACGACGACGATGAACTTGGTGTACATGAACTGCCGCAAGAAACTCCACAAGCCGAACATCAGGCGCTTGGCATGGCCGGGATACGCCTTCTTGATGGAAATCACCGCCATCCGGTAGCTGCAACCTTCGGGCGGCAGATAGAAGTCCACTATTTCCGGAAACTGTTTCTGGAGGATGGGGACGAAAACCTCGTTGAGCGCCACGCCCAGGATCGCGGGTTCGTCAGGCGGTTTGCCGGTATACGTCGAGTGATAGATCGGCGCCCGGCGCCGAGTCAGGCGCTGGACCTCGAACACCGGGAACCAGTCCTGCTCGTTGTAATAGCCGGTGTGGTCGCCAAAGGGCCCTTCCAGCGCATGCAGATAGCCGCCCTTCTCCTTGAGAGCGACGCCATCCTCGCTGACGCCTTCAAACCCAGGCTCGGCAACCGGGATGCAGCCCTCCAACACGATCTCGGCACTCGCTGGGACCTGCAGCATGCAGCCGGCTTCGCCGACGCCGCTGTTGACCAATTCGGTGCGCGAGCCGCGCAGCAGACCGGCGAACTGGTACTCGGACAAGCTGTCCGGCACCGGCGTCACAGCGCCGAGGATGGTCGCAGGGTCCGCACCGAGGGCCACCACGATCGGAAACGGCTGCCCCGGGTTTGCCAGTGCGAAGTCCCTGAAATCAAGCGCGCCGCCGCGGTGCGCCAGCCAGCGCATGATCAATTGCCGGCGCCCGATCAGCTGCTGGCGATAGATGCCGAGGTTCTGGCGCAGGCGCGGCTTCGCGATGCGCTGAGGCCCGCGCGTCACCACCAGCCCCCAGGTCAGCAGCGGGCCGATATCACCGGGCCAGCAGGTCTGGATCGGCAGCGTCTTCAGATCAACCTCAGCGCCGACCAACACCTCCTCCTGGCAGGCCGCGTTGCGAACAAGGCTCGGCTTCATATCCCACAAGGACTTGAGCATGTGCAGCAGGCGCCCCGTGTCCTTCAGCCCTCGCGGAGGCTCAGGCTCTTTCAGGCTGGCCAAGACATGGCCGACCGCGCGAAGCTCGTGCAGATCCTGCGCCCCCATGCCAAGCGCCACTCGCCTGGGCGTGCCAAACAAGTTGGCCAGCACAGGGATGTCAAAGCCCTTGGCCTGTTCGAAAAGCAGTGCCGGACCATTGGCGCGCAGCACCTTGTCGCTCAAGGCGGTCATCTCTAGAACCGGGGACACCGGCTCGCTGACACGGCGGAGCTCGCCCAAGGTATCGAGCCCCTCAATAAACTCGCGCAGATCGCGGTACTTCATATCAATTAGAAATAAAGGACAAGGTAAGTAAGCTTGACGGGTTATTTTTGGACCTTAGAATCCGCCTGCCTTGAGATTTCAGGGTTAACCCGAGCCTGTTCGTTGGGACCGAGCAGGCGCCCCGCTGCCGATGGACGCCGGTACCGCAAGCTCTCCGTCAAGGAGCGCTTCGCGAACCAAGCCGGCCCATTATCAACGCCCCCTCACCGAGGCGACGCACCCAAGGGTGTATCGCCACAGGCGAGAGGGCCGAGAAGAAAGGAGTCGCATGACAGCGCGTCGTGAACTAAGCATCCTGGCCCACCGGATAGGTGCCGCCGTTTCCCTCTTTGTGAAAGACATCGGCCACGGCTTGCTCGTGGTCAGCCACAACACATTGGCCCTGATTGGTTTCGCCGTCCTGGCTGTCGGGCTGATCTTTGCCAGCCAGGCCGACATGCGCCATCGCGTCGAAGCCGAGGTCTATGGATGGCTGGATTCGCGCCAGGGTGCCCGGGCTGAGGCCGAAGGCAATTCCCTGTTCGGACTGACCGAGCCCGACGCCATCAGTCGTGCCGTGGCCGCGGATCCCAAGGCCTTGCCGCGCCAGCAGGCGGCCGTCGCCATGTGGCTGGCCAAGCGCTACAAGGTGGCGCCAGAGCCCATCAGCCGATTGGTTCAAGAGGCTTGGGTCGTTGGACAGCGGGCCCGAGTTGAGCCCACGCTAATCCTGGCCATCATTGCTGTCGAGTCGAGCTTCAACCCCTTTGCCCAGAGCTCGGTGGGCGCACAAGGCCTGATGCAGGTGATGACGCGCGTGCACGACGAGAAGTACCAAGCCTTTGGCGGGTCTCTTGCCGCATTCGACCCGATCACGAACCTGCGAGTGGGCGTGCAGGTGTTGAAGGAATGCATTCGCCGCGGCGGCAGCATTGAGGAAGGCCTGCGCTACTACGTCGGTGCTGCCAATCTTCCCGATGATGGCGGCTATGCGGGCAAAGTGCTGACCGAGCACGAGCTGCTGAAGGCTGTCGCAGGCGGACAGCCAGCGCCGAGCAAGCCGCGCGAGCTGGCCAATCCGGCCCCGGCGTCGGACGACAAGGTTGCCTTGCTCAACTGAACCATCGCCGCCCTCCGCTACACTGGTAACTCGCGCGACTGGCGATCAAGGCTGCACTCCAAAGCAGCCCGAGGTGGTGGACCACCGGGGAGCGCGAACGCCCAGGCAGGATTGCCCTGGGCGTCATTGGCCGTTCGCCTGGGCAGCACCACACCGTGGAGACTGAGGTCTCGGCGGGCGCTCGGCGCTACAACCCTTGAGACCTTCCACCATCATGTTTGACCGCAGCCAATCGACCCTCGCCAATGTGGACCCGGAAATCTGGGCCGCCGTTCAACAAGAGAATCAGCGCCAGGAAGAGCATATCGAGCTGATTGCCTCTGAAAACTACACCTCGCCCGCCGTGATGCAGGCGCAGGGCAGCCAGTTGACCAACAAGTACGCCGAGGGCTATCCCGGCAAGCGCTACTACGGTGGCTGCGAGTATGTGGACATCGTCGAGCAGCTGGCCATCGACCGCCTGAAGCAGCTCTTCGGCGCCGAAAACGCCAACGTGCAACCGAACTCGGGATCGCAGGCCAACCAAGGCGTGTTCTTCGCCCTGCTGCAGCCTGGCGACACCATCATGGGCATGAGCCTGTCCGAGGGTGGTCACCTGACCCACGGCATGCCGCTGAACATGAGCGGCAAGTGGTTCAAGGTCGTCAGCTACGGCCTGAATGAGAAGGAAGAGATTGACTACGATGCCATGGAGCGCCAGGCGCGTGAGCACAAGCCCAAGCTGATCATCGCTGGCGCCTCGGCCTACAGCCTGCGCATTGACTTCGAGCGCTTCGCGAAGATCGCCAAGGAGATCGGTGCCTACTTCATGGTCGATATGGCGCACTACGCCGGTCTGATCGCTGCCGGCGTCTACCCGAACCCGGTGCCGCACGCCGACGTCGTGACCTCGACCACACACAAGAGCTTGCGCGGCCCGCGCGGCGGCATCATCCTGATGAAGGATCATGTGGCCAAGCAGATCAACAGCGCCATCTTCCCGGGCATTCAGGGCGGCCCGCTGATGCATGTCATCGCCGGCAAGGCTGTGGCTTTCAAAGAAGCGCTGACCCCTGAGTTCAAGGCCTACCAGGAGCAGGTCGTCAAGAATGCCAAGGTGCTGGCCGACACGCTGATCGCCCGCGGCCTGCGCATCGTTTCCGGCGGCACCGAAAGCCACGTGATGCTGGTGGATCTGCGCCCCAAGAACCTGACCGGCAAGGAAGCCGAAGCCGTGCTGGGCAAGGCGCACATGACCTGCAACAAGAACGGCATCCCCAACGATCCGCAAAAGCCGATGGTGACCAGCGGGATTCGCCTGGGCACGCCGGCAATGACGACTCGCGGTTTCAAGGAAGAGCAGGTTCGCATCACCGCCAACCTGATCGCCGATGTGCTGGACAATCCCAACGACGAAGCCAATCTGGCCGCCGTCCGTGCCAAGGTTGCAGCGCTGACGCGCGACTTCCCGGTCTACCGCTGAGACTGAGCCACGATGCGCTGTCCGTTTTGCAGCCACACCGAAACTCAAGTCGTCGAGACCCGCGAGTCTGACGAGGGCGATGTGGTTCGCAGACGGCGGCGCTGCCTTGCCTGTGACAAGCGCTTCACCACCTATGAACGGGCCGAGATCGCGCTGCCTGTCGTGGTCAAGAAAGATGGCACGCGCGCGGACTTCGACCCGACCAAGCTGCGCGCCTCCATGCAACTCGCCTTGCGCAAGCGTCCCGTCAGCATCGAACAAGTTGATGCCGCCATGGAGCGCATCCAGGAGACGCTGCTGACCAGCGGTGCTCGCGAAATTCCTTCGACCCGCCTGGGTGAACTGGTGATGCGTGAACTCAAACGCATCGACAAAGTCGCCTACGTGCGCTTTGCGTCTGTCTACCGCAGCTTCGAGGATGTCGACGAATTCCGGCAGCTGATCCGCGACATCTGAAGCCCTCCATCCGGGGATGGGCCGCCCCCTCCCCGGCGGGACAGAAAGCCGGGAACCCGACCGCTGTCTTGTGTTCATCCCCAAATGAACATCGATGGAGGCCGCGATGCAACACGCACAGCAACTGGCACCCTGCAAGGCGGCCCAGCTTGGTCTGAGCTTGGTGGAGACTCTGATCTACGGCCTGATCCTGTCTGTGCTGCTGAGTCTGGCTCTGCCCGTCCTGAGGGACATGGCGCAGCGCCAGCGCCTGTATGGCATCGCACAAACCTTGATGCTGGACCTTCAGCAAGCACGCAGCGAGGCCGTCAGCGGAGTCGAGGCCGTCAGCGGAGTCGAGGCCGTCAGCGGAGTCGAGGCCGTGCAGTTTCAGATCGACTCCCACGCGACAGGCAGCTGCTACGTCCTCCACACCGGGGGGGCCGGGCACATGCCGCTGCGACAGCCGCGGTGCGGCAGTCTGTACCGACGCTGGCAGCTCGCTGAAGACGCAGTGGTTGTCGGGTGAGCGCTCGATCGCCTTCCGCGCCAACGTGTCCAGCCTCGGCTTTCAGGCCCGTCAAGGGGCGGTCACGAACACAGGCAGCATCGACGTCAGGATCGGCGAGGGGCTCGGTATCCGGCATATCGTCACCATTGCAGGGCGGGTCCGCAGCTGTGCGCTGGGTGGCAGCATCGCCGGCCTGCCCGGCTGCCCGGCCTGACCCCCTGGTCCCGGGGGTGGCTGGGACGAACGGTAGCGACCGAAGGACAAGCGGCAAAGCGTGACATCCATCACGAAGCCATCCGTCCTGATAATGCGGCCATGGGTCCGACTCCCTCAAACGCTTCGATCAAGCCAGCTGCCCTGCATAGGGTTTGCGGGTTTACCCTTATCGAGCTTCTGATCGTTGTGGCGATTGCAGCCATACTGGCTGCCGTCGCGCTGCCGGTCTACGTCGAGCAAGTCCGCAAGGGGCGGCGCAGCGACGCTGTCGCCGCGCTCTCGGCGATACAGCAGGCCCAAGAGCGCTTTCGCGCCAACAACTCCAGCTATGCCGGCCAACTGGAAACGCTGGGTTTCGCATCCGCCTACTCCCCCAAGGAGTATTACTTGCTGGAACTGGCCAACGTTAGTAACACCGGCTACACCGTCAGCGCCAGTGCCGTAACAGGACGGGCCCAGGCGGCCGACAGCAACTGCGCTCGCATGTCAGTGACTCTGCAAGCCGGGCGAATCATCTATGGCTCCACCCAGCCCGGATGCTGGTCCGAATGAAGCGCTCGGCATCATCCGGCCTGACCCTGGTCGAATTGCTGACAGTCGTCGCGATTCTTGGGATCGTGCTCGCCGTCGCTGCGCCCTCTCTGGCCGACATGATGAACAAGCGCCGCGTCGAGATGGTCGCCGCAGAGCTGAGCTCTGACTTCGCTTACGCCCGGGCAGAAAGCGGGCTTCGATCAAAGCTTGTCACCCTGCTGTTCGCCAGTGATGCCCAGACCAGTTGCTACGTCGTCCACATACCCGGCGGCATCGGCTTCTGCAACTGCCTCAATCCCGCGGGCAGTGAATGCCCTTCGGCGGGTATGGCTAACCAGATCTTCCTGAAGGCGACTCGAGTGAACGCGTCGCGCGGGGTCAACCTGGTTCCGTCCGGCGGCACATCGTCCATCACCTTCTGGCCACCACACGCCACGCTGGGTGCCAACGACAGCGCTTCGGTGGCCGTCATCGGCAACCGCGGCTACCGGCTTGAAGCCCGACTGAACAGCCTCGGACGGGTCTTGATCTGCGATCCCAATGGCTCGATGGGAGGGAGTTACAAGCGATGCCCGGCCGAATGAACATCCAGCGCCAGCGCGGCTTCAGCCTCGTCGAAATGATGGTGGGCCTGACCGTGGGCATGATTGTCACAGCAGGTGCCGTGGTGATGGCAACGCAGCAGCTGGCCGACCATCGCCGTCTGGTGCTCGAGACGCAGGTGCAGCAGGATCTACGTGCCGCGGCCGATCTGCTGCTGCGCGACATGCGGCGGGCTGGTTTCTGGGTCTTGCCCGAGGACGGCGTCTGGTCCGAAGGCTTGCCTTTGCAGCGCAGCGCCTACGGGGCGGTCGAAGCCATGGCGGGCAACGACGGTCTCACCTACGACTACAGCCGTGCCGACAACCGCACCGCGTCGGTACCAAAATTCCCCGAAGACAATGTCGTCAATCCGAACCGCGAACAGTTCGGCTTCCGCCTGCGCAATGGCACGCTTCAGTTCCTGCTGGGTGGGCGCTGGCAGCCCTTGACGGACCCCGGCACGCTGAACATCACCGGATTCAACATCCAGGTGAACACCCAGGACATTCCGCTCGAAGAGTTCTGCCCGAGACCTTGCCCTGCGGGCACCGTCTGCGACCCCTTCATCCAGCAGGTGCGGCACGTCAACGTGCGCCTGGTCGGCGAAGCGGTGCACGACGCCAACGTCGTTCGCAGCGTCACCCTGAGCACGCGCGTTCGCAACGATGCGATCAGCGGGAGTTGCCCCGCATGAGAACCCATGCCACTCATCGCCAGCGCGGCGCCGCGACGCTGGTGGTTGTCATGGTGCTCTTCCTCATCATGGCGATGATGGCCGCCTACGCCAACCGCAACCTGATCTTCGAGCAACGCATCGCGAGCAACTACTACCGTTCCGGCATCGCGCTTGAAACGGCCGAGGCGGGGATCGATTGGGCGCTGGGCAAGCTCAATGCAGGCTCGATTGATGCGCTTTGCGTTGCAACCGGCGCCGCCGCCACCAGCTTCCGCGATCGCTACCTGGTGATCGGGGCGGATCGCACGATCACCACCCGGCTGCCCAGCCCGAACCCGCTTGCGCCGATCGCGCCGATTGCGGGCTGCATCGACACTGCCGCGCAAGGCCTGGTGTGCCAATGCAACGCCAACGGCGTGCTCGCAACGCCTGCCGTGGCCGCGGCCACCCAGTTTCAGCCCATGTTCGGCGTCGCGCTGCGAAACGTGAACCGGCCCGGCCTGGTGCGCGTGCAGGTCACCGCCTGCACCTCCACGCTCGCCGCGTGCGCTCCCGCACAGGAGGCCAATGCAGCGGCGGCCGGGTTGGCGCGCTCCGTCGTGACGGTGGACTTCGCGCTGCTGAGTGCGCTCAAGGTTCCGCCCGCAGCACCACTCACCGTGCGCGAGAGCGTTGACCTCGGAACTCCGGGCTTGGGCCTGCACAACGCCGAGACCAGCACCCACGGCCTGCTGCTGCAAAGTGGCGGCGCCTACACCGGGCAAACCGGCAGATCGACCACGCTGCCAGGCTCGCCGGTGCGCTCTGCGCTGATTTCTGCCGACACCAGTCTCGCCACAGCGAACCCCGAGCAGATGTTCGCCAAGTTCTTTGGCATGGCGCCGGGCACCTATCGCGAGCAACCGGCCATCCGGCGCGTCACCTGCCCGGACGACTGCAGCGCAGCGCTGCTGGCTGCCTATCAGGCAGGCGCTCGCATGCTGTGGGTCGATGGCCGCATGAACCTGCGCAGCAACACCGTGCTGGGCAGCGCCGCCGATCCTGTGCTGGTCATCAGCGACGGCGATGCTGTACTGGAAGGCCCCATGCTGATCAGCGGCCTGCTCTATACGCGCGGCAATGCCTCCTGGAGCAACGCCAGCGGCCAGCCGGCACATCTGACCGGCGCCCTGCTGTCCGAGGGGCAGTTCGCCGCCTCCGGACAGGTGGACCTCATCTACCAGCGCGCGGTCATCGATTCACTGCGCAACCGAAGCGGCAGCTTCGTCCGTGTGCCCAGCAGCTGGACGGACACGCAATGAAGCGCTCCGCCGCATTCGCCTCCAGGCGCTCGCACCTCGCGCAAGCCGGCGTGACCCTGCTTGAAGCGCTGGTCGCGCTGCTGATCATGGCCTTCGGCATGGTGGCCCTGATCGGCATGCAGGGCAATATGCGGCGCAGCGCCGACTTCGCCAAGCAACTCAGCGAGGCTGTGCGCCTGGCGCAGCGTGAAACGGAAACGCTGCGCGCCTACTCGATGCTGAGCCGCGACGCCGACACGCCGGCGCAAACGCTCAGCTTCGATCAGATCGTGAATGCGCAAAGCGCCGACGCTGGCGATGCCGTGCGCAATGCCGTCTACTCGGTGCGCCGCAATGTCGTCAATGCGCCAGACGGCATCAACAAGATCGTTGCCGTGCAGGTGGGTTGGACCGACCGCGCCGGTGTCGCGCAAACCCTGCTTTTGCGCAGTTTCGTCGCGCGCGTCGATCCGCGCCTGAGTGCCGCGCTGACGGTGCCCGCCGACGGTGAGCCGACCAGGCGCCCGCTGGACCGCGCCGTCGCCATACCGTTTGACGCCAAAGACCTCGGGGACGGCCGCAGCGTCTTCAAGCCCCCAAACAGCGGCGGTGTGGCCTGGATCTTCAACAACCTCAGCGGCAAGATCACCAGCCGCTGCACGGGCTTTGGCGCCAATGTCGACACCGCCTCGATCACGGCTGCCGACGTAGCCAGTCGCTGCGACAACAACGTGACCGCCTATCTGCTGAGCGGCCATGTGCGCTTCTCCACCGGCCCGACGCCAGATCCCGAAGCGCCATCCAGCACCGCATTGCCGCTCGAAATGGCGGTGGACGTGACGCCAGCAGACGCCCACCCGACGCCGGCCTACCAGTGCTTCGATGACGCACCGCCCTCGGCAGTGAACACACAGACCGAAGGCGTGCGCTACTACTGCGCCGTCTATCCCAACAGTGCCACGCCGCCAAACTGGACGGGGGTGCTGCGCATTGCCGACATCTCGCTTGGCGCCGGTGGCTACAAGGTCTGCCGCTACAGCGCCGACTACAACGGGGACGGCCGGACTGCCAACGACGAGCACCCGCAGCAGTACACCAATGTCAGCCGCGCGCTGGTCGGGCAGAACTTTCTCGTCATCGCCGCCAGCAACACATGCCCGGTGGGTCGCAGCTTCGAGCCGTCCGCCGGCGTCTTTTTCAACAGCGCCACAGTTCAGCACCAGCCCTGATCGGCCATTGGCTGCCGCTAGACTGCGGCGCATGACGACACTTCCTACGCACCACGGCGATGACAGCAGCGCCATGCGCCACGCGCTGGCCCTGTCCGAACGGGCGATCGGCCTGTCAGACCCGAACCCGCGGGTCGGCTGCGTCATCACCGATTCGCAGGGACAGGTGATCGGCAGCGGCCACACGCAGCGCGCGGGCGAGGCGCATGCCGAAGTGATGGCTCTGCGTGATGCCCAGGCAAGGGGGAATGATGTCAAGGGCGCAACGGCCTACGTGACCATGGAGCCCTGCTCGCATCATGGCCGCACCCCGCCCTGCTGCGATGCACTCATCCACGCCGGCATCGGGCGACTGGTGGCCGCGCTTGCCGATCCCAATCCGCAAGTCGCCGGCCAGGGCTTGGCCCGGCTGCGGGCCGCAGGAATTGCCACCGAGTGCGGCTTGCTCGACGAGCCGGCCCGAGAAGTAAACATCGGCTTCTTCTCGCGCATGCTGCGCGGCCGCCCCTTCGTGCGCCTGAAAGCTGCCGCCTCGCTGGACGGGCGTACCGCTCTGCCCGATGGGCAAAGCCAGTGGATCACCGCCGAGGCGGCGCGCCGCGACGGCCATGCCTGGCGCCGCCGCGCCGGCGCCGTGCTGACCGGCATCGGCACCGTGCGGGACGACGACCCGCGGCTGGACGTCCGTCTGGTGGAGACGCAGCATCAGCCCTTGCGCGTGGTGGTGGACTCCCGGCTCGAGACGCCTGTGCATGCACGCCTGCTCGCGCCGCCAGGGCAGGTCCTGATCTACGCCGCTCAAGCCGACCCGGAGCGGGAAGCTGCACTGGCAGCGGCCGGTGCTGAAGTGGTGTTCAAGCCCGGTGCCGGCGCCAAGGTCGATCTGCAGGGCATGTTGCTGGACCTCGGCGCGCGCGGCATCAACGAGCTGCATGTCGAGGCCGGCCACAAGCTCAACGGCTCCTTGGTGAAGGCCGGGCTGGTGGACGAATACCTGATCTATCTGGCCCCGAAGCTGCTGGGCCTGGGCCGCGAGATCGCCGCCTTTGGACCGCTGCACCGGCTGGACGAAGCCGTTGAGCTGCGATGGCGCGAGATTGCTCAGGTCGGCGACGACCTCAGGCTGCTGGCGCGCCCGAAGCACGGCGCTGATTTCTGGGTCGACTAAGCCCCGCTCAGGGCAAACCCCTGCCCTGCCCGCCTACAATCGCGGCCATGCCTATTTCACCCGTACCCGAGCTGGTGGCCGAGCTGGCGGCCGGCCGCATGGTCATCCTGGTTGACGAAGAAGACCGCGAGAACGAGGGCGACCTCGTGCTGGCGGCCGAGCATGTCACGCCCGAAGCCATCAACTTCATGGCCAAGTATGGCCGTGGCCTGATCTGCCTGACCCTCACGCGCGAGCGCTGCGAAAGCCTGCAGCTGCCGCCGATGGCCACCCGCAACGGCACCAAGCATGGCACGGCCTTCACGGTCTCCATCGAAGCCGCCACGGGCGTCACGACCGGCATTTCGGCCGCCGACCGTGCCCGCACCGTGCAGGCCGCCGTGGCCCGCAATGCACGCGCTGAAGACCTGGTCCAGCCCGGCCACATCTTCCCCTTGCAGGCGCAGGATGGTGGCGTGCTGATGCGCGCCGGCCATACCGAAGCCGGCTGTGACTTCGCGCGCATGGCCGGCCTCACGCCGGCGGCCGTGATCTGCGAGATCATGAAGGACGATGGCACTATGGCCCGCCTGCCTGATCTCGAAGAGTTCGCCAAGGAGCATGGCCTGAAGATTGGCACCATCGCCGACCTGATTGAATACCGCAGCCGCAATGAATCGCTGGTTCAGCGCGTGGCCGGCCGCAGCCTGCAGACCGCCCAGGGCGTGTTCGACTGCCAGGCCTTCCGTGATCGAACCGGGGCCGTCCACCTGGCGCTGTCCTGCGGCCAGTGGACCCCGCAGGACGAGGTGCTGGTGCGCGTGCACGAACCGCTGTCGGTGCTGGATCTGCTGGAAAGCGGCCCCACGCCGCACTCCTGGCCCCTGCCGGCCGCACTGGCTGAGCTGCAGTCGGCCGGCCGCGGTGTCGCCGTGTTGCTGAACTGCGGTGAAGAGGGCGATGCCTTGCTGGAGCGGCTGGACATTGCGGTGCAAGCCGCGCCGCGCGGCAGCATGGACCTGCGCACTTACGGTGTCGGTGCACAAATCCTGCGCGAGCTGGGCATCCAGAAGATGAAGCTGCTGGGCAGCCCGCGCCGTATGCCCAGCATGACCGGCTACGGGCTCGAAGTCACAGGCTTCGCCGCCCCCCGCAAGGCCTGAGCGCCAGCCACGAACAACAACAAGAAAGCAAGCAAGACATGCAAGCAGCTGACAAAGGCCAGGCCACCGCGCTTAACGGCCAGAACCTGCGGGTCGGCATCGTGCAGGCGCGCTTCAACGATGCCATCACCGGCAAGCTGGCCGAGCACTGCCTGGCCGAACTCGCGGCGCTGGGCGTCGCCAAGACACAGATCACGCACCTGACCGTGCCGGGCGCGCTGGAGATCCCGGTGCTGCTGTCGGCGATGGCCGAGAGCGATGATTACGACGCGCTGATTGCGCTGGGCTGCATCATCCGCGGCGAGACCTACCACTTCGAGTTGGTGGCCAATGAGAGCGGCGCTGGCGTCACACGCATCTCGCTGGACACCCAGCTGCCGATCGCCAACGCCATCCTGACCGTCGAGAACGAAGCCCAGGCCTGGGCTCGCGTCGAGGAAAAAGGCCGCGATGCCGCCCGCGTGGCGGTGGAGATGGCCAATCTGCTGGAAAGCCTGCGCTGAACACCATGCCCAATACCTCGAAGCCCGCAAGCAAACCGGCCGCCAAGCGCGCGCCGGCCAAGTCCGCCCGCCGCCGCTCCCGCGAGTCGGCCCTGCAAGGCCTGTATCAATGGCTGGTCTCCGGCGAGGACATCGGCGTGATCGACGCCCATATGCGCGAGCAGGACGGCTTCGGCAAGGCTGACGCCGCCCACTTCGACGCCCTGCTGCACGGCTGCGTGCTGGAGGCTGCCGATCTGGACGCAGTGCTGGCCCGCCATGTGGACCGCAAGACCACAGAGCTGTCGCCGATCGAGCATGCCGTGCTGATGATTGGCGCCTACGAGCTGAAGCACTGCATGGACGTGCCCTACAAGGTGGCCATCAACGAAGCGGTTGAACTGGCCAAGTCCTTTGGCGGCACCGATGGCCACAAGTACGTCAATGGCGTGCTCGACCGCGCCGCCATCGATCTGCGCCCGCTGGAAGTCCAGGCGGCCCGCGGCGGCGCCCGTTGAGCCTTGTGTCACCTGGCAACGCACCCGCAATGAAGCTGGCTGAACGGCTCGATCACATCGAGCCCTTCTACGTGATGGAGTGCGCCAAGGCGGCGAGCGAGATCGCCCGCAGCCCCGCTTGCGACCCGGCCCAGGGTGGCCGGCGCATGATCTATCTGAACATCGGTGAGCCGGACTTCACCGCGCCGGACAGCGTCCAGCGTGCTGCCTCAGCCTGCATCGAAGCCGGCCGCACGCAGTACACGCCTGCGCTGGGCTTGATCGAACTGCGCGAGCACATCAGCCTCTGGTACCGCCAGCGCTTCGGACTCGATGTGCCGCCGCAGCGCATCATGATCACCGCCGGCGCTTCGGCCGCGCTGCAGCTGGCCTGCCTGGCTTTGTTCGAGCAGGGCGACCAGGTGTTGATGCCCGACCCCTGCTACCCCTGCAACCGGCATTTCGTCGCCGCTGCCGATGCGCAGCCGGTGCTGCTGAACTGCGGCCCCGAGCAGCGCTTTCAGCTGAGCTGCGCGCAGGTCGAAGCCGCCTGGACGCCGCAGACCCGCGGCGTGCTGCTGGCCTCGCCGAGCAATCCCACCGGCACCTCGATCGCGCCTGAAGAGATGGCCGCCATCGTTGCAGCCGTGCGCGAGCGCGGCGGTGTGACCCTGGTCGACGAGATCTACCTGGGCCTGAGCTACGACGAACGCTTCGGCCACAGTGCGTTGGCCTATGGCGACGACGTCATCAGCATCAACAGCTTCTCCAAGTATTTCGGCATGACCGGCTGGCGCCTGGGCTGGCTGGTGCTGCCGCCCAGCCTGGTCGGCCCGCTGGAGCGCCTGGCGCAGAACCTCTACATCTGCCCGTCCAGCATCGCCCAGCATGCCGCGCTGGCCTGCTTCGAGCCGGACACCATCGCCGAGTACGAACGCCGCCGCGCCGAGTTCCGCGCCCGCCGCGATGCCATCGTGCCGGCGCTTGAAGCGCTGGGATTCACGGTTCCGGTGCCGCCGGACGGCGCCTTCTATGTGTGGATGGACTGCAGCGCCTTCGCCAGCGACAGCTGGGACTTCTGCTTCGACATGATGCGTCGCGCGCATGTGGCGCTGACCCCGGGACGCGACTTCGGCCGCAACGGCGCCGAGCGCTGGGTGCGCCTGTCCTTCGCCAGCAGCCTGGACGATCTGCAGGAAGCCGTGCGCCGGCTGGCGCAGGTCCTGCAGGCATGAACGTGGCGCAGCAGCAGCCCGTGTTCCGCCACGGCCTGCGTGTGTATTGGGAAGACACCGACGCCGGCGGCGTGGTGTTCTATGCCAACTACCTGAAGTTCTTCGAGCGCGCCCGCACCGAGTGGTTGCGCCAACTCGGATTCGAACAGGAACGTCTGCGCCTGGACGCCGGCGCCATGTTCGTCGTCAGCGAGACCGCGCTGCGCTACCTGGCACCGGCGCGGCTGGATGACTGGCTGGACGTCAGCGTCGAGCTGCGCGAGCGCGGCCGCGCCAGCATGTTGATCCGCCAGCAGGCCTGGCGCTCCGGCCAACTGCTGGCCGAAGGCGAAATCCGCATCGGCTGTGTGGGCGCCGCCGACTTCAAGCCCTGCCGCATTCCTGCCGCCATACTGCAAGCCCTCGACAAGACCTCTTCCAGCCTCGCGCAAGACCTGACCCCATGAATCAAGACCTGTCCATCGTCAACCTGATCATGCACGCCAGCCTGGCGGTGCAACTCGTGATTGCCGGTCTGCTGCTGATGTCGCTGGCCAGTTGGAGCGTGATCTTCAGCAAGTTCTTCGCGCTGGGCCGCATCAAGGCCGGCAACGAGGCTTTCGAGGCCGAGTTCTGGTCCGGCAAGAACCTCAACGACCTGTTCTCGAGTGTCAACGGCCGGCTCGACGGCGCGCCGCTGGAGCGCATCTTTGCCGCCGGCATGCGCGAGTTCCTGAAGCTGCGTGAGCGCCGCGTCAGCGAATCCGGCGCGCTGCTGGACGGCGCGCGCCGCGCGATGCGGGCCAGCTTCCAGCGCGAGCTCGACGCGATGGAGAGCCACCTGTCCTTCCTCGCCTCGGTCGGCTCGGTCTCGCCCTATGTGGGCCTGTTCGGCACCATCTGGGGCATCATGCACGCCTTCGTCGGCCTGTCCAATCTGCAGCAGGTGACGCTGGCCACTGTGGCGCCCGGCATCGCCGAAGCGCTGGTGGCCACCGCAATCGGCCTGTTTGCCGCCATCCCCGCGGTGCTGGCCTATAACCGCTTTGCGCGTCAGATCGATCGCAGTGCCATCACGATGGAAACCTTCATCGAAGAGTTCTCCAACATCCTGCAGCGCAACGCCGGCTCAGGGTCGGGCCATCAAGGGGCCGACTGAAATGGCCGCCATTTCGCCGCGCGGCGGCAGCCGCCGCCGCACCATCAACGAGATCAATATGGTGCCCTTCATCGACGTGATGCTGGTGCTGTTGATCATCTTCATGGTCAGCGCGCCACTGATCACCACTGGTGTGGTCGATCTGCCCAGCGTCGGCAAGAGCCGCCAGCAGCCGGATCAGGTGATCCACGTCATCGTCGCGGCTGACGAGACGCTCAAGCTCAAGGTCGACAAGGGCGAGGCCGAAGCCGTGCAACTGCGCCTGCTGGCCGAGCGCGTCAAGCAGGCACAGGGGGGCAAGGACAACAGCCCGGTCGTGATCTCGGCTGACAAGTCCGTCAAGTACGAAGCCGTGGTCAAGGTGATGGACGTGCTGCAGACCGCCGGCATCCAGCGCGTCGGCCTGGCCGTGCGCCAGGGCGCCGCCAACTGAGAGCCGCCACGCCCGCGCCGATGAGCAGAAGCAGCAGCACCCTCGCCCGCCCTACGTTCTCAATGCGCCCGCCGCAGACCGAGGGCATGGGCCGCGGCTTCGTCTTCGCGCTGGCCGCCCATGCCTTGCTGGTGCTGGGCCTGAGCGCCGGCGTGGCCTGGCGCACACAGACGCCGCCGGCCTTCGAGGCCGAGCTGTGGGCCAGCGTGCCCGTGGCTGCCGCGCCGCGCGAGCAGGAGCCGCCCCCGCCGCCCCCCGAGGAGGCGGAACCCGTCAAGCCCCCGCCCAAACCGCAAGCTCAAGCGGAGCCCGATCCGCAGATCGAGCGCGAAGCCGAGATCGCCCTGGCCAAGGAGCGCGAGAAGAAGCTGAAGAAGCAGCGCGAGGAAGCCGAGCTGGAGCGCAAGCGCCTGGCCGAGCAGGAAGCCAAGCGCCGCGAGGAGCTGAAGAAGAAGGAAGACGCGCTGAAGGAAGCCAAGGCGCGCGAAGAAAAGGCCAAGAAGGACAAGGCCGAAAAAGAGAAGACAGAGAAAGCCGAGAAGGCCAAGGCTGAAGCGGCTGCCAAGAAGGCCGAAGCCCAGGCCGATGCAAAACGCGAAGCGCAGCGCCAGGAAAACCTGCGCCGCATCCAGGGCATGGCCGGCGCCAGCGGCGCGCCCAATGCCACCGGCACGGCACTGCAGAGTGCCGGGCCCTCGTCGACCTACGGCGGGCGCATTAAGGCGCGCGTGCGGCCCAACATCATCTACACCGAGACTGGCGCGGCCAACCCATTGGCCGAGGTCGAAGTGCGTGTGGCGCCGGACGGCACCATCCTGAGCCGCCGCCTGCTCAAGCCCAGCGGTGATGCCGAATGGGATAGAGCCGTGCTGCGTGCGATCGACAAGACCGAGACCCTGCCGCGTGACACCGACGGCCGCGTGCCGCCGCTGATGGTGCTGGCCTTCCAGCCGCGCGAGTAAGGAAAGAAGGCGCAGGCTCAGGCTCAGCCAAGCCCGTCCGCTTCAGCCCTTGCGGCCTTGCCGCCAGCGGGCGCCTGCGCCATCCAGCGAGAACAGCCCGGCGCCCCATAGCAGCGGCACCAGCAACAGCACACCCCACAGCTGGTGATCCGCCAGCGCCAAGGGTGCGATCTCGGCCAGGCTCAGCACCGCCATGAGGTTGACCACACCCAGGCCCAGCGCTGCGAAGCGAGTGCCCAGGCCCAGCACCAGCATCACCGGCAGCAGCAGCTCGCCGCCGGTGCCCAGCCAGGCCGCCAGAGTGGGCGACAGCAAGGGCACCTGGTACTCGTTCTCGAACAGCAGCATCGTCGTCTCCCAGTCCTGCAGCTTGGTCAGGCCGGAACGGAAGAACACCGCCGCCACATGCCAGCGCAGCGCCAGCAAGGCGGCCGACTGCAGCAGCAGCAAGGGTGCGCGCAGAGGCACAGGCCAGAAGGCCCCGCCGCCAGCGGCACCAGCATCCATGGCCGCATCTCGCAGGCCCGATAGAAACGCTCTCATCGTGAATCCTCGGGAAGCTGCACCACTCGCCACAGCCAGCCCTGCAGCAAGGCCTGTTGCAGCCAGTTGGAGAAATCGAACCCGGCCTCCTCTGCCGCCAGCGCAGCCTGCAGCGCCTGCGCCAGGTTTTTGCCCTGCAGCAGCGCCCGAGTGAAGGCCGCGCCCCCGCGCGGCAAGAGCAGCAGTTCGGCCCGCCAGCCCTTGCGCCACAGCAGCGCGCAGACTGGCTGAACATCGTCTGCGGCGCACAGCTCGGTCAGTGGCCACAGCCGCGCCGCGCCGGCGCACATGGTCAGCAGAGTCAGACCCGGACGCAAGTCCAAGCGCAAGCCCTCCGGCGCAGTCTCGCCCAGCAGCTGCAGCGAGCCGGCATCCAGCGTGACATCCCGCGCACGTTCAACCTCGCTAGCCGCAGCCTCCAGCCGGGCGCAGTCCAGCCACGGTGCTGGAAAGCCCTGCTGCACAGCCAGGAAATCAGGCAAACGGCTGGCCCACAGGCCGACCTCGCCGCGCTGCGGCGGCATGTCCTGCCAGCAGCGCCAGGCCATCGCCGCGAATTGCGACTCGCCCAAAGCCTCCAGCAGGCGCGGATAGACAGCCGAGAGGGCACGCCTTGCCAGGGCCTTGGCATTGGCTTGGTAGGCCTGCAGGCCCCTGCTCCCGTCGATCACGTCCCGCAACACCGGCTGTAGCCCTGGCACCGACGTGAGGCCAGCCCCTTCAGCACCCAGGATGGCCCGCACCAGCGCCTGCTGACGCTGCAATTCAGCGCCACTCATGCCAGCGACTCCTGCGGGCTGTTCAGCTCGGCCATGCAAAGCGCCGCCAAGGCCGCCTCATCCAGCAGCACTGACAGCTCGGGCACATCGGTATCCCATTCGATCAGGCTGGGCACGACGCCGAAGTGACGCATCGCATGGCGATAGACCTGCCAGACCGCCGGGCAAACGCGGCTGCCGTGGTCGTCGATCACCAGATGCTCCAGGCGTGCATGGCCGGCCAGATGAATCTCGCCCACCGTGCCGGGTCGGATGGCGTCGATCCAGGCACAGGCCTGATGCACCGCAGCCGCATCCTTGCAGCCCGCGTTCAGTGCATTGACAACCAGATTGTTCACATCGAGCAGCAGGCCGCAGCCGGTGCTGCGGGTGAGCGCATTGAAGAACTCAGGCTCGGACAAGTCAGCATCGGCGAATCCCAGGTAGGCGCTCAGGTTCTCCACCAGCATGGGGCGGCGCAGCCGCTCCTGCACCTGCTGCACGTTGGCCGCCATGACATCGAGGCTCTGCCGCGTGAAGGCCACCGGCAGCAGATCGTTCGCATGCAGATCTGGCAAGCGGGCGAAGCTGGCATGGTCGGACACCTGCATCGGCTCGATGCGCTCCACCAATGCCGCCAACTGATCCAGATGCCAGGGATCAATGCCCGCCGCCGAGCCCAGCGAGAGTCCGACGCCGTGAAGACTGATCGGATAGTCGGCGCGCGCGCCCTGCAGCACCTGCAGGGCCGCGCCGCCTCGCGCAAAGAAGTTCTCGGAATGCACCTCGAGAAATGCCAGCGCCGGACGCTGCTCACGCAGCTGCGCGTAATGCGGCTGTCGCCAACCGATGCCGACAGGCGCACGATCTGGCTGTTCCGAACGGTGCATGGCTGAACTCCTGGCGCTTGATTACTTCTTGTCCTTCATCATCATCTTGGCTTCGTCAGCCGACTTGCCGCCCATGCCCTTGCAGCTGCCCTTGGCCACGTACTTCCACTCGTCGATCGCGTTGTCCGCCTTGGACTGGCCCGCGCAGGAGTGGCTGCCGCTCAGGTTGGCACAGTCGTTCTGTCCGGCCTTGGCCACGCCGTAACACTTTTCCTTGGCGGCCTTGTCCTGCGCCACGGCCTGCCCAACCACGCCCATGGACAGCGCAGCAGCCAGAGCGGAAGAGATGATTTGCGAGGTATTCATCGAGGTTTCTCCATTGGGGTTCAAAGATTGCCGCAGCGTTGATCCAGCGCGGCGCCGGCGCATCAAGCGTTCGACAGGGGGTCTGTCGCCGCATCAGCGGCAGTCCTTACACTGCGCCTCAGAGTTTTTTTCTCCGCCGGTCTGAACACTGACGAGCCCATCGAATGAGCGACTACGCCCAAGCCCTGCAATCCGTGCGGCCGCAGCTGCTGAAGTACGCGCGCCTGCAGCTGCGCAATCCGGCCTGGGCCGAGGATGCGGTGTCCGAAACGCTCTTGGCCGCGCTGGAAAAGCCGCAGGCCTTTGCCGGCCAGTCCCAGCTGAAGACCTGGCTGATCGGCATCCTCAAGCACAAGCTGATTGACCAGATTCGCCGCAACAGCCGCGAGATCAGCAGCAGCGCCAGCGACGACGATGGTGTTGATCTGGACGAACTGCTGTTCAAGCCCGACGGCCATTGGCGTGAGATGCCGCAGGACTGGGGCGACCCCGAGCAGGCGCTGCGTCAGCTCGAATTCATGAAAGTGCTGGAGGCCTGTGTGGATCACCTGCCCGGCCAGCAGGGCCGGCTGTTCATGATGCGCGAATGGCTGGAACTGGAGACCGACGAGATCTGTAAGGTTCTGGCCATCAGCCCGACCAACTTGTGGGTCATGCTGCACCGCGCCCGTCTGCGGCTGCGGGATTGCCTGCAACTGAACTGGTTCTCCGGCGCACCCGTGCCCAATGCAAGCTCTGCGAAATGACGATCAAGCTACGCCGCAACTGCAAGGAAGTCACCCGCCTCGTGCTTCAGGCTGAAGAGCAGGCCCTGCCATGGCATGAACGCCTCGCGGTACGCCTACACATGGTGGTCTGCAAGGCCTGCCCGCGCTTTGTCGATCAGGTGGCGCTGATGCGCCAGGCCAGCGAGCGCTGGCGGCGTTACTCCGAGACTGACTAGGAAATTTCGCCGCCCGCCAGACGCAGATCGGTCTTGGTCTGCCAGGCCAGCTCAAGCGCCAGCCGCGTGCCCTGCACCAGGGTCGCCAGCGGCAGGCTGGGCTGACCCGGCAGACGCGCGGCCTGCTCGGGCAGATAGGGGATGTGCATGAAGCCACTGCGTACGCCGCTGCCAGCCAACTGATGCTGAAGGCCGTAGAAGACATGGTTGCAGACAAAGGTGCCGGCGGTCTGTGAGACCGAGGCCGGCAGACCAGCGGCGCGCAAACCCGCCACCATGGCTTTGATCGGCAGCGTCGAGAAATAGGCCGCCGGCCCGCTTGAATCCACCGGCAGGTCGACAGGCTGGGCCCCGGCGTTGTCGGCGATGCGGGCATCGTCGACATTGATCGCCACCCGCTCGATCGACAGATCGCAGCGCCCGCCCGCCTGCCCCAGCGCCAGCACCAGGCCGGGGCGAGCCTCACGAATGGCCACGCGCAGGGCGTCCAGCGCCTGTCCGAACACGCAAGGCAATTGCACCGCCTGCACCCGCGCACCGGCGATCAGCTCGCCGTGCAGCGCGCGCGCCACCTCCCAGGACGGGTTGATGACTTCGCCACCGAAGGGCTCGAAGCCGGTGAGCAGAATCGTCTTCGTCATGCCTGTGCCTCCCCATAGCCGCCGCCGCCGGGCGTCTCGATCACGAACACATCGCCTGGCGCCATCTCGACGGTCGCGATATGGTCCAGCGCCTGCACGCTGCCGTCAGCGCGTTCGATCCGGTTCAGGCCGGGCGCGCCCGAAGCACCGCCAGCCATGCCGAAGGCGCCACTGTGACGACCGTTGCTGAGGATGGCCGCCTGCATAGGCTCCAGGAAGCGCACGCGGCGCACGCCGCCATCTCCACCGCGCCAGCGGCCCGCGCCGCCCGAGCCCTGGCGGATCGCGTAGCTCTCCAGCAGCACTGGGAAGCGCATCTCCAGCACCTCCGGGTCGGTCAGGCGCGAGTTGGTCATATGGGTCTGCACCACGCTGGCGCCGTCAAAACCCGGCCCAGCGCCGGAGCCGCCGGCAATGGTCTCGTAGTATTGGTAGCGCGCGTTGCCGAAGGTGAAGTTGTTCATCGTGCACTGGCTGGCCGCCAGCACCCCCAAAGCACCGTAGAGCGCATTGGTCACGCAACTCGACACCTCCACATTCCCGGCCACCACCGCCGCGGGCGGGCGCGGGTTCAGCATCGAGCCCTCGGGCACGATCACCTCGATTGGCTTGAGGCAGCCGGCATTGAGCGGGATCTCGTCGTCCACCAGGGTGCGGAACACATACAGCACCGCCGCCATGGTGACCGCCTTGGGCGCGTTGAAGTTGCTGTCCAGCTGCTCGGCCGAACTGCCGCTGAAGTCGACCGTGGCGCTGCGTTGCTGACGGTCAATGGTCACCGCGACGCGGATGCAGGCGCCGTTGTCCAGCGCCAGCTCGAAGCGCCCGCCTTCAGCCAGCCTGGCATCCAGCTTGGCGATGGCCATGCGCACGCTTTCCTCGGCGTTGTCCTGCACATGGCGCATATAGGCCTGCACGGTGTCCAGCCCGAACTGCGCCACCATCGCATGCAACTCCTGCACGCCTTTCTCGTTGGCGGCGATCTGCGCGCGCAGGTCGGCGATGTTCTGTGCCGGGTTGCGCGAAGGCCAGAGGCCACCTGAAAGCAACTCGGTCAGTTCGGCCTCGCGCAGGCGCCCCTGCTCGACCAGCTTGACGTTGTCCAGCAGCACGCCTTCCTCTTCGATGCTGCGCGAAAACGGCGGCATCGACCCAGGGCTGATGCCGCCGATGTCAGCGTGATGGCCGCGGGAGGCGACATAGAACAGCGGGGCGCCCTTCTCCTCATCCCAGACTGGCGTGACCACGGTGACATCGGGAAGGTGGGTGCCGCCGTGGTAGGGGTCGTTCAGCACATAGACATCGCCCGGCTGCATCTGCGGATTGCGCGCGATCACGGTCTTGATCGACTCGCTCATCGAGCCCAGGTGCACTGGCATATGCGGCGCATTGGCGATCAGCTGGCCCTGCGCATCGAACAGCGCGCAGGAAAAGTCCAGGCGCTCCTTGATGTTCACCGAGTAGGCAGTGTTCTGCAGCCGCAGCCCCATCTGCTCGGCGATGTTCATGAACAGGTTGTTGAACACTTCCAGCATCACCGGATCAACGTCGGTGCCGAGCGCCTTGGCGGTGCGGCGCGGCTGCACGCGCTGCAGCTCCAGGTGATCACGTCCGCTCAGGCGCGCCTGCCAGCCGGCTTCCAACACCGTGGTGGCATTGCGTTCGGCAATGATGGCCGGGCCGGCGATGCGCGCACCGCGGCGCAGGTCTTCGCGGCGGAACAGGCCGGCCTGCTGCCAGCCTTCGTCGCCATAGATAAGCAGCTGCGCATGGGGAGTCGCGTCGTGCTCGTCTACGGCCAGTTGGCGCTCGCTCAATGCTTCACCCGGGCCGACCGCCTCCACCGAGACCGATTCGATCAGCAGCCGCCGACCTGGCATAAGGAAGGCGAAGCGCTGGCGGTAGGCAGCATCGAAGCCAGCCTGCACCTCGACCAGCGAGCCCAGCGGCACCGACAGAGCGGTGTCGGTGCCCTCGTAGCGCAGCTGCAGGCGTGGCAGCTGCCGCACCTGTTCCGGCGCAAAGCCTTGCTGCACGATCTCCTGCTGCGCCTGTGCGCCCAGGCGCGCAAGCAGCACGCCAGCCTCGGCCAGGCCAGCCTCATCCAGCACGCGTTCCAGCGCGGCCTCGCGCATCGCGATCTGGTCTGCCAGCCCCATGCCGTAGGCCGACAGCACACCCGCCAGCGGGTGCACGAAGACCCGGCTCATGCCAAGCGCATCGGCCACCCCGCAGGCATGTTGGCCGCCGGCTCCGCCGAAGCATTGCAGTGTGTAGCGCGTCACGTCATAGCCGCGCGCCACCGAGATCTTCTTCACCGCGTTGGCCATGTTCGCCACCGCGATCTGCACAAAACCCTGGGCCAGGGCCTCGGGCGTTAACGCCCGGCCTGTCTTGGCGCCCACCTCCGCGGCCAGCGCGCCGAAGCGCTCGCGCACGATGCTGTCGTCCAGCGCTTGATTGCCCTGCGGACCGAAGACCTGGGGAAAGAACGCCGGCTGGATCTTGCCAAGCATCACATTGGCATCGGTGGTGGTCAGCGGACCGCCACGGCGGTAGCAGGCCGGTCCGGGATTGGCACCGGCCGACTCGGGGCCGACACGCAGCCGTGCGCCATCGAAGCTGAGGATGGAACCACCGCCGGCGGCCACCGTGTGGATGCTCATCATCGGCGCGCGCATGCGCACGCCGGCCACCTGGGTCTCGAATGCCCTCTCGAACTCGCCGGCGTAATGCGACACATCGGTGGAGGTGCCGCCCATGTCGAAACCGATCAGGCGCTGATGCCCGCCGGATTCCGCCGTGCGCACCATGCCGACGATGCCGCCCGCCGGCCCGGACAGGATGGCGTCCTTGCCCTGGAACTGCTCGGCCCGCGTCAGACCGCCCGAGCTTTGCATGAAGTACAGCGGCACGCCCGGCATCTCGCGCGCCACTTGCTCGACATAACGGCGCAGGATCGGCGACAGGTAGGCGTCCACCACCGTCGTGTCGCCGCGCGAGACGAACTTCCACAAGGGGCTGACCTCGTGCGAGACCGAGACCTGCGTGAAGCCCAGTTCACGCGCCAACGTGGCAGCGGCCTGCTCATGAGCCGTGTAGCGGTAGCCGTGCATGAAGACGATCGCGCAGGCGCGGATGCCGTCCGCCAGTGCCTGCTGCAGCTGCAGGCGCAGCGCTGCGAGGTCGAGTGCTGTCAACACACTGCCATCCGCGGCGACACGCTCATCGGCCTCGATCACCCGGCTGTACAGCAGCTCGGGCAGCACGATGTGGCGGTCGAACAGACGTGGCCGGTTCTGGTAGGCGATGCGCAGCGCATCGCGAAAGCCACGCGTCGTCACCAGCACGGTCGGGTCACCCTTGCGCTCCAGCAAGGCATTGGTGGCCACCGTCGTGCCCATCTTCACGCAGGCGACGCGCTCGGCCGGAATCAGCGCTTGCGCAGGCAGATCGAGCAGGCGGCGGATGCCGGCAACGGCGGCATCGCGGTACTGCTCGGGGTTCTCGCTCAGCAGCTTGGCCGTGGTCAGCGTGCCATCGGGGCGGCGCGCCACGATGTCGGTGAAAGTGCCTCCGCGATCAATCCAGAACTGCCACCGTTCAATGCGATCTTGCTTCATGCTGGGTCTTGCTCTTTTGTTGAATTCAGAGCGAGGCCGCCGCTCGCGCCGCTTGGTCGTACACGCCCGAGAGCACGCGCAGCAAGGTTGCCAACTCGCCGATCTGCGCGTTTAGCTTGTCGTCAGCCTGCAGGGCGCTGATCAGGCATGACTCTCGGATCTCGCGATATCGCTCGACATAGCCCCTGCCGTCCTCGGTAGTCGCATACGTCACATCCTTGCCACTGCGGCTGGACTGCACCACGCCGAGACCTTGCAGCTTCTTCAACGAGTAGTTGATCAGATGCGTGTCCTCGATGTTCATGATGAAGCTGATCTCGGACAGGCGCTTGTCGCGTGCGCGGTGGTGCACATGGTGCAGCACCAGCACATCCAGCGGCGTCAGCTCTCGCAGACCGGCTGCCGACATGCAGTGCACGATCCAGCGCGAGAACGCGTTGTTCGACACGATCAAGCCGAACTCGAACTCGCTGAGTTGCTGGCTGCGCGGTGAGACCAAGTGGGCCGACGAGACGATCTGGCGGTGCTCGGTGGTTTGCGCCTTGGCGCCGGTCTTGGGCTTGCGCGTCATGCGATGGCGTTGGATGGATTTCAGCAGTCTTACTCTAGCCATCATGTCGACAATTTGCAAACAAAATGCCGGCATTACGGGTTAATGCCGATCCCAGGCTGAGGCCCGCTGCATACATTGGTCGGCACAGGCGGGCCTGCCCAACACGAAATCTCGCAAGCAGGGGTCGCTTCAACGTTTCCGGCGAGCGCGCGCCCCATCCACCAGGAGTGTTCCCATGCTGAAGAAGACCGCAATCGCGCTGGCGCTGTGTGCCGCCAGCGCCCTGTCCCTGGCTCAGACCAAGTGGGACCTGCCCAGCGCCTACCCGGCCACCAACTTCCACAGCGAGAACCTGGCGCAGTTCGCCAAGGAAGTCGCCGACGCATCGGGCGGCAAGCTGCAGATCACCGTGCATCCGGGCGCCTCGCTGTTCAAGGCGCCGGAGATCAAGCGCGCGGTGCAGGGCAACCAGGCACAACTCGGTGAGATCCTGCTGGCTGCGTACCAGAACGAATGGCAAGGATTTGGCGCCGATGGCCTGCCCTTCCTGGCCGACAGCTATGCCGAGGCGCGCAAGCTCTACAACGCACAGAAGAGCACGCTGCAGAAGAAGCTGGCCGACCAGGGCATGGTGCTGCTGTACGCGGTGCCCTGGCCGCCGCAAGGCCTGTTCACCAAGAAGCCGATTGCGGCGCTGAGCGACCTGAAGGGCTCTAAGTGGCGCGCCTACAGCCCCTCGACCAGCCGCATTGCCGAATTGATCGGCGCGCAGCCGGTCACGGTGCAGGCGGCCGACCTCTCGCAGGCCATGGCCACCGGCGTGGTCGAGTCCTTCATGACCTCAGGCGCCACCGGCATGGACAACAAGGTCTATGAACACCTGAAGTACTACTACAACTTCCAGGCCTGGCTGCCCAAGAACGCGGTGATCATGAACAAGAAGGCCTTCGATGCGCTGGACAAGGCCAGCCAGGACGCCGTGACCAAGGCCGGTGCAGCAGCCGAGGTGCGCGGCTGGAAGACCTCGCAGGACAAGGACCAGGAATACATCGCTGCCCTGAAGAAAAACGGCATGGAGATCGTCGAGCCCTCGGCGGCGCTGAAAGCCGACATGCGCAAGGTGGTGGGTGATCCGATGTTGAAGGAATGGCTGCAGAAGGCCGGCACCGACGGCCAGGCTGTGGTTGACGCCTACAACAAGCCCTGATGCGCATGCGCCGACTGCTGGACGCGCTCTACGACGGCGCGGCGGCCCTCGCCGCGCTGTGCCTGGTGATGACGTTGCTGGCCGTGCTGGGCAGCATCGTCGACCGCTACATCACACTGCCCATCAAGGGCCTGGACATGTATGCCGGCTATTTCATGGCCGGCACCGGCTTCCTGTCGCTGGCCCACACGCTGACGCGCGGCGAGCACATCCGGGTGTCGCTGCTGCTGAGCCGGCTCGGCCCCAAGGGCAGCCACCGGATGGAGCTGTGGAGCTACAGCGTCGCGCTGCTGCTGGCCGGTGCGCTGGCCTTCTACAGTGCTCGCCTGGTCTGGCAGTCCTGGGACTTCCACGACATCTCGACCGGCAACGACGCCACGCCGCTGTGGATTCCGCAGCTGGGCATGGCAGCCGGCACCCTGCTGCTGTGGATCGCGCTGTTGGACGGCTGGCTGCAGACCTTGCGCGGACGGGCGCCACAGGCCCAGCCCGATGAACTGGTGCGCAGCGAATGAAACCTCCCTGCTTGACGACTGGCCCCTGCCATGAATGACCTGCTGATCACGGCACTGCTGATCCTGAGCCTGTTCGCATTGCTAGGCACCGGGGTCTGGATCGGTCTGACCCTGACCGGCGTGGCCTGGATCGGCATGCAGCTGTTCAGCGCGCGGCCGGCGGGCGACGCGATGGCAGTCACCATCTGGGGCTCGGCCTCCAGCTGGACGCTGACCGCCCTGCCGCTGTTCATCTGGATGGGCGAGATCCTGTTCCGCACCAGGCTGTCCGAAGACATGTTCAAGGGCTTGGCGCCATGGATGAACCGGCTGCCGGGCCGGCTGCTGCACACCAATGTGATCGGCTGCACTATCTTCGCGGCGGTGTCCGGCTCCAGCGCCGCCACCTGCGCCACCATCGGCAAGATGACCCTGCCCGAGCTGCTGTCGCGCGGCTACCCGGACCGCGTGGTGATCGGCTCGCTGGCGGGCGCCGGCACGCTGGGCCTGTTGATTCCGCCCTCGCTGATCATGATCGTCTACGGCGTCAGCGCCAATGTCTCGATCGCGCAGCTGTTCGCGGCCGGCGTGCTGCCCGGGCTGATGGTGGCGGGCATGATGATGGGCTATCTGATGCTGTGGGCGCTGCTGAACCCCGGTCAGGTGCCGCCGCCCGAAGCGGCCACCAGCCTGGCCAGCAAACTCAAGGCCTCGATGAGCCTGATTCCGGTCGTGCTGCTGATCGTGGCCGTGCTGGGTTCGATCTACGCCGGCGTGGCCACCGCCACCGAGGCGGCCGCGCTGGGGGTGGTCGGCTCGCTGCTGCTGTCGGCGCTGCAGGGTTCGCTCAGCTGGACCAGCCTGAAAGAGTCCCTGATGGGCGCCACGCGCCTGTACTGCATGATCGCGCTGATCCTGGCGGGCGCCGCATTTCTGACCCTGTCGATGGGCTATATCGGCCTGCCGCGCCATCTGGCGGAGTGGATCGGCTCGCTGGGCCTGACGCCGCTGGGCCTGCTGACGGCGCTGATGCTGTTCTACATCGTGCTGGGCTGCTTCCTGGATGGCATCTCGATGATCGTGCTGACCATGGGCGTGATCCTGCCCATCGTGCAGGCGGCCGGCATCGACCTGGTGTGGTTCGGCATCTTCCTCGTGCTGGTGGTCGAGATGGCGCAGATCACGCCGCCAGTGGGCTTCAACCTGTTCGTGCTGCAGGGCATGACGGGCCGGGATCTCACCTGGATCGCCCGCGCCGCCTTGCCCATGTTCGTGCTGTTGATCCTTGCCCTGGGCCTGCTCTACCTGTTCCCCGGCATCGCCACCTGGCTGCCACAGCAGCTGATGCGCCAGGTGTGACGCACTGCACACCCGGCTGAGCCCGGCTTTGAAACTGGCCCTCAGCAGCGGCGCTGTTCCACTGCACGGAAAGCCGCAATTGCGTCTAAGCTGCGGGCTGCACGGCGTGCCTGGCTGGGAACAGGCGCGGCCTGTCCACGAGAACAATTGGGAGTTCGTTGATGCACGATCTGTCTGCGCCGCTCGATTGGCCACAAGGCGCCTCGCCCGCCCGGCGTGATGCTGCCGATGGCCCGTCACAGACGGTCTTCATGTGGCCCACGCCCCCCTATGCGGCCTATCCGCAGCCGGCTGCACAGCTTAGCCCCGAACCCTGCGAGATCCTCGGCCTGAACAACAGCCGCACCATCGGCCTGCTGATCCTGATGTCGTCCGAAGAGCGCCTGGCCCAGGTCAACGTGCCGCCAGCGCGCAATCCGATGCCCTTGAAGTTCGCCCAGTTCCGCGCGCTCAAGCTGCTGCGCCCGGTGGCGGCAGCGCCGCGCGAGGTCGTCTCGGTCGACGATCCGCTGCCCTTGGACCAACGTCCGCGCCATCCTTTCAAGCTGCAGTTCCAAGGCGGCGGAGAACTGAAGGGCTACACCATCGGCCACTTCCAGGATGAACTCGGCCTGTACCTGTTCCCGCCCATCGGCGATGCCGAAGACTCGGTGCAGCGCGTGTTCGTGCCGCGCGAGGCGCTGGTGAGCTTCGAGATCGGCGAGCGCATCGGCGATCTGCTGGTGCGCGACCAGGCCGTGACGCACGAGCAGATCGAGGCCGTCGCGCGCGAACAGCAGGACCTGCGCAGCCGCCGCGTCGGCGACATCCTGGTGGCCAAGCAAGTGGTCACGGCCGAGCAACTGCTGCAGGCCATCGAACAGCAGGCCAAGATGCCGATGGTGCGCATCGGCGAGGCGCTGCTGGCGCTGGAGCTGATCAGCCAGGAGCAACTGGACGAGGCGCTGGTTCAGCAGCGCGCCGACCGCTCGGTGCCGCTGGGTCAGTTGCTGGTGCGCAAGGGCGTGGTGACACGCCAGCAGCTGCAGTCGGCGCTGGCGCGCAAGATGGGCTATCCGCTGGTCGATGTGGAACACTTCCCGGTCGAGGCCGACGCGGTGCGCAAGCTGCCCTTCTCGGTGGCCAAGCGCCTGGAGGTGCTGCCTCTGGTGATGCGCGAAGGCAAGCTGATCGTCGCGATGGAAGACCCGACGCGCCGCGACGCGATCGAAGAAACCGAATTCATCACCCAGCTGAAGGTGGTGCCGACGCTGACCAAGGTGGGCACGCTGGCCTACGCGCTGGCGCCGGTGTATGAGAAGTTCGGCGGCGAGAACCTGGGCGCCAACGATACGCGCATCCCCGCGATGCAGCTCGACTTCGAGCTCGACAACGCCAACAAGCTGATGGAGACCCTGGAGCGCGAGGGCCAGGAACGTTCGATCCGCGAGGACGACACACCCATCGAGCAGTCCGACAACTCGCTGGTGCGCCTGATCAACTCGATGATCATCGAGGCGCATGCCCAGGGCGTGTCCGACATCCACATCGAGACCTATCCGGGGCGCGAAAAGCTCAAGATCCGCTTCCGCCGCGACGGCGTGCTGCACCCCTATCTGGAGCTGCCCTACACCTACCGCAGCGCCATGATCGCCCGCATCAAGATCATGTGCGACCTGGACATCTCCGAGCGCCGCAAGCCGCAGGACGGCAAGATCAACTTCGCGCGCTTCTCGCCCCAGCACAAGCTGGAGCTGCGGGTGGCCACCATCCCGACCAACAACAATCTGGAAGACGTGGTGATGCGCATCCTGTCTTCCGCGCGGCCGATTCCGCTGGAGAAGCTGGGGCTGTCGGCCTCCAACCTCAGCCGGCTCCAGGCCGCGGTGGCGCGCCCTTATGGCATGGTGCTGTGCGTCGGCCCCACAGGCTCGGGCAAGACCACCACGCTGCATTCGGCGCTGGCCCATATCAACACGCCCGAGCGGAAGATCTGGACCGCCGAGGACCCGGTTGAAATCACCCAGGCCGGCCTGCGCCAGGTGCAGGTCAATCCGAAGATCGACTGGACCTTTGCCAAGGCCTTGCGTGCCTTCCTGCGCGCCGACCCGGACGTGATCATGGTCGGCGAAATCCGCGACGAGGAAACCGCCGAGATCGCCGTCGAGGCATCGCTGACCGGCCACTTGGTGCTGTCGACCCTGCACACCAACAGCGCCTCGGAAACCGTCACCCGACTGTTGGACATGGGCATGGACCCGTTCAACTTCGCCGACTCGCTGCTGGCCGTGCTGGCCCAGCGTCTGGTGCGGCGGCTGTGCACGCACTGCCGCATCAGCGAGCCGCTGCCCGAGGCCGAGCAGAACGAGTGGCTGGACGACTACCTGCATGTCTTCCCGGCCGCGCTCAAGCCCGACCGCGCCGCCTTGCTGGCCGACTGGCAGAAAAACTATGGCGAAGGCGGCCAGCTCAAGCGCTATCGCAGCACCGGCTGCGCCAAGTGCGAGAACTCCGGTTACAAGGGCCGAGCCGGCCTGCACGAGTTGCTCACGGTCTCGCAGGACGTGCGTCGCCTGATCCAGACCGGCGCGCGCGCCGAGGAGATCATGCAATGCGGCCTGGCGGAAGGCATGCGCACGCTGCGCCAGGACGGCATCGTCAAGGTGCTGGCCGGCGTCACCACGCTGGCCGAGGTGCGAGCCACCAGCAACAACTGAACGCGGCGGAGATAATGGGCCGTCCGAGTGGCGCAGCCACTCTGGCGAAGCCCTCCGGGCTTTGCCTCTGATCCGGAGCCCCAGATGGTCCAACGCCCGACAAACGCGGCCACACCCACCTCCGCATCGCGTGCCCTGGTCGACGCGCGCCATGCGCAGCTGATCGCTGCCTCGCACGATCGCTGCCAGGCTTTCGGCCTCAGCGAACACAGCCTGCCCGATCTGCGCCGCCTGCCGGCCGCCAGCCTGCAGGACCTGCAACAGCGCAATGCGCGCCTGTGCGCCCAGGCGCTGCCGGTGATGGACATGCTCTACGAACAGCTGACCCATGCGCAGAGCATGGTGCTGCTGACCGACGCCAGTGGTTGCGTGCTGCATGCACGCGGCGACGCCGGTTTTCTGGAGCGCGCGCAGCAGGTGTCGCTGACGCCCGGCGCGCTGTGGGCCGAGGCGGACAAGGGAACCAATGCAGTGGGCACGGCCTTGATGACCGAAGCCGCCACGCTCGTGCACGGCCAGGAGCACTATCTGCGCGCCATGCACTTCCTGACCTGCTCGGCCGCACCCATCTTCGACCACAAGGGCGCGCTGCTGGGCGTGATCGATGTCTCCGGCGAGCGTCGCTCCTACCATCCGCATACGCTGGCGCTGGCCACCATGTCCGCCCGCCTGATCGAAAGCCAGTGGTTTGCCGACCGCTTCCGCCACAGCACGCGGCTGCACCTGCACAGCAACCCGATGGGGCTGGGCACCATGCACGAAGCCCAGCTGGCGCTGGACGAAGACGGCCACATCCTCGGTGTCAACCGGCGCGCGATGGAGTTGCTCGGCCACTCAGCCGCGGCCCTGCGGCGTGAAAGCCTGGAGCGCCTGTTCGGCTGCAGCCTCGGCGCACTGGCCCAACTGACCCGCAGCGAGCCCGAACAAGCGCAGCGCCTCAGCCAGCGGGCCCGCCCCGGTGAAACGCTGTATGCCAAGCTCAGCTTGGCAATCGGCAGCCTGGACCTGCAACGCGCCCAGACCCGCCGCGAACTGCAGGACAGCGCGCTGCGCAGCCCCGTCCTCAGTGCTGCGCCCGCTGCCCCAAGCCATGCCGAGCCCGTCGGCGAGACGTCCGCAGCACCCAGTCTGCGTCAGACCGAACGGCAGGCCATCGCCGCTGCCGTCGAGACCGCTGGCGGCAACCTCTCGGCTGCCGCCCGCCAACTGGGCATCGGCCGCAGCACGCTCTACCGCAAGCTGCGCGAGTTCAGCTAAAACGCGACCAGCCTGCCGCGCCTCACTCGGTGCGACCGAAGAACAGCTGCTCGCCGCCAATCCGGTAGGACGCAATCGCGGCCTGGCCGGCGGGCGAGGTCACCCAATCGGCAAACGCTTGCGCTTCGGCCTGCTTGACGTGCGGGTGGCGTGCCGGGTTCACGACGATCACGCCGTAAGGGTTGTTCAGGCGCTGGTCGCCCTGCACCAGCAGCACCAGCTCGCCGCGGTTCTTGAAGGCCAGCCAGGTGCCGCGGTCGGACAGCACATAGGCGCCCGTGGCCGAGGCCATGTTGAGCGCCGGCCCCATGCCGCAGCCGCACTCGCGGTAGCTGCCAGTCTGGCGCAGTGGGGTCAGGTCTTGCGCAGCCAGAGACCAAAAGCGCAGTTCCGCTGCATGCGTGCCGCTCTTGTCGCCGCGCGAGATGAAGGGGGCCGAGCGGGCGGCGATGCGCGCCAGCGCCTGCGCGATATCGCTGCCCTTGGCGCCCGCAGGGTCGGACGCCGGGCCGATCAGCACGAAGTCGTTGTACATCACGGGCAGCCGCTTCAGGCCCCAGCCCTCGGCCACGAAGCGCGCCTCGGCGGCCGGATCGTGGACGAACACCACATCGGCATCGCCACGGCGCGCCAGATCCAGCGCCTGGCCCGTGCCCAGCGCGACCACCTTGACCGTGATGCCGCTGGCCGCGGTAAAGCGCGGCAGCAGGTGAGCGAACAGGCCCGACTGCTCGGTCGAGGTGGTCGAGGCCATCACCAGGCTGCGGCCTGTGTCGGCCCCTGCCAGCGCGGGCAGCAACAGGCCCGGCAGCAACAGCGCCAGGGCCCAACGACGAACAGTCTTGATCACAGCAACTCCCCCTTCAGGAACAGCGCCGCCTCTTCGGGCAGGGCTTGATTGAAAAACTCCAACGTCGGCCGGTCAACGATCACCCGCCCGCCCTCCAGATAGAGCACACGCGTGGCCAGGCGCTTGGCCTGGCCGAGGTTGTGCGTACTCATCACCAGGCTCATGCCCTCATCGGCGAACTGCTGGATCAAGGTCTCGACCTCGCGTCGCGCCCCCGGGTCCAGATGCGAGGTGGGTTCGTCCAGGAACAGCAGCTCGGGCTTGAGTGCCCAGGCCCGCGCCAGGGCCAGGCGCTGGCGCTGGCCGCCCGACAGCGCGCAGGCATTGCGCTCGGCCTCGCCAGCCAGGCCCACACGCGCCAGCGCGCTGCGCATGCGGGCTTCGCGCTCGGTGCCGGGCACCCGCGCCAGCCACAAGGCCAGCAGCAGGTTGCGCCGCACCGACAGGTTCAGAAAGAAGGGCTGCTGGAACACCATGGCCTGGCGCGGCTGGCCATGCAGCTGCCGGCCGGGGCTGTCCAGCAGGCCATGCATCAGGCGCAGCAGCGTAGTCTTGCCGGCGCCATTGGCGCCCACCAGCGCCAGGCGCTCGCCGCGCGCCAGGCGCAGCGTCGTCGGGGCCAGCAGTTGACGGCCGCCCTGGCGAACGCTGCAGTTGCGCAGCTCGATCAGCGGCGTGTCATTCATGCGGCACTCATCCCCTGCTCCTTGCGGCGCAGCACTGCCGACATCAGGTTGAGCAGGCCCACCACGGCCAGCAGCACCAGGCCCAGCGCCAGCGCCAGCGGCAGGTCGCCTTTGCTGGTCTCCAGCGCGATGCTGGTGGTCATCACCCGGGTGAAGCCCTCGATATTACCGCCGACGATCATCACCGCGCCCACCTCGGAGATGGCGCGACCGAAGGCTGTCAACAGGATCAGCAGCACGGCGCGTCGGCCATGCCACAGCAGCAGCGCTGCCTTCAGCATCGGACCGGCGCCCAGCGAGCGCAGCTGTTCGCCGCCCTCGGCCAGCGCATCCTGCAGCTGCTGGCGGCTCAGCGCCGCGATCACCGGCACCACCAGGATGGCCTGGGCCAACACCATGGCACTGGGCGAGAACAGCAGGCCCAGGCCGCCCAGCGGGCCCGAGCGCGACAGCAACAGATAGACGCACAGCCCCACCACTACCGAAGGCAGGGCCAGCAGCGTGTTCGTCAGCAGCGCCAGCCAGCGCAGCCCCGGCCAGCGCCCGACGGCCAGCCAGGCGCCCAGCGCCAGGCCCAGCCCGGAAGCCAACAGGCAGGCACTGCCGCTGACCAGCAGCGACAGGCTGACGATGCGCAGCAGGCTGGCATCCAGGTTCAGCACCAGGGCCAGCGCCTGCTGAGCGCTTTGCGCGATGACGCTCATGAGTGGCGGACGGATCTTGAGGGGCACATGCGGCTGCTATTCTGGCGCAGCGCCAGTCTGCAGCGTCTCAGGGAGAGGTTCACGATGACTCACATGACAACAACACCCGCCGCACAGCGGCCAAACCAGCAGCGGCGGCGGCTGATGCTCAACAGCCTGGCCGCCCTGCCCGCCTGCGCGCTGCTGCCGAATGCTAACGCGCAGGCCAGCCCGATTCAGAACGCGCTGAATCAGCGACTCAAGGTCCAGGGCGTGGGCTACCAGGCCTTCGAGCTGGACGTCGACAAAGGCCTGGCGCTGGCCAGCGCCGGGCAAGCGCCGCCAGCCGATCAGCCCGGTCTGTTCGAACTCGGCTCTATCACCAAGACCTTCACCGCGCTGGTGCTGGCAGAAGCCAGCCTGCGTGGCGAGTTGCGCCTGGACGATCCGCTGGAGCCGGTGCTCGACCTGCAACTGCGTGACAAGAGCGGCCAGGCGCTGCGCTGGATCGACCTGGCTACCCATCGCTCGGGGTTGCCGCGCCTGCCGGCCAATCTGCTGCCGCAGCGCGGCGACGATCCCTATGCCGGCTACGGCTGGGCCGATATGCAGATCTTTCTGCGCAGCTGGCAGCCGACACGCGCTCGCGAGGAGCGTTATGAATACTCCAACCTCGGCTACGGCCTGCTGGGCCAGGCGCTGTCGCTGCGCAGCGGCAAGTCTTTCGAGGCGCTGCTGGCCGAGCGCGTTCTGCGACCGCTGAAACTGGACGGCATGGTGCTTGCGCCGCCGCCGGGCGCGCTGCTGGCCCAGGGCCATGACGCGGCCGGCAAGCCGGTGGCGCCCTGGCGCTTCCAGCCGGCGATGGCCGGCGCCGGCGCCCTGCTCGGCTCGGCGCGCGATCTGGCCGCCTATGCCCGCGCCGCGCTGGGCCAGACCCCGGGCAAGCCGCTGGCCGACGCCTTTGCGCTGTGCCTGCGCCGTCATGCGGAGGGGGCCGCGCCGATCAATCCGATCGGCCTGGCCTGGAGCCTCGCGCCGCTGAACGGCCGCACCGTGTTCAACCACGACGGCGGCACCGGCGGCTTCTCCAGCTCGCTGTGGCTGGACCCGCAGCGCGGTCGTGCCGCCGGGGTGCTTGCCAATGCCATGGTGCCGGTCAGCGATCTCGCGCTGCATCTGCTCGACCCCTCGGTGCCACCCAAGGATTTCGCCAGCACCCAGCAAGCGGCGCTGACGCTGCCGCCCGAGCAACTGGCACCGCTGGCAGGCCTCTACGCGCTGAACAGCAACTTCAAGCTGCGCATCACTGCGCGCGGCGAACGCCTGTTTGCGCAGGCCAGCGGCCAGGGCGAGTTCGAGCTGTTTGCCAAGGCGCCACGCCAGTTCTTCGCCCGCGTCACGCCGCTGGAGATCGTCTTCGATGGCGAGGCCGGTAGCGCGGCACCCGCGCTGACGCTCAAGCAGGGAGGCGGGGCGATGCGTTTCAGCCGCGAGCCGTGAGGCCCTGAGCGCGATGCCTCGCCTGGAACGTCCCTACCTGATCAATGCCGGGTTCCGGCCCGGCGCAGCCATCGACTTTGACGCCTATCCATACAGCATCGCTGCGGTACGAGCGCTGGACACGATCGAGTTCCACCCGAACGTCACCTTCTTCGTTGGTGAAAACGGCGCCGGAAAGTCGACAGTGCTGGAGGCGCTGGCCGTGGCGCTGGGTTTCAGTGCCGAGGGTGGCAGCCGCCACACGCGCTATCAGACCCGCGAGTCGGTGTCTCCGCTGCACGAGGTGCTGCGCCTGGCGCGCGGTTTTCCACAACCGCGCGATGGCTACTTCCTGCGCGCCGAGAGCTTCTTCAACCTGGGCACCTATCTGGAGAGCATTGGCGACGCCAACGGTGCCTGGCACCGGATGTCGCATGGTGAGTCCTTCATGGACCTGCTGCTGCAGCGCTTCGGCGGCCGCGGCCTGTACCTGCTCGACGAGCCCGAGGCGGCACTATCGCCCAACCGTCAGCTCGCCGCACTCAGCGCCATCCATGCGCTGGTCGAAGACGGCTCGCAGTTCATCATCGCCACGCACTCGCCCATCCTACTGGCCTATCCGCAGGCCCGCCTCTACCAGTTCGACGCCTCGGGCCTGTCCGAGACCCGCTATGAGGACACCGAGCACTACGCGGTCACTCGCGACTTCCTCAACCACTATCCGCGTCGGCTGCAGCAGTTGCTCGACGACGGCAACGATGAGGCCGGCGGTCTGCGCTAGCGCTTGAGCCGCGCACTGATCGCCTCGGCCATTCTTGCCGCCGCACCGCGGTGCCGGGCAGCAAAGGCCTGCGCGGCCTGCTGCATGGCCAGGCGCTGCGCGGCGTCGCCGCACAGGGTCAGACCTTGCGCGAGTCCTGCATCCAGATCATCCACACGCCGGGCGGCACCGGCCGCCAGGGCCAGCTCTGCCGCCTCGGCGAAGTTAAAGGTGTGCGGCCCCATCAGCAGCGGGCAGCCGCAGGCCGCGGCCTCGATCAGGTTCTGGCCGCCCAGTTTTTCAAAACTGCCGCCCAGCAGGGCCACATCGGCCAGGCCGTAGTAGAGCGGCATCTCGCGCATCGAGTCGCCCAGCCAGACATCGGCGCCAAGCGCCGCCTCCGGCGGGGAATCGCTCCAGCTGCTGCGCCGCGCAGGGCGCAGGCCCTGGGCTTCGATCAGCGCGGCCACTTCATCGAAACGTTGGGGATGGCGCGGCACGATGGCAAGCAGCGGTCGGCCCTGCACCGGCAGCCGAGCCCAGGCGGCCAGCAGCGGCGCCTCCTCGCCCTCGCGGCTGACAGCGAGCAGCAGCACCGGCCGATCAAGGCCGGCGCGCCAGGCTTGGCCGCGCGCAAGCAAGGCCGCATCAGGCTGCAGGTCGTACTTCAGATTGCCGCAGATTTGTACCTCGCCCACCCCGGCCTGACGCAGGCGCAGTGCGTCCGCCTCGCTTTGCGCCAGCGCCAGACTCAGGGCCTCGGCGGCCGGGCGCAGTAAGGCGGCAAAGCGCTCACCCTGGCGCAGGCTCTTGGCTGACAGACGCGCATTGGCCAGCACCATGGGAAGGCCGGCGTTGCGCGCTTCATGCTGCAGCGTCGGCCAGATCTCGGTTTCCATCAGTACGCCGATGGCCGGCTGCCAGTGCTGCAGAAAGCGCCGCACTGCGCCCGGCGTGTCGTAGGGCAGCCAGGTCTGTGCGTCACCCTCGCGCAGCAGTTCGCGGCCCGCCTCAAAGCCGGTGGCCGTGCTGTGGGTCAGCAGCAGGCGCAGGCCAGGATGGCGTTCGCGCAGCGCGGCAAGTAGCGGCGCGGCGGCCCGTGTCTCGCCGAGCGAGACCGCATGCAGCCACAGGCGGCCCGGCTCGGTGCCTGCATAGCCCAGGCCAAGCCGCTGCCCCATCGCCAGGCGGTACAGCGGCTCGGCCTTGCCGCGCCGCCACAGACGCAGCAGATAGGCCGGGGTCAGTAGACGCAGCAGCCCGCCATAGGCCCAGCGGGCCAGGCGCTGCTTGACGGTCTCAGCCGCGATCAATGGCCTGCGGCAAAGGTCGCGTCAGGCTTCACACGCTTGAGCTGGGCCAGCACATCGTGCTCGATGCGCGCCAACGCCTCGGGCGTGTGGCCCTCGAAGCGCAGCACCAGCACCGGCGTGGTGTTGGAGGCGCGGATCAGGCCGAAGCCGTCGCTGTACTCGACGCGCAGGCCGTCGATCTTGATGACCTCCAGCGCGCCCGGGAACTCGGCCGTCTCCTGCAGTATCGCCACCACGCTGTGCTGCTCGCCTTCAGCGCAGGGCACGTTGATCTCGGGCGTGGCAAAGCTGTTGGGCAGCGCGTTCAGCACCGCGCTGGGGTCGTGCTCGCGCGACAGGATCTCCAGCAGGCGTGCCGCGGTGTACATCGCGTCGTCAAAGCCGTACCAGCGCTCGGCGAAGAAGATGTGGCCCGACAGTTCGCCGGCCAGCGGTGCGCCGGTTTCCTTCAGCTTGGCCTTGGCCAGCGAATGGCCGGTCTTCCACATCAGCGGGCGGCCACCATGCTCGCGGATCCACGGGGCCAGGCGCTGCGTGCACTTGACGTCGAAGATGATCTCGGCGCCCTTGTTGCGGCTCAGGATGTCGGCCGCGAACAGCATGATCTGGCGGTCCGGCATGATCATCGTGCCGTCCTTGGTGACCACGCCCAGGCGGTCGCCATCGCCGTCAAAAGCCAGGCCCAGTTCGGCATCGCAGGCGTGCACGATGCGCTTCAGGTCTTCCAGGTTCTCTGGGCGCGAGGGATCGGGGTGGTGATTGGGGAAGTCGCCGTCCACCTTGGAGAAGATGTCCACCACCTCGCAGCCCAGCGCGCGCAGGATGGCCGGCGCACTGGCGCCGGGGATGCCGTTGCCGCTGTCCACCACCACCTTCATCGGGCGCTTGAGCTTGCAATCCGAGACGATGCGGTGCTGGTACTCGGCACCGATGTCCATCGTGCCGATGCGGCCGCGGCCGGTGGCGTAGTCCTCGGCCTCGATGCGGCGGCGCAGGCCCTGGATCTGCTCACCATAGACGGCGGCGCCCTGCAGCACCATCTTGAAACCGTTGTAGTCCTTGGGGTTGTGGCTGCCGGTCACCTGGATGCCCGAGGTGCAGCGATGCTTGGCGCGCGTGGCGGCCACGTAATAGAGCATGGGCGTGGTCACGGCGCCCAGGTCCACCACATCCAGACCGGTCGAGCGGATGCCGCGCGCCAGTGCCTGCACCAGGCCAGGGCCCGACAGGCGCCCGTCGCGCCCCACCACCACGGCCTTTTCGCCCAGGGCTTTGGCTTCGGTGCCGAAGGCGCGGCCCAGATGCTCAGCCAGCGCTTCGTCGAGCGTCTTGCCGACAACACCGCGGATGTCATAAGCCTTGAAGATGGAGGCTGGTACTTGCATGGGTTCCCTTTTGTGTCGCTGGGTTCGCTGGCGCCATGGCGGCGCCGGTTTGAGCTGGGCGGATTGTAGGCAAGCGCCGTTACATGGGCGCCTCGTCCCTATCCCCGATAGTGGTGGCTCCATTCGTCGCGCCCGCTGTCGATTCGTCGCCGGCCTGCGGCCTCACCGGGTCAGCCCGTCTAGGCTGCGAAGCATCCAAGCCCGACACTGCTGCACACCATGTCCATTCAAAGCCTGCAACAAGACCTCGGCTATGCCCTCCGTCGCTACTTTCAACTGCACAAGCGGCGCGACGAGCCGGCCTGGGCGCGCCTGCTAATCAGCAGCACCATCGGCCTGTTCTTCCCGACCTTCTTCATCAGCCTGGCGGTCGTGTTCGGCCGCGCGAATGTCGGGCCATACGCGCTGCTGTTCAGCTATGTGATGGGCTTGTTCATCGCCTTCAGCATCCACGGCTTCTACCGCGCCTTCGAACTGCTGGTGCCCGAGCTGACGCTGCAGCGCCTGAACCGCGGCGAGCTGAAGGCAGGTGTGTTCTTCGCGGTCGTGCCCATCGCCATCATGCTGCTGAGCTTCTGGATCTTCATCCAGCTGGCCGAGGCTCTGACTCAGACTCCTATCAGGAACACGCCATTCGATTCAGCCCGGGCCATCGGCCAGTTTCTCTTCATCAGCCTGGTATTCGCGCTGATCGGCACCTATCTGGCCTGGCAGGCGGCCAAGCGCCGCAGCCTACAGCTGCAGGCCACCGAGGCACAACTGTTGCGCATGCAGGCCCAGATCGAGCCGCATTTCCTGTTCAACAGCCTGGCAGCGGTGCAGAGCCTGATCGACCCGGCGCCTGAGCGCGCCAAGCAGATGCTGGAGCATTTCACCGACTACTTGCGCGCCAGCCTGCAGACGCTGAGGGCCGAAGTCTGCACCTTGGAACAGGAACTGCAGGCGGTGCAAAGCTATCTGGGCCTGATGCAGATCCGCATGGACGAGCGCCTGAGCTTCGAGATCGAGGCCTCCGCGGAGGCCAGGCGCGCGCTGATGCTGCCACTGCTGCTGCAGCCGCTGGTGGAGAACGCCATCAACCACGGGCTGGAGAGCAAGCCTGAGGGCGGGCATCTGCAGATTCGCGCCAGCGTCGCAGATGGCATGCTGACGCTGCAGGTGCGTGACAATGGCCTGGGCCTGGCCGCCCCCAAACGCCGCGCCCGGCCCGGCAACGGCCTGGCCCTGAAGAACATCCGCGAGCGCCTGGCTGCCCGCTACGACGATGGCGCCGCGCTGTCGATGGACATCACCGAGCAAGGCTGCTGCGCGACCTTGCGCCTGCCCACCGAGAAGGAAACCGCACAACCATGACCCGAGCCCTGATCGCCGACGACGAACAGCACCTCGCCCGCTATCTGCAGGAGCAGCTGCTGGCCCTGTGGCCCGAGCTGGAGATCGTCGCCCTCGCCCGTAACGGCCTGGAGGCCGCCAGCCAGATCGAGGCGCTGCAGCCCGACGTGGCCTTCCTCGACATCCAGATGCCGGGCCTGACCGGTCTGGAAGTGGCGCAGGGCATCGAGGGGCCGACCCGGGTGGTCTTCGTCACCGCCTATGACGAGTACGCGGTGCAAGCCTTCGACCAGGCGGCGCTGGACTATGTGCTCAAGCCGATCAAGACCGAACGCCTGGCCCAGTCGGTCAAGCGCGTGCAGGCCGCGCTGGCGGCCCCGGCCACCGAGCCCGGCCCCGGCCTGGCGCAGGCGCTGCAGCGCATGGCGCCGGCGCCGGCCCAGCCGCTGCTGCGCTGGGTGCGCGCCAGCCAGGGCGAGCTGACCCACCAGATCGACGTGGCCGAGGTGCTGTTCTTCCATGCCGACGACAAGTACACCTGCGTGCAGACGGCCGAGGCCGAGTACCTCATCCGCACCCCGATCGTCGAGCTGGCGGCGCAACTCGACCCGAACCAGTTCTGGCAGGTACACCGCTCGACCCTGATCAACCTCGCCCACCTCGCCGGCACACGGCGTGACGAAGCCAGCCGCCTGTTCCTGCGCTTCAAGCGTCATGAGCGTGAGTTGCCGGTCAGCCGCGCCTATGTGCATCTGTTCAAGGCCATGTGAGGCTCACCCCATGCAAGCCCTGCTCAAGAACCCCGTGACCGCCGCCTGGCTGGCCCTGCTCGTCGCCGGCCTGCTGGAGATCGTCTGGTCGGTCGCCATGAAGGCCTCGGACGGCTTCACCCGCTGGCCGATGACGGTGTTGACCTTCGTCGCCGCCTGGGCCAGCTTCGGCCTGCTCGGCTGGGCCATGAAGCAGCTGCCTCTCGGCACGGCCTATGCCGTCTGGACCGGCATCGGCGCCGTCGGCGCGGCCATCCTCGGCATCATCTTCTTCAAGGAACCGGCCACCGCCGCCCGCATCGCCTGCATTGCCCTCATCGTCGCCGGCATCCTCGGCCTCAAGGTCTTGCACTGAGAGGTAGCGGCAAGAGCATGTCCGGAAACGGCGAGTTCTCAAGCAGCGGCCACCCTATCATGGCCGCATGCCGCTCGACCCCGACCACTGCTACCCGGCCCTTGTCGCCCGCGATGCCCGCTTCGATGGGCTGTGGTTCGTCGGCGTCAGCTCCACCGGCATCTACTGCCGCCCGATCTGCCGCGTCCGCACGCCGAAGCGCGAGAACTGCAGCTTCTACGCCAGCGCCGCGCAGGCCGAAGCCGCCGCCTACCGCCCCTGCCTGAAGTGCCGCCCCGAGCTCGCGCCGCGCGCCGGGCAGATAGCCTGGAGCGTGATGGACGCCTCGCGCACGCTGGCGCGGCAGGCGGCCCAATGGCTGGATGCCTGCGACGACCCCGAAGCCTCGGTTGAGCAGCTGGCCGACCATCTCGGCATCACGAGCCGGCATCTGCGCCGCATCTTCAGCGCCGAGCAGGGCGTGACGCCGCTGCAATACCTGCAGACACGGCGCCTGCTGCTGGCCAAGCAGTTGCTCAGCGATACCACGCTGCCGGTCGCCGCCGTAGCGCATGCGGCCGGCTTTGCCAGCCTGCGCCGCTTCAACGCCGCCTTCGTCGAGCATTACCGGCTGCAACCCACGGCGCTGCGCCGGGCGGCGCCGGCCATGGTCGCCGCCGGCGCCGAGACCGCGCTGCGCCTGGCCTACCGTCCGCCCTACGCGGTGACGGCGCTGCTGCAGTTCTTGGCCGACCGGGCCATTCCCGGCATTGAAACGGTGGACCGGCAGGCGCTGCGCATTGAGCGCAGCCTGCGGCTGCAGCACCGGGGTCAGGTCTTGAGCGGGCGCATCGTCGTGCAGTTCGACGCCAACGCGCCACTGCTGCGGCTCACGCCCTGCACAGCGCTGTGGCCGGCCAGCGCCAGCCTGATGCCGCTGCTGCGGCGCTGGCTTGATCTGGACGCCGAGCCGGGCCTGATCGACGCCCGGCTCGGTGCCCTGGCCACGAACGAGCCGGGGCTGCGCCTGCCAGGCTGCGTGGACCGTTTCGAGCTGGCCGTGCGCGCGGTGCTGGGCCAGCAGGTCACGGTGGCCGCCGCGCGCACCCTGGCGGCACGCCTGGTACAGCGCTTTGGCGAGCCGCTGGCTGACGGCCAGGCCACGCCCGAGGTGCACCGCCTGTTCCCGGCCCCCGAGACGCTGGCCGCGGCGGCGCTGGAGCGTATCGCCGAGCTGGGCATCATCCGCCAGCGTGCCCAGGCCCTGATTGCGCTGGCCACGGCCTGGCCTTCACTGCGCTATGCCCAGGGCCAGGGTGAGCTGGCGGCGGCGCGCGCTGAGCTGCTGGCCCTGCCCGGCATCGGCCCCTGGACTGCGGACTACATGCTGATGCGCGGCTGGAGCTGGCCGGATGCCTTTCCGCCCGGCGACATCGTGCTGCGCCGCGCGCTCAGCGCGGACCCGACGCGTCCGCTTTCGCCGGCAGCTACTCAGGCAGCCAGCGCAGCCTATCAACCCTATCGCAGCTATGCGGTGCTGCGCCTGTGGCGTGCGGCGGCGCGGGCCGCCAGCGCAAACAGCAGCAGCACGGCGAGGATAAACCCATGAAACTCAGCGCCCAATGCCGCATCGACACCCCGCTAGGCCCGCTCTGCGCGGCGCGCAGCCCACTCGGACTGGCAGGCCTATGGTTCGACGCGCAAGCCCATCACCCCGGCCCGCTGGACGCGCCGCAGCGCGCTGACGACCCGCTGCTGCAGGCCACGGCCCGCCTGCTGGAGCGCTATTTCCAGGGTCAGGTCTTGCCCCAGGCGCTGGACGAACTGCCGCTGGCCCCGCTGGGCAGCGCCTTCCAGCAGCAGGTGTGGCAGGCGCTGCGCGCCATTCCCAGCGGGCACAGCCGCAGCTATGGCCAGCTGGCGACGCAGCTGGGCCGACCGCAGGCGGCGCGCGCCGTCGGTGCCGCGGTGGGTCGCAATCCGATCGCTATCCTGATTCCCTGCCACCGCGTGCTCGGTGCTGGCGGACAACTGACCGGCTATGCCGGCGGCCTGGTGCGCAAGCAGGCCTTGCTGCGTATTGAGGGCGTCGCTTTCGCCGAGGCCTGAGCTACTGCCAGAACTGGGCGGCCGGCCTGCCAGAATCGCGTCCCTCCTTGTCCACCCTGCCCGCTGCCCGGCCGGCCGGCATTCCGCCATCATGAAACTCAAGCCCGCCGATTTGCTGGAACTCTGCACGCTGGCTGCCATATGGGGCGCATCATTCCTGTTCATGCGCCTGGGCGCGCACGAATTCGGTCCAGTGGTGCTGGCCGCGTTGCGGGTGGGCATCGCAAGCCTAGCGCTGCTGCCGCTGCTGGCCCTGCGCCAGGGCCTGACGGAGCTGCGCAGCCACGCCCGGCCGCTGTGCGTCGTGGCCTTGCTAAACAGCGCCCTGCCCTTCGCGCTGTTCAGCTATGCGGCACTGTCGATCAGCGCCGGCCTGTCCAGCATCCTGAACGCCACCACGCCTTTGTGGGGCGCCCTGGTCGCCTGGGTCTGGCTGAGGCAAGGCCTGACCCCGCTGCGCGTGCTGGGTCTGCTGCTGGGCTTTGCGGGCGTGGTTTTCCTGGCCTGGGAGCAGGCCACGTTCAAGCCGGGCGGCAGCGGCTTCGCGCTGCTGGCCTGCCTGCTTGCCGCTCTGAGCTATGGCATTGCCGCCAACTACACCAAGAAGCGCTTGAGCGGCGTCTCTCCGCTGGCAGTGGCCACAGGCAGCCAGCTCTATGCGGCACTGATGCTGGCCGGGCCGGCTGCGCTGCTGTGGCCCGCTGCCATGCCCAGCGCCAAGGCTTGGGGCGGCGCGCTGATGCTGGCGCTGCTGTGCTCGGCGCTGGCCTACATCCTGTTTTTCCGGCTGATGGCCCGCATCGGCCCCACCAACACGATTGCCGTGACCTTCCTGATTCCGGGCTTTGCGGTGCTGTGGGGCTGGCTATTCCTGGGCGAAGCCTTCACGCTGCGCATGGCCTTCGGTTGCGCCATCGTGCTGCTCGGCACGGCCTTGGCGGTGGAGCTGATCAGGCGCCGCGCCCCCGCTGGCTGAGGGCCGGCCGCGTCGACAGTTCGACCTCGATCAAGGCCTGAGACTGCAACAGGTCCATGATGGTCGCGTCTGGCCTGCCGCCCGGTCTATGCCGTCACGGCTTCACATAGCGGAAACCTAGGGCACACAGGCGACACATCATGCCGACACACACTTGCGGCACCGCAGTCTCTTCGAATTCGTCCCCACCATGGCCCCAATCAAACGCTTTCTGTTGCTGCTCCTCGTGTCACTGAGCGCCCTGTGGTGGCTCGGTGACGGCATGAAACTGACCGCGCTGCCGGAGAACTTCTTCGCCTGGCGCGGCGTGCTGATGCAGTACAGCGGCGTGCTCGGCATCGGGCTGATGAGCGTGGCCATGCTGCTGGCGCTGCGGCCAGTGCGCTTCGAGCCCTGGCTGGGCGGGCTGGACAAGATGTACCGCCTGCATAAGTGGCTGGGCATCGGTGCGCTGATCGTGGCGGTGGCGCACTGGCTGCTGGCGCAAGGCCCGAAATGGCTGATCGGTCTGGGCCTGCTCAGCCGCCCGCCACGCGGGCCGCGCCCGCAGATGCCGGCCGAGGAGGCGCTGCGCACCTTCTTTGCCAGCCAACGCGGCCTGGCCGAGAGCATCGGCGAATGGGCCTTCTACGGCGCGGCGCTGCTGATGGTGCTGGCGCTGGTGAAGCGCTTCCCCTATCGCTGGTTCTTCAAGACCCACCGCCTGATCGCGCTCGGCTATCTGGCCCTGGTCTGGCACTCGGTCGTGCTGCTGAAGTTCGACAGCTGGCCAAGCCCACTGGGCGTGGCGATGGTGCTGCTGATGGTCAGCGGCAGCGTGGCTGCGGTGATCGTGCTGCTGCGCCGCGTGGCGCTGCAGCGCCAGGTGGTGGGCGAGGTCGAACGCGTCGAGGCCTTACCGGCGCTGGATGTGCTGGCCGTCGGCATCCGCCTGCAGGGGCGCTGGGCGGGCCACCAGGCCGGGCAGTTCGCGTTCGTGACGCTGCACGAGGACGAAGGCGCCCATCCCTACACCATCACCTCGGCCTGGCTGGATGACGGCCATATCAGCTTCGTCATCAAGGCGCTGGGCGACTACACCCGCACGCTGGCCGAGCGCCTGAAAGTCGGCGATGTGGTGCGCATCGAAGGCCCCTACGGCCGCTTCAATTTCGAGGGCAAGACCTCGCGCCAGATCTGGGTTGGCGGCGGCATCGGCATCACCCCCTTCATCGCCCGCATGAAAGCCCTGGCACGGCAGCCCGATGGCCGGGCGGTGGACCTGATCCACACCACGGCCGTGCATGACGAGCGCGCCATGGCGCTACTGCACGCCGATGCCGAAGCCGCCGGCGTCAAGCTGCAGGTGCTATGGGATGCGCGCGATGGCCGGCTGGACGCACAGCGCCTCACCCAGATGCTGCCGCACTGGCGCGAAGCCGATGTGTGGTTCTGCGGCCCTGCGGCCTTCGGCCAGACCTTGCGTCAGGACCTGATCACGCTGGGCCTGCCGGCCGAGCGCTTCCATCAGGAGTTGTTCGAAATGCGCTGAGCCGAGCTCAGGACAGCTTGAAGACGTCGACGGCCGTCGCCAGGCGTTGCGCCTGCTCGCGCATCGCATCCGAGGCGGCGGCGGTCTGCTCCACCAAGGCGGCATTCTGCTGGGTCATCTGATCCAGTTCATGGATGGCCTTGGCGATTTGCGAAATGCCGCTTGCCTGCTCGCGTGCGCCGGCGGAAATGTTCTGCAGAAGGCCGCCCACCTGCTCGGTGCTGGCCACGATCTCGCCCATCGTGCTGCCGGCATCGCTGACGATGCGGCTGCCGGATTCGACGCGCTCGCCACTGGCCACGATCAGCGACTTGATCTCGCGCGCGGCACTGGCCGAGCGGCCGGCCAGTGCACGCACTTCGGTCGCCACCACCGCAAACCCACGGCCATGCTCGCCAGCGCGCGCAGCCTCGACCGCGGCATTCAGCGCCAGGATATTGGTCTGGAAGGCGATGCCATCAATCACACCGATGATCTCGCCGATGCGCTGGCTGGAGCTGCGGATATCGTCCATGGTCTGCACCACCTGGCCGATCACCTCGCCGCCGCGGCGCGCCAGACCGACATTGCCTGAGGCCAGTTGCGAAGCCTCCTGGGAGCCATCGGTGGTGGTGGCAACCCGCGAACCGATCTGCTCCATCGCCGAGGCCGTTTCCTCCAAATTGGCGGCCGACTGCTCGGTGCGCCGCGACAGGTCCAGCGTGCCCGAGGCCACTTCGCTGGCCGAGTCGATGATCTGCGCCGACGTCTCGCGCACCTGGGCCACCGTGTCACGCAGCGACTGCTGCATCTCGCCAAGCGAGCGCATCAGCACCGCGGTCTCGTCATGGCCCTTCACCTCGATCGGCCGCGACAGGTCGCCGCTGGCCATCTCGTGCATGTGCACCACCAGCGCCTGCATGCCGCCGCTCACCGCACGGTAGAAGCAGTAGAAGAAGTAGCCGGCCGCCAGCACCAGCAGCGCGGTCAGCGAAAAGGCGAAGGACATGGCGGCGCGCAAGCCTGCTTCACGCTGGGCCAGCAATCCGTCCAAGGTCCCGGCCACACGGCCTTGCAGTGCCAGCAAGTCCTGAATCGCCACTGTGGCATCACGCACCACGGCGTCAGCGCTCAAGGCACCCGAGCCGCCGGCGACCGTCTCCTGGCCGGCTTTGAAGAAGGCTCGGCTGCTCTGAAGAGCCTCTTCGAACTTCAGCCGCTTGAGCTCCGCATTGAATTCCAGCGCACGCTTGAAGCTGCCGTCGATGCGGTGCAAGGTCGCCAGGTCTACGGCAAGGGCGGCTGCCGCCGGCGCCACCGTGGCCGGACTGAGGCCGTCCTTGGCCAGGGTGGTCACGGCGCCCCGCGTCAGGCCCATGGCCTCCATCATCTCGGGCAGCTCGACCATGGACACCAGCATCAGGTAGTAACTGTCGCCGTCCGGATCCAGCGCCAGGCCGCTGGAATCGACGAAGTGCTGAATGGTGGCGGCGAATTCGCCGCTCAGCGCCACCAGCGGCTTGCGCTGTTCGGCGGCCGGCGCCTTGGCGTCGATAGCCTGGGCGGCGGCGTAGGCCGCTTCGACAGCCTTGATGTGCACCTCGCCATCACCACCGAAATGGGCATGCTGCTGCTTGATGACAGCCAGCGTTTGCGCATAGCGCTTGTTGAAGTCGCTGCGCAGCCCTTCCAGATCGGGCCGCTCCTTGCCATTGGCCCGATCGACCACGGCGCGCCGCAAAAGCTGGGTTGCCTGCATGGCCGGCACGATGGCCTGCACCGCCACCACCCCTTGGCGCTCATGGCCGGTGTTCTCGAGCATGGCCAGCCGGTCCTTGGTAAAGAACACCAGCAACAAGAGCAGCGGCGCCAGCAGCAACACGAGCACCACGGCAGCCTTGCCCGGAAACATCATGCGACGGAACCAGTTCACCCCGGGACGCAACCAGGCGGGGGTCGAGGCGGGCAACGTGGGCACAGACTTGCTCATGGAATTCACGGCATCAGATTAGATTTGATAATTGTGATACATCCAACCTCCCCGAATCCATGAAGACTCACATTGATAGTGAAATCTGAACGAATCGCGCTCGGCTCTGCAGCCCACTAGCCACAGTCGACTTATCGCGCCTTATTGCATAAGATTTCAGGCTGCCCATAAGCCCAGACAAGACGGACTTCAGTCCCCTTTTCCCACAGGCTTTCATTGCGTCCCAGATAGCGGGCGCCGCCGACGCCAGGCTGGCGCACCATCAAGGAGATCCGATCGCCGCGCTCGGCAATCAGAGTCGGCGGCTCGGTCGCAAAGTAGGTCGCTACCAGCTCGTCGGCCGGATTGGCTGGATCGCAGCCATAGCGTTGCACCGCAAGCACGGGCACCAGCCGGTAGCGCGCCTGCAGCTCGACGATGCGCAGGATGTAGCTGTCGCGCACGCAGCCCAAGGTCCCTGCGGCACCGGCCTTCCAGCAGTCATCGCGGCCCTTGATCCAGCCGCGCTGCTCGGCTTTCAGCACCGGCGGCCGCTCGTTGACCGCCTTGCGCCGTGCGGCGGCATAGACCTCGGCCAGGTGCTGGTCCAACTGGCGCAAGTCCGGATCGGCGCAAACCTGAGCCGCGATGCTGCCTGGCGCCGGCTTGACACGACAGGCCGGCGGCACCGGCGCCGTGGTCGTCGCCGCCTGCCCAGGCTGCCGGGCCAACTGCTGCTCGATCAGCGTGCACCAAGCCGCGCTATCGCGGGCCGGCAGCCCAGGCCTGTCACGCAGACCGAGCCGGAACTCGACCACCCCCTGCCACTCGTCCGAGCCCAGGTCAGGTCCGTGGCCCTGGCGATCGCCGCTGGGCAGCCGTGCCTCGACGCTGCGCTGCCAGGCCGAGGCACAAATTGAAGCAGCAAGGGCATCAAAAGACATGAACAGCGCCGCACCTGCGCAAGCCGCCAGCACGGCGGCTTTCATGCCGCCAGCTACGCGCCCTGCTCCTGCAGCCGCTGGCGCAGCACGGCGCGACGGCAGTGCGACTCGTCGTCGCAGCATCAGCCCAGCGAGAAACTCTTGTGCCGCGACGGCGTGGCCGGCTTCATCAGCTCGGCACTGCGCGCCAGCGTCGGGTACCAGAAGTCGTACCAGTCCTGAGCAGCGAAATCGCTGCTGGGCACGCCGCACGGTGCCCAGCAGCGGGCCTTCGTCGGGCTGAGGCGAGTTGGCGAGGCGAAGCATGCAGAGGGTCATGACGAGAGGCGCGAAGCGCGGGCCGTGCGTTGCTGCCTAGCCTAACCCACGGTCCGCGCGGGCGCGACCCTGTGCCAGGACATCAGCGTTTCGTTCCGTCCGGCGCAAACTTCAACAGAAACACATCGCTTTCACCCAGATTGGCCTTGCCATCGATTGAGCCAGCTGTCTGACCGGTGACAAATGCATTGCCGCCACTGTCGATGCCAACACTCGTGACGCTCTCCTCAGCCGGCGTGCCGAACTGCCGCAGCCAGCGTCTGGCGCCGGACGGATCGAACTTGGCCAGGAACCCATCCGAGCCCCCTGCGCCGGCAGCGCTTCCCAGTGCCCCCGTGGTCTCGCCAGCAACCAGCACATTCCCTGCTGCGTCGACTGCGAGGCCCCGCGCCATCTCATCGCCACTCGAACCGATCAGTCGCATCCATTCCAGCTGCCCTGATGGGTTCAGCCTGGCAACAAACGCGTCCAGTCCTCCCGCATGGGCCTCTCCAGCAAATGAACGCTCGGTGCGCCCCACCACAAACAGGCTGCCGGCGGGACCGATCGCAACACCTGACGCGACATCCAAGCCAGCGGTGCCGAACTGCTGCATCCACTGCGATACACCATCAGCGTCATATTTCGCCACCAGCACGTCGGCGGAGCCGGCATTCGTGCTGCCACCGTAGGTATAGCCGACCAGGAAGATGTTCCTCTGCGCATCGACGGCGACACCACCTGCGTTGTCCGTACGGGCGGTGCCGAACTGTCGTCCCCACTTCAGGTCGCCGGCACTGTCGAGCTTCATCAGGAAAGCATCAGAACCTCCACCGGCGTACTGGGCGAACAGGTTTCCAGTCGTGTAGCCCGCGGCGACGACATCGTCGGCAGCATCGACCGCGAGCGAGCGAACCATGTCGGTTTGACCGGACTGGATCTGCCGTACCCACTGGCGTGTACCCGCGCTGTCGTACTTCGCCACGAAGGCGCCCGACACTGCGCTTGGTGGAGCGCCATCGATGCGGCCATCGGTCGTTCCGCCGACATAGACATTCCCGCTGTTGTCGACGACGACGGCGAGTGCAAGATCGTCAGCCCTGGAGCCGAACTGCCGGCTCCAGAGCTTGCTGCCAAAGCGGTCGTACTTGACCAGCACAGCATCGAACATGCCGGCGCTGGTCGCTCCATCCAGGCTGCCCGCGGATGAACCCACGAGATAGACATTGCCGCCGGCATCCACGGCGACTGCGCCGGCCGTATCGGCTGCAGCGGTGCCGGTCTGCACCGTCCAGGGCCTCACGCGAAAGGCCCATGAATAAGCACTGCCGAGGCGATTGCCGGCCAAATCGGCAAGCGATGCGTCCACCTTGACGGACAGGGTGGCATCGGTGGGAAGGCCAGCCGACGCGGTGTAGCTCAGCGTGTTGCTGCTGCAGGAAACGCTGCCAGGCACGGCAGTCGCGCCTTCGGTCACAGCCAGTGAGGCGGCAGTTACCTTGGCGCAGTCGATCGCCTCGGTGAAGGTCGCCGTAACGACCGTCGCATTGCTTGCACTGATGATCGCTTGATCCGCCGGGCTGACAGATGAAACCGCGGGCGCAAGCTGGTCGCCCGGAGCACCGCCGCCACCGCCACAGGCAATCAAAAGGGCGGCCGTCAGCAAGGCTGCGGTCCGCTTCGGAATCCTGTCCCCGTTCATCATCCGCTCCTCCGATTGCGAATCGTGGCCGCCATGGCGCACGAACATACCCAGGCAAGCACCGTGCTTGGGCATCTTCCGCACCCACGCGGCCCTAACACCGTTGTGGCGCTACTTTCCCGTCCCCGGGCGGGATTCTGACGGACCACTCGCTATCGAGACCGGGCGTTTACCCCGACACCATCAGCCCTTGGATCGACCCGTCTGGCACCAATGCCACCAGCTGCGCTGCAGCAGATGGCTGACGCCCACAAGCAATCGATGCAGGCCTCACGAAAGGTGAAGGCTGCGCGCTGGCTGTCGATGCACGCGTTGTCATCGCGGTAGCTGGCGGAGAATTTGCAACTGCGCCCTGCATGCCATCCCGACTCGCAGGACCCGGCCTGGCACCGCTCTATGCAGAGCTTCCCTGGCTTTCAAGCAGTCCGCGCAGCCCCTGCTCATCGAGCACATCAACCCCCAGCTCCCGCGCCTTGTCCAGCTTGGAGCCGGCTTCCTCGCCGGCGATCACATAGTGTGTCTTCTTGGAGACTGAACCGCTGATCTTGCCGCCAGCGGCCTCGATCAGGGCCTTGGCCGCGTCGCGGCTGAGTGTCGGCAGTGTGCCGGTCAGCACCAGGGTTTTGCCCAGCAGCGGCTGCGGTCCCTGGTTCTGGGCGGCGCCCTCGCCTTCCTCCCAGTGCACGCCGGCCGCGCGCAACTGCTCGACCACCTCGCGGTTGTGCGCCTGGGCGAAGAAGGTGTGGATGCTTTGAGCCACGATGGGGCCGACGTCCCTGACCTCCAGCAACTGCTCAACGCTGGCCTCCATCAGCCGGTCCAGGCTGCCGAAATGCCGGGCCAGGTCCTTGGCCGTGGTTTCGCCCACCTGCCGGATGCCCAGCGCAAACAGGAAGCGGGCCAGCGTGGTGCGCTTGCTCTTGTCGAGGGCGTCGATCAGGTTCTGCGCACTCTTGTCAGCCATGCGCTCCAGCGCGGCCAGCTTGGCCACACCCAGCGTGTAGAGCCCGGGCAGGCTGAGCACGATGCCGCCGTCCACCAGCTGCTCCACCAGCTTGTCACCCAGGCCCTCGATGTCCATCGCCCGGCGTCCGGCGAAATGCAGCAGCGCCTGCTTGCGCTGGGCCGGGCAGAACAGGCCACCGCTGCAGCGGTAGTCGATGCCGCCCTTCTCGCGCAGCGCGGCGCTGCCACAGACCGGGCAGACGGCCGGCATCCGGAAGTTCGGCACATAGGGCTCGCGCGGCGCAAAGCCGCTCGGCAGGCTGTCCGCCGCCGCAGCGCCGGCTCGCGGGGCCAGCGCGGCACTCGCCACCCGGCCCACCACCTCGGGAATCACATCGCCGGCGCGGCGCACGATCACTGTGTCGCCCACCCGCACGCCCTTGCGGCGCAGCTCAAAGATGTTGTGCAGCGTGGCGTTGCTGACCGTCGTGCCGCCCACGAACACCGGCTCCAGCTTGGCCACCGGCGTCAGCTTGCCGGTGCGCCCCACCTGGATGTCGATCGCGTTCAGCCGCGTCAGCTGCTCCTGCGCCGGGTATTTGTGCGCCACCGCCCAGCGCGGCTCGCGGGTCTTGAAGCCCAGGCTGCGCTGCAGCGCCAGGCTATTGACCTTGTAGACCACGCCGTCGATGTCAAAGGGCAGCGCATCGCGCTGCTGCGCCATCGCCTGATGGAACTGCACCAGCCCGGACGGCCCGAAGGTCACGACGCGGTGCTCGCACACCGGCACGCCCATGGCCTGCAGCGCGTCCAGCACGCCGGCATGGGTCTCGGGCAGCTGCCAGCCCTGCACCTCGCCCAACCCGTAGGCAAAGAAGCTCAGCGGGCGCTGCGCGGCGATGCCCGGGTCCAGCTGGCGCACCGCACCGGCGGCGGCGTTGCGCGGGTTCACGAAGGTCTTGTCGCCCTTCTCGCGCTGGCGTTCGTTCAAGGCCTCGAAGTCGTCGCGCCGCATATAAACCTCGCCGCGCACTTCGAGCACGGCGGCATCGACGCCCAGCAGGCGCAGCGGAATCTGCTTAATGGTGCGGATGTTCTGCGTCACCTCTTCGCCGGTTTCGCCGTCGCCACGGGTGGCCGCCTGCACCAGCACACCCTGCTCGTAGCGCAGATTGAGCGCCAGACCGTCGAACTTCAGCTCTGCGGCGTATTCAACCGGCGCGTCGAGTTCACCCAGGTCCAGCTCGCGGCGCACCCGGGCATCGAAGCTCTCGGCGCCGGCCGGCGTGGTGTCCGTCTCGGTCAGGATGCTGAGCATCGGCACCGCATGCCGCACCGGCGCAAAGCCGTCCAGCACCCGCCCCAGCACGCGCTGGGTCGGCGAGTCCGGTGTCAGCAGCTCGGGATGCGCGGCCTCCAGCGCCTGCAGCTCCTGGAACAGGCGGTCGTACTCGGCGTCCGGCAGCTCGGGCTGGTCGAGCACGTAGTAGAGATGGGCATGGTGGTTCAGCGTGGCACGCAATTCGGCCGCGCGCGCAGCCGGCGCGGCCAGCGCCGGCACATCGGCAGAGAAGAGATCGGACTGGCTCATGGCCGGATTGTGTCCCAGCCGACAAGCACTGCCGCGCCAGCCACAGCAAGGTGAATTGTGTGAAAAGTCACCTGCTGTTGTGACGCTTCACCGCACCGAATTCCTACAGAATGGGCCCAAATCAATCGACCGCCAGATGACCGATCTTCAGAACGCTGTGCCCCTGGGCTTTGGCCTGGTCGCCAGTTGCTGGCTGGCCTGGCTGGGCGTCGAGTCCGCCTCGCGTCAACAGCGAACCGCCGGGGCGGCACTCTGCAGCGCCACGCTGCTTGCCTTGGGCCTGTGGTGGCCCGCCTGGGCTGGCAGCAGCGCAGTGCCCTGGTCAGCCTGGCCCACGCTCAGCTTTGCGGGGCTGGCAGCCCTGCTGACTCTGGGCGCCTGCTTATTGCACCTGCTCGCGCCGCGCGAGGGCAAACAGCGCATCCCCTCCCTGCTTGCCACCACCCTGCTCGGTGGGACCGCACTCATCGGCGCTCTGGCCTGCCAGCTCGCGCCGGCGCTGCCACAAGGCAGCGACCTGGCATGGCTGATCGGCTTGGGCACCCTCCAATCCCTGCTGCTGGCCTGGGCCTTGGCCATACAGAGCACGGGTGCGCAGGGCGTGCTGCTTCGCGCCGTGGCCATCCTGCCGGCCTGCCTGCTGCCGCTCGCATGGCAGGCTCCGGCCGCGGCAGGCGCGCCAGAGTGGGTGGCCGGGCCGGTACTGCTGGTCCTGCCCCTACTCTGCCTGCTGGCCATCAGCGGCCTGCTTCTGGCCCGTCAGGCCGGCCAGGCCGAGGCGCAAACCGCCAGTTCCGCCGAGGCGGTGCGCAAGGCGCTGACAGATCCACTTACCCAGTTGCCCAGCCGCCAGGCCGTAGAGCATGAGCTTGAACAGCTGACGGCGCGCTGCGACCGCAGCGGCCATTCGCTGGCGGTGCTGGTCTTCAATCTGGACGGCTTTCACAACGTCAACGACGGCCTTGGCCACGATATGGGCGATCAGGTGCTGCGCGATGTGGCAGCCAGACTGGCGCAGTGCAAGAGCACGCAAGAGCGCATCGGTCGCATCGCGGCTGACGAGTTTGTGCTGATCACGCCTTTTGCAATGGACATGCAGGCACTTGCGGCGCGCACCAACCGCTTGTTGGGCGAGTTGTCGCGGCCCTACAGCATCGCCGGCCAGGATTTGCCGCTGGGCTGCTCCGCGGGCATCGCGATCTACCCCGACCACGGCGCCGCGCGGCGCCTGCTCAGCTGCGCCAAGCAGGCAGCGCTGGCCGCCAAGCGGCTGGGCGGCGCCTGTTTCAGCGTCTTCGCGCCGGGCATGGACCAGGACAAGCGCCAGCAGCTGGACTTGCTTAAGGACCTGCATCTGGCCATCGAGCGCAAGGAGCTGGAGCTGTTCTTCCAGCCCAAGATCGACGCGGCCAGCGGCCAGGTGACGGCCGCTGAAGCCCTGCTGCGCTGGCACCACCCCAGCAAGGGACTGATCTCACCGGCGGTGTTCATCCCGGTGGCCGAACGCTTCGGTCTGATGCGTGACCTGGGCAACTGGGTCATCGAAGCCGCCTGCGTGCAGGCCAGGCGCTGGCGCGATGAAGGCCTGCGCATGCGCGTGGCCATCAACCTGTCCGTCCTGCAGATGCGCCAGGCCGATATCGTCGAACGCATCGAGCGCACGCTGGCCGAGCACCGGATTCAGCCCGACCTGCTGACCTGCGAGATCACCGAGTCAGTGGCGATGGAAGACACGCTGGCCACACAGGACACTTTCCGCCGGCTCGGCGAGCTTGGCGTGCATCTGTCCATCGATGACTTTGGCACCGGCTATTCCAGCCTGGCCTATCTGCGCAAGCTGCCGGCCTCGGAGCTGAAGATCGATCGCAGCTTCGTCAGCGAGATCGACACCAATTCGCACGCCTGGGCGGTGGTTCACGCCATTGTGCGCCTGGCCCATGCGATGAATCTGCGCGTGGTGGCCGAAGGCGTCGAGACCGAAATGCAGCAGAAGTACCTGATCAAGCTGGGCTGCGACGAGCTGCAGGGCTATCTCTTTGCCAAGCCGATGTCGGCCAACGCCATCCTGCTGTGGGCCAAGAATGACAGCGCAAGCAAGGCGCCAGAGTTCCGCGCCTCGCTGTTCGGTGACACCGAACCGCTGGAACTGCGCTGAGTGAGCTCAGGCCGGGGGCGGCGCCACCGGCGTGCGGGTGATCATCACCTGGTCGACGCGGTGGCTGTCCACGTCCATCACCTCGAAGCGCCAGCCCTCCCACTGCACATGGTCGGTGCGGCGCGGGATGCGGCGCAGCATCACCATCAAGAATCCAGCCAGGGTGTCGTACTGGCCCGCATGCGGCAGGCTCTCCAGCCCCAGCGCGCGCTGCACATCAGGGATGGGGGTGATGCCGTCGGCCAGGAAGGAGCCATCCTCGCGGCGTACGATCTGCTCTTCGTCATGGCTGGCCACCAGGCTGCCCATCACCGTGCTCATCACGTCGTTGAGGGTGATCACACCCACCACCAGGCTGTACTCGTTGACGATGACAGCAAAGTCTTCCAGCGCCTGGCGGAACTGCGTCAGCACCTCGGACAGCGTCAGCCGGTCCGGCACCATCAGCACCTTCTTCACCAGGCCCGGCGTGCCGCGCAGGCTGATGGGCTCGTCACGCAGCACGCGCTGGAACAGGTCGGTGGCGTCGACATAGCCCACCACTTGGTCGATCTCGCCGTCGCAGACCAGATAGGTGGAATGCGGGTCTTCGGCAATGCGGTTGCGCACCAGCGCATCGTCATCGTCGAGTGAGAAGAACACGATGCGCTCGCGCGTGGTCATCGCACTCTCCACCGTGCGGGTGTCGAGCTCGAAGACATTGGCAATCATCTGCTGCTCGGCATCCGCCACCACGCCGGCCTGGTTGCCGGCCTCGGTCAGCGCCAGGATGTCATGGTGGGTGATGGTGTTGTCGCGCTCAGCCGGCCGGCCCATCAGGCGAATCAGGCCGGTGGTCAGGGTGCTGAACACCCAGGCCAGCGGCCGCAGCAGGGCCACCAGCGTGAGCATCGGCCCGACCACCACCACCGCCATGCGCTCGGGCTCGTTCATCGACAGGCGCTTGGGCAGCAGATCGGCCAGCACGATGAACAGCGCGGTGATGGTGGCGAAGGACAGGCCGAAGCCCAGCGTCTGCGCACGCTCCGGCGTGGTCAGCAGCCGCAGCGCGGCCTCGTAGTGCGGCGTCAGCGCGCCCTCGCCCACGATACCGCCCAGGATGGCGACCATGTTGACGCCGATCTGCACCACGGTGAAGTAGTGGCCCGGCTGCTCCTGCACCGCCAGCACGCGCGCAGCGCGCGCCTCGCCTTCGTCGGCCATCTGCTGCAGGCGCAGGCGGCGCGAAGCGGCCAGCGCCATCTCGGCCACCGAGAAAAAGGCGGCCGCTGCGATCAAAACGGCAATCAGCAGCAGGCTTGTGCTCATAGGTTCTGGTCTAGCTAAACAGCCGTCGCGCCACCAGCGAGCCAGCGGACAGGTCACGCGAGGCCAGGGCCTTGTACAGGGTGCCCAGTTCCTGATCGATCGCCGCGAAGGCATGCAGGTTCAGCACCTGGCCGCGATCGTCGCAGATGTCGGCCTCGAAGTCGCGCGACAGCGCCCGGGCCGATTCCTGCCAGGCGGCGAAGGGCTCCAGCGCCTCGGGCGTCTGCGGCACGTCCAGCGAAAGCGTCAACTCACGCAAGGAGGAAGCCTGCGGATCTTCGGCCAGCGCGGCCTGCGGCTCGAAGCCCAGCGTCAGCACCGGCGGCGCGCCTTCGTCCTGCGACGCAAGCACCAGGCGGCCCGGCACCGCGCCCGGCACGAAACCGTGGCGCAGCGCCATCTGCTGCACATAGCCCAGGGTCCAGGCCGCGTTGCGGGCACGCAGCAGCACGGCCAGCTGCGCATCATGCGCACCGGCGAACTGGTCCAGCTCCCGCGCCCGGCCCACCACGTCCAGCATGTCGGGGAACTGCGCAAAGCCGCCGATGCCGTCGGCAAAGCCCTGCACCTTCTGAACAAACTCCGAATACTCGATCTCGTTCAGTGCGCCGCTGCGGTTGGCCATCTGCAGGCCGGCTTGGAACTCGCCGTAGCGCTGACCCGGAACGGGCAATTCCCATTCGCCACTCTCGGCGTTGAGGCCTTCGATGTGGAAGGGCTTGGTACCGGCGCGGCGACTGCCCGGCAGATGCGCCAATGCGATCTCGCCGCCAATCGGCGCCTCGACATGGATAGAGGCAATCGCGTCGATCAAGGCATCGATGCGGTTGGAAGGCTTGCGTGGCGGCTGGCGCACGACGGCTGGCACGGTGTCGTCAAGGCCGGGCGCATAGCTGCCAGGCTCGGCGAAGGGCTCGGCCACCGCCGCCTGTGCCTCACCCAGGCTGGGCTCGGTGCGGTCTGCGCCGCTGCCGCCCAGCGTCGGTTCGATTGGCGGCGCGGCGCGGCGCGGGCCGGCCTTGCGGGCAGTCCACAGCCCATGGATCAGCACGGCCACCAGCACCAGGCCACCGGCGATGGCGAGAAGCACGGTCAGATTCATCATGCCTCCGCCATGCCCAGCGCGGCTTCCATATCGACCGCGACGATGCGCGAGACACCCTGCTCCTGCATGGTCACACCAATCAGTTGTTCAGCCATTTCCATTGCAATCTTGTTGTGCGAGATGAACAGGAACTGCGTGCCCTTGCTGCTCATCTCCTTGACCAGCTTCGCATAACGCTCGGTGTTGGCGTCGTCCAGCGGCGCATCCACCTCGTCCAGCAGACAGAAAGGCGCCGGATTCAGCATGAAGATCGCGAACACCAGCGCGATTGCGGTCAGGGCCTTCTCGCCGCCGGACAGCAGGTGGATGGTCGAGTTCTTCTTGCCGGGCGGCTGCGCCATCACCTGAACCCCGGCATCCAGCACTTCCTCGCCCGTCATCATCAGCTTGGCCTGGCCGCCGCCGAACAGGCTGGGGAACATGCGGCCGAAATGCTCGTTGACCTGGTTGAAGGTGTTCATCAGCAGGTCGCGCGTTTCCAGGTCGATCTTGTGGATCGCGTCTTCCAGCGTCTTCATCGCCGAGCTCAGATCGGCGTACTGCGCATCCAGGAAGGTCTTGCGCTCGCGCGCCGTCGTCAGCTCGTCCAGCGCGGCGAGGTTCACGGCACCCAGGGCCGCGATCTCACGGTTGATGCGGTCGATCTCGCCTTGCAGTCCCCAGAGCTTGACGTTGCCTTCTTCCACGCCCTTGGCCAGCGCCTCCAGGTCGACACCAGCGGCCGTCAGCTGTTCCATGAACTGCGCGCCGCCCAGCTGTGCGGCCTGCTCTTCGAGCTGCAGCTTGGTCAGGCGCTCGCGCAAAGGGTCAAGGCTGCGCTCGAAGGACAGGCGCTGTTCGTCGGCACGGCGCAGGCGAAGGCTGAGGTCGTCGTAGTTGCTGCGCACGGCGGCCAGCGCCTGCTCGCGCTCCAGCTTGATCGCCAGCGCGTCTTGCAGGCCTGCCTGCGCGGCGGCATCGTTGAGCGCTTCCAGCTCCTGCTGCAAGCCCGCCGCCGACTGCGTGTTCTGCAGCACCTGGGCCTGCGCAGTCTCGATCGAGCGCTGCAGCTCGCCACGGCGCGCCGCCAGCGTGCGGGCGCTGAAGACGGCTTCTTGCGCGCGGCGCTCCAGCGCACGCAGCTGCTCGCGCGCCTCGGCCAACCGGCGCTCGGCCTGGATCACGCCGTCTTCCAGCTCGGCATGGCGCTCCTGGCAGTTGGCCAGCTGCAGGTCCAGCTCCTCGAAACGAGCCTCGCCGGTGACGCGGCGCTCCTGCAGCTCTTCCATCTGCGCGTCGACTTCGGCCAGCTCTTCCTGCAGCTGGGCGAGGCGCGTGCTGGCGGCCTCGGCCTGACTGGACAGGCGAAGCAGCTCCACATGCAGCTGGTGCGCGCGGGTCTGCGTCTCGCCGGCTTCGCGGCGCAAGGCGACCAGGCGCTGCGAGGCCTCGGTATAGGCCGCCTCAGCGCGGATCAGTGCGGACTTGGATTCATCGGCGATCAGCGTCTGGGCGCGCAATTCCAGCGTCAGCTGCTCGATCTCCTGCGCGCGGGCCAGCATGCCGGCCTGCTCGGAATCGGGGGCGTAGAAGCTGACCGCGAACTGGCTGACCGCATGGCCCTGGGCCGTCATGATCAGCTCGCCATGCGCCAGCCTGGCGCGGCCGGCCAGCGCCTCGTCCAGCGATGATGCCGTGTAGACGCCTTCCAGCCAGTCGTTCAGCAGCGCCTTCAGCCCGGGGTCGTCCAGGCGCAGCAGATCGGACAGACGCGGCAGCGTCTGGTGGGTGTTGGCAATTGCACTGGTCGGCGCTGAATAGAAGGCCAGCCGCGCCGGTGGCGGGTCCTGGTCAAACGCGCGTACCGTCTCCAGCCGGCCCACGGCCAGCGCCGCCATGCGTTCGCGCAGCGCCGCCTCCAGCGCGTTCTCCCAGCCTTGCTGGATGTGCAGCCGGGTCCACAGGCCCTGCAGCCCCTCCAGCCCATGCTTGGCCAGCCAGGGCTTGAGCTTGCCCTCGGTCTGCACTTTTTCCTGCAGCGCGCGCAGCGCCTCCAGACGGGCAGACAGCTCGCCCTGGCGGCCGATCTGCGCATTAGCGTCCTGCTGCGCGGCGCGGCGGGACTCCTCCTGCGCGGGCAAATGATCGCTGAGCTCATGCAGGCGGGCATCGGCCAGATCACGCGCCTCGTCGGCAGCCTCGCTCTGGCGCTTCAACTCAGCTAGGCGCTCGGCATCCGGCGCGGCCAGACCCTGACGCTCCTGGGCCAGCCGCTCGCGCCGGGTGCGCAGCGTGCGGTTCTGCTCGTCGATGCTGCGGCTCTCGGCCGCCAGCACCTGGATCTGCTGCTGCACCTGCACCACGTGGCCGCGCTGCTCGTTGGCACGGCTCTGGGCGGCGCGTACGGTCTCCTCGACAGCGGGCAGATTGCCGGCCTGCTCTTCGGCCTGGGCGGCGAGGATCTCGCTCTGCTCCTCGGCCGTGGCGATCTGCTCGGCAATGGTTTCCTGCTCAAGCTGCGCCTGCTCGCTGCGCTCGGCCCATTGCTGGTTCTGTGCTTGCAACTCGGCCAGCCGCGCCTCGACGCGCGAGCGGCCCTCGACCACATAGCGGATGCGCTCTTCCAGCCGGCTGACTTCCAGCTGCGCCTCGGCCATGCGACCCTGCTCGGCATGCAGCTCGTCGCCGGCGGCGTAATGCGCCTGGCGCACGGTTTCCAGCTCGGCCTCGACATGGCGCAGTTCGGCCAGACGCGCTTCAAGCGCATTGGTCGCCTCGGCATGCGCCGTCTTGACGCGCGCCTCCTCGCCCGCGGCATCGCGGTGCTTGAGGAACCACAGCTGGTGCAGCTTCAGCGTGCCGGCATCCTGCAGCGCACGGTAGGTGGCGGCCACCTCGGCCTGCTTCTCCAGGCGCTCCAGGTTATTGTTCAGCTCGCGCAGGATGTCGTCCACGCGGGTCAGGTTCTCGCGCGTGTCCTTGAGCCGGTTCTCGGTCTCGCGACGGCGCTCCTTGTACTTGGAGACGCCGGCAGCTTCTTCGAGAAACAGGCGCAGCTCCTCGGGCTTGCTCTCGATGATGCGGCTGATCGTGCCCTGGCCGATGATGGCGTAGGCGCGCGGGCCCAGGCCCGTACCCAGGAACACGTCCTGCACATCGCGGCGGCGCACCGGCTGGTTGTTGATGAAGTAGCTGCTGGTGCCATCGCGCGTCAGCACGCGCTTGACGGCGATCTCGGCGAACTGATTCCACTGGCCGCCGGCGCGCGCGTCTTCATTGCTGAACACCAGCTCCACGCTGGAGCGGCTGGCCGGCTTCCGGTTGCCCGAGCCGTTGAAGATTACGTCCTGCATGGACTCGCCACGCAGCTCGGACGCCTTGCTTTCGCCCAGCACCCAGCGCACCGCGTCCATGATGTTGGATTTGCCGCAACCATTCGGTCCGACCACGCCGACCAGCTGTCCAGGCAACTGGAAGGTGGTGGGTTCAGCAAAGGACTTGAAGCCCGAGAGCTTGATCGAGTTCAGCCGCATGGAGTTGGAATCTGAGCGCTAAGCCTTTGATTTATTTGCAGAAAAGCCCCTTGATCGGGGCTTCGCTCGGGGCCGGATGATACCATTCGGCCTCCCTTGAAAATGGCTGTCGCCGGGCCCCGATCCGACGCCGGTCGAGCACGTAGAAAACATGGCCAAGAACACGCCCGCCGCTGCCGCCAAGTCGGCCCGCAAACCCGCCGCATCGCCTGCCGCGAAGCCCGCCGCCAAGACCAAGGCCATCGCGACCAAGATGAGTACGGCACAGGAACTCGCGCCCAAGATGCGCGAGATGCCGCCCAACCCGCCGTCGCGCCCGAGCAAGGAACTGCATGCCTTCCCCAACCCGGCGCCGGAGCGCGACTATGTGATCCAGTTCCAGGTGCCCGAGTTCACCTGCCACTGCCCGCTGACCGGACAACCCGACTTCGCGCACTTCACCATCGACATGATCGCGGACAAGTTCTGCGTCGAACTGAAGAGCCTGAAGATGTACTTCTGGAGCTACCGCGATGAAGGCGCCTTCCACGAGAAGGTGACCAACACCATCCTGGAAGACATCGTGAAGGTCACGAACCCGCGCTTCATCCGCATCACTGCCAAGTGGTATGTGCGCGGCGGCATCTACACCAATGTGGTGGTCGAGCACCGCAAGAAGGGCTGGAAGCCGGCGCCGCGCGTGGACCTGCCGGCCCACGGTTTCGAGACCGGCCTTCTGCGCTGAAGAGAGAGTGGCCCGACGATGAGTCAACCCGCCCAGGCGCCGCACAACCCATTGCTGGACAAGCTGCATCCGTATCCCTTCGAGCGCCTGCGTGCGCTGACCCAGAACGTCAAGCCCAACCCGGCCTTGAAGGCGATCAGCCTGGGCATTGGTGAGCCCAAGCACCCGGCGCCGGCGTTGATCGGCGAGGCGCTGATGGCCAGCCTGGGTAGCCTCTCTGCCTACCCGCCCACCGCCGGCGATCCGGCGCTGCGCAGCGCCATCAGCGGCTGGCTGCAGCGCCGCTATGGCCTGGCGGTCGACGCGGCCACGCAGATCCTGCCGGTGAACGGTTCGCGCGAGGCGCTGTTCGCACTGGCGCAGACCGTGATCGACCCGACGCGCCCCGGCGCCACGGTGGTCTGCCCCAATCCCTTCTACCAAATCTATGAGGGGGCGGCCCTGCTGGCCGGCGCGCAGACCGCGTTTGCCAACAGCGACCCGAAGCGCAATTTCGCGGCCGACTGGTCGCAGATCGACGCGGCCACCTGGGCCCGGACGCAGCTGCTCTATGTCTGCTCGCCCGGCAACCCCACCGGCGCGGTGATGCCGCTGTCGGAGTGGGAGCAGCTGTTCGAGCTGTCCGACCGCTACGGCTTCGTGATCGCCTCGGACGAGTGCTACTCAGAAATCTACTTCCGCGACGAGCCGCCGCTGTCGGGCCTGGAAGCCGCGGCCAAGCTGGGGCGCAGCGACTTCAGCAATCTGATCGCCTTCACCTCGCTGTCCAAGCGCTCGAACGTGCCGGGCCTGCGCTCGGGCTTCGTGGCCGGTGATGCAGCGCTGATCAAGAAGTTCCTGCTCTACCGCACCTACCATGGCAGTGCGATGAGCCCGATCGTGCAGGCCGCCAGCATCGCCGCCTGGGGCGACGAGCAGCATGTGATCAACAACCGCGCGCAATACCGCGCCAAGTTCGCCCAGGTCACGCCGGTGCTGGCTGAAGTGCTGGACGTGGCGCTGCCGGATGCCAGCTTCTACCTGTGGGCCGCAGTGCCGGGCGGCGATGATGTGGACTACGCCCTGCAGCTGCTCGCTCAATACAATGTGGCGGTGCTGCCCGGCAGCCTGCTGGCGCGACCCGCGCACGGCGTGAATCCGGGAGCGGGCCGTATCCGCATGGCCCTGGTCGCCGAGGTGGACGAATGCCTCGAAGCAGCGCACCGCATTGCCGAATTCACACGCAGCTATTCCCCCCCTTCTTCTCCTTCTCTCTGAGTCTTTCCCCATGACCCAACAACTGCAATCCGTCATCGAACTGGCCTGGGAAGGCCGTGCCAACCTGAACCCCGCCAACGCGCCCGAAGTGCGCGAAGCCGTCGAGCACGTGATTGCCGAACTGGACGCTGGCCGCCTGCGCGTGGCCGAGCGCCAGGGCGTGGGCCAGTGGACGGTGCACCAGTGGGTCAAGAAGGCGGTGCTGCTGTCCTTCCGCCTCAACGACAACAAGCTGATGGGCGCCGGCGACCTGACCTTCTTCGACAAGGTGCCCAGCAAGTACGGCCAGATGGACGAGGCCACGATCCGCGCCAGCGGTGTGCGCGTGGTGCCGCCGGCAGTCGCGCGCCGCGGCAGCTTCCAGGCAAAGAACGTGATCCTGATGCCCAGCTACGTGAACATCGGCGCCTATGTCGATGAAGGCACCATGGTCGACACCTGGGCCACCGTGGGCTCTTGCGCGCAGATCGGCAAGAACGTGCACCTGTCCGGCGGCGTCGGCATCGGCGGCGTGCTGGAGCCGCTGCAGGCCAACCCGACCATCATCGAAGACAACTGCTTCGTCGGCGCCCGCTCGGAGGTGGTCGAGGGCGTGATTGTCGAGGAGAACTCGGTGATCTCGATGGGCGTCTACATCGGCCAGAGCACGCCGATCTACGACCGTGAAACCGGCACCGTGAGCTACGGCCGCGTGCCCGCAGGCTCGGTGGTGATCAGCGGCTCGCTGCCCAAGGACGGCGGCAAGTACAGCCTGTATGCCGCCATCATCGTGAAGAAGGTCGACGCCGGCACCCGAGCCAAGACCAGCATCAACGACCTGCTGCGCGACTGATCGTCGTTCTGGCGCGCCAAGCGCCGACTCGCAAACCGACAGACCTGGGGAGGACTGCAGCATGGCCAGCAGCGGAAACATGGAACGCATCCTGCGGCTGATGGCCGAAAAGGGCGCATCGGACTGCTATCTGTCGGCGAACATGCCGGTGCTGATCCGCATCAACGGGCAGATGCTGCAGCTGTCCGACCAGGTGCTGTCGCCGCAGCAGCCCAAGCAGCTGATCGCCGAAGTGCTGGACGAGCTGCAGCTGGCCGAGCTGGAGGCCACCGGCGAACTGAACATGGCGGTGTCGGTGATCGGCGTCGGCAGCTTCCGTCTGTCGGGTTTCAAACAGCGCGGAAGCATCGCCGGCGTGTTCCGCCACATTCCGCACAAGATCCCCTCGCTGGACAGCCTGAACCTGCCGCCCATCCTGGGCCGGCTGGTGCAGGAAAAGCGCGGCCTGATCCTGATGGTGGGCGCCACCGGCACCGGCAAGAGCACCACGCTCGCGTCCATGCTGGAGCAGCGCAACCAGACCATGGCCGGGCATATCCTGACCATCGAAGACCCGGTCGAATACCTGTTCAGCAACAAGCGCTCGGTGGTCAATCAGCGTGAGGTCGGACGCGACACCGCTTCGCTGCAGATCGCGCTGAAGAACGCGCTGCGTCAGTCGCCGGACTGCATCCTGATCGGCGAAGTGCGCGACCGCGAGACGATGACGGCAGCGATTTCCTACGCTCTGTCCGGCCATCTGGTGCTGGCCACGCTGCACGGCAACAACAGCTATCACGCGCTGAACCGCATCCTGTCCTTCTACACGCCCGAGGCGCGCCCGGCACTGCTGAACGACCTGGGCGCCGGCCTGAAGGCCATCGTCTCGCAACGCCTGTTGCGTGCCGCCGCTGGTGGCCGCGTGCCGGTGACCGAGATCCTGCTCAACACCAAACTGATCGCCGAGCTGATCGAGCAAGGCGACTTCGGTTCGGTGAAGGAAGCAATGGAAAAATCCATTGCCGAAGGCTCGCAGACCTTCGAGGAACATTTCGCCAAGCTGATCAAGGACGGCACCATCACACGCGAGGAAGGCCTGGCCTTCGCCGACTCGCCCACCAACCTGCTGTGGCGCCTGCAGAACGAGATGCCGGCCGCCAACGGCAAGCCGGCCGCCAAGGAAGAGCCGGCCAGCGACCAGGCCAGCTTCACCGAAATCCAGCTCGACGTGCGCAGCGAATGAACGCGACGCTAGAGCTGCTGGAACAGCTGATCGCCCGCCCCTCCGTCACACCAGACGATGCGGGCTGCCAGGACTTGATCGCCGCACGGCTGGCCGCCAGCGGCTTCGTGATCGAGCGCATGGATGCCGGCCCGGCGGACGTGCGGGTTGCCAATCTGTGGGCCATCCGACCAGGCAGCGCGGGCGACGCGGCGCCGGTGCTGGTGTTCGCCGGTCATACCGATGTGGTGCCGCCGGGATCCTTGGCGGCCTGGCACAGCGATCCCTTCGTGCCGAGCTACCGCGACGGCCGCCTCTACGGCCGTGGCGCCGCTGACATGAAGGGTTCGGTCGCCGCGATGGTAGTGGCCGCCGAGGAATTTGTGCAGGCGCATCCGAACCATGCCGGCAGCGTGGCCCTGCTGCTGACCAGCGACGAGGAAGGCCCGGCGCTGCATGGCACCGTGGTGTGCTGCGAGCTGCTGAAGGCGCGCCAGCAGCGCCTGGATTACTGCATCGTCGGCGAGCCGACCTCGGTGGAGCAACTCGGCGACATGATCAAGAACGGCCGCCGTGGCACCCTGTCCGGCCGGCTGACCGTCAAGGGTGTGCAGGGCCATGTCGCCTATCCGCATCTGGCGCGCAATCCGGTGCATGAGGCCGCACCCGTGCTGGCCGAACTGGCGGCCACCGAATGGGACCGCGGTAACGCCTACTTCCCAGCCACCACCTTCCAGATCTCCAACATCCACGCTGGCACCGGGGCCACCAATGTGATCCCCGGCGAGGTGGTGATCGACTTCAACTTCCGCTTCTCGACCGAGTCCACGCCCGAAGGGCTGAAGAACCGCGTTCACGCCCTGCTCGACCGCCTGGGGCTGGAGTACGCGCTGAACTGGGTGCTGGGCGGCGAACCCTTCCTGACGCCGATCGGTACGCTGTCAGACGCTGTGTGCGCGTCGATCGAAGCCGAGTGCGGCCGCCGCCCTGCGCTCTCCACCACCGGCGGCACCTCGGACGGCCGCTTCATCGCGAAGATCTGCCCGCAGGTGCTGGAGTTCGGCCCGATCAACGCCAGCATCCACAAGGTGGACGAGTATGTTCCAGCCGACTGCCTGGAGCCGCTGAAGAACGTCTACCTGCGCACGCTGAAGAGCCTGCTGCTGTAGGCGGCGGCCTGCCACTGCCCCTTGAGAAGGCACTGCCGCACAGGGGCTGTAAGGATTCGCTAGGCTGCTCGACCAAGAGCTGTTCAACAAGGAAAGCCGACGCATGCACGCCACCTTGCCCTTGCTGCTTACCAGCGATTTCCCGCCTCTGTCGCGCCGGGTTGTGGACACCCTGCAGGTCAATCTCGGCTATCGCTGCAACCAGTCCTGCCTGCACTGCCATGTGGGCGCCGGGCCGAACCGGACCGAGGAAATGTCGGCCGACACCGTACAGGCGGTGATCGCCTTCATCGATGCGAGCCCGGCTGTGCGCTGCCTCGACCTGACAGGCGGCGCCCCTGAGCTGAACCCGCATTTCCGGGACCTGGTGCTCGCGGCTCGCAGCCGCGGCGTGCGCGTGATCGACCGCTGCAACCTGACTATCCTCGAAGAACCCGGCCAGGAAGATCTGGCAGAGTTCCTGGCCTTGCAGCAGGTCGAGGTGGTGGCCTCCCTGCCCTGCTACCTTGAAGACAATGTGGACCGCCAGCGGGGCAAGGGCGTGTTCGACGCCAGCATCCGCGGCCTGCAGCGCCTGAATGCGCTGGGCTATGCCCAGGATGGCAGCGGCCTGCTGCTGAACCTGGTCTTCAACCCGCAGGGGCCCAGCCTGCCGCCGGCGCAAGAAGCGCTGCAGGCGGACTACAAAAAGCATCTGCTCAGCCATTTCGGCGTCAGCTTCAACCAGCTCTTCACGCTGGCGAACATGCCGATCCAGCGTTTCGGCTCCACCTTGGTGTCCAAGGGCCAGTTCAACAGCTATATGCAGCTGCTGCGCAGCGCCCACCGCGAGGCGAATCTTGACCAGGTGATGTGCCGCAGCCTGATCAGCGTCGACTGGCAGGGCTATGTGTACGACTGCGACTTCAACCAGCAGCTGGGCCTGCCGCTGGGCGGCAGCGGCCCGGCGCGCACCCACCTGAGCCAGCTGCAGGCGGCGCAGCTGCAAGGTCAGGCGATTCGCGTCGCCGACCACTGTTTTGGCTGCACTGCCGGCCAGGGCTCCAGCTGCGGCGGCGCGCTGGCGGCCTGATCGCCATGCGCTCGCGCTGGTGGGTCCTGCTGCTCTTGGTGTCGGCCGCACTGCTGCTGTTCTACCAGTTCGACCTGGGCCAGGCCCTGAGCTTGGCGGGTATCAAGGCGCGGCAGGCAGAGCTGGAGGCCTGGCGTCAGGCGCAGCCGCTCAGCGCGGCGCTGCTGTTCTTACTGGCCTATATCGCCGTCACCGCCTTGTCGCTGCCGGGCGCCACCGTGATGACCTTGGCGGCGGGTGCGATCTTCGGCCTGGGCTGGGGCAGCTTGATTGTCTCCTTCGCCTCCAGCATCGGGGCGACGCTGGCCTTCCTGAGCTCGCGCTGGCTATTCCGCGACTGGGTCAGCGCGCGTTTCGGCACTCGCATGGATGCGCTCAATCAGGGCATGGCGCGCGACGGCGGCTTCTACCTCTTCACCCTGCGCCTGGTGCCGGTGCTGCCCTTCTTCCTGATCAATCTGGGCATGGGGCTGACCTCGATCCGGACCTGGACCTTCTACTGGGTCAGCCAGCTGGGCATGCTGGCGGCCACCCTGGTCTATGTGAACGCTGGCACAAGGCTGGCCGCGATCGACTCGCTGGCCGGCATCGTGTCGCCGGCCATCCTGGGCTCGCTGGTCCTGCTCGGCCTGTTTCCCTTGCTGGCCCGGCAACTGATCCATCGTCTGAACGCACGCAAGGTCTATGCGCGCTGGACAAGGCCGCGGCACTTCGATCGCAACCTGATCGTCATCGGCGGCGGCTCGGCCGGCCTGGTCACGGCCTATATCGCCGCAGCCATCAAGGCCAAGGTGACGCTGGTTGAAAAGCATGCCCTGGGCGGCGACTGCCTGAACACCGGCTGCGTGCCGTCCAAGGCCTTGATCCGATCGGCCAAGTTTCTGTCGCACGCCCGCCGCGCCCGCGAGTTCGGCATGCGCTCGGCCAGCGTAGATTTCGATTTCGCCGAGGTGATGCAGCGGGTGCAAGCCGTCATCAAGGCGATCGAGCCGCATGACTCGGTCGAGCGCTACACAGGACTGGGTGTCGAGGTGGCCCAAGGCGCGGCACGCCTGGTCTCGCCCTGGGAGGTCGAGATCCGCCACCATGACGGCAGCATTGAGCGACTCAGCAGCCGTGCCATCGTCATCGCCGCTGGTGCCCGGCCCGTCATCCCGCCGATTCCCGGCATCGAGCAGGTGCAGGTGCACAGTTCGGACACTATCTGGCAGCTGCGCAGCCTGCCGCGCCGGCTGCTGGTGCTGGGCGGCGGGCCCATCGGTTGCGAACTGGCGCAGGCCTTTGCCCGCCTGGGCTCGCAGGTAACGCAGATCGAGATGGCGCCGCGCCTGCTGATGCGCGAGGACGAGGATGTGTCCGCCCTGGTCGCGCAGCGCTTCGCTGCCGAAGGCGTGACGGTGCTGACCGGCCACAAGGCCACGCGCATCGAACGGGTGGGCGATGAGAAGTTCCTGATCGCCGAGCACCAGGGCGGATCGCTGCGCATTCTCTTCGACGAGCTGCTGGCCGCCGTGGGGCGCAGCGCCAACCTGCAGGGCTACGGCCTGGAGGAACTCGGCGTCACGACCGGCCGCACGGTCGAGGTGAACGGCTATCTGCAGACCAACTACCCGAACATCTACGCGGCCGGCGATGTGGCCGGTCCCTACCAGTTCACCCACACCGCAGCGCACCAGGCCTGGTATGCGGCGGTCAACGCCCTGTTCGATCCTTTCAAGAAGTTTCGTGCCGACTACTCGGTGATCCCCGCGGCCACCTTCGTCGAACCCGAAGTGGCCCGCGTCGGGCTGAACGAGCTGGAGGCTCGGGAGCGCGGCATTGCCTACGAGCTGAGCCGCTATGGCATCGATGACCTGGACCGTGCGATTGCCGACAGCGAGGCGCATGGCTTCATCAAGGTGCTGACGGTGCCGGGCAAGGACCGCATCCTCGGCGTCACCATCGTGGGCGAGCATGCCGCCGATCTTCTGGCCGAGTATGTGCTGGCGATGAAGCATGGCATCGGCCTGAACAAGATCCTCGGCACCATCCACACCTACCCGACACTGGCCGAGGCCAACAAGTTCGTGGCCGGCAACTGGAAGCGCGCCCATGCGCCGCAAGGCCTGCTGCGCTGGGTGGCGCGCTTTCATCGCTGGCGGCTGGGCTGAGACCCGGACCGACGAAGGCATGACCAACGACCGTCTTTGCATCATCGTTCCGGTGCTCAATGAAGCCGCGGAGCTGGCCGCCCGCCTGCAAGCGCTACAGGTGTTTCGGCAGCGGGGTGCGCTGCTGGTGGTGGTCGACGGCGGCAGCAGCGACGCCACGCTGGAGATTGCACGTGCCCATGCCGACCTGGCGCTGCAGGCCCCGCGCGGCCGCGCTGCGCAGATGAATGCCGGCGCAGCCGCCTGCCCCCATGCGCCGTTGCTGCTGTTCCTGCATGCCGACACCGTGCTGCCAGAGCTGGCCGATCAGCAGGTGCAGGCGGCCTGCGCCGAGCCCATGGCCTGGGGCCGCTTCGATGTCCGGATCGCCAGCCCGCGCCCGTTGCTGCGCCTGGTGGCGCGGATGATGAACCTGCGCTCACGCCTCAGCGGCATTGCCACCGGCGATCAGGCGATCTTCATACGCCGCGAGCTGTTCGAGCGCACGGGTGGCTTCCCCGATCTGCCGCTGATGGAGGACATCGCACTGTGCAAGCAGCTCAAGCGCTGGAGCAGGCCGCTGTGCCTGCGCGCCACCGTGGAGACCTCGGCGCGCCGCTGGGAGAAGCATGGCGTGTGGCGCACCATCCTGCTGATGTGGCGCCTGCGTGCGGCCTACTTCTTTGGGGCCGACCCCGCCCAACTCGCGATCCACTATGGCTACCGCCCCCGCAATGACGTTTGATACCGACGCACTGGATCGGGTGCAGGTGGCCATCCTCGCCAAGGCGCCGATCGCCGGCCTGGCCAAGACGCGCCTGATTCCCGCCCTGGGCGCGGCCGGTGCCGCGCGGCTGCAACGCCAGTTCACCTGCCGCGCTGTACAGACCGCGCGCGCCGCCGGGCTCGGCGCCGTGACGCTCTGGTGCGCACCAGACCGGCAGCAGCGCTTCTTTCGCGCCCTGGCCCAGGCGCATCCCGGTCTGATCTGCCGGGATCAGCCCGCCGGCGATCTGGGTGCACGCATGCACTGCGCCTTCCAGCAGCAATGCGGCAGCGGCCCGACGCTGCTGATCGGCACCGACTGCCCCGCCCTGCAGCCCCCACATCTGCGCGCTGCGGCGCAAGCCTTGCTGGGCGGCAGCGACGCGGTGTTCCATCCGGCCGAGGATGGCGGCTATGTGCTGATCGGCCTGCGTCAGCCCCAGCCCGCGCTGTTTCAACACATGCGTTGGAGCACGCCCGCGGTGATGCAGGACAGCCGCGAACGCGCCGCAGCGCAAGGCTTGAGCCTGCAGGAACTGGACACGCTATGGGACGTCGACCTGCCGCAAGACTTGCCCAGACTGCGCCGCTACTGCAAGGACAGCGCCCATGCTTGATCGCCGCCATCTGCTGCTGAGCCTGGGCGTCGCCGCCCTGGCGCGGCCATCCCTGGCCCAGCGCTCGGACAGGCCGGGTCAGCCCACCCGCTTCTCAGACGCTGCGCTGGGCAAGACCGCACCGGGTCACTGGCGGCACCAGCCCCTGCCCAAGGTGGAGCGCAGCAATGATTTCGCCATCGTGCCCGCCCCCGCCGGCGGCGCGGCGCAGCCGCAAGGCCATGTGCTGCACGGCCTGGCGCGCGGCTCGGCATCGTCCTGGGTCAGCGCGCTGGACGCCGATGCCGGCAGCACGCCGCTGCTGCGCTGGACCTGGCGCGTGGAGCGCTCACTGCCGGCCTCGGACTTCAGCAGCAAGGCGGGCGATGACTATGCGGCCCGCGTCTATGTGCTGTTCGACCGGCCCAGCGCGCAGTTGAGCCTGGGCACCAGGCTGCGCCATGCCGCAGCCCAGCTGCTGTCGCCCCTGCCCCTGCCGACGGCTGCGATCTGCTATGTCTGGGGCGGGCCGCAGCAGGCGCCGGGCAGCACGGGTTGGAATCCCTACACGGAGACGGTGCGCATGGTGGTCGTCGACAGCGGTGACGGCCACGCCGGCCAATGGAGCAGCGTGCAGCGCGATCTGCGCCAGGACTGGCAACAGGCCTTCGGCGGGCCACTGCCGCGCATCAGTGGCCTGGCTCTCGGCCTGGACACCGACAACGCGGGCGGTGAGGCACAAGCCTGGTTCGGCGACCTCAGCCTGGTGGCCGCATGAAGCCCCAGTTGCTGCTGCTGGGCGGCGGGCACGCGCATGTGCAGGTGTTGGCCGAGCTTGCGCGCCAGCCGATCCCGGGCTGGCAGGTCCGCCTCGTCACGCCTTATCGGCGGCAGATCTACTCCGGCATGCTGCCGGGGTGGATCGCCGGACACTACCCGCTGGACGACTGCGCGATCGATCTGGATGTATTGGCGAAACAGGCCGGTGTCGAACTGCTAGAAACAGCTTGCACCGGGCTTGACGCGGACGCGAAGCGACTGCAGTGCGCCAACGGCGAGCAACTCTCCTTCGACCGTCTGTCCATCGATACCGGCCCCGTCGCCGCGCTGCAGGACCTGCCCGGCGCGGTCGAGCATGCGCTGACGATTCGCCCCATCGAGGGATTCGTGGCCGCCTGGCCAGCCCTGGTGGCGCGCATTGCAGCACGCCAGGATCGCTTCGAGCTGCTGCTGGCGGGCGCTGGCGCCGCGGGGGTGGAGCTGGCCTTCGCCTTCCAGCAGCGCGCGCAGACCGAGGGTTGGCGGCAGCTGCGCATCAGCCTGATCGGCAGCGCAGCACTGCCGCTTGACGGCCTGCCGACGGCGGCAAGGCGCAGCGCGCTGGCCTTGCTGAAGCAGCGCGACATCCGCTGGCTGGGCGACAGCCGGGTCGCCCGCATCGCCGCCGACCATGTGGAGCTGCAATCGGGCGCGCAGCTGCCCGCCGACCTGGCCCTGCTGCTGACGGGTGCCGCTGCGCCCGCCTGGCCGCGGCTGGGTGGGCTGAGCACCGACGAAGGCGGCTTCATCAGGGTGAGCCCGAGCCTGCAGAGCCTGTCTCATCCCAGCATCTGCGCCGCCGGCGATGTGGCGGCCTACGCCAGTGCGCGGCCCAAGTCCGGCGTCTACGCGGTGCGGGCCGGCCCGGTGCTGGCGGCCAATCTGCGCGCGCTGTGCGAAGGCCGCGCGCCGCGCGACTGGACACCCCAGCGCCGCGCCCTCTACCTGATCAGCACCGGCGACCGGCACGCCATCGCCAACTGGGGGCCTCTGCACTGCAGCGGCGCCTGGGTCTGGCGCTGGAAGCACCGCATCGACCACAGCTTCATGCAGCGCTACCGGGTGGCCGCGGCCCCGGGCCCGGGGCCGCATCGGCAGCGCTGAAGCGCGTGCGGCCCGAAGAAAAGTAGGCCGCCGCGCTGCGCAGGCACTCGCATAATCGCGCATGTCCGCGCCACCCCCGCTTTCGCCTTCGCCGCCGGCCGCCGGCGGAGTGCGCATCATCGGGCTCGGGGCCTCCGCGGGCGGACTCGCGCCACTGGAACAGTTCCTGGCCGAGGTGCCGACAGCCAGCGGCTTTGCCTACGTCGTCGTGCAGCATCTCGACCCGACCCACAAGGCCATGCTCGGCGAGCTGCTGCAGCGCTGCACACTGATGCCTGTGCGTGAGGTGTTGACGGCACAGTCTGTCGAAGCCGATGTGGTGTACGTGATCCCACCCAATGCCGAGCTGAGCTTGCACGGCAGGCAGCTGCGCAAAAGCGCCCCGACGCAGCCCCGGGGCCAGCGACTGCCCATCGACGTGCTGTTCATGTCGCTCGCGCGCGAGCTGGGCGAGCGGGCCATCGGCGTCGTACTTTCCGGCATGGGTTCGGATGGCACGCTGGGTCTGCAGGCCATCAGGGCGCAGGGTGGACTGACCTTGGCGCAACAGCCCGAAACAGCGCAGTTCGATGCCATGCCACGCAGCGCCATCGCGGCCGACTGCGTGGACATCGTGGCCGAACCGGCCGAGATGCCGGCGCAGATCATGGCGCTGACGCGGCAGGCGACCGCCACACCCGACGATGGCGCAGCCAGCCCAGCCCCGCTGGAGGCCATCCTGGGCCTGGTGCAGGAGCACACGCGCCACGACCTGACGCTCTACAAATCCAACACCCTGCTGCGGCGCATCGCTCGGCGCATGCACGTGCATGGTCTGGCCGACATGGAGGCCTACGCACGCTTCCTGCGTGAGAACCCGCAGGAGATCGACCTGCTGTTCAAGGAGGTGCTGATCGGCGTCACGGCCTTCTTCCGCGACCCCGAAGTCTGGACGGAGCTCAAGGACGTGGTGCTGCCGCAGCTGCTGGAGCGGAGCGCCGCTGAGGAGCGCAAGCTGCGCGCCTGGATCGCCGGCTGCTCCACGGGCGAGGAAGCCTTTTCGCTGGCGATGGCCTTTGCCGAGACGCTGGACGAGCGGCCTGAGTTCCACGATTTCAAGCTGCAGATCTTTGCCACCGACCTGAGCGCCGACGCGATCGCGCGAGCGCGCAACGGCCATTACCCGGCGGCCATCGAGCAGGACTTGTCGCCCGAGCGCCTGGCGCGCTTCTTCACCGCGCAGGCCGGTGGCTACCTGATCGACAAGCAGTTGCGCGAGATGGTGTTGTTCGCCCAGCACGACGTGATCCTCGACCCGCCCTTCACCCGCCTGGACCTGCTGTCCTGCCGCAATCTGCTGATCTATTTCAGTGTGCCGCTGCAGCAGCGTCTGGTCGCGCTGTTCCACTACAGCCTGCGGCCTGGCGGTGTGCTGCTGCTGGGCGGTTCTGAGACCGTAGGACGCTCGCAGTCACTGTTCAGGCCGCTGCACCAGAAGTCGCGGCTATATTGGCGCAACCACAGCGGCAACCCGATTGGTGCCCTGCACTTCCCCACCCAGCGCCGCCTGAGCTCCAAAGCTGCCGCGCAGGAGCCGCATCTGATCCATTCCAACGCCCCCCCCGCCAATCTGCAGTCACTGGCTGACCAGCTGCTGCTGCAGACGTTTTCGCCCGCCGCCGTGCTGGTCAACGAAGCCGGAGACATCGTCTACATCAACGGACGCACCGGCCGCTATCTGGAACCTGCGGCCGGCCGGGCAAACTGGAACATCCATGTAATGGCTCGACCCGGCCTGCGCGCCCAGCTGGCAGTGGCGCTGCGCAGCGCAGCCCTGTCGGGCACGCCGGTCGAGCTGCGCGGCCTCCGCATCGACGACGAGGCGCCAGCCATGGTCGACATCACGGTGCAGCCGGTGCTGCAGCCCAAGGCGCTGCAAGGCATGGTGATGATCGCCTTTCGCGACGCTTTGCCTGTGCCGCGCAAGCGCGGCCGTCGTGCCGCGCCGGCCGACACGATCGATGCCGCCGTCAGCGACGAGCTGATGCGCTCCCGCGAAGAGATCCGCGCCTTGCGCCAGGAGATGCATGCCTCGCAGGAAGAGCTGCAGGCCGCCATCGAGGAACTTCAGTCCACCAACGAAGAACTGCAGTCGGCCAACGAAGAGCTGACCACCTCCAAGGAGGAGGCGCAGTCGATGAACGAGGAGCTGCAGACCATCAACGGCGAGCTGCAGGCCAAGCTGGACGATCTGGCGCTGGCGCAGAGCGATATGCAGAACCTGCTCAACAGCACCGACATCGCCACGCTCTTCCTCGACAAGGGGCTCAACGTGCGGCGCTTCACCGAGCAGATCACCCGCGTGATCCATCTGCGCGAAGGCGACATCGGCCGGCCGCTCAGTGAACTGGCCAGCACCCTGATCTACCCCGAACTGAATGCCGACGTGAAGGAAACACTGCGCACGCTGGCCTTCACCGAAAAGCAGATCGCCACCACCGATGGCCACTGGTTTTCGGTCCGCATCATGCCCTACCGCACCTTGTCCAACGTGATCCAGGGCGCGGTGATCACCTTCGTGGACATCACGCGCGCAAAAGAACTCGAAGCGCGGCTGCGCAAGGCGTAGAGTCGGCACAGCCCTCCACTAGCGCGCACCGACCTGCGTGAGCATCATGACCCCAGCAGCAGGATCACCAAGCGAGCTTCGACTCCGGGCAGCACAACGGCTTCGGCCCGCCCACAGTCCCGAGCAGGCAGCGGCCATCGCGGTCGATGCGCTGGCCGCCTTGCACGCGCTGGCCTCGTCACCCACCCAGGCGAAGGACGCACTGGCGCTGCTGCATGAACTGCAGGTGCATCAGGTCGAGCTTGAGTTGCAAGCCGAGGCACTGCGCGATTCGCGGCTGGATCTGGAGTCGGCGCTGCAGGCTTCAGGGGAGCGCTTCGACGGTCTGCCGATCGCCTGCTTCACGCTGGATGAGCAGCTGGTTGTTCACGACCTCAACCGCCGGGCGGCGGATGCGCTGGGCATGGACCCTGGGCTGGCTCAAGGCCTGCTGCTGGACGGTTTCCTGTCGGCGCCGCAGGCGCAGGCGCTGCGAGCGCTGATCGCCCGGATGCAGCCCGGCGAACCGGTGCGCGAGTTGCCGCTGCAACTGCTGGCCCGGGACCATTCAGTCCGCCAGGGCAGCCTGCGGCTGAGCCGCGCAGCCCACGCCCCGCTGGTGCTGGGCTGCTTCTGGGAAGCTGCCTAGCCGATGGCCTGGCAGTTGGCCTAGCAGACGGCGTTCAGCCGCCTTTGCCGCGACCCGCCAGCAGCAGCGCCACGCCCAGCGCGATCGCGGCCGCGCCGGCCCAGACCGGGATGTTGACCGTTTCCTTCTCCTTCACGGAGAGTTCGATCGGGCCGATCTTGGTTTCATGCGTCTCGCGCGTGTAGCTGAAGCTGCCATAGGCCAAACCCAGAACCCCAGCGACGATCAACACGAGGGCGGCAATCCTGAAGTTATTCATATCGAAAGACCTTCCTTGCATCAAGTGGCGCTAGACGCGACGGCCCTGGATCACGCGGATCAGGATCACGACGACGGCAATCACCAGCAGCAGGTGGATGAAACCGCCCATGGTGTAGGAGGTCACAAGCCCCAGCAGCCACAGCACGACCAGGATGACGACCAGTGTTTCAAGCATGTCAACTCCTTTTCGATTCAGGAACCGGCCCGCCGAAGCGGGCCGCACAAGCATTCAGCGCAGCAGGCCCTCAGGGGCGCACAGCGATCTCGTTGCGCACGGCCTTCACGCCGTTGACATTGCGCGCAATGCTCTCGGCGGTGCTGCGCTCGTTGCTGCTCTTGGCAAAGCCGGACAGCAGCACCGTGCCCTTGAGCGTCTCGATGTGGATGCTGGCCGCATCGACGGACTTGCTCTCGACAAAGCGGCTCTTGATCTGCGTCGTGATGGTGGCGTCATCGATGTAGGCGCCGACGCTCTCCTGACCGCGCGTGACAGCACAACCGGTGGTGACGAGCAGCGCAGCGGCAGCGACAAGGGTGGCAGCCAGCAGATGGCGAGTGATCATGGTGAACTCCTTAAAAGGGTCGGGCGGAATCGCAACCGCAGGATGGCAGCGGGCTCAGGCCGGGTCTGTGCGCTATCGAACATTCGCGCGCTGTGTTCGCCAGCGCACCGAACGGGCTGAAGCGGGCAGCTAGCCTGGGTTGTTTGCTGGAGCCTCTATGCAGTTGCACGAATGTGTTTGGATGGGCCTCGCGCTGCTGACACTGACAGGCGCAGGCGCGCTTGCGGGCTGTGGCGCCGTACCGACGCTGGTGCCCGAGTTAGCGCAATCGCCAGTCGAGGGCGTGTCGCTGCATGGCGCTCAAGGGCCGCTGACGGCCAACCGCAGCGCGGCCATGCTGGACCGGATGGAAGACAGCGTCAGCGACACCGGCATCTTCGATGAGCACCTGGCGCGCGAGGAAGCCATTGCCAGCGGCCCCTTGACCACCGGCAACCGGGTGCTGCTGCTGCAGGACGGCCCGGCCACCTACCAGGCGATGCTGGCGGCCATCCTGAGCGCACGAAATCACATCAACCTGGAGACCTACATCCTGGACGATGACGACGTCGGCCAGCGCTTCGCCCAGGCGCTGCTGGAGAAACGGCGCCAGGGCGTGGTGGTCAATCTGATCCGGGACAGCGTCGGCACGCTGGGCACGCCGGCCGCCTTTTTCGAGCAGCTGGTGGCCAGCGGCGTGCGCGTGCTGGAGTTCAATCCCGTCAATCCGCTCGACGCGCGTGCCGACTGGAGCCTGAACCAGCGCGACCACCGCAAGCTGCTGATCGTCGACGGCCGCACCGCCTTCCTGGGCGGCATCAACATCAGCAGCGTCTATTCCGGCGGCTCCTTCAGCAAGGGCTGGAAGCCCAGGCCGCGAGGCACGCCGGCCTGGCGCGACACCGATCTGCAGCTGCAAGGCCCGGTAGTGGCCCAACTGCAGCAGATGTTCCTTGCCAGCTGGCAGGCCCAGCAAGGCGAGCCGCTGCAGCCAGCCGACTACCTGCCACGCAGCGAAGTGGCCGGTCAGGAGGTGGTGCGCGCCATCGCCAGCGCCCCGGGCGAAGCGGTCAGCCAGATCTACGCCACGCTGCTGTCGGCCATCGCCAGCGCGCGCCGCAGCGTGCGGATCACGCAGGCCTATTTCGTCCCCGACCCAATGCTGCTTCAGGCGCTGGAAGCCGCCGCGGCGCGCGGTGTCGACGTGCGCCTGATCCTGCCCGCCCGCAGCGACAGCGAGCTGGTCTTCCATGCCGGCCGCAGCCATTACCAGCGCCTGCTGGACTCCGGCGTGAAGATCCATGAGCGGCGCGGTGTGATCCTTCATGCCAAGACTGCGCTGATCGACGGGGTCTGGTCCACGGTGGGCTCGACCAATCTGGACTGGCGCAGCTTCGTGCACAACCACGAGCTCAATGCCGTGGTGCTGGGCGCCGCCTTCGGCCGCCAGATGCAGGCCATGTTCGCTGCCGATCTGGCGGCGTCGGACGAGATCACGCCGGCACAGTGGCGGCAGCGCCCGGTCCTGCTGCGGGTCAAGGAGGCCTTCGCGCGCCTGTGGGCCTACTGGCTTTGAGCCATGGCCGCGTCAATCAATCACTGAAGAAGGCGTAGCGGCTGCGCTCGCGCTTGGCGCGGTACATCGCGGCATCGGCATGCCGGATCAATTCGGCCACGCTGGCGCCGTCGGCCGGGCACAGCGCGATGCCGATGCTGGGGCGCACCGCAAGGCGCAGCAGTCCGATCTTCATCGGCGCAGCCACCGCGTCAAACAGCTTGACCGCCAATTCTTCCAGCTGGCTGCGCGTCGAGCCGCTGGCACGCAGGCAGGCGAACTCGTCGCCGCCAAGACGGCTGATCATGTCCTCGCTGCGCACCACGCGGTTCAGCCTGGTGGCCACGATGCGCAGCAACTCGTCGCCGACATGGTGTCCGTGCTCGTCGTTGATGGGCTTGAACTCGTCGAGGTCCAGATAGAGCAAGGCCAAGGGCGCCTGTCCAGGCTCGCGATGCGCCAGCGCGTGGCCCAGTCGTTCAAGAAAGTAGCGGCGGTTGGGCAGCTGGGTCAGCCCGTCGTGCAGTGCCTGATGGCGCGCCTGACGCTCACCGTCCTGCGTGCCGCGCAACTCGGCACGGGCCTGAGCCAGTGCCACCTGGGTGTCGAACACCTGCAACTCCATCGCATGCATACGGGCCTGCTCCAGCAACAAGCCATCGCGCAGCTGCTCCAGCATCTGCGCGCAGCTTTGCAACTCGCTCTGTGCGGTTTGCGACGCTATCGAGTGCTGCGGCTGCGTCAGACGCTTCAGCCGCTCCACCACATGGCCGAGCGGGATGTCCCAGTCGCCCCCGGAGCTGACGGCCGCGCGTGCGGCGGTGAGCGCCGCATCCATCGGAGCGGCCGGCGGGGTGTTGCCGTTGGCGCCATGCGGAAGCGCGCGCGCCGAACCCGGCTCTCCAGCGTCGCGCGCGGCGCCTGCAGGACCTGAGCCGGGGTTGAATCCCATCGCGTTCAAGCAGGCAAGGTCAGGCCGATGGCAGCCGTGCGCCTGATCTCAACGCTTCTTGGCCTGCGGGGCCGGCGTGCTAGCGGTCACCGCAATGCCCGGCACGATCACGGGCGCCACCGGCGGCGGCTGCTTGGGCTTGTTAGCTTCCTTGTTGCCACGCTGATGCTTGCTCATGGAGGGGACCTTCCTGCTGCTGTGCACGGCAGCCCCGAGAACCTCGGGGCAATGCCCTGTCAATGCACGCAGTATGTCGAGCGCCATCGTCGCAATCTGTGCGCTGCCCCACACAAATCAGACAGGCCGCCCACTTAGCCCAGCAGGCGCTGGTAGACCTGTTGATCGGCGGCATAGCAGCTGCAGGCGCTCAGCTCCAGGCCGCTGCGGTCGCACACCCTCAGCATGCCGCGGTGGTATTCGATCATGCCGGCCCGCTGCAAGGCGCCCGCGGCTGTGGTGATGCCAACCCGGCGCACGCCCAGCATCTGCGCCAGCAACTCATGGGTGACATGAAAACTATCCGCTTGCGCGCGGTCCTGGCCCATCAACAGCCAGCGCGCCAGCCGCGGACCGATGCGGTGAAAGCGCAAGCAGGCTGACGCGATGGCCAGCTGTGTCAGCTGGGTGCACAGATAGCGATCCACGCAGTGCCGCAGCGCGGCGTCGTCGCCGAGCAGCCGCACGAAGTCCGGCCCGCTGATGCGCCAGGCACGCCCGCCACTCTGCACAAGCACGCGCTGTGCCGGCGGCGCGCGGCCCAGCGCCAGCTCATGGCCGAGCATGCCTTCACGCCCCACCATTGCGGTCTCCAGCCCCGGATGCCGGTCGACGACGGTCAGCAAGGAAACAAAGCCGTCGACCGGAAAGTACACCTGCGGCGCCGGCTGACTGCTCTCACCGAGCGTGTTCGACAGCGCCAACTCAACGGGTTCGCACAGCGCCAGCAAGGCCTGGCGCGCGGCGCGCGGCAGCCACTCGATCAGATGATTCTCGTTGGCGGCCACTGGGCGCTCCGGTGCAGCTGAACATGCACCGAGTCTGCACACATCGCCCGCACATCACTGTGGGCCAGCACACACAGCGCCGCTGACACCCTGGGGTCCCGCCGGGCAGCCGGTCAGATTCAGCAGCGGCAGTAGGCGGTCGTATTCCTTCTTGACCACCGCATAGCACTCGCAGCTGCGCGCCTCCAGGCCGGGTCGATCGAGCACGGTGATGTGGCCGCGCGCATAACGAATCAGGCCCGCCGCCTGCAGCTTCAGAGCGCTTTCGGTCACGCCCTCGCGCCGCACGCCCAGCATATTGGCGATCAGCTCCTGCGTCATCACCAGTTCCCTGCCGGGCAGCCGATCCAGGCTGAGCAGCAGCCAGCGGCACAGCTGCTGGTCCAGCGAGTGGTGGCGATTGCAGACCGCGGTCTGCGACATCTGGGTGATCAGAGCCTGCGTGTAGCGCAGCAGCAGATGCATCACCGGCCCGGCGCGGTTGAATTCGTCCTTCAGCAGCTGAGCCGGCAGCCTGAAGCCGATGCCGGCGCTCTGCACCACCGCCCGGTTGGGGGTGGAGTTGCCGCCCATGAACAAGGAGATCCCCACCATCCCGTCATGGCCCACCACGGCGATCTCTGCCGACGCGCCGTTCTCGGTCACATACAGGATGGAGACGATGGAGGTGATTGGGAAGAAAACGTGGCTGAGCGTGCGGCCCGACTCGTAAAGCACCATGCCTAGCGGCATTTCGACCTGCTCCAGATGGGGCAGCCAGTGCGCTTGCTCGCTGGTGGTCAGGGCGCGCAACAGATGGTTCTGCCTGTAATCGGCGATGACAGCCATGGCTGGGTTCCTCCTGTTCTTGCGATGTCACGGACGGGGCCGGCAGACCAGGCCCGGACTCGAAAAGCTTTTTTTTGACCACTATACGCGCCGCCTGTGTTCGACAGCGCACAGAGCGCCGAACGCAAACTGCCTAGGCTGCGGACATGCGCGGCGTGCCTGCCGTCGCCTTGCCTTATCAACCATTTTCCGTTCGGTCGCCAGGCCGCACGGGCGGAGCCCATCATGAACAGCAAAGCCGCACCCGGCTCGCACTGGAGCACCTCCTCCTTCGGCGACAGCGTCGAAACCTCGCCGCAGGAACTGCACGCGCTCGGCGAACACCTGCACTCGTGCCGCAGCAAGAACGCGCGGCTGTTCAATCTGCGCTGCAAGGCCGAGACCGTGCACCGCTTCCTGCTGGCGCGAATCGTCACCACCGCGCTCGTGCTGGCCCTGCTGCTGGGTGCCGTGATCCTGGCCCTCTGAGGCATGCTCGCCTCCCCATTGCTGCGCCTCTTGCCCGACGCGCCGCAAGCGCTGGCCGAACTGCTGGACGGCGCGGCCGGCGCGCTGCAGGCGCCGATACGCTCGGAGATCTTCGGCCCGCAGCGCTTTGCCGAGCATGGCCGCAGCCTGGGCCAGACCCACGGCGCCGGTGCAGCCAGCTGGCGCCAGGCCGGCTTTTATCCGCGCCTGCGCAGCAATATCGAGACATTGCGCCGGACCCAACGCTATATCAGCGCCTACGCGGCCGCCGGCCACGACATCAGCCCGGCCGCGGAATGGCTGCTCGACAACACCCACCTGATCGAGGCCCAGCTCAAGGAAGTGCATGACGGGCTGACGCGGCGCTACTTCCGCAGCCTGCCGGTGCTGCTGGAAGAGCCGCTGGCCGGCCTGCCGCGCATCTATGGCGTGGCCTGGGCCTTTGTCGCGCACACCGACGGCGCCTTCGACGAAGAACTGCTGGTGCGCTTCCTGGCCGCCTACCAGGAGACGCGCGAGCTCAGCCTCAGCGAGATCTGGGCGCTGCCGACCACCTTGCGCGTGGTGCTAGTGGAGAACCTGCGGCGCCTGGCCGAACGTGTGGCCACGCACAAGGCCGCGCTCGAGCTGGCCAATCTGTGCTGCGACCGCAAGCAGGCCTGCAGCACCTCGACGCTGGACGCCCTGCTGGCGCTGTTGAACCGACGCGGCGCGAGCCGCCCCTTCCTGGCCCAGCTGGGCCTGCGCATGCAGGACCAGCGCGGCCCGCGCCATGCCGCGCTGCAGACCTGGCTGCTGGGGCTGATGCCCGATCTGGCCAGCGCCCAGGCCCAGCTGAACGCCGACCAGACGGCCGACAACCTCAGCGTCAGCAATGCGGTGGGCTCGCTGCGCATCATCGGCGAAGCGGACTGGCCGGAGATCGTTGCCGCCAGCAGCGCGCTGATGCAGCTGATGCTGGACTCGCCGCTGTTCGAGGCCGAGCACATCCAGACCCGCGACCAGGCCCTGCACGCCATCGAGCGCCTGGCGCGCCGCAGCGGCCGCAGCGAACTGGCCGTGGGCCGGGTGCTGCAGTCGCTGATGGCCCAGGCCCCCGACCCGCTGGGCGCGCCGGCCGCGTCGAGCTACTGGCTGCTGGGCCAGGGCCGGGCCACGCTGCTGCGCAGCCTTGGCCTGCATGACAGCCCTTTCATGCTGTGGCGAGCGCTGCGCCGCCACCTCAGCCTGCCGCTGTATCTCGGCGCGCTGCTGCTGGGCACACTGGCGCTGACTGCCTGGCTGCTGCTCAACGAAAGCCTGGGGCTGGCGCAAGCGCCCTGGTGGATGGGTCTGGCGGGCGCCATGCTGCTGCTGCTGCCGGCCTCGGAGGCGGTGGTGGCCTTGGTCAACCGCTTGATCAGCGAATCGGTACAGCCGCGCCATCTGCCGCGCCTGGCCCTGGCCACGGGCATACCGCCCGAGCAGCGGGTGATGGTGGTGATCCCCGCCATGCTCAGCAACCCGGCCGCCATCGACGCGCTGGCGCGCCGCCTGCTGCTGCACTACCTGGCCAATCCGGAGCCGCAGGCCCAGTTCGCACTGGCCACCGACTGGAGCGATGCCGACAGCGCGCACACGCCGGCTGACGCCGCCTTGCTGAAGCAGGCGCTGCGGGCAGTGCACGAATTGAACCGCCTGTATGGCCACGCAAGGGCGCAAGCCGCGCCGCGCTTCATCCTGCTGCAGCGCGAACGGCGCTTTTGTGCCACCGAGCAGCGCTGGATGGGATGGGAGCGCAAGCGCGGCAAGCTTGAACAGCTGATCGAAGCGTTGGCCACCGGCAAGGCGAGCGCTTTCACCGATCTGGGCGAGGCCTCGCGCATCGCCGCCGACACCCGCTACCTGCTGACGCTGGACAGTGACACCGAACTGCCGCCGGGCCGGCTGCGCGATCTGGTCGGCGTGGCCGCTCATCCGCACAACCAGCCGCGTCTGGACGCCAGCGGCCGGCGTGTCGTCAGCGGCTATGCGATCCTGCAGCCGCGCGTCGTCACGCCGCTGCCGGCGGCCGGGCAGCTGACACGCTTCCACTGGCTGTTCGCCGGCCAGTGCGGCGTCGACCCCTACAGCGCAGCCAGCTCCGAGGTCTATCAGGATCTGTTCGGCGAAGGCAGCTTCAGCGGCAAGGGCCTGCTGCATGTGCAGACGCTGCAGCGCGTGCTGGCCGGCCGGCTGCCGGAAAACGCCATCCTCAGCCACGACCTGCTGGAAGGCGCGCTGGTGCGCTGCGCCGCCGTCACCGATCTGATGCTGATCGAGGATGCCCCCTTCCATGCCGACGTGGCCGCCGCGCGCGTGCACCGCTGGACCCGTGGCGACTGGCAGCTGCTGCCGCTACTACTGCAGCCACGCCAGTTTCCGCTCAACGCGATCAACCGCTGGAAGCTATTCGACAATCTGCGCCGCTCGCTGGTGGCGCCGGCCGGACTGGGCCTGCTGCTGATGGCGCTGGCGGGCCATGGCGTGTCGATCCGCGCGGCCCTCGGCCTGGTGCTGATGGCGTTCTTCGCCGGCCCGCTGATCGGCGCGCTGGCCGGCTTCCTGCCCGGCCGCGACGAGCTGGCGCGGCGCCATTTCTACAAACAGGCCCTCACCGATCTGCTGCGCGTGCTGCTGGGGGGGCTGTGGCATCTGGCGCAGCTGATGGAGCAGGCCTGGATGGCGGGCGACGCAATCTTGCGCACGCTCTACCGCATGGCGGTGAGCCGACGCCACCTGCTGCAATGGACCACCGCCGCCGCCGCGCAGGCCGCGGCCAAGACCGGGCTGGCGGAGCTGCTGCGCCAGCACCGCCGCACGCCGGCGCTGGCGCTGCCGCTGGCGGCACTGCTGTGGAACGTCGACGCTCATCCGCTGAGCCTGCTGCTATGCGGCCTGTGGGCCGGCTCACCGCTGTGGACATGGTGGGTCAGCCGACCGGCCGGTGGCGCAGCGGCCGAGCTGCCGCCTGCCGCACAGACCTATCTGCACGATGTGGCACGCGACACCTGGCGCTACTTCGAGCGCTGCGTCAGCGCCGAGGATAGACACCTGCCGCCCGACAACCTGCAGGTGCTGCCGATGGACATGCTGGCCCACCGCAGCTCGCCCACCAATATCGGCCTGTACCTGCTGAGCGTGGCCTGCGCGCGCCAGTTCGGCTGGATCGGCACGCAGGAGCTGCTGGATCGCCTGCAGGCCACGCTGGCCACCCTGCTCGGCCTGGAGCGCCATCGCGGCCATTTCCTGAACTGGTACGACACCCTCAGTGGCCTGCCGCTGCTGCCCCGCTATGTGTCCAGCGTCGACAGCGGCAATCTGTGCGGCCATCTGCTGGCCGTGGCCGAGGCCTGCCGGGCGCTGGCCCTCGATCCGCTGGATGCGGCACCAGCCCAGGCCGCGCTGGCCCGCGGCCGTGCCCGACTACTGCCGCTGCTGGCCCGGCGCAACCGGCTGGAGCCGGCCGAGCGCACCGAGCTGCGCCAGTGCCTAGCGGATCTGCGCACGACGCAGGCCTCAGCCGCGCGCGATGAATGCGTCGATATCAGCGGCTGCCGCGCGGCGCTGCTGGCACTGGCCAGCAGCCTGGAGCAGTTGGCCCTGCAGGCCGACTTCAGCTTCCTGTACCACCGAAAACGGCATCTGCTGCATCTGGGATTTCGCGTGGCCGAGCAACAGCTGGACTCGGGCTTCTACGATCTGCTGGCCTCGGAATCGCGCCTGAGTAGCCTGCTGGCCATCGCCAACGGCAGCGTGCCGGTGCGCCACTGGGCCGCACTCGGCCGGCCGTTCTATGCGGTGGGCACGCGCGCCGGCCTGCGTTCCTGGTCGGGTTCGATGTTCGAATACCTGATGCCGGGGCTGGTGCTGATCGAGCCACCCGGCAGCGCGCTGCGCGAAGCCTGCGACGCCGCGCTGACGGAGCAGGTGCACTACGCCGAGCGGCTGGGTGTGCCCTGGGGAATCTCGGAATCAGCCTATGCCGGCCGCGACCTCAGCCTGGCCTACCAATACGCGCCGCAGGGAGTTCCGCGCCTGGCGCTGCGGCGCACGCCCGCAGCCGAGCTGGTGGTGGCGCCCTATGCCACCGCGCTGGCGGCACAGATCGCGCCATTGGCGGCCTGCAGCAACTTCGCAGCGCTGGAGCGCCTGGGCGCACGCGGCCGATATGGCTTCATCGAGGCGCTAGATTTCACGCCGGAGCGCCAGAGCTTCGGCGAGGACTTCACGCCGGTGGCTACCTTCATGGCCCATCACCAGGGCATGAGCATCGTGGCACTGGCCAATGTGTTGCTGGACGGCGTGGCCCAGCGCTGGGGCATGGCCAACGCGCATTTAGAAGCGGTGGCCTCGCTGCTGCATGAACGGGCGCCGCGCGAGATCTCCAACCTCTACGCCCCACCCAGCCTGGCGGCACAGGCCCATCAGCGCAGTGCACCGAGCCTGCGCAACGAGGTGCCGCCCGGCCAGGCAGCGGTGGAGCCCAGCCATCTGCTGTCAAACGGCCGCTACCGCGTCGCGCTGCGCGCCAATGGCGCCGGCTGGAGCCGCTGGGGCGAGCAGGATCTGAGCCGCTGGCGGGACGATGCGCTGCGCGACGCGCACGGCCACTTCTTCTTCCTGCGTCTGGCCGGCAGCCAGGCGCTGGTGTCGCTGACCCAGCATCCCGCGCCCGATGCCGGCGCCGAGTACCACGGTGTCTTCCATGCCGACCGGGTCTGCCTGAGCGCCAACTGGCCGGGGCTGCACAGCGAGCTGACGGTCTGGGTGAGCCCCGAAGACGACATCGAGTTCCGCCAGGTGGAGCTGCGCAACTCCGGCGACCAGCCAATCGAGCTGGAGCTGATCTCCTGCTTCGAGCCCACGCTGGCGCTGACGCGTGCCGACGAGGCGCATCCGGCCTTCAGCCAGATGTTCCTGAGCGCCCAGGGCCTGCCGCAGCAGCAGGCGCTGCTGTTCGAACGCCGCCCGCGCCTGGCCGCCGAGCCGGGCCTGCAGGCCGCGCACTTCCTGGCGCACAGTGAGCCGCCCGTGCTGGCGCTGCAGGTGCAGCTGGATCGCCAGCGCTGGCAGGGCCGCAACCGCGCCGTGCATCAGCCGCAAGGCAGCCTGGTTGCGCTCACCGAGGGTGAGCTGGTGACCGGGCTGGACCCGGTCTGCGTGCTGGCGGCGACGCTGCGCATCGAGCCGCGTGGCAAGGCGCTGCTGACCTTCGCCACCGCAGCGGCCGAGCATGGTGCCACGCTGCGCGCGGTGATCGACAAGTACCGCCAGCCCAGCCATGTGGAGCGCGCCTCGCTGATGTCGGCCACGCTGGCCGGTATCCGCTTGCGCGCGCTGCGCATCAGCCCGGACAGCCTGGCCGCCGTGCAGACGCTCAGCACCGCCTTGCTGCTAACCCTGACACGCCCGCCGGCGCCGGGCAGCGAGCGCACGCCGCCCGGCCCGGGCTGGGACCGCCGCCTGCTGTGGCGCTTCGGTCTGTCGGGCGAGCGGCCGCTGGTGCTGGTGCACATCAGCACCCTGCCCGGCCTCGGACTGCTGCGCGCGCTGGACCAGGGGCTGCGCCTGTGGTCCTGGGGGGGCGTCCCCTGCGATCTGGTGGTCATCAACGAGGAAGCCGCTTCCTACGAAATGGCCCTCCAACGCGAGATCGCGGCATTGCGCCAGCGCCACCAGGCCGATGCCGCGGCGCTGCCCGGCACCAGCAGCACCGCCTTCCATTTGCTCCGGGTCCAGGATCTTTCAGCGGCCGAGCTCGACGCGTTGCAGCAGCTGGCACGCGTACAGCTGCGCGCCGATGGGCGGCCGCTGGCGCAGCATGTGCGCGCCTGGCTGGCGCAGCACGAACTGGCGCGCGAGGTCCGCCAGGGCACCGACTGCAGCGAACTGCCCTCGCAAGCGCAAACCGCAGCCATCGCCGCGGGCGCCTTTTCGGCGGATGGCAGCGAATACAGCTTCGAGGTCGGCACACATCGCAGGCCGCCGCGGCCCTGGATCAATGTGCTGGCCAACCCGGATTTCGGCTGCCTGCTGTCCGAGGCCGGCGGTGGTGGCAGCTGGGCCCGCAACAGCCGCATGAACCAGCTGACCGCCTGGTCCAACGACCCGGTTTCAGATCCGCCTTCCGAGTGGTGGCTGCTGCAAGACCTGCACAGCCGCGAGACCTGGAGCGTCACCCCTTCGGCCTGGGGTGCGGCCGGAACCCGTTATCACGTCGTTCATGGCCAGGGCTACACGCGCATCACGCATCGCCGGGGCGATCTGGCGGTCAGCGCCAGCTGGTGCGTGGACGCGCAGTCCAGCGTCAAGCAGCTGCGGCTGCGTATCGTCAACGACAGCCCCCACACCCGCCGCCTGCGCCTGGTGGGCATCGCCGAATGGCTGATGGGGGCCAGCCGCGCCGACCGCGCCAGCGTGCACACGGCGCTGTTCAGCCAGCGCCTGGCGCAGGACGGCCGGTTGACCGTGCTGCTGGCCACCCAGCAGGAGCAGGCCGGCGGACTCGGCCAGGGCTGCGCCTTCCTGGCACTGGTGGAGCCTGGCGGGCGCAGCGGTGCCGCGCTGGACAGCGCCGACTGGAGCTGTGACCGGCGCGAGTGCTTTGACGCACGCGGCCGGTTGGTGCTGCCCGAACACTTCGGTCAGACCCAGGGCGGCGGGCTGGATCCCTGTGCCGCGCTGGCCACCCGCCTGCAGCTGGCACCCGGCGAGGCGCTGGAGCGAGTGTTCCTGCTGGGTTACGCCGACAGCCCGGAAGCGGCGCGCCAGCTGGCGCTGCGTGCCGCCATGGTCGACGCCGAGGCGCGCCAGGAGGACGTGCGCGAACGCTGGGACCTGCTGCTAGGCGCCAGCACGGTGAGCACACCGGATCCGCTGTTCGATGCGCTGGTCAACCGCTGGTTGCTCTACCAGACTCTGTCCTGCCGGCTCTGGGCCAAGGCCGGCTTCTACCAGGCGGGCGGCGCCACCGGCTACCGCGACCAGTTGCAGGACACGCTGGCGCTGAGTTGGGCCGCGCCCGATCTGCTGCGCCAGCAGCTGCTGCGCTGCGCTTCTCGCCAGTACCCTGAGGGCGATGTGCAGCACTGGTGGCATGAGCCCGGCGGCGCTGGCGTTCGAACGCATTTCTCCGATGATCTCCTGTGGCTGCCGCATGCCTGCAGCCACTACCTGAGCTGCAGCGGCGACGCTGCGGTGCTCGACGAGGTGCTGCCCTTCATCGAAGGCAGCCCCATTCCTGAAGGCGCCGAGGACATCTACGAGACGCCGCGCATCGGCGAGCAAGGCGCGAGCCTGTATGAACACGCGGCGCGCGCCATCGACCGCAGCCTGCGCGTTGGCGCGCATGGCCTGCCGCTGATGGGCAGCGGCGACTGGAACGACGGCATGAACCGGGTCGGCCATGGCGGCCGGGGCGAATCGGTCTGGCTGGGCTGGTTCCTGGCCCGCGTGGTGGCGGACTTCCTGCCGCTGGCCCAGGCGCGCGGCGACCTGGCGCGTGTGCAACGCTGGCAGCAAGCGGCGCAAGGCTGGGCCGTGGCGCTGCGGGGACCGGCCTGGGATGGGCGCTGGTACCGCCGCGCCTTCTTCGACGATGGCCAGCCCCTGGGCAGCAATCACAACGCCGAGGCGCGCATCGACCTGATCGCGCAGGCCTGGGCCGTACTCTCGCGCCAGGCTTCACCCGAGCGGCAACGCCAGGCGATGGATGCGGTGGAGCAGGAGCTGGTCGACCACGAGGCCGGGCTGCTGCGCCTGCTGACACCGCCACTGGTGCATGCCGAACCCAGCGCCGGGTATATCCAGGCCTATCCGCCCGGCGTACGCGAAAACGGTGGCCAGTACTCGCATGGTGCGATCTGGGCCTTGATGGCACAGGCAGCGCTTGGGCGGCAAAGCCCGTCCTCCAAACAAGGCGCCGAGCTGGCCTACCGCTACTTCTGCATGCTCAGTCCCGCGCACCGCAGCCGCGACCCGCGGCAAGGTCCGGTCTATGGGCTGGAGCCCTATGCGATGGCGGGCGACATCTGCAGCGCGCCGCCCTATGTCGGGCGCGGCGGCTGGAGCTGGTACACGGGCGCGGCGGCCTGGATGCACAGGGCGGCGCTTGAGTCGCTGTTCGGACTGCGCCTGCAAGCCCGCAGCTTGAGTTTCCAGCCCTGCCTGCCGCCTGCCTGGCAACGCGCCGAGCTGAGCCTGCGCCGCGAAGGGCGGCTGATGCGCTTCGTGTTCGTGCGCACCACACCCAGCCTGCTGGCGGCTCTGCTCACCGAGGAACAGGCGCAGCTGCTGCGGCCGGGTCAGCTGCTGGAGTGGCCAGAGCTCGGACTGCGCAGCAGCTTTGTCATGGCGCTGGCGGACTAGGGCCTATCAACACTACGGCAACGGGTCGCGTTGCTGGCCAGAAATGCCACAGGCAAGGCGCAAACCGCAGCCGGGTTGGACACCCGGCGAGGAATTGCACCGCCGCCTGCGGCATTTCTGGCCACAACCCTGCGGGAAGGTTCGCCCAGGCGGGCCACTCGTCGTTGCATCGCTGGCCCGCACACCAAGTGCGGGCGGCGCGCTGCGCCTAGACTGGCCCGCCTGGACGGACCTTCGCGGCCCATTGCCGTCGTGTTAACAGGCCCCAGGCCTGAAGCTTCAGCCTTAGCGCGCGCGGATCAGACCGGAGTCGCCAGACACGACGATCTCGACACGCCGGTTCAACTGCCGGCCCTCGGCGCTGTCGTTGCTGACCACCGGGTGCGCCTCGCCGTAGCCGCGTGCGGTGACACGCCCGGCACCGAGCCCCTGCTCCAGCAGCGCGCGGCGCACAGCATCCGCGCGCCGACCTGACAGGCCCTGATTGGCCGCCTCGCCGCCGATGCTGTCGGTGAAGCCTTCCACCAGGGCTTGGCGCTGTGGATGCTGCTTCATGAAGTCCACCAGCTTGTCGATGCCGCGCAGGCCTTCGGGCTTGAGTACCGCCTGGTTGGTGTCGAACAGCAGGTCGCCGATGGTGATCACCAGCCCGCGTTCGGTCTGGCGCGCGTTCATCTCGCGCAGCTGGGCTTCAAGCTGCTCGTTGCGGGCCTGGCTGTCGCCCGCCTGCTGGCGGGCCGCCTCGGCCTGCTGCCGCGCAACATCGGCCTGCTGCTGGGACGCCTTCGCTTCGCGCTGCGCGGCATCGGCGCTGGCCTTGGCGGCATCGGCCTCGTCGGTGCGTGCGACCAGGCGCTGCTTGTCGCGCAACGCATTGGCCTGGCTCACCGCTTGTTCGGCCGCCCGTTGGCGACCGAGTGCCTGGCTCAGCGCGATCTGCTGCTTGGCGAGGTAGGCCAGATGGTCGATCTGTGCGCGGCCATCGTCGCGCGCCCAGGCCTCGTTGGCCAGATTCAGTGCGAGCCCGGCCTCGCGTAACTCGGCGGCTGCGAATTCACGCGCCTGCGGGGTGTCCTGGGCGATGCGGTAATCGCTGCGGGCCTCGCTGAGCATGGGGTTGTCAGCCGGCACGGTGCTGCAGGCGGACAGGGTGGCGAGCGTGGCCGAAGCCATCAGCGCCAGGGTGTGATAACGGTGTTTGTTCATGTCTTTCCTTGTGGATGTTTCAGGGTGGGCGCGCGGCAGCGGCCTCACTTGGCCTTGCGGTCCATCTCTTCGCGCAGGGCGCGGCTGTCTTCGCGCAGCGCAGCGGCGGCCTTGTCGGCCTTGGCGGCTTCGGTCTTGGCCTCGGCCAGCCGGGCATCGGCCTGGGCCTGCCGCGCCAGCGTCAGCGCCAGTGCATGGTCGCCGGCGCTCAAGGCGGTGCGCGCACGGGCCATCTTGTCGCGCGCCAGGCCCATCTCTGCCGGGGCGCCTGCCAGCGCTCCGGCGCTGAGGGCATGGTTGAGCGCAGCTTCAGAAACTGCCATCTCGGCCGTTGGCGCCGGCACGCTGGCGCAGGCCGCAGCCAGCAGCGACAGGGCGGCGAGCGAGAGCAGCGCGCGAGGGCGCAGAGCACGCGGATCGTTTGTGGTCTTCATGGTGATGACTCCTGGGTTTGGACTGGCGCCCAGCCTGGTCGCATCGCGCCTGCCGGTCGGTGCGCTGGCGCACCGACGCCGCATCGTCCCGGCGGCAGCATTCAGGCATCAACCACCACGCAAAGGAAGCACCATGAACTGGGATCAGATCCAAGGCAATTGGAAACAGGCCGCCGGCAAAGTGAAGGAGCAATGGGGCAAGCTGAGCGACGACGATCTCGACGTCGTGGCCGGCCGTCGCGAGCAGCTCGCCGGCAAGATCCAGGAACGCTATGGCCTGGCCAAGGAGGAGGTGGAGCATCAGCTGGCAGAGTGGCAGCGCCGCGCTAGCGATGCCTGGTTCAATGTTGGCAAACGTGATCTCTGAAATCGGGCGTCGCGCAAGGCCGGGCTACGGCCCGGCTGCTCACTGTGCGCAACAGCCATGGAGTCACAGTTGAAGCCGGACGCCTACTTCCACCAGCCCTCGGAAGCCGTGCGCTTCTGGGTCCTGGTGGACCAGCAGTGGATCGGCGCCAGCATCGCCCGCGCCGTGCTGCACTACAGCTACTGTGCCCACAGCAACACCGATGAGCCCATGGACACCTACCGGTCCCATGCGCCGGAAATCGAGGCGGCTGTGCGACGCCGGTGGGAGGCCGGTTCTTCTGAACCCATCATGCTGCGCGAGCACGACCTGCGCCCATCATCCAGGTGATGAGTGCTGCCGCCCGGCATGGGCGGAAAGATCAAGGTCGCAGGCGCGCGATGCAGCCTCAGCCCAGATTGCCGTGGGCGATCTGCCATCCCTTGCCGGCTTGAGCGGCACCCTGCAGCTTAGGGGCCGCGCGATAGCTTGGACACCATCGGACCAGGCAGTCATCGAGTTCCTGCTCCGCACACGGCTTGTTCAGAACGCCGCTCATCCCATGCTTCTCAAGCCCTCCCCCACGCGGCAGGGTGCCGGAGTAGGCGACGACCGGCACGGCGGGCCGCGCCAGACCGGCCTCGAAGCGTCGGATGGCGGAGGTCGCGTCAAGCCCGTCAAGGATGGGCATCTGCAGATCCATCAGCACGAGGTCGAATAGCTGCTCACGCGCGAGCGCCACGGCTTCGGCGCCATCGGCGGCCAGTACGGGCACGATGCCTCGAGACTCCAGCATTGCCGAGATCATCATCAGGTTCATCGGGTTGTCATCGGCCACCAGAATGCGCACGGCGCCGTAGGAATGCCGGCTCGCCCCGCTGCCCTCGGCGGGACCTTCCTCAGGCGCTGGCGGCATCTCGCTCCAAGCACTGATCCATATCCTGAGCTTGCGAAGCAAGCGAAGCGGGACAGGCATGACAGGCGCAGGACTGTGGCTCATGGAGAAACCTCCGACAGAGGAAAGACACGCCAGCGTGGCAGCGCCGGCGATCAGTGTCTGTGCGCTGGCACACCCGACTGAATCACCCCCCTAACTACCTAGCACAACGGCTGATTCCTACGTTCGCTCGCGCACAGACCGCGCCTTCGCCGCAACCTATGGTCTGCACTGTGCTCGCAGGGCTTGAACCGCCTGGTGCGCACATTCAAGGACTCCATGCTGCCCTCACCCGTGGAGCTGGCGCCAAGGGTCCCTGACCCACTCTTCACACCAAGGAACGAACATGCATACCAACTACGTCACACGCGACAACTTCGGCATGTACGCCGACAGCGCCTCAGGCCCCGGCCCGGCGCTGATGGGTGCAGACACCTTGCTCGGCAACGATGTCTACAACAAGGATGGTGAGGACCTCGGCGACATCAAGGAACTGATGATCGACATGGCCTCCGGAAAGATCGCCTACGCGGTGCTGTCGTTCGGCGGACTGCTGGGCATGGGCGACAAGCTGTTCGCCGTTCCGTGGACGGCACTCACGCTGGACACCTCGAACAAGCGTTTCACGCTGAATGTCCCGAAGGAAGCGCTGAAGGATGCGCCCGGCTTCGACAAGGGCCGTTGGCCCGCGATGTCGGACCGGACTTGGGCCAGCGGCGTGCACAAGTTCTACGGCACCGCCTACTCGACCGAGTAAGCGTTCTCCCCGCAGGACGCGAACCGGACTGAAATTTCAATTTCAACGCAAAGGAAAAAGCATGAACAAGGATCAAGTCAAGGGCACGATCAAGCAAGCCGCAGGCAAGGTGCAGCAGACCACCGGCAAGGTGCTCGGCAGCCATGAGCAGCAGGTCAAGGGCATCAAGAAGCAGGTAGAGGGAGAAGCGCAAAAGGCCGTCGGCGACATCAAGGAAGTCGTCAAGGACGCGGTCAGCAAGTAATGCGACAGGGCCGGGGACGCGCTGCTGTCCCTGGTCTGCGGCGCCGGTGCGCCGTGCCGCCGCTGCGCCCATTCAGGGGTCCGGCCGGCCTCGCGCCGACCGGCGTTCTGCCAATTGAGAAGCCTCGCGACGACCATGACCTACACCTTCAAGTGCCCTGAGAGCAGCGATGTGCTGATGCTGAAGGCCGATGGAGATGAAATGCTGCGCATCATCGGCAGGGATCCTGCCGCCAAAGGCATCATCGAAACGACAGCGCTGTCAGCGGCGATTGACGCGATTGTGTGCGCCATCGGTGCAATTCAGCGCCACCACGCCCAGGCGGCCGATGCTGCCGCTTCAGCCAGCACCCCCGCCGAACCCAATGGTGGCGTGGGCTTGCACCAGCGCAGCTGGCCACTGCTACAGATGCTCAGGACCGCGCAAGCTGCCGCCGTCGATGTGACCTGGGGCGTCTGATGCACGAGCCCGGATGTTTCAACAAGGCCCAGCCCAGCGCAGCGCCTTGGGCACCACCCAAATTTCTTTCACGTACCGGAGCACCCATCCCATGAGAACAAAGACTTCACGCCTGCTGTCGGCCCTGGCCCTCAGCGCGATCAGCACGAGCCTGCTGGTCGCCTGCAACAAGACGCCCGAAGCTGCGCCGACCCCCACACCGCCGCCGCCCATCACCCTGGGCACCCAGGTGGATGACGCAGTCATCACCGCCAGCGTCAAATCGGCTCTGCTGGCCAACCCGACCATCAACAGCCTGGATCTGCAAGTTGAATCCCGCAAAGGCGTGGTTCAACTCAGCGGCTTTGTTGAGAACCAGAGCCAGATCGACCAAGCGCTCGCTGCAGCGCGCAGCGTGACGGGTGTGACCGCGGTAGAGAACGGCGTCTCCCTCAAAGGCTCGGCCAGCACCGTGGGCACGAAGATCGACGACGCCACCGTGACCGGCCGCGTCAAGGCCGCCTTGCTGACCGATCCTGACGTCAAGAGCTTCGACATCAGTGTCCTCACCTACAAAGGAGAGGTGCAGCTGACCGGGTTCGTCGACAACCCAGGGCAGATCGAGCAAGCGGCCAAGATTGCCCGCGCCACCGAGGGCGCGAGCAGCGTCAAGAACGAGCTGATGACCAAGCGATAGGCGGCTCAAGCCATCGGGCGGCAGGCCAGACCTTCACAGGGCCACGAAAGCCGGCTGGAAGCGAAGACGCAAGATTTCACGACCTGAGACAGGCATGCGCGACAATCCCGCCCGGAGAAAGCGCGCCTGACCAATTTGAACGGGCTGCGCAGGGTAGTCGTCGGAGTGGACGACCGAGCGCATCACCCCTCCATGGCTGAGGCGCAGTGCAGCGCCTCGGAGAATCTCAGCGATTGACACCGACATGTTGGGCTGGCGCCAATTGCAGCGGTGTGAAGATCTTGTAAGCCTTCGATTTGATGAACCTTCTAGCCTGCATCGAACACCAAGCCGCCCGCCTGAACGAGGCGGGCGTTTCTTTTGGGCATGGCACCAGCAATGCCTTCGACGAAGCGGCCTGGCTGGTGCTGTGGCAGCTGAAGCTGCCGCTGGACAGCCTGGACGAGCATGCCGAGCTTGCGCTGAGCCCGGCGCAGCAGGCCGAAATCGAAACGCTGGTCGGCGAGCGCATCGCCACGCGCAAGCCGGCCGCCTATCTGACCCGCGAAGCCTGGTTGCAGGGCGTGCCCTTCTACGTCGACGAGCGCGCCATCGTGCCGCGCAGCTTCATCGCCGAGCTGATCGCCGATGCCAGCATCGATCCCTGGCTGTCTGAGCAGACCCACCGTGTGCTGGACCTGTGCACCGGAAACGGCAGTCTGGCCGTGCTGGCGGCGATGGCCTGGCCCGAGGTGCAGGTGGACGCGATCGATCTGAGCGCCGATGCGCTGGCGGTGGCGCGGATCAATGTGGACAAGCACAGCCTGGGCGAGCGCATCCGCCTGCTGCAGGGCGACGGCCTGGCGCCAGCACAAGGTCGCTATGACCTGATCCTGTGTAATCCCCCCTATGTCAACAGCCAGTCGATGGCTGTGCTGCCGCAGGAATACCTGGCCGAACCGCAGCTGGCGTTGGCCGGCGGTGCCGATGGCATGGACTTCGTGCGTCGCCTGCTGGCGGAGGCACCACAGCATCTGTCACCGCACGGCGTGCTGGTGTTGGAAATCGGCAATGAGCGCGCCTTCTTCGAGGCCGCATTCCCAAATCTAGAAGTGGCCTGGATGGAGACATCGGCCGGAGAAGACCAAGTGTTGTTGATGACCCAGGAAGCGCTGAGCCGGAGCTCCGCCGCATGATCACGCTGCGCAATATCACGCTGCGCCGCGGCACCAAAATTGTTCTCGATGACGCGAGCGTCACGCTTCAGCCTGGCGAGAAGGTCGGCCTGGTGGGGCGCAACGGTGCGGGCAAGTCCAGCCTGTTCGCGCTGCTGACCGACCGCCTACAAAGCGATAAGGGCGAGGTGGAGATCCCCCGCCAATGGGCCGTGGGCGAGGTGGCGCAGAACATGCCGGAGACCGAGATGCCGGCGACCGACTATGTGCTGGAAGGCGACACCCGGCTGATGGCGGCCCGCAAGGCGCTGGAAGAGGCCGAAGCCGCCGAGGACGGCCACGCGATGGCCGATGCGCACGGCCTGCTGATGGATGCTGGCGCCTTCGATGCGCGTCCGCGCGCCCAGGCACTCCTGATGGGTCTGGGCTTCAAGGGGGCGCAGGTCGATGCGCCGGTGAACAGCTTCTCGGGCGGCTGGCGCATGCGCCTGCAGCTGGCCCGCGCACTGATGTGCCCGGCTGACCTGATGCTGCTGGACGAGCCTACCAACCACCTGGACCTGGACGCCCTGGTCTGGCTGGAAGCCTGGCTGCAGCGTTATGACGGCACGTTGATCATCATCAGCCACGACCGCGAGTTCCTCGATGCGATCACCAAGGTGACCCTGCACCTGGACGAGGCCAAGCTGATGCGCTACGGCGGCAACTACACCGCGTTTGAAGCGATGCGCGCCGAGCGCATGGTCTTGCAGCAGGCCGCCTTCGAAAAGCAGCAGGACCGCATGCAGCATCTGCAGAAGTTCATCGACCGCTTCAAGGCCAAGGCCAGCAAGGCCAAGCAGGCCCAGAGCCGCGTGAAGGCGCTGGAACGCATGGAGCGGCTGGCCCCGGTGCTGACCGCCTCGGACTTCTCCTTCGAGTTCCGCGAGCCCATCAGCCTGCCGAACCCCATGCTGATGTTCGACGAGGTGGCCTGCGGCTACGCGACGCCCGAAGGCGACAAAATCATCGTGCGCGGCATCGACCGCTCGGTGCTGGCCGGCCAGCGCATCGGCATCCTGGGCGCCAACGGGCAGGGCAAGTCCACTGTCGTGAAGACGGTGGCGCGCATGCAGCGCGCCATGGGCGGCAAGATCACCGAAGGCAAGGGCCTGTCGATCGGCTACTTCGCACAGCAGGAGATGGATGTGCTGCGCCCCGATGAGGGGCCGCTGTCACATATGGTGCGCCTGGCCAAGGAAGTCAGCCCCGGCGCCCGCGAGCAGGAGCTGCGCGACTTCCTGGGCCAGTTCCGCTTTGTCGGCGATATGGTCAACCAGGCAGTAGGCAGCCTCTCGGGCGGCGAAAAAGCGCGGCTGGTGCTGGCCATGCTGGTCTGGCAGCGCCCCAACCTGCTGCTGCTGGACGAGCCGACCAACCATCTGGACCTGCAGACCCGCGAGGCGCTGTCGATGGCGCTCAACGAGTTCGAAGGCACGGTGATGCTGGTCAGCCACGACCGCGCGCTGCTGCGCGAAGTCTGCGATGAGTTCTGGCTGGTGACCGACGGCAAGGTCGGGCCTTTCGACGGCGATCTGGATGACTACCAGAAGTGGCTGCTCGACCAGTCCAAGGAGGCTGCCAAGCAAGCCAAGGAAGCAGCGCGTCAGGCGGCCAAGCTGCCGGCGACTTCATCGGCTGCTGTCGCTGCTACTGCTGTGGCCGAGCCAGTGCTTGCTGCAGTCGTCGAGGCAAGCGCTCCAGCGCCCGTGTTCAAGCGCGAAGACCGCAAGGCCAGCGGGCAGGCAAGGCAACGGCTGGCCGAGCAGACCAAGCCCTTGCGCCGAGAGATGGAGCAGATTGACGCCACGCTCAACAAGCTGGCTGACGAGCGCACGGCTGTCGAGGGCGAACTCGCCAGCGGTAGCGCTGCAGCAGCCCGCATCGCCGAGCTCGGCAAGCGGCTGAAGGCGATCCACGATGAGCTTGAGTCTGCCGAGCTGCGCTGGCTCGAGCTCAGCGCCCAGGTCGACGCAATCCAGGCTGGGGCCTGAGCCCGGTCAGCTCAGCAGCACGGCGGCGATGCTGATCGCCGCCGGTACCGCCTGCACGAACAGGATCTTGCGGCTGGCCGTGGCTGCGCCGTAGAGGCCGGCCACGAGTACGCAGCCCAGGAAAAAGAGTTGCGTCGCAAGGTCGCCGCGCAACAGCCCCCACAGCAGGCCGGCGGCCAGAAAGCCGTTGTAGAGCCCCTGGTTGGCGGCCAGCACCTTGCTGGCCTCGGCAAACTCAGGTGTCAGCCCGAACGCGCGCCGGCCACGCGGCGTCGTCCAAAGAAACATCTCCAGCACCATGATGTAGACATGCAGTGCCGCGACCAGGGCCACCAGCACGCTTGAGATCGTCAGGTTCATACAAAGCTCCTGGGCTCAAAGCCCTTTTAGATTGTGTGCAATTGAATTGCATCATACATTAATGCCCATGCCACGCACCAAGACCCAGCCCGATCCCGCCCGCGACGCCAGCGCCGACTGGCTGCGGCTGGACCGACAGCTGTGCTTCGCCCTGTATTCAAGCTCATTGGCGATGACCAAGCTCTACAAGCCTTTGCTTGAACCGCTTGGCCTGACCTATCCGCAGTATCTGGTGCTGCTGGTGCTGTGGGAACAGGACGGACCGAGCGTGTCGACGCTAGGCGAGCGCCTATCGCTCGACTCCGGCACCTTGACCCCGCTGCTCAAGCGCATGGAGGCTGCGCAGCTGATATCCCGCCAACGCGCCGCCGAGGATGAACGGCGCGTGCATGTGTTTCTCACCGAGCAAGGCCTGGCCATGAAGCAGCAGGCCTTGCCCATTCCGGCGAAGCTGGCCTGCGCCAGCGCCTGCTCACTTGAAGAACTGAGCTCCCTGACCCAGCGACTGCAGCAGTTGCGGCAGCAACTCATTGATGCCGCAGCTCCGCAGCGCTGATACACCACCCCACCCACTCACAGGAGTTAGAACATGGCCCTCGACAAAGTCCTCTACACCGCCCGCGCCACTTCAACCGGCGGCCGACAAGGCAGCGCGTCCAGCTCGGATGGTGCACTCAACCTCACACTGAGCACGCCTAAAGAGCTGGGCGGTCCAGGCGGCAACGGCACGAATCCCGAGCAGTTGTTCGCAGCCGGCTACTCGGCCTGCTTCATCGGCGCGCTCAAGCATGTGGCGATGATGAAGAAGGTGGCCCTGCCAGGCGATGTGTCGATCACCGCGGATGTGGGCATCGGCCCGATCCCGAGCGGCTTCGGCATCCAGGTGGCAATGAGCATTTCCCTGCCTGGCGTCGACCGCGCGGTCGCCCAGGACCTGGTGGATACCGCACATCAGGTCTGCCCCTACTCGAACGCCACCCGTGGCAACATCGACGTCACACTGACGCTCGCCTGAGCCGTCAGGCGTCCAGCAGGGCGAGCAGCAACTCAATGCGCGCCTTGACTGGACTCAGCGCCCCGGCGGTGCGCCAGGGCGCTTGAGTGTTCGGCGCCGCAATCACGGCGCCTGAGTCACAGCGCGTGCCGATCACCACCGCGACCCCTTCTGCACTGGCACGCCGCAAGGCGGCCTCCAGGCCTGCAGACAGCGTGCCATTGCCAGTGGCCGCCACGACGATGCCGTCGACGCCCTGCGCCAGCAGCGCATCGACCACGCTGCCATCGGCGCCGACATGGTTCCAGACGATCTGCACGCGCGGCCACAGCTCGGCAGGCCGGTCAATGCTGGCCACGCCCAAAGCTGCTTCGTCGGCCGGCCAGGCACCGGTCAGGCGAACCATCCCCTCCTCGACCAGGGCAAGCTGCCCACCGTCACTCGAAGCGAAGGCATCCAGCCGGTAGCTGTGCACCTTGCGAACCTGCTCGGGCCCGTACACCTTGCCGGCAACCACGGTCACGACGCCGCGGGCTGAAGGCAAGGACGCAACACGAACCGCGTCCAGCAAGTTCTGCGGCCCGTCTGCCACCAAAGCGGTGGCCGGACGCATCGAGGCCGTCAGCACGACCGGCTTTGTCGGCGCCAGCAGACGTTGCAGAAAGAAGGCCGTCTCCTCCAGCGTGTCCGTGCCATGGGTGATCACCAGCCCCTGCACCTCCGGACGAGCCAAGTGCCCTGCCACTGCCCGAGCCAAGCGCTGCCAAGTCGCGAAGTCCATGTCCTTGCTGTCCAACTGGGCGACTTGCTCGCACTCCAGCGGATAGGTTCTCAGCGACGGAACAGCCTGAATCAACTGCTCCACGGCCAACTGGCCGGCTTTGTAGCCCACATTGTCTGCAGCGTCGGCTGCCTGGCCGGCAATGGTGCCGCCGGTCCCAAGAATCACAAGCATGAAGTCTCCCGATCAAAATACTGGATGAGCATACAGATACTGGATATATACTCAGGCATCGCCCATAGCTTGGGTGTCAGCGAGGTGTTTGTGGACGATCAGCCCATCAGCGAAATCCGATTGACCGCCCGGCAGCAGCAGATCCTTGATCTGGTGCGCGAGGCGATAGAGCGCACCGGCGCCCCACCAACGCGGGCCGAGATTGCCGCCGAACTCGGCTTTCGCTCGGCCAACGCAGCAGAGGAGCACCTGCAAGCTCTGGCGCGCAAGGGCGCCATAGAACTGGTCGGCGGCACCTCACGCGGCATCCGGCTGAAGTCTGACACATTGAAGTCGGTGCATCAGGCGCGGCTCGCGCGTGAAGCTGCCAATCAGCAGTTCACACTGCCCATGCCTGGCATTGCCCAACTGACCCTCCCCTTGGTCGGGCGCGTCGCCGCAGGCCAGCCCATTCTTGCGCAGGAGCATGTCGAGCAGACCTACACGGTTGAGGCCGGTATGTTCGCGCGCCGGCCTGACTTTCTGCTGAAGGTCCGCGGCATGAGCATGAAGGACATCGGCATCATGGATGGCGACTTGCTCGCGGTTCAGCAAGCCAGGGAGGCCAAGAACGGCCAGATCGTCGTCGCGCGGATCGGCGACGAAGTGACTGTGAAGCGCTACAAGCGCAGCCGGGACGGCATCGCGCTGCTGCCCGAAAACGCGGACTTCAAGCCCATTCTGGTCAATGCAGGCGACGACTTCAGCATCGAAGGCCTGGCCGTGGGACTGATTCGCGCTGAGTTCGGAGGCTGACATGAAGGCGCGCCATTTCGAAGAGTGCTTCACCCTGGAGCAGATCCCGAATGTCGGGCCCGCTGTCGCCGCCGATCTGCGCGCGCTGGGCGTTGTTCGACCCAAGGATCTGCGTCGACACGATCCTTATGCGCTGTACCAGCGCTTGTGCCGCCTGAGCGGCCAGCGCCAGGACCCCTGCATGCTCGACACCTTGATGGCGGCAGTTGACTTCATGGCCGGTGGGCCGCCAAGGCCTTGGTGGCACTTCAGCGAACGACGCCAACACCTGTACGGCTGCCACGCCTGAGCTTATTTGTGCAGGCAATAGCCAATATCAGCGAGTTCACTTGAGATAACAGATCCGGCGGGCTCACAGTATCTTTGCCTGGCAAAGAAAAAACCCCTGGGGCATACGCACCAGGGGTTTCCTTGTTTTTTGGCGGAGTGGACGGGGCTCGAACCCGCGACCCCCGGCGTGACAGGCCGGTATTCTAACCAACTGAACTACCACTCCGCGTGGGATAAGTTTCGCATATTCTCGAGATAC